>NZ_JAUCCQ010000003.1:0-144994 GCF_034676075.1 Pararhodobacter sp. | reverse complement strand
CGTGAATCATGTTCCGCCATCGGCGTCGAGGCAGGAGTTTTTCAGCGGCCTGTTAGACCGCTGCCGATTACATCAGCGAGTTCGACGAACGGCCACTCGTTCTTGATGTTGCCTTCTTTTTGATATTCTCGGGCAAGCGCGGGCCCAGCAGGCCCGCACTTGCATCAGCTATCATGAATGTGTCGTTGGGCATCGCCTTCATCAGGCGCTGATCCTCTCAGGGGTGCTCAAGTGCTTGGGTAATCGCGGCTTCGATGTGATCCGTGCTAACAACCTGAAATGGAACATCATCGGCAGAAGCATGACCGTGCAATGCGGCGCTGATAGCAAATTCCACCATCAGTTCCTCAGGGCGTCTCCGGGGGCGCAGGGAAACTAGGACCGACGGCGAAAGGGCTTCACGTGTTTCAAACTGCGATGGTCGTGCTGGTGGACGAGGGGACACGAGGACTGCTGCCGACGACACTCGTCGCGGAAGCGATGGTAGCCCAGGCTCATTGGAGGCTCTTGGCATAGCCCTGTCTAGGAGTTCTGCCATCCGGTCATCACGAGATTGAGCTGTTGCTCCCCCCATCACGACACCAATGACACGCCTGTTCCCGTATGAAACGGCGCTGACAATGTTAAAGCCGGACCAATCCGTATAGCCAGTCTTGATTCCGTCCATCCCCTCGTATCTGGACATGAGGCGGTTATGCCCGTAGCGAGTTCGTCCAGCGAAAGTCATGCTTGTATGAGAAAACAAGCGGTAGAATTCCGGGAAGTCTCGCTGCAGAGCAATGGCAAGAACCGACATGTCGCGCGCAGTCGTCACTTGAGCACGACTTGGGAGGCCCGATGCGTTTGTGAATAGCGTGCTCGCCATTCCAAGCTGGCGCGCCCGTCGCGTCATCAGCTCTCCAAATGCGGCTTCATTGCCTGCAAGTTCTTCCGCCACCGCAGTAGCAGCATCGTTGGCTGACACAACGATCATTCCGAGTACTGCCTCTCGCACAGTAATGGTAGACCCAGCCGGTGCATAGAGCTTCGTTGGGATGCGGCTAGCTGCTGTTGCGGACACTCGAATTCGTTGGCCCCAGGTTAATCGGCCATCGCGGATTGCCTCGAAGACCACGTATATCGTCATCATCTTTGCAAGAGATGCCGGATGCCGTAACTCGTCTGCATTGTGCGCTTCAAGTGCACTTCCTGTTCTTGCATCCAAAACAAGATGCGCGTAATTGTCCGCCCTGGAGGAAGTCGGTAGAATTAGAGCGGCGACAAGGGTCAACGAGAGAATTGACCACTTGCTGATTCCATTTGATTTGGAAGTTCTCCTCATAATTTCATCCCCTAAGTTCATTCTTCTTCTTGTGTTAAGAAGCTTGTGGTGTGACGCATTGCTAAATTTGCAAGAACCGTCGCGGCCGCGGAGATGCGAACTGAGAAACCGCCCATGCGGACATTTTCGGCCGCGACAACGGGAATATGTGTCGTTTCGACGGAGCTTAATGAAATCGACAGGTGCCCAACTTCTTGGCCTTCGTGGATTGGTGCAGTTATCGGGCCCAGATACGACAGCATAGCTTGAACGTCATCCGGTGAGGATGTGGGCAACAGTATGGTGACGTCGCTGGCAACTGTAAGGGGAACCGTCCGCTGTTCTCCAAGCCACACTTCGGCTTGAGCAAGAATATCGCCAGCTCGAAGCACTTGTCTTGACCGAAACTGCCCATATGCCCAGAGGACAATGTCTCGTGCAATCTGTGCTCTTGCATTGGCATCCTGCGCTCCCATGAAAGCGAAGACTATGCGACGGTTGCCTTGAACCGCGGAACCGACGAAGCCGTACCCAGCTTCGTCGGTGTGTCCTGTTTTCAGGCCGTCGCCGCCAATGTTCAATCCCAGTATCGGGTTTCTATTGAATCGGTTCGCTGGCGCCCGATTGTCGAAGGAAAATTCTGGCTGTGAGAAGAAATGATAGTGCTGCGGGAACTCTTCAATGATGCTCAGGGCAAGCGCCCCGAGATCTCTGGCGGACATTTCATGGCCTGCCTCCGGCCACCCACTTGCATTCAAAAAGTGAGAGTGCTCCATCCCAATCCGCTGTGCGACGGAGTTCATCTGGAGCGTGAATGCACCTTCTGTTCCAGCCAAGCCTTCTGCAACAGTGATCGCAGCATCGTTGCCAGACATGACGATGATGCCCCGTATTAAATCCTCGATAGTGGGGTTGTCGCGCGTATCCAGAAACATCGTGGAGCCACCTCGGTTGGCAGCGTAGGCGGAGACGGCCATGCGATCTTCGAGTTGGACCCTGCCCATTTCGAGAGCCTCGAATAGGATGTAGAGCGTCATCAGTTTCGTCATTGACGCAGGCGGCATGGCCACGTCGGCATTCTGCTCGAGCATCACTGTGTGGCTTGGGATATCGTAGACCGAGATGGATCGAACCGCAGGTGCGAACTCGTCCGCGCTTGCAGCAGAGCTGAAGAGCAGTCCGACAACCGCGAGTGATATGCGCACAAGCGCTTTGGCGGTGCCGAGCATCCCAAAATGGGAACACCCGACAGCCGCCGGCATGTAGGTCTGCATGATTCCTGCCTCTTAGTTTTTGGCAGAAATCATAGGTTGATCAGTCGGATACTGTCCAAGTCATTGAATGACTAATTCAAGTAGTCTGGGGAATGGCGGCGCCGAGGGTCCGAACGACGTCCCAGACCTGCCGGGCCAAGGGAGACGCTTTCGGTGCACAGAAGAGGCGGTAAGAGTAGGCAAGGTCAACCGACGGGTCGATCTGCTTTAGTCTTCCGAGTGCCAGGTCTGCCTCGACCAAGCTAAAGGGCAAGACTCCGATGCCATTGCCGGTCAAACAGTGTGCGCGCACTTCAGCGACGAGTCCCACTCCGATCTCTGGATTTTGGCAGGTGGCCGGTTTGTTCGCGCTCCAAATTTTTCCAAGGTAGGTGTTTCTGTGAGGTGCAAAAAGATCTACGTCATTGGTCGGACATATGCAGGCAGGGTTGAATACCATTGTCAGTCTGTCCGAATCGAATGCTACAGAGCGAAATACTTCCAGTTCTTGAGAAAGAGGCAGGCTTTTATGCTGAGTGGCGATTGCTAGTTCGCATTCATTCCGGCTGAGCATTACAGCGGTCTCCGCCTGATTTTGAAGACGCGGCAACAGAAAGGCGTTCGGCAAAATCCCTCTGATAATGTGCATCAGGTTTGGAAGTGCATAATGGGTGGCCGCATGAGGTGTCGCTATTTTGACTCCGCCTGATGACGAATCCCACGGAGTCTTGTTGGATTTGAAGTCGTGTAGCTCCTCAAGAATTGACTTTGCCTTTAGAATGAACAACTCGCCATATGGGGTAAGTGTAATAGGACGATTCTTGCGATCGATCAGCTCGTGATCGAGCCAGATCTCAAGGCTTCTGAGCCTTTTGCTGAAGTTGGACTGGGTCGTTCCGCGTAAATCTGCGGCGACAGTCAGATTCATTGTTTCGGAAAGGCAGACGAAGTCCTTTAGATAATCGATGTTCACTTCAGGCCTCCTTGACCGCACGGGTTTCGCATTTCATATTATTCGAGTGGCTCTGAAAGCAGAGTCAGAAGGATGGGGTAGATGTAGAGTTCTCGCGTTCGGCCTTTCGCCTCTTCTAGCAGACTTAAGAGACCGTGGCCGTGAGATAAACCACCGCTCTACGGCGGTTAGCGGAAAGCGGCAAGGAGAGCCTGTCGGTTAGCAGCGCGGGCGGTCTGGGACAGGTTCGTCAAGCTGTTTGCCGCCGGGATCCCATGCCTACGTTTAGCTCTGCGCTTGTACCTGCGATAGGTTGCGTGCGGTTGTTTGAGGTCGAGACCGAGCGTTTGGATGGTGCCCCGGTTCGGGAGGGTCGACGGCTGTCGGACAAGTTCACAGCGCAAGCCGTGGCTGCAGTGCTTGAGCCTGGCGTGAACGTTTCCGCGCTGGCATGGTGCTAGGGGATTTCGCCGATGCAGCTGTATTGTTGGCGCCAGGCATACAAGTTCAAATCGAGTACGCTTTGCCGTGATCGGCTAGGCGGGCATGAAGGCGCTTTTGGGCTTTGATCTCTTCCGTTAGTCACGCGGTCCCGCGACTATCGGAAGACACATAATGAAATCAACACCTTCAACTCTCACGCCGCGCAGGATCGCGGAGTATTGCGACTTGAGGCTTGCCCCGCTGCTCACTCCGGGCGAAGTGCGCACATTGCAAGAATGCCTCGCGGACCTGCTCGAGCGAAACGAATATCCGCCCTACCGAGGCAGTGGTCTGGATCTCAAAATACTGGCGGAGCGGCTGGGGATGGATGCCTCGCGTCTGGCGCATGTCCGCTCCAGTCTTCAGCCCATCTTCGATGCTGTCGCCAGGGCGGTTGCCGAGTATCGGCTGCGCTCTGAGCCGAAATCAGCGGCGAAACGAGCGCCGGCAACGGGAACTGCGGGGGCACACAGAAAGGTGCCGGCTTCCCCGTCGCCATCGTCCTCCGTGCGAAAGGGTAAACGACCCGGACGACGGCCGAAGCCCATCGTCGAGTTCCCGGAGCCGCTGGAAAGCACATGGGACGAGCCCGACAGTTTTGGCGCCGCCTTGCGTTTGCATGCCTCCCGTCATGGCGAAACTATCTATCATCTCTACAATGCTGTGGTGCGGCCCGAAGATGGCGTGCATCGCAGCACCTTGATGACATGGGGTAGGGGGGCGAAGGCGCCACGGTCCGCGATCAGCTTGGAAATCCTTCAACGGATCGAACGGCGCTACCGGCTGCCGGAGGGATATTTCGCGGCGAAGACGGGAGGAGCTGAACGGGCTCCGGGAGACTTCAACCTGGACGAAATAGCCCCTGCCGAGCGGCGCCGGCTCGCCTGGCATTTGCCGGATGACTTCAACCGGAGGCCCAGAAGGGAACAGACGCAGATCCTTGACTGGGTCCGGAATGTCATCGTCAGCGGCTCGACTGACTATCGACGATATCAGGCAGCAATGATGCGCCAGCGGTATGCTGTCCGCTTCGCCTGCGCCTCCGGGCCGCGCCGCAAGTCTTCGATCGCCACGGCCGAAGGCGAATCCGGCATCATCAACGCTCCGAAGCGGCTGAACGACGAGATGGCGGAAATCCTGCGCTTCAAGACCTCGACCTTTGCGGCTTTCGGTTTGCAGCGGAACGGGGTCTGGGGCGAGGAAACGGCGTCCCAGAAAGTCGAGCACTTCGGACTCTGGTTCGGCGCCTTCGCCGCTCCACAGAAAAGCGAGGTTCAGGGCTTTGGTGCCCATCCCAGGCTACTGACATTCGCCATGATGATTTTTCCGCAGGTCTGGGACTGGTATCTCCAATGGCGCGAGCGGCGTCGCGGCTTCTATAC
The DNA here is from genome assembly GCF_034676075.1 of Pararhodobacter sp. GTDB lineage: Bacteria > Pseudomonadota > Alphaproteobacteria > Rhodobacterales > Rhodobacteraceae > Pararhodobacter. The sequence continues at coordinate 139,624 of NZ_JAUCCQ010000003.1, read as the reverse complement.
CAAATGGGAGATCGATCTGCTGTCGATTGCCGCAGCGTTCTGCCGTGAGGAGACAGGATGGTTGCGCCAGACGCCATGCTTGGCTGGCAACCTGCGGGTGATCGACGGCCTGATCTCAGAACAGGATATTGCTGAGGTCCGCGCCGACTGGGACGGAGCGTGTGACCGGATGTACAAGCAAGCCCGGCGCCGTATCAAGGAGATCGACCGCGTGGCGCGCATCCATCGTGATCCGTTCGAGCCGATCTTGCCGGTGCTGGAAGCCTCCAGCCCGGTTGGTGAGTATCGCAAGATCACCGAGGAGATCCTGCGCCGCATGCCGAATGAGCGGCATCACCCGCGCTCGGCCGCCGAAGCGGTTCGGGCGTTCCTATTGCTACGCATTGGCCTGCATACAGGTCTGCGTCAAAAAAACTTGCGTGAACTCCTGCTTTGCAAACGGGGCGGCCTTCCAACCGCGGAGCGTCGGCTCGAGGATATGAAGCGCGGCGAGCTGCGCTGGAGCACGCGCGATCAAGGCTGGGAAATCCTGATCCCCTCGGTGGCGTTCAAGAACGCCAATTCCTCGTTCTTCGGTGCCAAGCCGTTCCGGCTGATCTTGCCGGATCTCGGCAAGCTCTACGAGATGATTGAGGCCTGGATCGCCCATCACAGGGCACGTCTCATCGGCGCGGCCGCCGATCCTGGCACCTTCTTCGTTAAGACCGCGAAGAAGACCAGCACCAACGCAGCCTATTGCCAGAACACATTCTACGAGGCCTGGCGCACAGCGATCCAGCGCTATGGCATCTACAATCCTTGGACGGGGAAAGGGGTGATCAAGGGCCTCCTGCCTCACGGTCCGCACAATGTTCGCGACGTATTAGCGACGCATATCCTGAAGCAGACTGGCTCTTACGAGCAGGCGAGCTACGCCATCCAGGACACGGCAGAAATGGTCGCCCAGCACTACGGGCGGTTCCTGCCGCAGGACAAGGCAGAGATTGCGGCGAGGATTCTCAACCAGGTGTGGGAAGCCGCGTAAAATTAAGGGCTAAGGGTCAGACCTCGTAGCGGTTCCGGCCCAGAGGCAGGATGGGCGGAAAGCGGTCTGACCACAGCGCAGCGTGGCGGTCGCAGCAATCCTCGAACAGCGGTCATCCGCAAGAGGTGCAACGCACACCCGACCGACACTCTGCGAGGGGCGGAATGCGTCCTTTCGCAGCGTATACGCGAATGGCCGATTTGGACCTATGCTGCCGAGCCATCAATAAGGGCAACTTCATCAGCTTGATAGGTTTCATCTGGTGTGGTCATAATCGCTCATTAATGATGAGATGCATTGTGCCGACCCGCGAACAAGTCCAAAGTGTTGAGCCAAGCGCACTGCCAGGAAAATGTGCGTCATAAGAGGACCGCCGCCGAAAGAGCATGCCGATGACTGAATCAACGGGCGGGATCTATTTGGATCATCACGCCACTACCCCTGTCGATCCGCGTGTGGCTGAAGCGGTCATGCGCCACATGGTAGAAGAGTTCGGCAATGCGAATAGCGTCGACCATGTTCATGGCGAGCGCGCCGCCGCGGCTATTGAGGCTGCGACTGATGCAGTCGCTGATCTGCTGTCCGCTGATCCTGCCGATGTGCGCTTCACGTCGGGCTCGACCCATGCCATTGAGCTCGCCTTCTCCCATGCCTTGGGAACTGCTGAAGGTTCGCCATTGCGCGTTGCGCTATCGCGGGTGGAACATCCTGCGGTGATAGACATGGCTCGACGTGCCGAACGGCTCGGCATGGCGACGCTTCGATGGATCGACGTCGCGCCAGATGCGTCGATCGACCTGAACCGTATCGAAGGGCTGTTGCCCGAGATCGATCTGCTGTGCCTGATGGCGGCCAATAACGAGGTGGGGACGATCTATCCGGTGGCCAAGGCCTACGAACTCGCAGCAGCGGCCGGCGTCGCGATGTTGGTGGATGCCACTCAGGGTGTTGGTCGCGTCCCGCTTGATCTTTCCGAGACACCTTTCGACTATTTCGTTTTCAGCGGCCACAAGATCCATGCCCCCAAGGGTGTCGGAGCGCTGATCTCGTCGGTCTACCGCGCCGAGAACAATTACGGGCTGTCTGGAAGCCATGCAGCCACCCCCAATGTCCCGGGCATCGTAGGATTGGGGATCGCCTGCCGACTGATGTCGGAGGAAGGCGCGGCTGAGGAGCAACGCCTTCGCGGGCTGAGCGCACTGATGCGCGCCGAACTGCGAGCGGCTGTGCCCGATCTGGTCCTGAACGGAAGCGACCCTCGGCTTGCCGGCAATGTCCACATCTCCGCCCCCGGGGCGCCAAACGATCTGGTCGTCGCCCGTCTGCGCAACGAGGTGGCGATCTCCACGGGTGCCGCATGCATGTCTGGCGCGCAGGGGGCGTCGCATGTCCTTCAGGCCATGGGGTTGCCGCAGGATGTGCAGGAAAGTGCACTGCGCATTGGTTTGGGGCGCCACACGACCCGCGAAGATGTGCTACACGCGGCCCAACGGATCGCTTCGGCGATCGCCTCCGTCAGAACCAGCTTGGAACGCCATAATGCTTGATGCCATTCGCACCGGATCGGGCCCTTTCCGCTTCTCGGGTCACGAATCCTTCGCCTGCCGCTACGCGTGGCTGCCCAAGGCCTATCGCGCTATCATGTGCGACCCGGGAATGTTTTTCGACGACGAGCGCAGCATGGTGGAACTCGGTATCGGCAAGAACATGGTGCGCTCGCTTCGCTTCTGGATGGACACCATGGGCGTGGCTACGGTCTCCGATGACAGGAGCCACAAACCTACGGAGTTCGGGAACGCCGTGCTCGCCAAAGGGGGGCTGGATCCCTATCTCGAGGACGAGCGCACGCTCTGGCTCCTCCACTGGAATGTTTCGTCCCGCGCCAGTCCCATGCTGTTTGCATGGGCGCACATGCTGTCGGAATGGCCATATCCGGAGTTCACACGGACCGAGGCTTTGGAATCGTTCCGCCGCAGATCGACATCTCTTGGCCACGATCATTCCGACGTGACGCTCGCCCAGCACTTCGACGTCTTCCTGCACACCTATATTGGAACGCGCGGGTCCAAGGTTGCTGTCGAGGATTCGCTCGATGGTCCCCTTGTGGGACTGAACCTAATCGTCCCGGCGGGCGAGCGGCGCAACATCGGCGGACGCTGGGATACGGTCTACGCTTTCCGACGCGAACCCAAGCCGGACATCACTGACAACCTCTTCGAGTACTGCGTTCGCGATTTCTGGGACCGTCAGGCAAGCGGCGAAGCTACTTTGTCCCTGCGTACCATCGCTACGGCGAGCGGCTCTCCCGGTCAGGTGTTCAAGCTGACCGAGGACGATGTTCGGCAGCGGCTGGAAGCCATTTCGCGTCGGCCAGGTGCTTCGTTACGATACCAGCCTTCGGCGGTGCAGGGTATGGTCTTCCGGGAGGGCGCCGCACCGACCCTTAAAAGTGTGTATGGAGTTTGAGCCAGTGACCGATATCGATCGCCCTAAGCTCTCCCAGCTCTTCAACGTGCCATCGCGCTTCTATCGCTCCGTGCAGCTCGAGCGCGACTTCGACGACCCGAATGCGCTTGAGCATTATGTCATCACTCCGGCCATGGCATCCGCATCGGCCCGCATCCTCAAGGGCCTTCAGGGCGGGTCGGCGCAGCGAGCTTGGCGCGTCACCGGCGACTACGGCGTGGGTAAGTCGTCCTTCGCTCTGATGCTGGCGCGTCTCCTGGACGGCAATGGCGGCGCAGATGTAGACAAGATCGCGCGGGCGATCGGCCATGGAAAAGAGGCCGACCACAGGCCGTTGCTGCCCATGCTCGTCACCGGCGCACGCGAGGGCCTTGCCCAGGCCATCGAGCGGGGCGTGCGTAATGGCCTGTCGTCCTGGGGCGATGTCTTGTCCAAGAAGCAGCTCGCTTCTATCCGCGCGTTGCTCGACGCCGGATCTGAAGGCCGTTCGACGTTCGCAGTGGACGAGGTGGTCGGCGCCCTGCGGGACGCTGCGAGTGCGGAAGGCGCTGGCGTGCTGCTGATCATCGACGAGTTGGGCAAGCTCCTCGAGTACGCCGCCCAGAACCCGGATGCCGAGGATGTCTTCCTGCTCCAGCGGCTGGCAGAGATGGCCTCCCGAAGCGGAAACCGGCCATTCATCGTCGTCGGCCTGCTGCATCAAGGCTTCCATGCGTATGCGGAGAGGCTGCCGGTCGCCGCCCGCCACGAGTGGGGCAAGGTCGCCGGCCGCTTCGAGGAGATCGTCTTCGATCAGCCGCTTGCCCATACCGCAGCGCTGATCGCGGGCGCACTGGGGGTTGGGGCCATCCCCGCCGGCGTGGTCGAGCAGGCGCGCGATGCCGCTCGCGCCACTGGGGCCATGGGGTGGTTGGGCGGCCAGACCGCCAGCGCAGCGACGATGGACGCGACCACGATCTATCCGCTCCATCCGACGCTTCTTCCGCCTCTGGTGCGTTTCTTCGCGCGCTTCGGGCAGAACGAGCGCTCGCTCTTCGGCTTTCTCCTGTCCAACGAACCATATGGGCTGCAATGCTTCAGCGAAGCCACGGCCGTAGGCGAAGGCTGGTACTCGCTCGCTGACCTTTACGACTATGTCCGCGCCAATTTTGGACATCGACTGGCAGGTCACAGCTATCAGAACCAGTGGCTTCGTATCGTGAATACGATTGACGCGCACCGCGAGCTCCCGGATCTGCAAGTCCGGCTGCTCAAGGTGATCGGACTGCTCAATCTCCTGGATTCGGACGATTTGCTGCCTACGACTGGGGCACTCGTTGCCTGCTTCTCCTGGCTGCCAGAGGAATCCATCAGGGACGCCTTGGGGCAGCTGCTCTCGAGCGGGATACTATTTGACCGCGGCGCGCGCACCGGTTTCAGACTCTGGCCGAACACCAGCGTCAATCTTGGAAGCGCATATCAGAACGCATTGCGGGCCGTTGGCCCGATCGAGGACGTCGCCTCGAACATGGCAACACTCTTGCCTAGCGAGACGTTGCTGGCCCGACGCCACTATCTCGAGCGCGGCACCATGCGCTACTTCGACCTGCGCCATGCGGCATCACAAGACGCCGAGGATGCCATGTCGGTGATGAGCGCAGCCGATGGCACGGTGCTGCTGGTGTTGCCGAACTCCCCCGAGCAGCAGCGGGCGGCCCTTGACACCGCGGAACGCCTGACCGCTGCGAACGACCGCTTGGTCTGCGGCGTGACGCGGTCGGTAGCATTCCTCGCTCCCGAGGTGCTTGCGGTCAGATGCTGGGAATGGGTCAGGGATAATACGCCCGAACTGTCCGACGACGGACTTGCGGCCGAAGAGGTGTCCCGCCAGCTCCACGAGGCACAGCGCAGCCTTGCTCAGCAGTTCTCGTCGATCTCCGCATTGCGGCGGTCGCCCGCGCGCAACGTTGACTGGTTCCATGTGGGCAAGCCCCTGGTGATCGAAGGCGGCCTTGTCAATGAACTGTCGCGGATCTGCGACGATCGCTTCTCCGACGCTCCACGGGTCGCCAACGAACTCGTCAACAAGACCACCATCAGCAGCGCTGCCGCTTCAGCGCGCATGAGGCTGATCGAAGGGATCTTTCGCCACGACCGCACCCCACTTATGGGGATCGATCCGAACAAGGCGCCCCCTGAGAAGTCCATGTACCTTTCCATCTTCGCCAAGGGTGGTCTTCACGTCGATATGGGGTCCGGCTTCGAGCTGAGAGAACCTTCGGCCGAAGATCCGCTCCGCCTGCTCCCTGCCATGAGACGGATCGTCTTCTTGATCCGCCAGGGCATGGGGGGGCGAGTCTCGGTGAAGGACATCCTCGACGATCTGCGACGTCCGCCCTACGGCGTTCGGGACGGACTGTCGCCCCTCCTTCTCGCCACCGTCCTCAAGATGCGCGCCCACGAATTGGCGCTCTACGAGACCGGGACTTTCATCGCGAATTTCGGCGCGCTGGAGTTCATGCGCCTGACTAAGGCTCCGGCGACGTTCGAAGTCCAGTACTGCAGCGTGGAAGGCGTCCGCGCCGAAGTGTTCGGCCGCCTGGCAGACGCGTTCGTGCGCGACGTCACCGATCGTCGCCCTGTTCTCCTCGACATAGTCACCAAGCTCAGCCAGTTCGCGGCCAAGCTTCCAGAGTATACGCGCAAGTCGCGCAAGCTGGAGCCGACCGCCGCCGCGGTCCGCGATGCGCTCCTGACAGCGACCGAGCCCGCCACCTTGATGTTCGTGTCGTTGCCCAAGGCCTGCGGGCTGCTTGAATTCGATCTGACGACGCCAGCGACGGCGGAGCGGGCCGAGCAGTTCGTCCTTCGGCTCAGCGAGGCTATATCGGAACTGCAGACCGATTATGCGCGACTCCTTGAACGCATCATCGGATCCGTCGCGATCGCCATGGGCGACGAGACATCCAAATTTGATCGCGACGCACTTGCCCAACGTGCGGCCGGCGTGTCGGTCGCGGCGCGCGAGCCGAGGCTACGCGCCTTCGCCCTTCGTCTCCGAGACTCAGGGCTTGCCAAGGACGCGTGGGCGGAATCGCTCGCCAGTCTCGTCGTTGCCAAGCCTCCATCCAGGTGGTCGCCCGCGGATGAGCCGCGATTCATGGAGGAGATGGGCGCTTTGGCCGAGCTCTTCGCCAAGGTCGAGGCCACTGCCTTCGGTACGGGCACGTCCACCGTCTCCAAGGACGCGCTCCGCGTCAACCTGACGCTTCCCGATGGCAAGGACTACGTCCATGTCGTGAGCGATGCTAGACTGAGCAAGCACGAGCAGGCACTGTTGGACAAGATGGCCGAGACGTTGCCTCAAGGCGACGCCAAGCGCATCCAGTTCCTGGCCAACCTTCTGTTCAGAGAGCTGGCCAAGCAGACAGAGACCCATGAAGAGGCGACGATGTTGTCAGGGATCGCACGATGACTGAATACACTGCGGACATGGAATCGTTGTTCGAGGGCCAGCCGGTCCGCCACATCCTGAGCCTCAGTGGAGGCAAGGACAGCGCTGCCTTGGCCATCTACCTGCGTGATCGGGTATCTGACATCGAGTACATTTTCCATGACACTGACAAGGAGCTGCCTGAGACCTACGATTACATCGCCCGGCTCGAAGCGATCCTAGGCAAGCCGATCGTCCGCACCACGCCTGTCGACAGCTTCGACCACTGGCTCACGGTTTATCGTGGCATGTTGCCCTCGAACCATCGGCGCTGGTGCACGAAGATGCTCAAGCTCAAGCCGTTCGAGGACTATGTCGGCGAGGGCCCAGTGGTGAACTACGTGGGCCTGCGGGCTGACGAGAACCGGACCGGCTACATCAGCACGAAACCCAATATTCTCGCGGTCTATCCATTCCAGGACGATGGTCTGGTCCGTGCCGACATCATCCGCATTCTCGAGGACTCCGGACTTGGTCTGCCGCCCTACATGGAATGGGGGCGTTCGCGGTCGGGATGCTATTTCTGCTTCTACCAGCAGAAGATCGAATGGGTCAGGCTGCTTGAAACCCATCCCAATTACTTCGCCCTCGCCATGGAGTACGAGGAGCGCTCGGTGCAGTTCGGCGAACAGTTCTACTGGGTCCGGAACGAGCCACTGCGCGAGCTGATGGAGCCAGAGCGGGTCGCCAAGATCAAGAAGGACTGGGAGATCGCCCAAGAGCGTAAGAAGGCCAAGAGAGGCAATAGATCGCTCGTAGAGACCTTGGGCGGCTTGGAACCCGAGGACGACGCGCATCTCAGGGACGGCTGTCTGGTCTGTTCGATTTAAAGCAGAATTGCGATGATCTGCTCGGCATCAGTTTCAGGGTGACGATCTAGACGAATTACTTAAGATATCGTGGTCATCAGTGGGTGACTGCGCTGACGGTCAGGATGATGTAGGGTTTGGTTGGATGGCCTTTAGATTCGCTGCGCGTACATTGCTCGAACTTGGGAAGGAGTTGATCAGTTCGGACGAAGTCGCACTCTACGAGCTGATAAAGAATTCGGTCGACGCCGGCTCCCACAAGGCTCCTCTCAGCAAGATCGAAATCGAAGCTCAGGTCATCCTTCCACATAGTGTCTATTCCCGGGCACTAGAGAAACTGGCGGAAGGAGTAGATCCGAAGGAAGTTCTGAAGGAGATTCGCGCGGGCATGGTGTCCACGGCTCCCAGAGAGGCAATGGAGCGTTTTCTGGCGAGCCTCGAGCGCAATGTATCCAGAGGCGCTCGGTTTCTAACGGCCCTCGTTTCGCTCTATTCCCAGTACAACTGGATCGAAGTCCGCGATGCCGGAAAGGGCATGTCCTTACGGGATCTCGATGAGGTCTTCCTTACCGTTGGTACGCGTTCGAGGAGAAGCGACAATATTAAGGGAGCCCAGTATCTCGGAGACAAAGGCGTCGGCCGTCTGTCGACCATGCGTCTGGGTGATCGACTGCTGGTGCATTCCACCACGGCTGGGCAGCCTTTTTGGGGGCGCCTCCGCATCAACTGGTCCTTGTTCTCACACGACAGCGAAACGCCGCTTGAGGAAATCAAAGTCGAGCCCATCAAGGGGCGCATGAAGAGCGATCCCGAAGCGAGCGGCACGACCATCCGAATATCTGCTTTGAATGCCGACTGGACGCCGGGTCGCTTCGACGACGTCATTCGAGGAAAAATTGCCAGAACGATCGACCCGTTTACGTCCAAGGCGAACGAGTTGTTGGTCGTCCGCCACAACGGTGCACGCGTCGTGATACCCCGTGTACCTAAGAAGCTCACAGATGCCGCACATGCCACCTGCAATATCCGCTTCTATTTCGACCCGAAGACCGAAGAGCCGGTGCTCGAAGCCGACTTAAACTATCAGTTGCGAAATAAAGCACGTTCGGTTCGATTCCGTGGCGTCGAGATCTACTCCATGGCGCAGCGAGACTCAAAGCGTCGAGGGAAACGCGGGCACGCCGCATTCGAGAACATCTTGATCAGGTCGAATGCGCTTGTGGACTTGGGGCCGTTCGAGGCTGACGTGTATTGGTTTAATCGTGCCGTCGTGAGAGCGATCGAAGGGCTGACAGACAAGCAACAGGAAACCCGCGACCAAATCGCACAATGGTCCGGCGGTCCGATGCTGTACCGGCACGGCTTCCGAATACTTCCCTATGGCGAGCCGGGCGACGACTGGCTCGCTCTCGACCGCAATGCGTTTGGTGAGTCGGGCTTCAAACTCAATCGACAGCAAGTCTTGGGCAGGGTGCTGATCCACTCTTCTCACTTGGCGCTTAGCGAGCAGACCAACCGCCAAGGACTGATCGAGTCTGATGCCGAGAGCGCCCTTCGGAAGATGCTGATGGTCATCTTGCATGTCGAACTGCGGGGCCTGATAAACGAAGCCGATGAATTCGAGACTGTAAAGAAACGGGAAGCCGAAGAAGCGGCTATGGATTTCCGTCAGTCTCAGCATGACGTCGAAACTGTGCTGGACGAGTTACGCATGCATCTGGGCCCTGACCAGATTGGTCTGGGGAATCGTCTGGGTGAAGCCGTCGACACGCTCGTGACGCAGTGTGCTGCCGCAGTGCGAAAGCTTGACAAATCGGTTGCTCAATCCGTGGATGAGAGGGAGAAGTTGCTGCACCTCGCTGGCATTGGATTGATCACCGAGTTCATCTTCCATGAACTCGACCGTGCTGTTCGTCATACAATGACGGCTTTGGTGAACGCACGGGCAAGTCAGCAGCAGTCGGCTCTGCGGGCGCTGGAGGACCAGCTCGTCACATTGCAGAAGCGCGTTTCGGCCTTCGACGAACTGACGGGCGAGCGTCGGCAGACGAAGACCAATTTCGATGTGTCCGAAGTGATCGAATACGTGCTGCAACAGCACGAGAACGAGTTCGAGCGCCACAACATCCAAGTGATCAAACCAGAGAGGGGACGTCTCATCGTCAAGGCGGTGAGAGGTATGTTCATCCAGATACTTGAGAACCTGATCGCCAATGCCACTTACTGGCTCAAGCTGCAGTCGCGATATCAGAACGGCTTCGAACCCCAGATCAAAGTGTCGATTGATGCGGAGACTCGGGTTGTCACGGTCGAGGACAATGGCCCCGGCGTCGACCCCGCGAGAGGTGAAACGATATTCCAGCCTTTCATAACATCCAAACCGGCGGGACAGGGGCGCGGGTTGGGATTGTACATTTCGAGGGAACTGGCCGAATACAACGACTGGCAACTCTACATGGACAAGACGCCGGGTTTGCATCGCGAAGGTAGATTGAGCATGTTTGTGATCGATATGGGGGGGGAATGATGCTCACTGACAGACGCTTCGGGGATGCGATCAAGGCGAGCGGCATAAAGAACATTGCCCTTCTAGACGATGCGTTCGACGTACCGAAATTCAACGAGAGCGATTATTCCGCCCTCTACGACTTTCTTGAAACGGAAGAGGCGGTCGAGATTCTGAGCGAGGTAGGCGTCACCAAAGACGTGACCGCACTTGCCATGGAGCATATCCAATCGCAGAGCTGGACCGGCGAGGAGCTACTGGTGCTACTGCAGAAGCTTCACCGGAAGTATTTGGTTACGCGCGATCCCAGATTCGATCCGACGATGATCTTCAAGACCAAGCAGAGTAACAACCTCGCGGATGTCGACCCACTTCTCGAACTTCTGAACCGTTGCAAGGTAGACGTTACGCTCTATGGGAGAGTGTCTGGTATGATCGAGGCTAATGACCCGATCCCCGATCTCGTTTTCGCGGACTACTACTTGGCTGACACAATCACTTCTGAAAAAGCGCCAACTGCCGCAGAGTCCGAGGAAGCAACAGGAGCTTCGCTGGCTCGGCTGGATGAGATCCTTAAACCTGCATTGGCTAAGGACAAGCATCCATCGATCATCCTCATGTCGTCCAAGGATGTAGAGGCCGAGGCTGCTGCCTATAGAAGAAAGGCCTCCGGCAACAAGGGCAAGGTTTTTGCCAGCCGTTTCGGCTTCATACGGAAATCCGACGTGCGTGTCGAAAAGCTACCGGCCGACGCTCCAAAGGGTAAGAAAGAGCCGGTGGGCGTGATAAGACCGGCAGCAGACATCCTTCTGGATATCGTCCAATCGCATCCCTTTGGGTTGCAACTCCACAGCGCTTTGCTCTTGTGGCTGACTCACTCTGAGAGTGCAGTCGGCAACATGCGTAAGGAAATCGAGGAGCTTGAGCTCAAAGACTTCGCTTATCTGGTGAACTACCGCCTCGCTCAGGAGGGATTGAGCCTTTTCGACTACCTTGAATGGTTCTTCGGAGAGTGCCTGCTGGGGTCGATCGGCTTACTGACGGCAGACAAGACGAAGCGCCCAACGCGGGACAAGTTGGACAAGCATGCCAACTTGATTGAAGGAGCTTACGACGGACGGACCGAAAAGATTGCTGAACTATATCACCGGGCACGGATCGACACCAACCTAGATCCGGCGCATATGCGCATGGGAGATCTCTATCTGACTAAATCGGACGGCCCTCCGAATCAGATATGGGCGCTGCTCACCCCTGATTGCGATCTTATCGTTCGCAACGGCAAGCGATCTGTTGATCGCTTCTTGTTGGTGGAGGGCGGTCTGCAAGCCTACAATGCTCCAAAATCATCGCTCTCCGATTTTATTATCCTAGACGCATCCCAATACAGCATCGAGTGGAAGCTTAAGAATCTAGCAACACGGGAAAATCTCGAAGATCTGCGCTACTGCGGCACTTTGCGCCCGCTTTACGCTCAGGACCTCCAAAACCAGGTGCTCGAGAACCTAGGGCGAGTAGGTCTTGCCGTGGCACCCGTCATTCGGATGGACGGCCATTTTCAACTCCTCATCCGCAAGAGTGACAGTAAGCTTCACGAGATCGATCTTGGTGAGGTGCAAATGCGTACTTGCGAGGTCTATCCAAGTCGCGGCGGGTCCGACGTAGCGCGCATCTCGCTGCATCGCGCCGTCGCGGAAAATCTGCTTGCGAAGCTCGAGGACATCGACCTTGGAGAGATGTCGAAAGATGATGCAACGGCACTCAAAGGTCTGCGGAGCAGAGGGACGCAGGAGGCCGTGAGAACAGCCCTCTGTAGTGGCGCCAAATTCGAAATCGACCTAGGGGCGAAATTTATGGTTTCCGACAAGTTGACGGCGGCGAAAAACTGGTGCGGTTTGCAGGTCGAGATGGTGGCGGGGAGCTGATCTCAGGGTCGCAAATCCCGAAGAGGGTGCGGATAACCGAAGTCGTCGGATCGGCGACTTCCGGACAGTATTAGTCGATGGTCTGGGGGGCTTGTGCGAAGGTTATTTGAAATGTTGCTTGCTGCCGGGACCGAGGTCGAGGTCCAGGCGCTGCTCGATGCCGAGGGATTGTCGACCGATTCCACCAAGTGGCGCCCCTATGGCGACAACGAAGCCTTCTATGGGGTTGTCGAGAACCAGCAAGCCAATCCGGTGCCGGCGCTCGTCGAGAAGGTCACCAACGGCATCGACGCCATCCTCGAGAAGAAGGTGCTGCAAGACGGCATCGACATTCGGTCGGCAGATGCGCCACAGAGCGTGCAAGCGGCGCTTGATCGATATTTTCCCGAGCATCGCAACTGGGACCTAGGCGACGTTAGGCGGAAGCAGGCCCATGAACTGCAGATCGTCGCCAGCGGCCCAAGGACCGACACTTCCCTCCTCATCTACGACAATGGGATCGGTCAGGCGCCGGAGGACTTTCCCAAGACGTTCCTTTCGCTGCTGCGGGGTAACAAGAACGATGTTCACTTTGTGCAGGGCAAGTACAACATGGGCGGTGCCGGCGCGTTGGCATTCTGCGGCGATCTACGCTTCCAACTGATCGCCAGCAAGCGCTTCGACGGAAGTCACCCGCTCGGCTTTACCCTGCTTCGGCGCCATCCCCCCGCACTAGCCGAGCGCGCGGGGCGTAAGAATACTTGGTACGAATATCTGGTGCTGGACGATAGAATTCCATCGATAGAGGTGGATGAACTCAACGTCGGACTGCACGAGCGGGTGTTCACGACTGGATCCCTCCTTAAGCTCTATTCATACCGCCTACCTTCGGGCACGCGAACAGTCATCTCTCGCGATCTCAATCAAAGCTTGCACGAATACCTTTTCGAACCGGCTCTGCCTTTCTACACAGTCGATAAGAAGGAGCGCTATCCCAACAACAACGCGCTCGAAACGGTGGTGGTAGGGCAGAGACGACGCCTCGAGAACAACGACGAAGTGCTCGAGAGAAGGTTCTCGCAGGTCGACCAGTCGGCGGAGCTGGGTCAGCTCGGCATAACCGTCTTCGTCTTCAAGGCGCGATCGCGCGGACAGGGGGTCAAGGAGACCAAGGAATACATCCAGCGCGAGTTCTTCAAAAACAACATGTCGGTAGTGTTCTCCCTGAACGGTCAGGTTCATGGCTTCTACACCTCAGAGTTCATCACGCGTGCGTTGAAGATGCCGCTGATGAAGGACTATGTTCTTGTTCAGGTGGATTGCACCGAACTCCACCTTGGCGTGCGCAATGAGCTGTTCATGGCTTCCCGCGATCGCCTTAAGGACGGCGATACCGCCGAGGCGCTTCGGAAGCGCCTGCGCGAAATCCTGTCGAGCAGCGAGTTGAAGGAGATCGCGAAGAAGCGTCGATCCAGCTTCAGCGTCGATGACGCAAACACGAGCAGCATGCTCAGGCGAATGACGCGGAACCTGCCTATTAAAGACGCGCTGACGCGGATACTGCAGCAGAGTTTCTCGATTCCCGTCGAAAACAGTGGTGATACGGATAAGCCTAGGCAGGAGGCTAGGGGTCGACCCAAGCGCGAGAAGCGGGATGCACCGTCCTTCGATCCCAAACGCTATCCCTCTGCGTTCCAAGTCAAGGGCGGCGATGCCGTCCAGGATGGCGTCAAGCTCTTCCACCTACCACTGGGCGGGAGCCGCACGATCTCGTTTGCCACAGACGTCGAGAACGATTACTTCGACCGCTGCGACGACCCGGGAAGCATGACCGTGACTATGCTGGGACCCGACGCCAAAGGCGCCAGCGGTGGTGGAACTCCCGAGCCGACACAGGAGGTGGACCGCCTTACCGTGACCAGAACCAGCCCTTCTGATGGGACGATAAAGGTGGGCGTGCGAGCCAGCGGAACGATGAAGGTGGGAGATGCGGTCCGAATGACCGCCGCGCTATCTTCGCCGACCGGAGAACTTATCGAGACCGTCATCGTTCGGGTCACCGACCCGGAGAGGAAGACCGTTCAGGAAATTCCTGAGTCAGAACCGCTGCCGGGGTTGCCAGAGCCGGTCCTCTGCAGTCAAGATGGACGCGACGGAACAACATCCTGGGAACAGCTATCCCAGAGCGGTCAGGAAATGGGGAACGGCACGGTGGTCATTCCGTTCGCTGAAGAAGGCGACAAGCTCTCGCACGTCTTCATCAACCTCGACAGCACTGTGCTGCGGGACTTCAACGCCAAGGCCAGATCCGAGGAGGCAATCGAACTGGGTCGGAATCGCTACATCAGTGCGGTCTACTTCCACGCTTTGTTCCTATTCAGCATCACCAAGTCGCGGAATTACGAAATATCCCGCGGCACCGAGAAAGCCGATCCAGTTGAAGTAACCGAATATATATCCGACCTGTTTAATGCTTCCTATGCTCAGTTCCTGCTGAACTTTGAGACAGGTGATTTGGTCGAGGCGCTTGGATAGCAGCGGGTGATCTCGCCTGCCGTAATGATCGTAAGAGCTTTGCTGAGCTAACGGTCGACCGGCGCCTTTGAGGAACGCTGCACCCAGCAGGCGTCGGCGGGGCGGCGAGATCGGCGACATGTGTCGATTAGAGTAAGCGGGAAGGGAACCCTGTGGGTTAAGAGCGCGTCCGGTCTGGAGAAGCTGAAGAGGGATAACCTGGTCAAGCATGCGGAGCACAGATCAGCGCTGGAGGCGCTGTTCAGTTAGTCACTAGTACGGCTGTCGCTCTGTTCGGGGACTGACCGGTCTCTGCTGCTAAATGCGAGGCATGAATACCTCGAAAGCAGGATTTCCCAAGCGGCGCCAATGAGTTACATTAAGCAGCGAGTTTGGGGATTTGGCGTTCGACCAATCGCAAGTATCGTTGGTTGCACGCCCCCGCAACCAAATCCCAAACAAAACAAAAACGCCCCAAGGGGCGCTTCATGCGTTCCAGCTCCGCGATCCCCCCGCCACGACCGCCGGAACACTCCCCAAACCCCCAAAAAAACACACAAAACCCCGCCTCCAGCGGGGCCTTCTGCGTTCCAAAAACACAACGTAACAGCCAGAACCCCAAGCCCACCCCATCAACCCACCCAACCCCTCACCGGTCCTGCCGCGGTTGACCTGATGCCATCCAACACAGTGCCACTGAACGGATCGGCCAGGAAACCCGCCTCTCTTCGCGGTGGAAGGGGAGGGACATGATAGGAAGCTCCCTCCCTTCGCAAGGTAGCATAGCTCTAGAACCGTCCTGCGCAACAATGCGGCTTGCTTCCTCGAAAGCCCGGATACGGCTTCATTCTGCCGTTTGAGCCGGAAGCCAACACAACGCCTGCGACGAGGCCAGCTTGGACAACGGCTCTCCGAAGTGAAGCCTACTCCAAGCTTATGGGACAATAACGGTGTTGCGCAACGGACGCCTGACGCTGACGGCCCCTTTCCCCGTCAGCGTCAGGCGACGCGAACGATCTCGGCGGTGCCAAGGGCGACGACGCGGTTCGTCAGTGCGACGCGGAGCTGGATTTCGGCGGTTTGGGTCTCCCGCGGTGACGCGCCCGCCGCAGGCAGTGAGACAGCGCATCTTGGCCTCGATCCGGCTTCGGGCATGGTATCCGGTCCACCGCTTCCACAACACCCGGCCATGGTGCCGCGTGGCACGAAGGGTCTCGTTTCGTGCCCGGGCCGCCGAGCGGTCCCCATGGTCGGCCGTTCTTGTGGATCGGGATGATCGCGGTGGCGTTGCGGCCGCTGAGGGCGGTGTGGCACCTGCTGGGTGACGTAGGCACAGCCCGCCGTCACAGGCGGTGCGGCGAGCTGGCCGATCAGTTGCGGTAGCACGGGGCTGTCGTCATCGCTGCTGGAGGTAGACCTTGCCGCTCTGATCTCCAAAGTGGCCGTGTCCACTGCCTGAGGCACCTTGCTCCACGGGCGTCGACCCTGAAGGCCAGACCAGCGCGCCTGCCATTTGCCATCGCCAAGAAACTTGATACCGGTACTGTCCACGAGCAGTTTTCGCGGCCCTTTGGCATGCCGGCATCATGTTGCGTAAGAATGCCGATGATCTGTTCCTCTGTCCGTCGTGCCTTACTCATAATCCGCCCTCTCCTTCGGGCGGACTCTGGTCGTGGCTGAACGGAAGTTCAGTGGCTAGTCAACACGCTAATACTGCGCCAATGCCAAGAGGAAGGGCAACTCTGCTGTGAAGCGGGCGATCAGCGGCTTGCCAGGAACCCAACGACGCGCTCGACAACTTCATCCTGCTGCTCGTCGGTCATGTCGCTGCCAGAGGGCAGGCACAGGCCTCTCTCGAAGAGCCGCTCGTCGATGCCGATGCCGTGATAGGGCGCGCCGGCATAGAGCGGCTGCATGTGCATCGGCTTCCACAGCGGGCGCGATTCGATCTGGTGCTCCAGCAGCATCAGGCGGATCGCCTCGCGGTCGGTGCCGGTCTCGGCCGGGTCGACGGTCAGCGTGGTCAGCCAGCGGGTCGAGCGATAGCCCTCGGGCTCGGGCATGAAGGCGATACCGGGCCGCTCCAGCGTGGCGCGATAGCGTTCGAAGATGGCGCGGCGACGGGCCACGCGGTCGTCCAGAACCTGCATCTGCCCCACGCCGATCGCGGCGCAGATGTTCGACAGCCGGTAATTGTAGCCAAAGGTCGAATGTTCGTAATGGGGCGCCGGATCGCGCGCCTGGGTGGCAAGAAAGCGCGCCTGATCGGCCCAGTCCTTGTGCCGCGTGACCAGCATGCCCCCGCCCGAGGTGGTGATGATCTTGTTGCCGTTGAAGGACAGGATCGCGGCATCGCCGCCGGTGCCCGCCTTGCGCCCGCCCAGAAAGGTCGCGCCCAGGCTCTCGGCGCTGTCGACGATCAGCCGCACGCCGTATTGCCCGGCCAGCGCTTCCAGCGTGTCCAGATCGACGGACTGGCCGTAAAGGTCGGTCGGCACGATCACCTTGGGCAACCGGTACTCGGCCGCGGCCTTGGCCAGTTCCTCGGCCAGACGCGCGGTGTCGATGGCCCAGCTTTTGGGGTCGAGGTCGAAGAAGCGCGGCGTCGCACCCAGGTAATTGACCGGGAAGATGCCGCCGGCGAAGGTCATCGAGGAAATCCAGACCTCATCCCCCGGCCCGACCCCGGCCATGCGCAGCGCCAGATGCAGCGCCGCCGAGCCCGAGGAAAGGCCCACGCAATGCAGCCCGCCGCCGAGGTAATCGCGGATCGAGGCCTCGAACGCGTCGAGCTGCGGTCCAAGGGGCGCCACGAAATTCGAGGCGAAAGCCTCGGCCACGCGGGCCTCCTCGTGACCGGACATATGCGGACGGGACAAATAGATGCGCATGGAAAATCAGCCTTTGTTCAAGATGCGGGCCGGATTGCCGACCACGGTCGCGCCCGGCGGCACGTCACGGGTGACGACCGCACCCATGCCGACCACAGCGGCGTGGCCGATGGTCAGCCCCTGCCGAATGACAGCGTTCGATCCGATATAGCTATGATCGCCCAGTGTGACATTCCCGTTCACCTTGGCGCCCGGCGCCAGGGTGACGTAATCGCCCACGGTGCAATCATGTTCGATGTAGGAATAGAGGTTGGCGTGGAACGCCCGCCCGATGCGGATGTTTGAGGTCAGCGTGACGAAGGGTGACAGACACGCCCCCTCGCCGATCTGCACCTCGTCCATCTCCACGACCGAGGCCGCGCGGGCGCCGATCAGCGGTACCCCCGCAGCGTCGCACTTGCCTGCCAGCGTCTCGCGCACCCGGCCCGAAGCGATGGCCAGGCACACCGAGCGTTGCCGTGCCGGACGCTCCAGAAAGCCGGCCCAATCGGTGATGGCATGGCCGTTCACCGAACCCGGCGCCTGGCCGTCGTCGATGAACACCAGCGTGGCGCCCGGGTGTTCCGCCCGAACCAGCGGCATGATCCCCCGTCCGCAGCCCGACGCCCCATAGACGCCGATCAGGTGGGTCATGAGCCGGGGCCCTGGAATTTCGGCATCGTCGCCTCACCCTGGGCATTGATGTCGGACCGCCGGAAGACCTTCATCATGGTCAGCCAACAGATCTTGGTGTCCAGCCAGAAGGATTGGTTTTCGACATACCAGACGTCGTATTCGAACTTCTGATCCCAGGTGATGGCGTTGCGGCCGTTGATCTGCGCCCAGCCGGTGATCCCCGGCCGCATTTCGTGCCGCCGTGCCTGCCTGGGCGTGTAGAGCGGCAGGTACTCCATGAGCAGGGGCCGGGGGCCGACGAAGCTCATGTCGCCCTTGAGGATGTTGAACAGCTCCGGCAACTCGTCGAGCGAGGTGGCGCGCAGGAACTTGCCGAAGGGCAGCAGGCGCTCGCTGTCGGGCAGCGGCTGGCCATCGGGGCCGATGGCGTCGCGCATGGTGCGAAACTTCAGCATCTGGAAGGGCTTGCCATGCAGGCCCGGCCGCACCTGCCGGAAGAAAATCGGCCGCCCGATCTTGAGCCAGACCAAGAGCGCGGTCCCGACCAGCAATGGCGAGAGCAGGAGGATCGCGATGCAGGCAAAGAAAAGATCGCGCAGTCGAATGATGATATTGTTCATAGCGATGAAAATAAGTGGAGTGCTAGGGGTCGACTTCGCGTCGAGACTTGAGCGTGACCCTGTCTTAACACATTCGACAGGGCAACAAAGTCCTGTTGAGAAACGACGGAGCCCTGTGCGCATAGTTGTGATGTCGGCCTAACAGAGGTTGCAATCGGTGAAACCAGACAGTGGTCGCAGGGGGGCGCCGACCAACCAGCAGGCGCGCATTTACCTGATCACGTCCCGCAGCAGCGTTGCAAACCTGCGCGTACCAATATCCAGGGAGAGATGGCTGTAGTAAAAGCGCTGTCCGTTGGCCCCCATCACTGCGCGCTCTTCAGGCGCAAGACTGGCAAGATCGCGGATCGCCTTTGCCAATTCTTCTGGGTCCCCCGGCCGAGTGGCAACGCCAGCCTCGGCGCTGCGGATCATGTCGGCCGCGTCTCCGGCAACAGCCATGATGACGGGCCGACCAGCTACCAGATAGGCTTGGGTCTTGGACGGAATGGTGATCGCGAACAAGGGATCGTCCCGCAAGTGGACAAGCAGCGCATCAGCCGCGCGCAGGCAGGCCTGCGCCTCGATCGGTGAAACCCGCGGCAGGAAGCGAACATTGTCTATACCCTCTGCGGTACGTCTGGCCGTCAGTCGGTCGGTCTCGAGCCCTGAGCCCAGTAGACAGAGTTCGATGTTCGGCGCATCTGCAAGGAGCGTTGCGGCGTCGAGGACGGTATCGAGATCTTGAGCCGGCCCCATGTTACCCGCAAACAATACGCGGAACGGGCCGGGCGGACCGAGCACCTGGCCGGTCGCCTCCACCTGCTCGTTCGGGGCGCTCTCGTCAGCCCAATTCGGAATTACGCTGATCCGCTCGGCGGGAACCCCACGAGCAGTGAGCAGGTTGCGAAACCCGTTCGACAGAACCACGATGTGAGCGGCGCGGCGATACACCCAGCGGCATAGCCAATCGACGACCCGCAGGATCCGCGAATTGCCGATCATGCCGGTCGCGCGCAAGGTGTCTGGCCACAGATCCTGGATATCGACCAGAAACGGCGTCCGGCGCAGCCAGCCGGCGCAGGCCGCGGCCAGGGCGGTCGTCAGGGGGGGATGGTACACGTAGAACACGTCCGCTCGGCGCGCCCCAAAGGTCAGGTACACGAAGGCGGAAAGGAAGAAGCTCAGATAGTTCAGGATGCGCCCGATCTTGCCGGTGTCATGGCTGGGATAGAGCGCCAGCCGCGTGACAAGGACCTGACCATGCTGTTCGCGGCGAAGCGGGCGGATCCGATAGCCCGGATAGACTGTGCCACCGGGATAATTCGGGAACCCCGTGACGACTTCGACCTGGAAACCCTGCTCAGCCATGCGTTGGGCAAAAGCGAGCCCTTTGGGTGTCGGCTCAGGATCGAACCATTGGGTCAGGATGATCAGCCGCGGATTGGCGCTCTCGTGACGGCTCATGTCAGATCGTTCATCCGGATCCCGTCCCAGCCGTTCGAGAGCCGGGCCGTGCCCAGGATCAGGCTAAGGACGCGTTCCGAGGTATTGTCGATGGCGTAATCCTCTGGCAGCGGATGACGGCGACCGCTCGCCTGGCGTTCGCGATGCAGCTGGGTTGCGGCCGCGACTGCTTCGCGGATCGTGTCCTGGTTCAGGCCGGTGACCAGGATACAGCCAACATCCAGCCCCTCCGGCCTTTCGATCGCATCGCGTGGCGTGATGGCGGGGAATTGCAGGATCGAACTTTCTTCGGCGATCGTGCCGCTGTCCGAGATGGCGCAGAACGCATTCATCTGCAGCGCATTGTAGTCATGGAAGCCGAAAGGCGCCATGTACTGCACGCGCGGATCGAAGGCTCCGTCCTCTCCCAAGGCCTCCAAGCGCTTGCGCGTGCGCGGATGCGTGGAGACGATTACCGGCATGTCGTAATCCTGCGCCAGAGAATTCAGCGTATCCCGGAGTGACCGCAACCGCGCTGCATTGTCGACATTCTCTTCCCGGTGCAGGGATACGATGAAATAGCCTTGGGAATTCAAGGACAACCGCGAGAGGATGTCCGAGGCCTCGATCCGGTCGCGGTAATGCGTCAAGACTTCGTTCATCGGTGAACCCGTCAGGTAGATTCGACGATGCTGAATGCCCTCCGAGAGCAGATGCCGACGCGCATGCTCGGTGTAGACCAGGTTGAAGTCGGCGATATGGTCGACCAGCTTGCGGTTCGTCTCTTCGGGGACATTGCGGTCGAACGAGCGGTTACCGGCCTCCATGTGATAGACCGGCACTTTTAGCCGCCGGGCAATGATCGCCGAAATCGCCGAATTGGTATCGCCCAAGACCAGCACCGCATCGGGTTTCTCCGCCCGAATGACCCTTTCGCTCTCGATCAGAATCTTGCCCAGCGTCTCGCCCAAGGAGCCGCCGCCGGTGCCGAGGAAATGGTCGGGTTTTCGGACGCCCAGGTCTTCGAAGAAGACTTCGTTCAGGGCATGATCCCAATTCTGCCCGGTGTGCACGAGAACGTGATCGGTGAAGGCGTCGAGCCGCGCCATGACGCGGGACAGCCTAATGATCTCGGGGCGGGTCCCGAGGATCGTCATCACTTTCAGCCTGCTCATCAATCAATCCTGCAATACGGGGTCGAAATAAGTATCCGGCGCCGCCGGGTCGAAAAGGTCGTGCGTCCAGAACAGGGTCAGCAGGGGCCGATCGCCGATATTCTGAATGGAATGGGCGTGCAGCGTCGGCATGTCGACAGGGGAGGGGCGGTCGCCTGTGACGTGATACTCCGTCACCGGACCGCCCAGCACGCGGCGCATTCGGATTATTGCCTCGCCTTGAAGCACGAGAAAGCGCTCCACCTTGTGCAGATGGAAATGGTCGCCCCGAGTCACCCCGGGCTCGGTCCAGCTGAGGAAGGTCTGGCCGCCGCCGCCGCCGCGCGCGGCTTCGAACAGCGTGCCACGCGGGTCGGTGTTCAACTTCAGGGGGCGAGGGAAGCCGCCGGGGTAAAGTGCCGCCCGATAGGTGTTGAACAGGTCGCGGATGAAGCCGTTCGACAGATCGGGATAGAGGTTGGCGGAATACCCCGCATGAAAGCCTTGCAGCGTCTCGAAGAGCCACGGGACCTCGGTCGGCCGGGGTTGCGGGACCAGCTCGCCGTCGTGCCCGGACAGAGCCGCATCGATCGCGGTCTGCGCCGCAGCCCCGGCATGCAGCAGCTGGACCTTGCCAGCCGGATCGATCTGCGGCGTCTCGCCCGCGATCACCGCCTCGATGAAGGTCGCCGTGACATTGTTGTAGCGAGGGCGCGCGCCTTCGCCGAAAATATGGGGCAGGATCAGGTCGGTCAAACCGCCGCCGATGCTGGCCAGGATCTCGGCCGCCCGGCGTTTGGAGGTGCCGTAGAGCGTGTCGAGGCGGGCGTGCGTCGAATTGGCGTAGGCGATATGCGGCGCGACCCCAAGCCGGGCGCAGGCATCCGCCAGGCGCCGCGCAATGGCCGGATTGCCATCCCGGACCTCAGCCTCGGTGCCGCGGTTGACGCCGGCAAAATGCAGCACGATATCGGCATCGCGCAGGGCGGCGTCCAGCACCGCATCGGTCTGGAAACCGGCGTGATCAAGCAGGACCAGATCAAAGGGGGCGACCTCGCCACGGTAGCGGGCGGCACAGTTCACCGCGTGCAGCCGGGCGGAAGTGTGCCAGCCGAGCAGGCCTCCGGCGCCGGTGATGACGATACGCGACGACATCAGGCGGGCTGGCCGATGATGGGGGACCTGACAACAGATCCGGCGATCAGGGCATTGCTCATCCGTTCCACCTCTTGCATCGGGGAGGCTTTCTGCCTGGCTGCGCTTTATCGCGAAACCGGGTCGAGAGGAACCGGCAAAAGAACCGGGCGGCGGGGCGCCGCACAGAGGGCGGCTTGGCAATGCTGCAGCGGCATGGTATCGCTCAAAGATGAGCGAACTGTGCCGGGCTGCCGGTGGCGGGAGATCGCGAGGCGGAGCTGAGATGTCCGATCTACACGACCGGCTGCGGGAAGAAACCCGGTTCCGTATCTTGCGCCTGCTCGAGCAGAACCCGGGTATGTCCCAGCGTCAGCTGGCGGCCGCGGTCGGTATCAGTACCGGCGGCACCCATTACCTGCTCAAGGCTCTGATCGAAAGAGGATTTGTCAAACTCGGGCGCTTTGCTGCCGCCGAGGACAAGCGGCGGTATTCCTACGTGCTGACACCCAAGGGGCTGGCCGAGAAGGCCGCCATAACCCGCCTCTTCCTCGCCCGGAAGACCGCGGAATACGAACTACTCAAGCAGGAGATCGCCGCGCTCGAGATCGAGCTGACCCGCGAGCAGGGCGATAATGGCGAGGTCCGGCCATGAGGGGCGCTGTAACCCGCCTGCTCAACACGGGCCTGCGCAGTCTGACTCTCGGCGTGCGCTTTCTGTTCATCTTCTTCCTCGCCCGTTACCTCGACCCTGCGGGGGTCGGCTATTACGGGCTGTTCACCGCTGCCATCGGCTATGCCATCTATTTCGTGGGGCTGGACTTCTACGTCTACATCACTCGCGAGATTCTGAAGGCTCCCGAGGCCGAGCGCGGCCGCCTGCTGAAGACGCAATCCTGCCTGGCCGCCGTGCTGTTCTTGGTGGTTGCGCCGGCCGCCATCGGCATTCTGTGGTCGGCAGGCTGGCCGCCGACGCTGCTGTGGTGGTTCTTGCCGATCCTGCTGTGCGAATATGCCAATCAGGAAATTTACCGGCTGTTGATCGCCCTGGGGCGTCAGATCTCTGCCAGCCTGCTGCACTTCTCGCGGCAGGGCCTCTGGGCGATTGCCGTTTTGATCGTGATGCCCCTCTGGCCCGAAAGCCGCAATCTGACGACGGTTTTCGTCCTTTGGGGGCTCAGCGGAGCTTTGACGCTGTCTATCGGGGTGACCCTGATCGCCCGGATGCGGTTCGGTGGCTGGCGCGATGCGGTGGACCTGACCTGGCTGCGGCGGGGCATCATCGTCAGCTTGGCTTTTCTGGTCGCGACCCTCGCCCTGCGCGGCGTGCAGACGCTTGACCGCTTCTGGCTCGAAGATCTGGCCGGGATCGAAACGGTTGCGGCCTATGTCCTGTTCATCGGCGTCGCCAGCGCCCTGATGACCTTTCTCGATGCAGGGGTCTTCGCCTTCGGCTATCCCGAGCTGATCCGCCTGCATCATGCCGGCGACACCTCGGAGT
This sequence comes from Pararhodobacter sp., assembly GCF_034676075.1. Taxonomy (GTDB): domain Bacteria; phylum Pseudomonadota; class Alphaproteobacteria; order Rhodobacterales; family Rhodobacteraceae; genus Pararhodobacter. The sequence goes on along the minus strand of NZ_JAUCCQ010000003.1, from coordinate 115,589 downwards.
TCCGCATCACCCTGCGGCGCATGCTGGTGCAGACCATCGCCATCTCGGCGGTTTTCAGCGTGCTGAGCTGGCTGGCCCTACCCGTCCTGCTGGACTGGATCGGCAATCCCGTCTACGTCGCGCAGCGAGGACTTTTTCCTTTTCTGGTGCTGGCAATGACCATCAATGCACTCGGCATGGTGCCGCATTACGCGCTCTATGCCCGCGGCCGGGATCGCCCCATCATCTACAGTCATCTCGCGGCGTTCGCTCTCTTCGCTCTGGTGACCTGGGGCCTGACGATGAGCCTGCCCACGGAACAGCGCGCCTTGGCGGTGCCGCTGGGCCTGATCGCCGCCTTTTTCCTGGTCTTGCTGTGGAAGACCCTCGCCCTATTCACTCCCGGCGACACCGGCCCGGTGTCACCTCCCGCCCCCCATAAGATGGCGCATTCCAGATGATTCGATACGGCCAGCAAGATATCACCCAAGCAGACATCGACGCCGTGATCGGCGTCCTGCGATCCTCGCACCTGACCCAGGGGCCGAGCATTCCCGCCTTCGAGCAGGCAGTGCTTGCCGAGACGGGCGCCCGCCACGCGGTGGCCGTGAACAGCGCGACCTCGGCGCTGCATATCGCCTGTCTCGCCCTCGATCTCGGGCCGGGGGATGTGCTCTGGACGACGCCGAACACCTTCGTCGCCTCGTCGAACTGCGCCCTGTATTGCGGAGCGGCGGTGGATTTTGTCGACATTGATCCCCGGACCTGGAACCTCTGCCCGGACCGGCTGGAAGAGAAACTGATCGCCGCCGAAAAGGCCGGGCGTCTGCCCAAGGTGGTGGTTCCGGTGCATCTGACCGGCCAGCCCTGCGACATGGCGCGGATCCACGCGCTGGGGCAGAAATACGGCTTCCGCATCATCGAGGACGCCTCCCATGCCATCGGCGGGCGGTACAAGGATGAGCCGATCGGCAATTGCCGCTACAGCGACATCACAGTGTTCAGCTTCCATCCGGTCAAGATCGTCACCACGGCCGAGGGCGGCATGGCGCTCACCAATGACGACCATCTGGCGACGCGCCTCGGTCTGCTGCGCAGCCACGGCATCACCCGTGACCCGGCGCTGATGACCAAGGAGATGGACGGCCCCTGGGATTACCAGCAGGTCGATCTGGGCTACAATTACCGGATGACGGACATGCAGGCCGTGCTCGGGGTCAGTCAGATGACCCGGCTGCACGCCTATGTCGCGCGCCGCCACGAGATCGCCGCACGCTACGAGCAGCTGCTGGCGGATCTTCCCGTGACGCTACCCTGGCAGCACCCCGACAGCCATTCCGCCTGGCATCTCTATGTGATCCGCCTGCAACTGGACCGGATCGCCACAAGTCACCTGAAGGTGTTCGAGGCGATGCGCGCGCGGGACATCATGGTCAACCTGCATTACATCCCGGTGCATACGCAGCCCTATTACAGCAAGATGGGTTTCCGGCCGGGCGACTTCCCGCAGGCTGAACAATATTACCGCGAGGCAATCAGCATCCCGATGCACCCGACCCTGACCGACGCCGAGCAGGATTTCGTGGTCGAGGTGCTGCGCGAGGCGCTGGCGGGATGAAAATCGCCGTGATCCCGGCGCGCGGAGGCAGCAAGCGCATCCCGCGCAAGAACATCCGCCCGTTCTGCGGCCGGCCGATGCTGGCCTGGTCGGTCCAGGCCGCGCTGGATAGCGGCTGTTTCGACCGGGTGATCGTCAGCACCGATGACGCTGAGATCGCCGAGGTCGCCCGGGCCTGTGGCGCAGAGGTGCCCTTCCTGCGCCCCGCCGCCCTGTCGGATGACCACACTCCGACCAGCCCGGTGATCGCTCATGCCATCGCCGAGGTCGAGGCTGCGTCTGCGACAAGCGTCGCGCAGGCCTGCTGCATCTATGCGACGGCGCCCTTCGTCACCGCCGCTGATCTGCGCGCCGGTCTTGAGCTTCTTGAACGTGGCGGGGCGGATTTTGTCTTTTCCGTCACCAGCTATGCCTTCCCGATCCAGCGCGCGATCCGCATCACCGAGACCGGCCATGTGGCCATGTTCCAGCCCGAGCATTTCACCACCCGCTCGCAGGATCTGGAAGAAGCGTGGCACGATGCCGGACAGTTCTACTGGGGGACGGCCTCGGCCTGGACGAGTGGCCTGCCGATCTTTGGCGCCAACTGCCTGCCGCTACGCCTGCCGCGATACCGCGTGCAGGATATCGACACGCCCGAGGATTGGGAGCGCGCGGAGTGGATGTTCCGTGCCCTCGGGGCCGAAGGGGCGGAACGGGCATGAGGGATGGTCCGGCATCTGCTCCGCGGATTATCTTCCGCGCCGATGCCTCGGTGCGGATCGGCACCGGCCATGTCATGCGTTGCCTGACGCTTGCCGATGCGTTGCGCGAGCGTGGCGCCGAGACGCTTTTCCTGTGTCGGCCGCTGGAGGGTGATCTGCGCAGGCAGATCGCGGCGCGTGGGCACAGCGTCCTTGCCTTGCCGACACTGGCGCCCGGCGCCGGATCGGCTTCAGGGAGCACGCCGGCGGATTGGCTGGGGACAGACCAGGCCGGCGATGCCGGGGATTGCCTCGCGGTCCTCGCGGGCGCTCCCGCGGCGGATTGGCTGGTCGTCGATCACTATGCGCTGGGGCAGGAATGGGAACGCCGCCTGCGCCCGGTCTGCGGGCGGATCATGGCGATCGATGACCTGGCGGACCGGGTCCACGACTGCGATCTGCTGCTCGATCCCGGGCTCGGCCGCGTGGCGACGGACTATGACGGCCTGCTGCCCGACGGCGCGGTGGCGCTGCTCGGCCCGGAATATGCCCTGCTGCGCCCGGAATTCGCAGCCCATCGCGCCGCCAGCCTTGCCCGCCGCGCCAAGCCGGAATTGCGTCGCGTCCTGGTGACACTCGGCGGTGCCGATATCGACAATGTGACCTGTCGCGTGCTCGATGCACTCGCGGCCTCGCAACTGCCGGATGAGGTGTCGATCACCGTGGTCATGGGGCCGAGCGCCCCTTGGCTGGAGGCGGTCCGCGCCCGGGCCGCCGACATGCGCTTTCCCGTCGAGGTGCTGGTCGGGGTCGGCAATATGGCCGAACTGATGACCGAAAGCGATCTGGCAATCGGTGCCGCCGGCAGCACGGCCTGGGAGCGCTGCTGCCTGGGCCTGCCGACAATCCAGATGGTGTTGGCTGATAACCAGAGTGGGATTGCCCGGGGCCTGGAGGCCAGCGGCATGGCCCGCACAGTTCTTGTTGAAAATTGTGGTCGAGACATCCCAGCGTTGCTCGCCACGACAGAGCGGCAAAACGCACTGCTGCAAATGGCAAAGACCGAGATGATCGACGGACAGAGCGCGTGGCGCGTTGCCTCATTGATGACTGGAGATACGTGGTGAAGATAACTTTGCTCTGCACCGACAGCCGCCATCCGGTGAACCCCTATCTGGAAAGATGGATCGCCGAGGCCGACCCATCGCTAGAGGTCGAGCTGGTTCGAAGCAAGAAGGACATTTCAGACGGAACCTTCCTCTTCTTGATTTCCTGCTCAGAGATTGTGACGGCCCAAGACCGGGCGAAGTACGCACATACCCTTGTCCTGCACGCCAGCGACCTACCGCAGGGCAGGGGGTGGAGCCCCCATATTTGGGAGCTGTCGAGGGGCGCTTCGAGCATTACTCTTTCTTTGCTTGAGGCCGAGGATCGCGTGGACAGCGGCCGGATCTGGGCCAAGAAGGTAATTCCGGTTCCTGAGCATGCCCTTTGGGATGAAATCAACGATCTGCTCTTCACAGCAGAGATGGATCTGCTCACATACTCGGTGACCAACTTGGCAAGCATTGTTCCCGTCGAGCAAGATCCTGAGGTCGAGCCTGAGTATTACCGGCGCCGTACTCCGGCCGACAGCATGATTGACGCAAATGCCAGCATCGCCTCACAGTTCAACCTAATCAGGGTCTGCGACCCGAACAGGTTCCCCGCCTATTTCATCTATCAGGGACATCGCTACATCATGAAAGTGGAGCACGCCGATGGGGAATGAAATCCGAATCGCTGACCGCGCCATTGGGGCAGGGCATCCGCCCTACGTGATTGCCGAGCTTTCGGCCAATCACAACGGCAGCCTGGAGACCGCGCGTCTCATTATCGATGCCGCCGCTGCTGCGGGTGCCGACGCTATCAAGTTGCAGACCTATCGGCCTGACACGCTGACACTTGACTCCGACCTGCCCGATTTCATGATCAAGGGGACGCTTTGGGAGGGCCGGACGCTCTATGACCTCTACGCCCAGGCGCACATGCCCTGGGATTGGCACCGGCCGCTGTTCGACCATGCCCGGGCGCTCGGGATCACCATCTTCTCCTCGCCCTTCGACACGACGGCGGTGGATCTGCTCGAGGATCTGGGGGCGCCAGCCTACAAGATCGCCTCGTTCGAGGCCGTGGATCTCCCGCTGATCCGTTATGTCGCCGGAACCGGCAAGCCGATGATCATCTCGACCGGTATGGCCGATGCCGAAGAGATCGCCGAAGCCGTCGCCGCGGCGCGCGATGGGGGCTGCCGCGAACTGGCGCTTTTGCATTGCGTCTCGGGCTATCCCGCGCCGCCCGAGGATTACAACCTGCACACCATTCCCGATATGATCGAGCGTTTCGGGCTGGTCACCGGCCTGTCGGATCATACCCTGGACAATACCACCGCCATCGCCAGTGTGGCGCTGGGGGCTTCGATCATCGAGAAGCATTTTACCCTGGACCGCAACGGCGGGGGCCCGGACGACAGCTTCTCGCTGGAGCCGGCCGAGATGGCGGCACTGTGCAGCGGCGCGCGTACGGCCTGGCAGGCGCTTGGCCAGGTTGACTATGGCCGCAAGTCGAGCGAGCAGGGTAACGTGCAATTCCGCCGCTCGCTGTATTTCGTGAAGGATCTGGCGGCTGGCGAGGTCATCACCGCCGACGCGGTGCGCAGCGTTCGCCCGGGCTATGGATTGGCGCCCAAGCATCTGGACGCCGTCTTGGGGCAGCGCGTTACACGGGATGTGGCTAAGCATACGGCGGTGACCTGGGATGATATCGTATAGGGCCGAGTGATGAGGCTCAGGATCTCTTCCATTTTTGAGCTCGCGGGACCAATCTTTATCTTGCTGAGCTTTGCGCGATTCTATGTGGTGAATCCCAACGCCCAGCTCTTGGTAGCCGTGCTCATTTTAGCTATTGGGTCCGCATATGCAGTCTTGGCAGCGTCAATCGGCTCATTCAATGTCTCGATTTCTCTTGTGATGGCCGCATTTCTTACGCTCTCGCTCGTAAATAGCATCGCCGGAAATAATTTTTCTGTGATATCTGCGTTACAATTTTCTGCGAATATGGGTTATGCTTGGGCAATCGCAAGATCGCCTTTGCCGGCAAGATTGTACTTGGTTGTTACACTGGTTCTGGTACTTATCTTCGTGGCTCATGGGGTCTCCGGCGTGGATCCGGAGGAGGTATTTTCGATTAGTCGAAACTACATTTCCACCTTGATGGTTCTGTCGGTTTCGCTCTATTATATTTCCTGTGGCCGGAATAGATTGCAGCCTCGTTCGGTGGTGCCAATATCCATGGCTCTTGTGTGTCTCTGGGGCATCGGGAGGTCTGGCATTATCAGCTCGATCATCGTTCTCGCCGGAACCGTTTTCCTTTCTAAAGCGGGGAATAGGATCAAGTTTGCAATGGCTGCCGTCGTCGTTGCGATCTCAATCCTTATGATTCCTCAGGCGCAGAATCTTGTCGAAACGCTCTCCACCGGGATAGAGCGCTTCGAACGGCTGTCAGATAGCGGTCCAGACGCCCGAGAACTCGTAATATCGGAGTATATTGGGCAGGTAACAGAAAGAATTGGCTACCTTCTATTCGCGCCACCTGCTGAAGGCGTTCAGGCCATCGTTGCGCTCGATGGAAATCCGCACAATGCCTATATAAGCTTGCATCTGTCTTTCGGCCTTTTGGGCATCCTTCTCTTCCTGTCACTGGCAATTTATTCATTTTGGAAGTTGACATGGAGTGGCAACCACTACGCTTCACTTGCCCTTCTTGTATCAATGTTCAGGTCATTTTTTGACTCTACCGCGTTTCACGGGCCATTGGATGTCGCTATATTCTCATGCATCTTCATTGTTCTGTTGCGAGTGAATACAAGGGCGCCTTAGACAGTCGCGCTCAGAGGCTAGCTACGTTGACTGGAATGGAAGGGGAAATGGGATGTCGTTCTTTTCTGCGCATGAGAAGGCAAACAAGTTTGCTTTTAGGGCGTTTAATGTCGCTAGCGATGCTCTTCTTGCTGTTCGGCCTCAGATACGTAAGGAAATACGTGGGAACCGTAACTATCAGGGGATTCATAAGGATCAGAGGTGCTTCATTCTTGGTACGGGTCCATCCCTAGCGGGAATCTCGCCCGAGGAGGTGAGTTCGCTGAAAGAGGAATTCACATTTGCGGTGAACTCATTCTATAGGGTGGAGAACTTCTCATCACTAGCGCCGACATACTATGTCCTGGCTGACAACAGCTACTGGGGTAAGCTAAGCTTCACATATAGCGCCATCCTGAGAAAATATTCCCAATCGCCACCAATTTTCATTACGGATGTGAGGGCAAAAAATTATGTCCCAGGCGAAGCAAGAAGGCTATTGGTGTATGCGAAAAACTACCCTGTTGACCGAATGAGGTCAAATCTATCAGGTAATCTCTCGATAACCATGAATGTCGTTGGCTTGGCGCTGATTTCGGCCATTTACATGGGTTTCAGGGAGATATATCTTCTGGGGTGTGATTACAATCTTTTTGCGTCCCGATCAAACATGCACTCGTATGATGATAGTGATGAGGTGGCGATGCTAAGATCCTATAATCTTGCGTTCTACCTCAAAGAGTACCATATAACTACGACATTTCACTACCTCATTGCTCGGCTTGCAGCGGAAAATGGTATCCGGATAGTGAATGCCACAAACGGATCTCTATTGGATGCTTATCCTCATAGGGACCTTCAATCTATTTTGGTCTCGGGAGCCCAGAGCCAATGAATTCGAGAATGTTCACCAACAAGACCCTGCTCATTACCGGCGGCACCGGTTCGTTCGGCAATGCCGTTCTACGCCGCTTCCTCGATTCCGACCTGAAGGAGATCCGTATCTTCAGCCGCGACGAGAAGAAGCAGGATGATATGCGGAAGAAGTACAACAGCCCCAAGCTGAAGTTCTATATCGGCGATGTCCGCGACTATCAGTCGATCCTGAATGCGGTGCGCGGCGTCGACTACATTTACCACGCCGCGGCGCTCAAGCAGGTGCCGTCCTGTGAATTCCACCCCATGGAAGCGGTCAAGACCAATATCCTCGGAACGGAAAACGTTCTGGAATCCGCGATCAACTGTGGTGTCAAGCGGGTGGTCTGTCTCAGCACCGACAAGGCTGTCTACCCGATCAACGCCATGGGTATCAGCAAGGCGATGATGGAAAAGGTGATCGTCGCCAAATCCCGGTCGAGCAGCGATACGGTGATCTGCACCACCCGGTATGGCAATGTCATGGCCTCCCGCGGCTCGGTTATTCCGCTCTTCACCCATCAGATCCGAGCCGGCGAGCCGATCACCCTGACCGACGGTTCGATGACGCGGTTCATGATGACGCTCGATGACGCGGTCGATCTGGTCCTCTACGCGTTCGAGCACGGCAATCCGGGCGAAATCTTTGTCCAGAAGGCGCCCGCTGCCACCATCGAGACGTTGGCGAATGCGCTGACCGGCCTCCTCGGCGTGCCTGACCACCCGGTGAACACCATCGGCACCCGGCATGGTGAGAAGCTGTTCGAAGTGCTGTTGAGCCGTGAGGAAATGGTCGCCGCTGAGGACCTGGGTGGCTACTATCGCGTGCCGCCGGATCTGCGGGATCTGAACTATGGCAAGTATGTTGAGCGCGGCCAGATCGAGATCTCTCAATCGGTCGAGTACAACTCGCACAACACGACCCGTCTGGACGTCGCCGGGATGCAGGCGCTGCTGAAGAAGTTGCGCTTCATGCAGGCCACTCTGCGCGGCGAACAGGTCGAACCCGAGGAGTAGATCCTTGCTTTAGCACTGTGTGACCTCGCAGCCGGTCTGTTGTCTTGGCAGTCAGACCCTGCGAGGAAGCGCCGCACTGCGTATAGTACTGGCGGGGGAGGCTGCTGCACCCGCGGCGCTGCGTTGCAGATCATGCGTGCCTTGATCCTTTGACCTGCTGACCTGCCGCGGGATTGTTCCTCCAACTGCGACTAGAGGTGCTTCGAATAAGGCCCGACGGACAGAAGAACAGACCATCCGCATTCTAGCGGAACATGATGCCTGTGCGAAGTGCGCCGATCTATGCCGCAAGCGCGGGACGTCGGAGGGCGCGTTCTATGTCTGGAAGGCGAAGTACTCAGGGATTCCGATGTCCGCGATGACGCCCGGCGTGAAGCGCGAAGGTGTCGCGCATCTGAAGACCCAGTTCGGGCTGCAGAACGACGGGCGTGTCAGATTTACCGGGGCGGATCGGAAGACGGTCCGCTCCTAATCGCAGCATGCCCCGGATACAGCGCTGTGGGGTCGGTTGTGTGATCTGGCCAAAGAACGGCGCCGGTTCGGGTATCCACTGCCCGGCAGGCGATTTTTGTAGCAAATCTGCCGAGAGGGGCGGATCTTTGTGCTGCTCGAACACGAGGGCGAGCCCTCGGCCCGCAGACCTCGAAGAAACGGCCGACGCACTGCCCGTAGGATCTCCAGACCGCCTAGAAAGACCGATCATCATCTTTGCATGGTTGCGGACGATGTACTGACAAATCAAGTCGATAGCGGCCTGGTTGCCCGCTCGTAGCCCCCCTTAGAGCTTCTGTCAGCTAATGCTCCGCGCCGTTGATCGGGCCAAGGCCGACAGCATGTCCGTTCTGGTAACGATGCCGACGATCCGGTCTGCCTCCATCACCGGAACGGCTTCGGTCCCGCCATCGGACAACAGGGGCAGGATCGTCGCGACAAGCGTACCGCGGGTCGCGGTCGGCAGCGTGGTGGTCATGATTTCGGTGGCGCGCAGGAGGCCCATCGATGCGTCGCCCCCGACAACAGCCATCGCGCCCCCGAACCGGCTGCGTCTGCGCAGCGCATCGCGTCTGGCCCGACGGATCAGATCCAGTTGAAAGATCACGCCCAGCATCACGCCCTTCCCATCCACCACCGGGATCGAGGTGAACCCGTGCTTGCGAAACAGATCCGCAACGGTGGCGCTGCGCGCATCAGGGCGCACGGTGACCAGGTCGCGCGACATGATCTCCTCGCAGGTCATCGCACCCAGGGAATGGCCCGCCGCAACCTGCTCGGCCGCGGCGATCAGACGGGACAGATCCTCGACCCCGAGGTTGGCCGACTGGCGATAGTCGGCGAGGATCCGGGCCAGCTCTTCCGGGGCGAGACCAAGCCGTTGCTCCGCCGCCTTGTCGGCGGTGGCATGCGGCCCTGCCTCGTGCGGCTGGCGAAACGGATAGACCCTTCCGGTCAGCCGGTGCCAGGCCAGCGCCATGAGCACCAGCGAGACGGTCCCCAGAAGGACCGGAAGCAGCACGAAGCGCAGGCCCATCGCCTCCAGCATCGCGGGGTTCATCGCCGCGGTCAGCGCCACAGCGCCACCCGGCGGATGCAGGGACCGGCTGAGGAACATCACCAGAAGGGCCAGACAGGCCGAGATCCCGATCGCCAGCGCCGGGTCCAGGGCCAGCTGATGCACGCCAAGCGCCACCAGCGCCGAGAGGCTGTTGCCGACAATCGCGGACCAGGGTTGGGCGAGCGGGCTGTTCGGCAAGGCGAACAGGATCACCGCACTCGCCCCCATCGGCGCGATCAGGAACGCGCCGGTGGCGAAATCGACCGCTGCGCCCCAGAGGAGCCCCGCACAGACCAGCAGCGCCAGCCCGGCCCCTGCAGCCCCGGCGGCCATCTCCGGCAGGCCGGTCGGTCCGATGACCGGGCCGAAGGGACGCAGCCAAGCGAGGCAACGGGCAAGCAGCGCCGTTCCTCCGCCCTGGCGGCGTCCCGGTTCCATGCTCAGATCACGCCCAGCATGCGCATCGATTCCGCAACCCGCACGAAGCCCGCGATATTGGCACCCAGCACGTAGTCACCCGGCGCGCCGTATTCCTCGGCTGTCTGGTGGCAGGTGTCGTGGATGCCGCGCATGATCGAGGCCAGCCGCGCCTCGGTCTGCTCGAAGCTCCAGCTGTCGCGGCTGGCGTTCTGCTGCATTTCCAGTGCCGAGGTAGCGACCCCGCCGGCATTGGCGGCCTTGCCGGGAGCGAACATCACGCCCGCGTCCTGGAACGCCTTGATCGCTTCGGGGGTCGACGGCATGTTCGCGCCTTCGCCAACGGCGATCACACCGTTCTTGATCAGGCTGGCCGCATCCTTGCCGGAGAGTTCGTTCTGCGTCGCCGAGGGCATCGCCACATCGCAGGGCGTATCCCAGATCGAGCCCGCGCCTGCGGCGATGAAATGCGCGCCCTCGCCTTTGCGGCGGGCGTATTCCGAGATTCGTTCGCGCCGGACATTCTTGATGTCCTTGATCAGATTCAGATCGATCCCGGCCTCGTCCACCACATAGCCTGAGCTGTCGGAACAGGCGATGACCTTGCCGCCGAAGGATTGCACCTTTTCGATCGTGTAGATCGCCACGTTGCCCGAGCCCGAGACCACGACCTTCTTGCCGTCGAAATCGGTTCCCTTCGTCTGCAGCATTGCCTGCACGAAATAGGTGTTGCCATAGCCCGTCGCTTCGGTCCGGGCGCGGGACCCGCCGTAGGCAAGCGCCTTTCCGGTGAAGACACCGGCCTCGAAACGGTTGTTCAGGCGTTTGTATTGACCGAACATATAGCCGATCTCGCGCCCGCCCACACCGATATCGCCCGCAGGCACATCGGTCTGCTCACCAAGATGGCGGTGCAGTTCGGTCATGAGAGACTGGCAGAATCGCATGATCTCGGCATCCGAACGGCCCTTGGGGTCGAAGTCCGATCCGCCCTTGCCGCCACCGATCGGCATGCCGGTCAGCGCGTTCTTGAACGTCTGCTCGAAGCCGAGGAACTTGATGATTCCGACATTCACTGACGGGTGGAAGCGCATACCGCCCTTGTAGGGGCCAAGCGCCGAGTTGAATTGTACGCGGAAGCCGCGGTTGATCTGCACCTGCCCCCGGTCATCGACCCACGGAATACGGAAGATGATCTGGCGTTCGGGCTCGCAGATGCGCTCGATCAGCGCCTGGTCGAGGTAGTCGGGATGCTTGGCGACCACCCGACCGAGGCTTTCCAGAACCTCGTGGACGGCTTGGTGAAATTCCGGCTCCCCCGCGTTGCGTCGGATGACGTCGGCAAGGATCGGGCGGAGTTTCTCGTCGATGGTATTCACGGTGCTGCCTTCTGGATCGTTTTTCAGGATGCCTGCATTTTGCTCGCTTAGCCGACAATTTCAGCAAGGGGAACGGGGGAAGGGGGGCAAAATACCCGTCTCATGAAAACTTTCTTCCGACTGGTGAGGGCCGCGGCAAAGACGGGCGGCACCGGCTTTCCCTCTCTGGCCTCGGGAAATCGCCCAAAGTCTGGCTCAAACCAGCCGATCAGGGCCTGTCGGCATTGACGCGCGGGGTGGCAATCCCTACCTGTTCTGCATGGCCAAGCACGCTGATCATTTCCGATTTCGTCTGCTGAACCGCCCGCTTCCCCGGGCGGTCTAGGCGCGTTCGCGCCTGCCATACCTCCCGGGGTCTCCTCTCCGTCATGAAACGTGAACGCGGTGCCTTGCACCCGAGGAGGACTTATGGTCGGCGTCAATCCTTCAACCCAGTCGGCGCTTGCATCCCGATCTCTGCGCAGAGAACTTCGCCACATCCCGGTCAATCTGCCCTCTGCGGACTATCGGGCCCTGCTGGAACATCTTGAGGCCTGCGAAGGCGGACGGGGCACAGGCTCGAAACTGCTTGCCTATGTGCTGGCGAGCAAGCTGATGAACACCCGTCCGGCGGACGATGTGCACGATCGCGATCTGGTGGTGGGCGGCGCGCGTGTCAGCTTCACCATCGACGGCGGCGCGCCCCGGACCGGCCTGCTGGTGCATCGCCTCGTTCCCGGCCTGCCCGAGGGCGCGATCCCCGTTGCCTCGCTTCTGGGGGCCACATTGATCGGCATGCGCGTCGGTCGGCGGGCACCGCTGCTTTTCGAGGATGGCCGCATCGGCCGTCTCTGCGTGACCAGCGTGGCCGAGGCGCCGCGCCATCCTCCGACATTACCCGTGAACACAAGGAAAATTACCATGTCCACCACCGCCCAAGCCGTGAAAAGCCCGGCCAAGAAGAACCCCCGGATCGTCATCAGCGAGGAAAGCCTCGCGCATCTGGAGGGGCTGGCCGATGGTATGCTGCGCCGCCATCCTGCTCTCGCTGACCGTCTGTACGAAGAGATCGGCCGCGCGCGCATCGTCGCCGCCGACAAGATGCCGAAGGACGTGGTCGGCATGGGCAGCACCGTCGTCTTCCGTGACGAGAACACCGGACAGGAAAAGACCGTGACGCTGGTCTATCCCGAAGAGGCGGATATCGCCCGGATGCGCGTTTCGGTGACGACGCCGATCGGGGTCGCCCTGCTGGGTCTTGCCGAGGGGGCTAGTTTCTACTGGGACACGCGGGACAACGAGCGGCGCATGCTGACGATTCTCAGCGTCACGCAACCAGACCCGGAGGACTGACTTGATGGGGCTGCAGCGCGGTCCCAGTCTCAGCGCGAGGCTTCGTGTCGCCTCGGCCGTCGGGCGGGGTGGGTGCAGCCTTCGACCCGTGCAACCCTGCCGCTGACCCGCCCATAAGGCGGCCGGTCAGCGGCCTCCCGTCATATCGGTCCTGATGGTTTCCAGGTGCTCGGTCATGGAGGATGCGGCCGCGCCCGGATCGCGCGCTTCGATCGCGTCGACAATCCGTCGGTGTTGATCGCTGTGCAGGGTCTGAAATGCCGCGGTGCCGATGCGTCGGTAGGTCGCCTCCCATTCCCGCTGCCAGGCCACCCGGCGACGCACGCCGGAAAGGTAGTTGAGGAAGCCCACCAGGATCGGATTGCCGGAGATCTGCGCCAGCGCCCGGTGAAACGCGTCATCTGCCTGTTCGCAGGCAGCACGATCACGAGCCTTGCGCCCGGCGTCGACCTTCGCACGCAGGTGGGCCACGTCGGCAGGTTCCGCCAGCCGCGCCGCTGCAGCAGCGACCATCGGTTCCAGCAGCAGGCGCGCCTGGAGGACATCGGGGGGTGTCGCGCCCTCGATCAGCAGCGTATCGCGAACCGGCAGGTGGCGCGGCCGCGTGCCGCAGAATGTCCCCTGGCCGACATGGCGCCAGATCCTGCCGTCTTGCTCGAGGCTGAACAGGCCCGCCCTGAGCGTCTGCCGGGAACAGCCGAGGCGCGCTGCCAGCTCGCGCTCTGGCGGCAGGCGTTCGCCCGGCGTCAGCTCTTCCACCAGTGCAAACAGATGGCGCTGGATATCCGTCGCGGAATGTCTTGCCACGGGTGCCTCCTTTGCGAACCAATTTGCAGACCAATTGCAAAGGACGCAAGGACCGGCGCGAACCATGAACGGGATGCTAGACGCGATGACCGAGCTGCTTTTGCTCTGCCTGGCTGGCGGTGCCGCGGGCCTTCTCAATGCCGTGGCAGGCGGCGGCACCTTCCTGAGCCTTCCGGCGCTCATCTACGTGGGCGTGCCTCCGGTTGCCGCGAATGCCACCGCGACGCTGAGCGCGCTGCCAGGGTATCTGAGCAGTGCCTGGGCGTTTCGAGGGGATATGAGGGCCGAAGGGGCGTTGGGACTGCGCGCGATCCTCGGCCTCGCGGCCCTCGGCAGCATTCTCGGCGCGCTCTTGTTGATCGTGACGCCGGGCGAGACCTTTCTGTGGATCGTGCCCTGGCTGCTGCTGCTGGCAACCCTGCTCTTCGCCACCGGTCCGCTTCTGCTGAAAGCCCTGCGCCAGCGAGGGGGCGGTGCGGCGGGGCCGGTCGTCTCGGGCGCGGCAATCCTCGCCGTGTCCGTCTATGGCGGGTACTTCAACGGCGGTCTCGGGATCATGCTGCTCGCGGCCTTTAGCCTGCTGGGCCACACCGACCTGCACGGCATGAACGGCCTGAAGAACCTCCTGTCAGCGGTATTGTCGCTGATCTCGGCTGCAGCCTTCGTCTGGGCCGGACTGATCGCCTGGGAGCAGGCGCTGATCCTGGCGGTGAGTGCGACGGCGGGCGGCTATGCCGGAGCCCGGTTGAGCCGCCGCATCTTGCGCACGGATCTGTTGCGCTGGTTCATCACGCTGGTGGGCGCGGCGATGACCATCGCCTTCTTCCTCGCCTGACGGCGCAGAAGCAGGGCGCCCGGTCCGGCCTACCGCCGATAGAGGATCGGGAACCAATCCTCGCGCAGCACCTGTCCCGGGGTCATGCCGTGCCCGGGATAGGGGGGCGAGGTCCGGCCCGGCCGCTCGACATAGCGCGCGTCATCGCCCACCAGCCGCAGCGAGAAAGCCCGGCGGCGGCTTTGGGTGGTGTTGCCCCGCGCGCCGTGAAGGATGCCGTAGTTGAAGGCGACCGCATCCCCCGGCTCCATGTGCCATTCCCGGATGTCCATGCCCTCGGCATCGGGATCCGGCACCGGCATGTAGGCGTCATCCTCGGGGTAGAAGCTGGTCTCGGCCAGCCAGCGCGTGGGCAGCACGGGCTTCTCCCAGGCATGACTGCCCGCCACGCAACGCAGGCTGGCCTCGCGCACGGGGTCCATCGGCGACCAGAAGCTGACGGTCTGCTTGCCCTCGACGAAGTAATAGGGGCCGTCCTGATGCCAGGGCGTCGGCTTCGAGGTGCCGGGTTCCTTGACCAGCACGTGGTCGTGGAACATCTGGACCTGCCGCGATTGCATGAGGTCCGCGGCGACCTCGGCGGCCGGTGAATGGCGAATGGCCTGTTCGAATTCGGGGATGCGGGTCCAGTTGCAGTAATCGTCAAAGAACCGCCCGCCCTCCCCTGCCTTGAGGTTCTCGGCGGCATAGGGGCCGGGCTCAGCCATGTTGCGCTCGATGCCTCGGCGCAGACCGTCGACATGGTCCCTGAACAACCCCTTGATCAGGACAACCCCGTCGCGCTGGAAGGCATCGATATCCGCTTGTGTCACCAGGTCATGCATCGCGTGTCTCCTTTTGCGTGCCGACGGTAGACGGGCGAGAATTTAGTTTCCAATCATATATCTTCATAGAATAAATAGTGTCATGCTATCCATAACCCTGCGCCAGTACGAATACATCGTCGCCGTCGCCGAGGCGCGCAGTGTCACCGCCGCGGCGGCGCGCCTGCATGTGTCGCAGCCCTCGCTCTCGGTGGCGATCAGCCGTGTCGAGGAGATCCTGGGCGAGAGGATCTTCCTGCGCCGCAAGGGGTCGGTGATCGTCGTCACCCCCTTCGGGCATCGGCTGGTGGAACGGGCGCGCGACCTGCTCGCGCTGGCGCAGGAAATCGAGAAGGCGTCCGATGCCAACCGCCCCGTCGTCGTAGGATGCTTCGAAGATATCGCGCCGTGGTATCTGGCCCCGATCCTCGACGTCCTGCAGCGGCAGGTCCCGGCACAGGCGTTCCGCGGGCAGGAGGGGCGCTTTGCCAGTCTCTCCCGCGACCTGGCCGAAGGAAAGGCCGATGTCGCCCTCTCCTACGACATCGGTTTCGAGGGCCGCTTCGAGCGCCTGAAGCTGCGGAGCGTGGTGCCCGTGGCTTTCCTGCCCCAGGGGCACCCGCTGGCAGACCAGCCCTCCCTGACACTGGAGCAGATCGCCGATCATCCGCTCATCCTGTCGAGCGAGGGGCTGTCTGTCGGGTATATCCAGTCGCTGTTCGACGCCCTCAACCTGGCGCCCAGGATCGCGCATCGGGCCTCGTCGCTGGAATTGATGCGATCCTTCGCCGCGCATGGCATGGGCATCGGCATCAGCTATTCCAATCCGCCAGGACACATCAGCTATGACGGGGGCGCCTTGGTCACGCTGCCGATTTCCTCCCCCAGCGCTGCCGCCGATCTGTTTCTGTTCTGGTCCGGCTCGCGGGCTCAAAGCCCGGATCTCCAGCCAATCGTCCAAGCGATTGCAGACTTCTTCTGAAGGGCCGTTTGGACCTTGGCCTCTGCAGGCAGGGCGGTCCACACCTATTGCCGTCGCTATCGGCAAGAAGTCCCGCTCATGCTGGTCAAACCGGCGCGCGCCACCGACGTGTCACCTAGAATGAAGCCAGAGGAGTCTTTCGGACCGAGCGATTAGTCGTGAACAGGGGATTCCTGGGTGGAATCCTGACGGGTCAACGGCTGAGAGCGTCTCAGACGTCGCCGGTCCAACCCCGTTTTGGCGGCACTTTCAGGCCCTGCTTCGAAGCCTCGGCCTCGTCGCGTTCCAGATTGCGGATCAGGATCAGAAGATAGCGGCGGAAATCCTCGCGCTCGGTGGCAGACAGTCCCTCGGCGGCGACTTCGTTGGCCTCGATAGCCAGCGGTTCGAGAACCGCGCGCAGGGCCTTGCCCTGCTCGGTCAGATAGGTGTGCTGGCGGCGGCGGTTGTCGTCGGGGTTCTCGCGCCGGATCAGCCCCTGGAGCTCCAGCTTTTTCAACGCGGTGTGGGTCGTGGGCTCGGTCACATTGGCGCGCTGGCTGAGTTCGCGCTGCGATAGCCCGTCCTCGACCCAGAGGATGCGCAGGAAGATCCATTGCCCGAACGTCACATCATGCTGCTGCAACCGCAACGACAGCGCCCGGTTGAACCCGCGCGCGGATAGCCGGATCAGTCGCGCCAGCCTCTCGTCATCGTGCAGCTCTGATGCGCCGTCCTGCATGGCCTGATCCCGGTTAAATGTCACAAGGTCTTCAACTTACTGGACATCAGGACCGGGCGCACCGGGTATTTTCTGCCGGGCCTGTCGGATGGGAAGACAACTTGACTGGGGGGCGGGTTGCTAATACTTAGATATCGAATCTATGACACGGCAACCGCGCCGACCGAACCCGCCTCTCGTCGAGCCTGCGCATGAAACCCGTCCCCCTCCTCGTTCCCCTCGCCAACCGTGACCGGGTTTTTGCCATCCTGACCGCGCTGAACCCGGCGGCTACGCCCGCCCGGGAGTGGTGCCGGATCGACGGGCATTGGCTGGTTCTGGCGGAGGGAGTCAGCGGCGCGACACTGCGGCAGGCGCTGGCCGGACTCGCCGAGGTACAGCCGGATCTGACCTCGGCGCCGCGCCCGGTTCCCTTCCACAAGCGATGGCTCATCGCGTTTCTGGCGGTCTTTCCGGCGCTGGTTCTGCTGGTTTACGGGCTGGACCCGCTGATCGGCGGGCTCCCGCGGCCGCTGTCCCTGCTGGTGGTGGCGCTGGTGCTGACCGGGATCAACACCGCCTGGACGCTCCCCTGGCTGCACCGGCGCTTTCACCGCTTTCTTGTGGGCTGAGGCCGTCGGGGTTCAGCGCGTCAGACCCGCGAGGAAATCCTCGGCGCTCATGACTTCGCGCAGGGGAAGGGCATCCAGATCCGTGCCGGGCGCCACCTCGTAGCGCAGGGAAGTGCCATCCCACAGCCACCAGTACAACACCTCGCCCGACCGGCCCCGGATCGGCATGCGGAAGGTGGGGAAACCCGCGTCACTGGCCGGGATCGTCTGCACGCCCAGCCGGGTCGCCCGCAGCCCCAGCCGCATCAGGACCGCCCCCAGCGGTAGCATCGCGGTAAAGGCCGTAGCTCCCGCCGCGATGGTGGCCGGATCGCCCGACCGGGCCCCAGGGCGATTCTCCAGCACCCGCACCACCGGCGGATAGCTGGCGTGCAGATGCGTCACCTGCACATGCGCCAGGCGGTCGGGCAGGGCGATCTCGACCAGTTCACCGGGGCGGAAGTTCTCGTGCATGGACACCTTCACAAGCTGTAGCTTTCGACCGAGGCGGGGTGGAACAGCTCTTCAGGCGTGACGCGGCGGGGCGAGAGACCTTGTTCATGATGATAGCGCAGGAAGGTGTCCAGCACCGCGCGGTTCTGACCCAGACCATAGCTCCAGGGATCGGGACCCATCAGCCGCCGCGCGCGCGCCAGCGTGTCCTCGACGAAGGGCATGGTGACCTTGGTGGCAGAGGTATCGGCAAGCGCCTCCTGCGCCAGGTCGCGGGCACGGGTGAAGGCCTTGACCAGCGCGCCGGGCAGCCAGGGATGCGCCTCGGCCAGACTGCGGCGCAGGCCCAGCACATGCATGATCGGAAAGATTCCGGTTTTCGCGAAATAGTCCGAGGCTTCGGCCACGGTATCGGACCAGAGCCGCCCGATCAGCGGATGTCCTTCGTCGTGGCAGCGGGGCGCGCGCGGGCCGATGAAGCCGTCGATCTCGCCTGCGACCAGCAGGTCGTTGAGCGAGCGCCCGTCTGGCGCGGCCTCCATGTGGATGGTGTCGGGCAGCACGACCTTGATCTTCTCCGGCCTTCCCGGGGTGTTCATGCCACCCCGCACCCACTGAACCTCGGCCGGGTCGAGGCCGTAATGTTCCTCAAGGATCCCACGCACCCAGACATTCGCCGTCAGCTGATACTCGGCGATGCCGATCCGCCTCCCCTTGAGGTCGGCGGGCGCCCGAATCCCACGGTCGGAGCGGATATAGACTGAGGTGTGGCGGAACGCCCGGCTCAGATAGACCGGCACGGCGACGTAATGCGCATCCCCCCGGGCAACCGAGATCGCGTAGGACGACAGCGACAACTCGCAGATATCGAAGGCCTTATGGCGGAAGGCGCGGAAGAACATTTCTTCCGGGCTCAGCAGCATCGGGATCGGCGACACGCCGTCGATGGCGACGCGCCCGTCAACGAGAGGGCGGGTGCGGTCGTAATCCCCCATTGCGAGCGAAAGCGAAAGCGTGGTCATGTTTCCATCCCTGTGGTGATCTGATGGTGAAGGCGCTGCGGCTGGCCGCTGGCAGCCGAGGCGATGATCGCGTGGCAGACCTCGAGGCTGGCGAGGCCCCAGGCCCCGGTCTGAACGGGCGTGCGGCCTTCGCGCAGCGCGGCGACCAGCGCGTCGAGGACCGGCGCGCGGGTTGCGGCGCTCAGGGGGCAGCGACGAAACTCGCGCCTCGTGTTGGCCGAGACTTCGACCCCGTCGGGGGTGAGCCGCAGGTCGGCCCGGTCGCAAAGCGCGAGGATCGGCCCGAAATGTTCGTGATGCTGCGCGGGCGCGGGCTGATGGCCGCCGCCGAAGGTGCGGGCCTCTTTCAGCGCGATCTCGTCAGCAGGGGCGGCGCTTGCCAGTGCCCGCCGAGCCGCGCCGTAGCTGTCGGCGGGCTTGTCGTGGCCCAGCTCCCCCACATTGCCCATCCAGACGTCGCTATCGAAATGCGCCATGCCGGAATAGCTGAGCGAGGCGAAGGCGCCGTCGGCGAAGTGCATCAGCGCGGCATAGGCGCCTTCACCGGGCCGTTGCGGGTCCCAGGCGCCGGTCATGGCGCTGACCTGCGTGACCATCCCCCCGGCCAGCAGGCGCACGATATCGATTTGATGTATGCCCTGGCTGAAGATGACGCCGCCGCCTTGGTCCGAGCGCAATTCCTCGGGCCTGCGCGGTCGATAGAGGAAATCGGTGTAGTTCAGCGCCTGCACCATGCGCAGCCGGCCGAATTCGCCGCTGTCGATGATCTGGCGGGCCAGGGCGACCGGCGCGTCGAAACTGTGGCTGGGGCCGACGATCAGATGCCGGTTCGCCTTTCGCGCCGCCTCGACCATGGCGAGGCCATCCGCCAGCGTCACCGCCAGCGGCTTTTCCACCAGCACATGTTTGCCGGCTTCCAGCGCCGCGATCACATGGGCGCGGTGCAGGGCGTGGGGGGTGGCGACATAGACCGCCTCGACCCCCGGATCGGCGCAGAGCGCGGCCACATCGGCGTGGCAGGGCCCGCCGAATTCCGCGGTGAAGGCGGCGGCCTCGCGCGGGGAGGGGCTGGCGGCGGCGACCAGCCGCAGCCGCGGATCGGCGCGGAGGCTGGGCAGCATCAGCACGAAGGCGCGGCCCAGCCCAGCGACACCCAGACGGATCGGCTCAGAGGTCAAGGACCAGCCTCCCGCCCTGACTGCGCGAGACGCAGATCATGATATGCGAGGGCTTTTCCTCGTCCATCAGCACCATGTCGCGGTGATCGGCCTCGCCCGCCAGCAGCCGGGTCTTGCAGGTCCCGCAGGTGCCGCTTTCGCAGGAGGAGACCGTGCGCTCCCCCGCCTCGCGCAGGGCCTCCAGGATCGAGCGGTCGGCGGGCACTTTCATCACCCGGCCCGAGCGTTTCAGCTCCACCTCGAAGGCCTGATCGGTGGCGCGCACGATCTCGACCGGGCGGAATTCCTCGAAATGCACCCGGCCCTCGGGCCAGTGGCCGGTCAGGGCGGCGATTTCCTCCATCAGCGGTTTGGGGCCGCAGCAGAAGACGTGCTGCGGGCGGGGCTCGGCGAAATGGTCCCAGAAATCATAGACCTGCGCGGGATCGCCCTGGTCATGGTGAAAATGCACCCGGGCGCCGAAGGCCTGCGCCAGTTCCTCGCGATAGGCGGTCTCCTCGGCGCTGCGGGTGCAATAGATCAGGGTGAAGGGCTTGCTCCGCCGCTCCAGCTCCTGCGCCATGGCATAAAGGGGCGTGATGCCGATACCGCCAGCGACCAGCAGGTAATCCGGGGCCTCGGTCAGGGCGAAGGTATTTTCCATCTCGGTCACGTCGAGGGTGACGCCGGGGAGCGCCTCGTCATGCATCGACCGCGAGCCACCGCGCGAGTCGGGTTCGCGCTTCACGGCGATCACGTAGTCGGTCGGCGCCGTGCCCTCGTTGACCAGCGAATAGCGCCGCATCGCGCCCGAAGGCGTCCGCAGGGTCAGGTGGGCGCCCGCGGCGAAGGGGGGCAGGGCGGAACCATCCGCGCGGACCAGCCTGAACTCCACCACCGAGGGCGTCAGGTCGCGCCGTCCGGCCACCGTCAGCGCGATTGGAAAATCAAACATGCATCCTCCGCTCAGAAATTCCTTGAAAGACTTAGATAGCTAAGTATTATCTGTCAACAGGCTTGCAGCCGCCCCTTCCGGCGGGCGGTTGCGGAACAGAAGGACCCAAGCGATGCTGACCCAAGAAGAGAACGACCTGCTGACCCGTGTGACCGGCGACGCGCCGATGGCGCGGCTGATGCGCCAGCACTGGGTGCCGGTCTGCCTGATCGAGGAAGTGGCCGAGCCAGATGGCAAGCCGCTGCGGGTCGAGGTTCTGGGCGAGAAATACGTGGCCTTCCGCGATACCGAAGGGCGGCTCGGCCTGCTGGACGAACTCTGCCCGCATCGCAAGGCCTCGCTGGTTTACGGCCGCAACGAGGAATGCGGGCTGCGCTGCCTCTATCACGGCTGGAAATTCGACATTCACGGCAACACGGTCGCCATGTCCTCGGAACCCGACGCCAGCCCCCTGAAGAACAAGGTCAAGGCGCGGGCCTATCCGACGCAGGAATGGGGCGGCTTCGTCTGGGCCTGGCTGGGCGACAAGGAGGCGATGCCTGCCTTCATGCCGCCCGCCTTCGCCCCGACCTCAAATACCGATATCGCCATCCTAAAGATCAGGGTTCCGGCGAACTGGGCGCAGATCCACGAGGGCCAGATCGACAGCGCCCATTCCTCGTCGCTGCATTCCTCGGACATGAAGCCCGCGCGGGTCGAAAGCGCCTCGGCCGACGACAAGAGCTGGTATCGCCCGTCGACCGACCGCTCGCCCCGGATGCAGACCGAGACGACCCGCTACGGCTTCCATTACGCCGCAATCCGCACCCCGATCCGCAACGCGGCCACGCATAACTACCTGCGCATCACCGAATTCATTGCGCCCTTCTATTCGCTGATTCCGCCGAACAACGCTTATAACGTCGCCTCGGTCATCGTGCCGATCAACGACACCGAAACCGCCTTCCACTTCATCGCCTGGGGCGCCCGCAAGACGCCCACGACCGAGGAATGGCGCCGTTTCAACCACGCCGTTCCGGGCGAGGATCTGGACCCGAAATGGCGCCCGCTCCGCACGCTGGAGAACGATTTCCTGCAGGACCGCGAGGCGATGGCAGCGGGCAATTTCACCGGCATCCAGGGGATTCCCAACCAGGATATCGCCATGTGGGTCAGCATGGGTCCGCGAGTCGAGCGGCATTCGGACACGCTGGGCGCTTCGGATCTGGCCATCGTCGAATTCCGCCGGCTGATGGTCGATGCCGCGCGCAGCGTCGCCGAGGGCGGGCGGGCCATCGGCACCGAGGAGCCGCGCACGCCGCAGGCGAGCATCGCCTCGCGCGAGGGGATCTATCCGAAAGAGGTCGATTGGCGGACGCTGGTCCGCGAGGCCACGAGCACCGCCGCCGAATAGGGGGCACCGCAAGGGAAGGAGTGCCTCGGCCACTGCCGGGGCGGAGGGGGAGCGCCTGCCGGGAAAGCCGGCCGGGTGGGGTGTCCATTTGGCGGCCGGAATCCGGCGTAGATCAATGAAAAACAATGATAAAATGTCAAGTCCCCGGTGTTTCTCCTTGACGCAAAGAAAGGTTCCTCGCTACAAAATAGACGTCTAAGTTATATCTTTTCGCCTGCACGGACGCTCTGTGTCACCATGCGACGCGCGCCGGGGAATCAGACGGGAAGACGCAGCCGGACCACCCGGGAGGAGTGTCTCGACCAGGGCCGGTCCATCGCCACGACCATGTCTGAAAGGGAGGATGACATGAATTTCAAACCCCTGGTGACCGCCCTCGCGGTCGCCCTGTCTGCCGGATGCGCCCAGGCCCAGGCGGTGAACCTCAACCTGGCGGGCGCCAGCCCCGGCGGGCTCTGGTCGCTGGTCGGCGTCGGGCTGGACCGGGTCGCCAAGGCGGCCGATCCCGCCTCGGTCGTGACCTATCAATCCACGGGCGGCGGTTTCGCCAATATCGGCCTTCTGTCCAGCCACCGCGTCGATCTGGGTCTGGCCCATGACGCCGAGGCGACCGTGGCCCTGGCCGGCACCGCCCCCTTCCGCGAGCCGATCGAGAACCTGCGCGCCATCGGCTACCTCTACAATTGGGCGCCGATGCATTTCTTCCTCGATCGCGGTGTCGCCGAACAATACGGCATCGACAGCCTGGACGACATCGCCACCAGCGGCGCGCCCTTGCGGATCGGGATCAACCGGCCGGGCAACATCACCTCGGACCTCGCGCTCTTCATGCTGGCCGAGGCGGGCGTGACCGAAGAGGCGCTGGCGGCCAATGGCGGGCAGCTGGTGCGGGCCGGGTCGAGCGAACAGGCCGAGCTGATGCAGGACGGTCGCCTCGACATGATCACCAACGGCATCTTCGTACTGCATTCGAGCTTCCGCGCCGTCGACGAGAACAGCGATGTCGTGCTGCTGGAAGTGCCCGAGGCGGTGATCGAGGCCACCAATGCCCAATACGGCACCGGCCGGATGATCATCCCCGGCGGCAGCTATTCCAACCAGCCCAACGATGTGGCGAGTTCCGCGCTGGGGGCGCTGCTGCTGACCCATGACCAGCTCAGCGACGAGGTGGCGCATACGATCACCGCCGCCCTGATCGAGCACCTCGACGAAATGCGCGCGGTCCATTCCTCGATGGGCGATCTGACGGTCGAGCTGCTGGCCACGCCCAGCGTCATCCCCTTCCACCCGGGTGCGGCCGCGGCCTACCGGGAAGCCGGGTTGCTGGCGGAATGATGGCTGCGCTACTTTCCACGGGCCGCAGACGCATGTTTGCGGCCCGCTGGAACAGGCTGCTGGTCATTGCCGCGGCGCTGTTCTCGCTCTGGGTCATCTACGCCAACATCTTCACCATCTCGGACCCGCTGATCCTGGGGATCCTGTTCGTCAACGGGATCTTCACGCTGCTGTTCATCGCCATCGGCGCCACGCCGAACGCGCCCGACCGGGTGCCGGTCTACGACTGGGCGCTCAGCGGCCTGAGCCTGGCCTGCGGCATCTTCTTCTTCACCTCGGCCGAGACGATCTCGCTGCGGATCAGCCTGCTGGACGCACTGACGCCGGCGCAATTCACCTTCGGCAGCCTGCTGCTGGCGCTCACGCTCGAGGCGACGCGGCGCACGACCGGGCTGGCGTTGACCCTCGTGGTCAGCCTGTTTCTGGCCTACAATCTTTTCGGCAGCCTGCTGCCCCCGCCCTTCGGCCACGGCGTGGACGAGTTCTCTTATCTCCTGGATATCCTGGTCTTCACCACCGACGGCCTGTTCGGCGTGCCGATCAAGGTGGTCGCCAGCTACGTCTTCCTCTTCGTCATGTTCGGCACCTTCCTGGCTAAGGCGGGCGGCGGCGATTTCTTCTTCTCGCTGGCCACGCTGCTGACCGGCCGCACCCGCGGCGGCCCGGCCAAGGTGGCGGTGATCGCCTCGGGGCTCTACGGCACGATGTCGGGCTCGCCCACCTCGGATGTGGTGGCCACCGGCTCGATCACCATCCCGGTGATGAAGAAGCTCGGCTACCGGGCGCGCTTTGCCGGCGCCGTCGAGGTCGCGGCCTCGACCGGCGGTTCGCTGATGCCGCCGATCATGGGCTCGGCCGCTTTCATCCTCGCCGAATACACCAATGTGGGCTACCGCGAGGTAATCATGGCGGCGCTGGTTCCGGCGCTGCTCTACTACCTCGGCGTGTTCCTGCAGGTGCATCTGCGCGCGGTGAACGAGGATCTGCGCCCGGCCGAGGGCGATATCCCCTCGGCGGCCGAGACCTTCCGCACCGGCTGGGTGTTCCTGATCCCCATCGCCATCATCGTCGGCGTCCTGGTCGCGGGCTATTCACCCAACCTGACGGCGGGCATGGGGGTGCTGTCGGTCGTCGTGGCCTCGGCCATCCTGCCCAGCACGCGGCTCACGCTGTGGAAGATCGTCGAAGGGCTGGGCGAGACGACGCTGAGCATCCTGCCCGTGGCCGGCGCCTGCGCCGCGGCCGGGCTGGTGATCGGCGGGCTGACGATGACCGGGCTCGGCATGAAGGCGGCGAGCGTCATCCTGTCGGTCAGCGGCGGGCATGCGCTGCTGACGCTGGTCATCGCCGCGGTGGTGACGATCATCCTCGGCCTCGGGATGCCGACGCCCTCGGCCTATATCCTGGCTGCGGTTCTGGTCGGGCCGGCGCTGGCGGCACTCGGCTATCCGCTGCTGCAAAGCCACATGTTCCTGCTGGTCTTTGCCGTGCTCTCGGCCCTGACACCACCCATCGCGGTGGCGGCGCTGGCGGCAGCGGCGATAGCCCGGGCCGATCCGTTCAGCATCGCCTTCGATGCGATGAAACTTGCGAGCGTGGGCTTTCTGATGCCCTTCGCCTTCGTCTGGAACCCTGGTCTGATGCTGCTGGCGGACCCCCTCGCCAACACGCTGGCGGTGGTTGGGGGTGTCGCCGCGACCGCGGCCATGGCGGTCTCGGTCGAGGGGGTCGCGGGCAATACCCGCGTTCTCTGGCTGCGACCGCTGTTCCTGTGCGCCGCCGTTGCCGCCGTCGCACCGCATGTGGTGCTGGCGCTCTCGGGCACGTTGATCATCGTTGTGGCGATGGTGATGGTCCGACAGGCGGCACGGGTGACGGGCGAGCAGGTCATCCTGCAGCGCGAGCCCGACCACAGCTGAGCCGATCATCCCTCAAAAGGCCGGCGCAGGGCGACCCTGCGCCGGCCTTGTCCTGTGTATCAGTGGCGTTGCGGGTCCGAGCCGGGGCGAAGGCTATCCCTCCACCGCCGCGCGGCTGCGCTGTCTGCCGGTTCAGGCCATCGGCAAGGGGCTCCTTTCCGAATGTCGAGCCCGCACCTAAGCGCCCGACATGGGCCCGAGCCGCAGATCGCGTCACCAGGACAGAAGCAGGTCCTGGATCTCGTCCCGGGCCATCCCTTCGGCCAGGGCCAGCATCACGAGGATCCGGGCCTTGGCGGGCGACAGACCGCCGCCCGAGAGGATCCCGGCCTCTTCATTCCAGCGCTGCAAGGGCACCCGGCCCCGGGGCGCGCGCGAGGATTGCACGACCAGCACCCCGGCCCCGGCGGCGCGCTGCATCGCCGCGCGCTCGCCGGGGGTGGGGCGGCCGGGGGGGAAACCGGCACTGATCAATGCGGCAACACCCGAGGCGGTCAGCGCCTCGACCACCTCGCCCCCGGCACCTGGATAGGAGATGACGACACCGACCCGAGGCAGCGGCGCCCGTGGCCGCGCGAAGACATGCGGCCTGGGCAGCGGCGCATTGAACAGGGTCAGCGATCCGTCGGCGTTCACCGTTCCCAAGGGGCCGCCGTCTGGCGCTTCGAAGGCATCGAGCGCGTGGTTCGCGGTCTTGGACGCGCGGTCGGCGGGCAGGATCTTTGCGTCCATCACCAGATAGGCGCCGCCCGGCAGCGTGCCACTGGCGGCGACCGCGATGGCGTGGCGCATGTTGGCGGCGGCGTCAGAGCCTTCGGTATTCGGTGGCCGCTGTGCGCCAGTCAGGATCACCGGCACATCGACCCGCTGCGTGAGATGCAGGAAGAAGGCGGTATCCTCCATCGTCGCCGTGCCGTGGGTCACCACGATCCCGGCGGGGGCGTCCGTGTGACAGAGCGTGTCGATGGTCTGCGCGAGATCCAGCCAGTCCTCGGGCGTGATCCCGGTCGAGGGCAGCATGCGGAAACTGCGCAGGTCCAGCGTCACCCCGGGAAGCCCGAAATCCATGCCGGCGACGATCTCGTCCACCGGATTGATGATCCCGGTATCGCCGTAATCGACCCAATCGTAGGCATGCGCCCCCGCCATGGCGATGGTGCCCCCGGCGCCGAGGATGACGACGCGCCGGTTCATAGCTGCACCATCACGCGGCCGCCCTCGACCCGGATGGGGAAGGAACGAACAGGCTTTTCCGCCGGGTCGCCCTGTGGCGAGCCATCGCGGTAGCTGAAGAGCCCCCCGTGCAGCGGACATTCGAGGACGCATTCCTCGGCGTCGAAATACCCGTCGGACAGATAGGCCTGCCCATGCGTGCAGAGGTCGGCGACGACGAAGATCCCGGTCCCGTCATTGACCGCACAGAGCCTGAGCCCGTCGATGGTGAAGCCCTTTGCCTCGCCCTCGGGCAGGGCGTCGGCGGCGCAAAGTTCGGTCCAGTCGCTCATCGGATCCTCAGAGAACGGCGCTTTGCAGGGGCGACTTCTGGTCGTGGCGGGGGCTCATGGCCCCAGTCAGGGCGCGGACCTCGGTGACGCCATGGCGGCGGCAATAGGCCTCGATCCAGGCGATGGCCTCCTCCATCGCCGCCGGTTCGATGAAGTTGACGGTGCCGAATTGCACGGCAGTCGCTCCGGCGAGCAGATACTCCACCGCATCCTCGCCGTTGGCGATGCCGCCGCAGCCGATGATCGGGATCGACACCGCCTGCGCCACCTGATGAACCATGCGCAGGATGATCGGCTTGACCGCGTTGCCCGTTAGTCCGCCAATCACATTGCCAAGTCGGGGGCGCATGTTCTCGGCATCGACAGCCATGCCCAAGAGCGCGTTCGACACCACCAGCGCATCGGCGCCAGCGGCCTCGGCGGCCCGGGCGATTTGGGCGATGTCGCCGACATTGGGGGTGAGCTTGGCCCAGATCGGCGTGTCGGTCCTGGCCTTCATGGCACGGATCACCTCGGCCGTGGCCTCGGGGTCCATGCCGAAGGCCTGGCCATGGGCGCGCAGGTTCGGGCACGAGACATTGGCCTCGATCGCCGCAACACCGGGGGCCGAGATATAGGCCGCGAGCGTGCCGAAATCCTCGGCGCTGTCGGCCGAGACGCTGGCCACCACCGGCACCCCGAAATCGGCATAGACCGGCAGGGTGGAATCAAGCAGGTAGTCCGGCCCCTTCGAGGGGATGCCGATGGAAAACAGCGTGGCATCCGTGAACTCGGCCACCCGCGGCGGCTGGGTGCCCTGGCGGATGTCGGGGGTGATGGTCTTCAGCACGATCGCACCGAGCCGGCCGAGGTCGACGATCTCGGCAAAGCCTTCGGCGATGGTCCCCGAGGCGGGCATCACCGGGTTGCGCAGCGAGACGCTGCCGATCTGGACGGACAGGTCTACCATGACTGGACCTCCTCGATGCTGAAGACAGGTCCTTCGCGGCAGACCCGTTTGAAGATGGTTTCGCCGGAGGGGGCGGTCACGGGCAGCACGCAGGCATAGCACATGCCCATGCCGCAGCCCATGAAGGCCTCCATGGCCGCCTGTCCGGCGATCTGCCATTCGGCGCTCAGCGCCTTGGTCAGTTGCAGCAGGCGGTTCGAGCCGCAGGTGGCGGCGAAATCGAAGGGCTGTTCGGCGTGAAGGCGCCGCAGCAGCGCCTCGACCTGCGCCATGTCGCTGTCGCCCGCTGTATCCGTGACCTCGATGACCCGGGCGCCCTGCGCCGCCAGCTCGTCGCGCGACATGACCATGGCGGGATTGCGGGCGCTGAGGATCGCCGTGACCTCGGCCCCGGCAGCGCGGGCCATCTGCACGAGCGGCGTCAGCGTGGCAAGCCCCACGCCCCGGGCCACCAGAAGGACATGCTTTGTCCCCGCGGGCAGGGTGAAACCCAGGCCCAGGGGACCGATGGCCTCGAGCCTGTCGCCGGGCACCAGCGTAGACAGGCCGCGCGTGCCCTTGCCGGTCACCTTGTAGAGAAAGCCAATCTGCCCGTTCTGCCGGTCGATGCGATAGACGCTCATCGGGCGGCGCAGGAAGGGGTGGTCCTGTGTCGTCGGCGGGCATTTGAGCTGGAAGAACTGACCCGCTTCGGCGGTCAGCGCGGTGGGCCCGGCCTCGGCCAGCAGTAGGCGGTATTCGGCGTTCACCGGCTCGTTCGAGACGACGCGGCAGGCCGTGTCGGCGATGGGGAAGGCAGCAGCGGGCGCCGGGTCGGGCGCGGCAGTCGGCGCGGGGCAGGTTGCGGTCACGGGGTGTCTCCGGCGGGGATGAGGCAGCTGAGCGCCGCCGTGTCGGTGGCAAGGGTCAGGGCATGGAGCTGGTCAAAGGCCATGACGGCGATGCGCCAGCCTTCGGGCAGACGGTGCCAGCTCTGGCGGACCACGCCCGTCAACAGCGTGACATGGCCCTGGATGGCAGGGTTGCGCTCGTCGCGGACGCCCAGCTCCCACAGGCGCCAGCGGGCTTCGGCTATGGTGCCGGCGACCTGAATCTGCGGCGCCGCATAGAGATGGGTGGCAAAGGACCAAGGGCCTTCACGGAAGAAATCCTCGATCGCCACGCGGCCGTGAAGGCTGCCGCCGAACCCGCCGGCCTGCCATTCGGCGTCCGGGGTGAAACAGGCAGCCTGCGCGCGCGCGGCCTCGGCCACCCGGTCGGGCGCGGCCTTGCGGTGGCGGGCGGTGTACTTCGCATCCGCCGCCGCCGCGTAGACCTGCATCACGGCCTCGATGTCTGCATGGGCCTCGAGCCGGGCGAGGCGGTCTTCGACGCTCATCCGGCGGCCCTGACGCGGTACACGAGGGCGGGGGTCAGAATGGTCCATTCGCGCGCCGAACCAGCCGGGATCAGCACGCCCGTACCGGGGACCAGCGAATGCTCGCCATCGTCGGCCCTGAGCGTGGCGCTGCCTTCCAGCAGCGCGACCATCTCCTCGGGCCCGCCCCGGGCCGAGAGCTCCGCCGATGTACCGACCGGCAGACGTTCCATGGCGACCGAGAGCGCGGCACCCTGGACGGCAAAGGGGGCGGCACCCAGACCGCTGTCGTGGATCTCGCAGCTCATGCCTTGGCCTCCGGTGCGCCCGGGTAGAAGGGTTTGGCGTTGCCGCTGGCGCCGTATTCCTGGCGCGGCGGCGTCACCACGTTCAGCCGCAGGCATTCGCCCTCGGAGTCGAAGCGGTTGATCCCGGAATGGGGCTGTTCGGCGGGCATCAGCATGACGATGCCTTCCTCAAGCTCGACCGAGGCTTCCGGTGCCTCGACCGACCAGCCGAGGTTGACGGTGCAGCCTCCCCGGATCTGCAGCGTCGCCTCCTCGCCATGGGCATGGGCTTTGGCGGCAATGCCGGGGCCGCCGGGCAGGCAGAAATTGACGACCCCGACGCTGAGCGACTGGCCCACCACGGCTTTCATCCTGAGCCCGCCGGGCACGACCTCGTCGAGGCCCTCCCGGAAGGAGAACAGCTGGCATTGCGGCATGGACGCTTCCTCAGATCGCGGGACGCAGCTTGTGCGTCTCGTCAGGGACGAACTTGCGGGTGTCGTAGCCATCGACCACCTCGACCTCGGGGTCATAGGATTCGATGGCCGGGGCCACTTCGGCCAGGGACAGCAGCATGTGGAACAGGTTTAGGCTTTCGCGGTCGTAGCTGCCATCCTCGGCGCGGTGAGCGTCGATATGGGCGCAGATCGCCTCGACCTGGGGCAGCATCGCCTCGGCAAAGGCGTTGATCTCGGCAAAACCCAGGCTCACGCGGCGCAGGTTGCGCTGGGATTCCAGCGGCAGGCACCAGTCCGAAAAGGGTTCGAGCGCGGCGAATTCAGGGGGGAGTTTGGACATGGACTGGTTCCTCATTCCGCGGCCTGGAGCTGGCCGTCGCGGCGCAGCCCCTCTTCGATCAGCCGGTCGATGGCCACCGCCTGGTGGCGCACCATCAGCTCGAAATCCTGGATGATCATTTCCTGCTTGGCGCCGGTCGCCGCGGCGGCTTGCGTGGTTTCCAGCGTGCTCAGATCCTCGAGCAGGACGTCGCGCAGCGCCGTCTTCATGTATTCCTGATAGAAGCGCCCGCCCGCCGTCACCATCTCGGGGTAGTAGACCCGCGCCTCGAACAGCGTCTTGTCGTGCGAGATCGGGCGGAAGTTGTAGGCCTGGAAATAGTTCGGCCGGCAGGACAGGTAGAAATCCGGGAAGACGACGTTGATGTCGAAGGCCCAGGACGGGTGTTTCGTCCAGTTCAGAAGCTCGGGCAGCTTGATGCCGCTCAGGTCGTACCGGGTGCCGCCCTGCGCCACTTTCAGCGCCTTGGCGGCGATGCGGTGGCCGGTCTGGTTGACGCCCACATCCTGCTCGGCGGCGGCGGTCGCGGCTTGCGGATTTCCGTAGACGGTATCCGGATCTCCGGCAATCGACAGACGGCGGTGAAGGTCACCGCAGATACCGTCGATCGGGTGCAGGTTGCCGTCCTCATCCTTCAGCAGCGCATAGGCGATCGAGCGGCCGTGCAGGTAGTTGACGTGGTAGGTTTCCTGGAAGGCATCGAGCGCGACCTTCCAGTTGCAATTGACCACCGCATTCCAGGCGTAGCAGGCGGTGAACTTGTCGAACGGGTAGGTCTCGAAGCCGGCATAGACCGGCTCCATGAAGTCCTTGAGCGAGACGTCGGGCGCCGGATTGGCGTTGATGAAGATGAAGCCGTTCCAGGTATCGACCGAGACCCGGGTCAGCCCAAGGCAGGATTTATCCAGGTCCATGAAGGACTTCTCGTCGGGAACGCCGGTCAGCGTGCCGTCGAGGTCATAGGCCCAGCCATGGAATTTGCAGAAGAATTTCCGCGTCGTGCCGGTCGGCTGATAGGCGATCTTGTTCAGTCGGTGCGAGCAGACATTGTGGAACGCGTAGAGCTTCTTGTCGCGCGCCCGGGCGATGACGATCTCGGAATCGAGCACGGGGATATTGCGCAGCATGTAGTCGCCGACCTTCGGCAATTCCTCGACCCGGCCGACATGCAGCCAAGTGTTCTTGAAGAGATACTTCTTCTCAAGCTCGAAATAGGCCGGGTCGATATAGGGCGCGACGGGGATCGGACCCGTGCCGAGTTCGGGGTAGCGGTCGTGGAGCCGGGCGGCGGTCATGGGTAACTCCTCTGCGGATTACGTCTACCGTATACGTTAATTTCCGGATGGCAAGCGAAACCTGCATGTCGGGTGGCCGAGCGGCGGGCGCTGCGCAAAGCTGCGTCATCGGTTGCCTGAAACGCCCTGTCGTGCCACATGTTGAGAAACGTCGATCCAGTGATCGCATCCTGTCCCGTCCGTTTTCCGCGTCCTGTCGCGGCCGCGGTCCCCGTGGAACGGCGGCGATCCCCCAGCAACGGACAATTCCCATGATGAATTCCATCCAGCGCGTCGCCGACCTCCGCCAACAGGTCTACGAGACGCTGAAGGCACGGATTACCGAAGGGGGGTTCGATCCCGACACCAAGTTCCAGGAGATCAACCTGGCCCAGGAGCTGGGCGTTTCGCGGACGCCGGTGCGCGAGGCGCTGGCCATGCTGGTGCGCGACGGGCTGCTGGTTCAGGCGACGCGGGGCTTCCGTTTCCCGAATTTCACGCCGGAAGAGATCTCCGAGGTGATCGAAATTCGCCTGCTGCTGGAACCGCATGCCGTGGCCAAGCTGGTGCGCGAGACCGATGCTGGGCGGCTTTTCGCGCTGGCTGGCCGCATTCACCAGACGCTCGACGAAACGGGCGAGAGTGACGCCTATGTCGAAGCACATCGCAAGATCCGCGACGACATCTATTCGCATGTCTCGAACCGGCAGCTGGTCGCGGCCATCGCGCGGTATGAGGATTTCATCCATTTCATTCGGATAAACACCCTTCGCCGACCGGACATGCGCCGGGTCTCTGTCAACGGTATGGCGAAGCTCGCGCAGGCCATCGGCACCGGCAATGAGGACGAGGCGCGCGCGGTGATGACCATGCTGCTGACGCAGGCAGGCGAGGCCTTCAAGACCTGGGCGGCAGAAAACGCCGAGCAGCGGCAAGGCTGAGTATCGGATCAGGCTTGCACCTTCTTGACAGATTTAACGTATACGGAATACGATAAATCCAGGTGTGAGGAGAACGCGATGCCCGAAATGACGGACGAGGTGGTGGTGATCGTTGGGGCGGGGCAGGCGGGTGGCCGCTGTGCCCTGGCTCTCCGCAGTGAGGGGTTCTCGGGCCGAATCACGCTGATTGGCGCCGAATCGCACCCCCCCTACGAACGTCCGCCACTGTCCAAGGCCGTGTTGAAAGGTGCCGAGGGGGAGGCAGGCCTTTTCCTTGACCCGGACGGGTGCTGGCAGGGCATTGACCTGAGGACCGGCGAAACCGTGGTTGCGCTGGATTGCGCCGGGCGCCGTGTCATCACCGCCGCCGGCGAGCGAATCGCCTACGATCATCTGGTCCTGGCGACCGGCGGCCGGCCCCGCGACCTGCCGGTTCCAGGGGGCGAACACGCCCGCACGCTGCGCAGCCTCGACGACAGCCGGGGGCTGAAGGCGCGCCTCACCCCGGGTTTGCGGCTGGCGATCATCGGCGGTGGGGTCATCGGGATGGAGGTTGCGGCGACGGCAACCGAGCTGGGCTGTGCGGTCACGGTGATCGAGGCGGGCGCGCGCGTCATGGCGCGGATTCTGCCACCTGAAACCTCAACCTGGCTGGCTGCGAAACACGCGGCGGCGGGGGTGACGATCCTGACTGGAATCGCCGTGCAGGAGATCCGTGAAGAGACCGGCGAATTGGCAATTCACCTCCGCGATTCGGTCGGAAAATCCCATGTTGTGGCGGCTGATCTGGTGGTGTCGGCCATCGGCATCCTGCCCGCGTCCGAGTTGGTGCCAGCGGCAAATCGTGGCGCCTCGGGCGGGATCTTGACTGATTCGGCCGGTCGCGTAGCCGGCCTTGTGGGTGTCTTTGCCGCGGGCGATGTCGCCGAAAGCTGGAATCCGCATCTGGGTCGCCAACAGCGGTTGGAAACCTGGCGCAACGCCGATCGGCAACCGCGCGCAATTGCCCGCTCGATCACCGGGGAGACGACCGAGCATGCCGAGCTTCCGTGGATGTGGAGCGATCAGCTCGGCCATAACATCCAAGTGGTGGGACTATGGGCCGAGGGCGCCCGGACCGTTGCCCGGGGCGAGGGAGGCGAGGTGCTCTTTTGGCTTGATGACCAAGAAGCCGTGGCCGGTGGTGTGCTGCTTGACCGCGGCCGCGAGCGGCGCTTCCTCGAGAAGTTGGTCGAAGGGAAGGTCAAGGCCGACCCGGCCAAACTGGCTGATTCGTCAGTCCCGCTGAAGTCGCTTGTCTGACCCTGCCACGTCCCCCTGGTTAGTGCCGCTTTTCCGGGCAGCTCGCCCGACGCCCGGGCAACGGAAGTCTGCGTCACCGAAGACAGAGGAAACGGGCGAATATCGTTGACATGCGGAAATAACGTATACAGCATACACAAAATTGGATCGGCATCCCAAACTCTGCCACGTCCCCCACGGGGCGGCGGGGAACGGACCGGAGACGAGGAACACTTCCCATGGAAATTACCGACACCCGGCTGGTCGCGGCAAGCCGGCGCGATGTCTGGGCCGCG
Organism: Pararhodobacter sp.; assembly: GCF_034676075.1. Taxonomy (GTDB): domain Bacteria; phylum Pseudomonadota; class Alphaproteobacteria; order Rhodobacterales; family Rhodobacteraceae; genus Pararhodobacter. The sequence goes on along the minus strand of NZ_JAUCCQ010000003.1, from coordinate 81,141 downwards.
GTCCACGATCCCGAGATCCTGCGCCAAGCGATCCCGGGCTGCCAGTCGCTGATCGCGACCGAGGCCGGGATGGAGGCCGAGGTTACGCTGAAGATCGGCCCGGTGAAAGCGACCTTCAAGGGCGATGTGACCTTCGACGAGGAGCATCCCAATGACAGCATGGTGCTGCAGGGCGCGGGCAAGGGTGGCATCGCTGGTTTCGCCAGGGGCCGGGCCCGGGTCACGCTGACGCCGGAGGGGGCAGGAACCCGGATCGACTACAGCGTCGACGTGACTGTCGGCGGCAAGATCGCGCAACTGGGCGCCCGGCTCATCCAAGGGACGGCGACCAAGCTGTCGGGCGAGTTCTTCGACCGGCTCGAGGCGCAACTTGTCTCCGAAACGCCCGCAGGTTGACCCGGGCGCGGGCCCCTGCGACGCCTTCGGGGCAGGGGGCGCTTTGCCCGTCTTCCCCCGGCAGCGCCCCTTGTGCGCTGGGGCCAATCCGGCCTCTATTGCCGCGAGACGGGTGCGCCCGGCCGCAGACCTTTCAGGCGTGCCGTCTCGCGGGGATCGCTCCGCTGCGCCGTGCCGGGTTCCAGAGATTTTCGAGCGCGATCGCCCCACGGGGCTCCAGCCAGGACGAGACATGAAGACAGCCATTGCCCTCTATGACCTTGTGGTGACCGCACTTGCGGTCCTGTCGGGGATCATCCTCGCGCTCATGACCTGCGCCATCGCCGCCGAGTCGATCCGGCGGGGGCTTGGTTTCGGCGTATTCCGGGGCCTGATCGACTTTTCCGAGATCGGGCTCTTCTGCATCGCTATCCTGACGGCGCCCTGGTTGCTGCGCCGCAATGCCCATCTGTCGATCAACGTCTTTCTCGAGCGCTTTTCGCCGCCCGTCCGCCGCGGCGTGCAGCGGCTGATCGACCTGATCGGGTTGTCCTGCTGCGCGATCCTGTGCATCTGGGGCACGCGCGTGCTGATGCGCTCTTACCAGACGCAGCAGATGGTCTTTGGTGACTACGTGCTGATGGATTGGTGGCTGCAATGGCAGATCCCGCTGGCGGCGCTGCTCATGGCGCTGACCTTCGCCGGGCGGCTGCTCGCGCCCTTCCACGCGCAGCAAGGGGTCTGAGATGCCGGAATGGATCTTCGCCCTTGTGCTGATGCTGGGCGGTATCGTCGCCCTTCTGATGCTGGGCCTGCCGATCGTCTTTGCCTTCATCGCCGTCAACATCGCCGGGGCCTGGCTGTTCCTCGGCGGCGACATCGGCCTCATGCAGATGCTGCGCAACATGCGCTCGCCTGCGGCGCAATATTCCTTGGCGCCCATCCCCCTCTTCGTGCTGATGGGCGAGATCATGCTGCACAGCGGCCTCGCTCAGCGTGCCATCGATGCCATCGACCGGCTGATTTCCCGCGTGCCGGGGCGGCTGTCGATCGTTGCTGTGCTGTCGGGCACGCTGTTTTCATCGCTCTCGGGGTCGACGATTGCCAATGCGGGCGTGCTGGGGAAGTCGCTTTACCCGCAGATGAAGGCGCGCGGCTATCATGACAGCATGGCGGTCGGGCCGATCCTGGCCGTCGGCGGCATCGCCATGCTGATCCCCCCCTCGGGGCTGGCGGTGATGCTCGGCAGCCTTGCCTCCATCTCGATCAACGACCTGCTGATTGCCGGGATCGTGCCGGCGATCATGATGGCGGTGCTGTTTCTTGGCTATGTCATGCTGCGTTGCCGTTTGGACCCGTCCCTCGCACCGATCTACGAGACCGAGACGATGACGCTGGGCGAGCGGCTCAGGCCGGTGCTGGTGAACGTCCTGCCGCTGGCGCTGATCTTCGTCTGTGTCGTGGGCTCAATGTTCGCAGGCATCGCCACCGCGACCGAGAGCGCGGCCCTGGGCGTGGTGGCGACGGTCATCGCCGCGGTGATCTACCGGCGTTTCAGCCTGTCGATGCTGGTGCATTCGCTGAAGGAGACGCTGATCTTCTCGGCGATGATCCTAGTCATCATCTGTACCTCGGGCACCTTCTCGCAGGTGCTGGCCTTCACCGGCGCCACGCAGGAGATCAGCCGTCTGGTCGTGGCATCGGGCATCGGTCCCTTGATGCTGTTGCTGGGAATGCTGGCGGTGCTGGTCTTCCTGGGCTGCTTCATGGACCAGGTGTCGATGATGATGCTGACCCTGCCGATCTTCATGCCGATCGTCGGCGCAGCGGGGATCGACCCGCTGTGGTTCGGGGTCCTCGTGCTGATCGCGCTAGAGATTTCGCTCATCACACCGCCCTTCGGGCTTCTGTTGTTCGTCATGCAGGGCGTGGCGGGGCCAAAGCTGCGGGTGACGGCGGTCTACAAGGCGGTCCTGCCGTTCCTGGCGCTGGAATTCCTGGTGATGGGGTTGCTCATCCTGTTCCCGGGGCTGGTCAGCCTGTTGCCGGAGCTGATGAAGTGAAGGCGCCGAGAACCGAGATCGCCCGTCCTGCGACGCTGGCCGAGGCACTGGCGCTGCTGGCGACCGAGGATGCGCGGATCCTGGCTGGCGGGCAGAGCCTTGGCGCGGCGCTGAACTTGCGCCTCGATGCTCCCGCCCTGCTGGTCGACATCAATGGCATCCCCGGGCTGGACCGGATCACGCTCGAGGACGGGCACCTGGTCTTCGGGCCGCTGGTCCGCCACCGCGCGGTGCTGGAAAGCCCGCTCGTCGCGCGCGAGGTGCCGGTGCTGGCGCAGGTGATGCCGCATGTCGCCCATCCGGCGATCCGCAACCGGGGGACGACGGCGGGCTCCATCGCCTATGCCGATCCGGCAGGCGAGATGCCGGCAGTGGCGCATCTGATGGGCGCCGAGCTGGTGCTTGCCACGGCCTCGGGCGAGCGGGTGGTTTCGGCGCGGGACTTCTTCCTTGGCATCTACGACACGCTGCGCGCCCCCGAAGAGATGCTCGTCGCCATCCGCTGGCCGCGCGCCCGCGCGAACGAGCATTTCGCCTTTGGCGAGGTGACGCGCCGCCGGGGCGATTTCGCCAGTGCCGGCTTCGTCGCCCGGGCGGTGATCGAGGCGGGCGTGGTGCGCGGTATCGCGCTGACCGCCTTTGCCAGCGAACCCGCGCCGGTGCTGTGCCCGGCCGCCGAGGGAGCCATCGGGCAGAGGTTGACGCCGCTTCTGGCGGCGGACCTCGCCGGGGCCATCGCCGCCGACCTCGACCCGATGCCGAGCCTCGCGGGCTCGGCCGAGCAGAAACGCGCCCAGGCGCGGGCGCTGGCCCGCCGGGTGCTGATGGACCTTGCCGCATGAATGATGTCGCCCCGATCGTGAATTTCCGTGTGAACGGCAAGGAGGTGAGCGTGGGTGCCTGCACCCGCGGGCATCTGGCCGATTATCTGCGCCATGACCGGCGGCAGACCGGCACCCATCTGGGCTGCGAGCACGGGGTCTGCGGTGCCTGCAACGTCATGGTCGACGGGCAGGTTGTGCGCGGTTGCCTGACGCAGGTGGCGCAGCTTCAGGATGCCGAGGTCCAGACCATCGAAGGGCTGACCGCCGAGGGGCGGCTCCATGCGCTGCAGGAGGCCTTCGTCGCCCGCAACGCCCTGCAATGCGGGTTCTGCACTTCGGGCATGCTGCTCACGGCGGTGGAACTGCTCGATCAGAACCCCGAACCCTCGCGCGCCGAAATCCGCGATGCGATTTCCGGCAATCTCTGCCGCTGCACGGGCTATCACGCCATCGTCGATGCCATCGAGGACGTGGCGCGGGGTCGTGCGCCCGAGGCCCCGAAAGCTGAGGGGATCGGCGCCCCCCTGCCGCGCGCCGCGGCAAGACGACCGGCGACAGGGACGGGGCGCTATCTGGACGACATCACGCCGGCGCATTGCGCCCATGTCGCCTTTCTGCGCAGCCCCCATGCCCATGCCCGGATCCTGTCCATCGACACGGCCGAGGCACTGGCCATGCCCGGTGTCCTCGCCTGTTTCACCGGCGAGGATCTGGCCAGGGTCAGCCCTCCCTGGGTCACCAGCCTTGCGGGGGTGAAGGGCCACAGTTCTCCGCCCCAGCCCTGCCTCGCCCTGGGTGAGACATGCTGGCAGGGCGAGGCCGTGGTCGCGGTGGTGGCCGAAAGCCGGGCCGAGGCCGAGGATGCCGCCGAGCTGGTGATGGTCGAGTTCGAGGAACTTCCCGCCGTGACCGACACCGAAGCGGCGCTGTCGGACGTGGCCACCGTGCACGCCGCCCAAGCAACGAACCTGATCCTGGATCAGGTCTTCACGGTAGGCGATGCCGAGGCCGCCTTCGCGGGCGCCGCCGTGATCGCGGAACAGGATTTCGCCTTCACCCGGCAGACCGGCATGTCGCTGGAACCGCGCGGTATCATCGCCGAATTCGATCCGGCCCGGGGCGAGATCCGGGTGCATCTGTCGCATCAGGCGCCGTTCCAGCAGCGTGAGATCTATGCCCAGCAACTGGGCCTCGATCCCGGCGCCGTTCAGGTGATCGTGCCGGATGTGGGTGGGGCCTTCGGGCTGAAGCTGCACGCCTATGCCGACGACATGGCAGTCGTTGCAGTCGCGACGCTGATGGACCGCCCGGTAAAATGGGTGGCGGACCGGCTGGAATCCTTCACCGCCGACGCCCATGCGCGCGAGGCCTCCGGCCATGCCCGCATCGCCGTCGATGCCGACGGAAGGATCCTTGGCTTCGAGGTCGATCTGCTGGCCGGTTTTGGTGCCTATTCCATGTACCCGCGCGGGTCGGTCGGGGAAGCCCTGCAGGCCTGCTCGATGGTCGGCGGCCCCTATGCCTTCGCCGCCTTCAAGGGGCGGCTGCGCGGCGTCTTGCAGAACAAGGCGCCGACCGGGGCCTATCGGGGCGTCGGCCAGCCGATCGCCACGGCGATCACCGAGCAGCTCATGGACCTTGCCGCCGATGCGCTGGGTATCAGCCCCGAAGAGATCCGGCGGCGCAACTATATTGCCGAGCCGGGGGATACGACCAGCCCGCTGGGGCTCAGATTCGAGCCGCTGTCGCTGCAAGAATGCCAGGACAGGCTGGAAGGGCTGGCCGGGTTGGCGGCGAAACGGGCCGACCATCGGCGGCTCAGGGCCGAGGGGATCCATCGAGGGTTGGGATTGGCGGCTTTCGTGGAGATGACGGGGGTTGGCTCGCGTCTCTACGGGCCGCTGGGCGTGGCCGTCGCAGCGCAGGAAAGCGCGCGAGTGACGCTCGAGGCACGGGGCCGGGTGAAGATCGAAACCTCGGTCACCGATCAGGGGCAGGGGACGTTGTCGGCCCTGGCCCAGATCGCTGCCGCGGAGCTGGGTGTCTCGGTCGGCCAGATCAGCCTCGGCACCACCGACACGGCGCGCAATCCCTACGGCGGTGGCGCCTGGGCCTCGCGCGGGGTGGCGCTGGGGGGTGAGGCTGTGCTGAGGGCCAGCCGGGGACTGAAAGCCTCGATTCTGGCCATCGCCGGGGCGCTGACCCAGCGCCCGGCCGAGGCCCTGCGGATCGTGGGCGAGGATGTCACCGATGCCAGCGGCTCGCCCCTGATCGCGCTGGATCGGGTGCTGAGGCTTGCGCGCTACAACCCGACCGAGATCCCGCTGTCGGTGGTCCCTTCGCTCAGCGTCGAAGAGAGCTTCCTGCCCGGCGCCTTGCCCTATCTCATGTCGAACGGCGTGGTGGCGGTCGAGGTGGAACTCGATCCCGACACCGGGCTGGTCGATGTGCTGGGCGCCTGGGTGGTCGACGATTGCGGCCGGGTGGTGAACCCGCTGCTGGTTGATGAGCAGTTGCGCGGCGGGCTGGTGCAGGGGATCGGCGCGGCGCTCTACGAGGAATGCGTCTATTCGGCAGACGGGCAGCTCGAAACCGGAACGCTGGCCGATTACCTGGTGCCGATGGCGGCCGAAATGCCGGATATCGCCATAGCCCATGTCTCGACCCCCAGCCGGGCGACGCTGCTGGGGGCCAAGGGGGTGGGCGAGGCGGGGCTGGTGGCGGGTCCGGCGGCACTGCGCTGCGCGATCAACGACGCGCTGCGGCCGCTCGGCGCGCAGGTCACGCATCAACCCTATTCACCGGCACGGATCCTTGCGGCGCAGGGCATCGTCTGAACCGCAGCTTGATGACAAGCAAAATGGGCCGGGTTTCCCCGGCCCTTTCCTTTAGCTATCCGCTAGTTCAGCGTTCCAGCATCGGCCGCAGGCGGGCGATTTCCGGGCTGAGCGATTCCAGATCCTCCCAATAGACGCGGGTGGCGAGCTCGGCCAGTTCAGGGCCGGCGTCGAAGGCGGTGACACCCGCCGCTTCCTGCGCCGCGTATTCCTGTGCGGTGCGCTCGGCCGACCATTCGACCATGTAATCCTCGAACCAGACGGCGGCGTCGTTGAGGATAGCCTGCTGCTCGGGCGACAGGCGGTTGTAGCTGTCGTTGTTGATCAGGACGTTGATGATCACGTTGTAGAATCCGGGATCGACGCGGGTCGTGATCAGGCGGTCCCAGCCGAAATCGCCCAGCCCCCAGAAGGCCCAACCGACCCCGCTGATCACGCCCCGCTCCAGCGCGGTGAAGACTTCGGGCGCGGCGACGGCGGTGCTGTCGATGCCGAGCGCGTTGAACAGCAGATTGTAGGTGGTCTGCCCCCGCAGGCGCTGGCCGCTGAGGTCATCGAGCGAGGAAATCGGTTCGGTCAGATAGATGTGGAAGGGCACGCCCGTGCCATAGCCGGTGAGGTAGCGCGCGTTCATCCGTTCGACCGCGAGTTCCGACAGTGCGTCGACCGCGCCGCTTTCGCGCTGCTCGGCGAAGGAGAGGTTGGTCAGCGATTGCGCATCGGCCTCGACGAACTGGCCCTTGGTGTAGGAGGGGGGCGTGGCAATGATGTCGAGCACGCCTGCCGTCAGCGCGTTCGGCTGCTCGTTGGCCGGGATCGCCTCGGGCCCGCCCACGACGCGGATCTGCACGAGGCCCGCGCCGGTCTCGTTCACCCGGTCGACATAGAGCTGGAACGGCACGCCGTAGGTGGTCGAGGTGGGGACGAAGGCGCTGGCGCGCAGCGTCACCTCGTCGGCATGGGCCAGCCCTGCCACCGTGCTGAGCGCGAGCCCGGCGAGATAGATCTTCCAGTGTTGCATCGTTGGTCTCTCCTGTTGAAGGGCGGAAGCAGCGGTTTTGATCTTTGAGCTACTTATGGATACGGTATACGATAATTGCGATGAAAGCGATGATTCTTGGTCCTGCCTGACTTGTCGAGCGCATCGCGGAGGGGAATGTCATGAAATTCAGCGTCTGCTCACTTCCTGAGCAAGGCAAGGATTATGCGCGCCAAATAGGACCTTCCTCAAGGCGCCGCGCTGGGCCGACGACGGATAGGAATACCGTGGCGACAGGCGAGGAGCAGCGATGGTGGCAGACCGGCGCGACGCGCTTTTTTTGGTATGCTGCATACGTCGAGTGCCAAGATCACGCCGCTCCTTGCTCATCCCAGATGCGCCCGAAGCAGCGCCGCATAGGCCCCGGCATCCTCGACGCAGGGCAAATGGCCCGCGCCCTCCATCAGCGCGAACCGGGCGCCGGGGATCAGATCGGCCATGCCGCGCACCAGCTCGGGTGGCGTCGCGCCATCCTCGGCGCCGGCGATGACCAGCGTTGGTGCGGTGATCGTGGCGCATGCGTCAGCCAGGTCCGACGCGGCCAGGGCCTCGCAACAGGCAGCGTAACCCTGGGCATCGGTCCGCGCGAGCATGGTCTGCCAGAGCGCCAATCGGGCCGGATGCTCGGACCGCCAGCGGGCCGAGAACCAGCGTTCCATGACCCCGGGCGCCATGGCGTAAAGGCCGGTCTCGGCAACAGCGGCAATCCGCGCCCGCCAGGCCTCGGCGGTGCCGATCCTGGCGGCGGTGTTCGACAGCACCAGCCGGTCCAGCCGCTCGGGCGCCCGCCGGGCGATGTCCATGGCGATCTGGCCGCCGATCGACAGGCCCACCACATGCACGCGGGGCACCCCGGCTGCGGTCATCACCGCCAGTGCCATCCGCCCGAGGTCGGCGATGGCGAGGGGGCCCGCGGCCTTCTGCGACAAACCATGCCCGGGTTTGTCGAAGCGCAGGACGCGCCAGTCGCGGGCAAGGTCTTCGACCACGTCGTCCCACATGCGCAGATCGGTGCCAAGCGAGTTGAGCAACAGCACGGCGGGCGCATCGACGGGACCGTCGGCGCGGGCGTGCAGGACAAGGCCCTGATCGGTGACTGGCAGCATGCTGGTTCCTTCCTTCTGAGGGGGCATGGAACACGGGTGCGGCGGGTGGTGCAATATGCCCGCCAGTCTTGCATCATACCCGGCGGGTATCGGGCGGCTCGTGGAACAGGGAGGCAACCATGGAGCTGAGGCATCTGCGCTATTTCCTCGCCGTGGCAGAGGAATTGCATTTCGGCCGGGCGGCGGCGCGGCTGGACATCGCCCAGCCGCCGCTGTCGCGGCAGATCGCGGCGCTGGAGGCGGAGCTGGGCGCCACGCTTTTCGACCGCGGGCGCGGTGCGATCCGACTGACGCAGGCGGGCGAGCTGCTGCACGAGCATGCGCGCGAGATCCTCGCCCGGCTGGACAGCGCCAGCCGCGAAGTGAGGCTGGTCGGGGCAGGGCGGGCCGGAAGGCTGCGGCTGGCCTTCGTCGGCTCGGCCTCGCATGGGGTGCTGCCGCAGCTCATCCAGGGCTACCGTGCCGCCTATCCGGAGGTCGATCTGGCGCTGTCGACCATGAACAACGCCGAATTGCACCGGGCGCTGGTTCAGCGCGACATTGATGTCGCAGTGGCCCGGCCGGATCTGGAGGACGACGAATTCCGCCGCGAGACGCTGGTGCGCGAGGATCTGATCCTTGCGCTGACGAGCGATTCACCACTGGCGTCGCGTGAAGGACTGAGACTGGCCGATCTCGCCGACCAGACCTTCATCCTCTACCCGCGTCGGCCGCGCCCTTCCTATGCCGATGTCGTGCTCGGCCTGTGCGAGCGCGAGGGGTTTCAACCCAAGCGCCTTGAACTCACGCAGGATTTTCAGAGCGCAATCTCGCTGGTGTCGGTCGGCGCGGGCCTGTCGGTCGTGCCGCAATCGGTGGCGCAGACCCAACGGCCGGGTGTGGTCTACCGGCCCTATCAGGGGTTCAATCCCGGGACTGGGCTGTCGGTGCTGTCACGCCTCGACAACCGGTCGCCGCATGTGGTGCATTTCCTCGACCTGACGCGGCGCTTTGCCCGAAGCCTGGCGGCTCAAGATGCGGGGCGGGGGTCATCCTGAAAGGGCTCGCGCCGGACGCTAGGACGGGCAAGGAAGCCTGCATGCCACTCGGCCAGCGCCGGGCGGTGCTTGCGCCATTCCTCGGCAGCGAAGCGAAAGTCCAGATACATCAGCGCGGTGCCGATGGTCAGGTGGCCGATGTCGAAGGGCCGCGCCGCGAGGCTGGGCGCAAGGGTCTCCAGCCAGTCCAGCACCGCGACAGTCTTGGTCTGCCAGACGGCCAGCATCGCCTCAGATCGTTGCGGCGCGTCCCTGAGCCGGCCCTCTATCAGCCAGTTGAGGGCGATGTCCATGAGCCCGGCACCAAGCGCCTCGTCGCGTTCAGCCAGAAGGCCCGCCTCGCCCTCGGGGAACAGGCGCGGGCCTTCGCCGCCGGTGCGGTCGGCCCAACGGCAAATGACATGGCTGTCGATCAGGACGCGGCCGTCCTCCAGTTCCAGCGTGGGGATCTTGGAAAGCGGATTGACCGCCATCAGCCCCGGGTGCGGGATCATCGGATCGGCGCCGGTCCGCACCGTCCGTACCTGGTCGGACAGGCCCTTTTCCTGCAGGGCGATCATCGTCTTGCGGACATAGGGAGAGCGCGGGGACCAGTGAAGTAGCGGCATGGTCAAGCTTTCCGCGTCACGTCGCGCAGGGCGTCGTGGTCAATGCTGATCCCCAATCCCGGCCCGGTCGGGCAGTGAATCTGGAAGTCGCGGAAGACGATCTCGCCATGGGTCAGGTCACGTTTGGCGATGCGCGGACCGAAATGCTCGCACCCCCATTCCAGCGCGGGCAACGAGGCGAAGACGGCGAGATGCGCGGCGGTGCCGATGGCGCCTTCCAGGAGGCAGCCGCCATAGAGCTCCATCCCCATCGCCGCGGCAATCGCCGCAGCGCGCTTCATCTCCAGCAGCCCGCCGCTTTTCACCAGTTTCAGCGAATAGACACTGCCGGTGGCGGCGGCGGCGTTGGCGGCAATCTCGGGGCCGGTGAAGGCGGCCTCGTCGACCATGAAGGGGATCGGGCTGCGGGCGGCCATCCGCGCCGTCGCCGCCTGATGGCCGGGCTTCAGCGGCTGTTCGATCAGCACGACGCCGATCTCGGCCAGCCGGGGCAGGAAGCGGATGGCGGTGGCCTCGGTCCAGGCCTGGTTGACGTCGCAGACGATCTCGCAGCCGGGGAGCGCCTCGGCGATGCGGGCAACCCGGGCCACGTCCTCGGCCGGCGGGTGGAACCCCAGCTTGATCTTGAAGCGCCGGTGTTCGCGGGCCTCCAGCTTGCGCCGGGCTTCCTCGATCTCCTGCTCGGCATCGCCCGAGGCCAGCGCCCAGAGGACCTCCATATGCTCGCGCACCCGGCCGCCGAGGAAAGCGGTGACTGGCAGGCCCAACGAATGGCCGGCGGCATCGAGGAGCGCGGCCTCAACTGCCCCCCGGGCCGAGGCGTTGCGGGTTGCCGCCTTGGCCATCTTCAGCGCGTTGGCTTCGAACGACAGGGCATCGGCGCCCAGGATCGCGGGGGCGATATAGGTGTCGATATTGGCCTTGATCGCCTCGACGCTTTCCTCGGCCCAGCGGGGACCGCCGAGCGTCGCGGCCTCGCCCCAGCCCTCGGCGCCGCAGCTCAGGACCGCCCGCACGATGACGCAGGATTGCACGCTGATCTCGGTGTTTGACAGGCGGTGCCGACGCCAGGTCGGCACGTCGACAATCGCCGTCTCGATGGCAACGATCCGCCGCGCGGGCAGCGCTTGCGCGTCTGTGCGGTCGAGGGTTTGGGGCGTGTTCATGACGGGGTCTTTCGGTCTGCTGGTCGGGCCCGGGCCCCGTCCTCAGCGAAGCGCTGGCTGGGGCGGGTGGTGTCGGACCGCGCGCGACGCCCGAGAGCGTGGCGCGCGGCTGTCTTTCAGGTCACTCGGCAGCCACACCGACGGCGTTGGCGGCGCGCGGCAGGACGAAGTCGAAGGTGAGAAGCAGGTCGGTTTCTGCACCGGCCGGAGCCTTTCGGAACTCGCCGATCAGCTCTTCCTTGACGGCAAAGACCGAATCCTCGTCGAGATGCGCGCTGCTCGAATCGTAGATTTGCGAGATCAGCGGGCGGAAGCCCTCGCGGGTGACCATCATGTGCAGGTGCCCGGGGCGCATGCAGTGATGGCCCATGTAGCGGATCAGTTCGCCTGCGGTCTCGTCGCCGGGGATCGGGTAGGGGACCGGCCGGATCGCCTGGAAGGCGTAATGCCCCTGAGCGTCCGTCTCGAAACGGCCGCGCAGGTTGTAGTCGGGCTGGTTCGGATCGTGGTTCTCGTAAAGCCCGTTCGGTGCGTCTTCCCAGACGTCGATGATGGCCCCGGCGACCGGGCGCCCCTCGGTGTCGCGGACATGACCTTCGACCAGCACGGTTTCCTGCCCGTCAAACGCGGCCTGTACGGTCGAGGCGCCCTTGGGCAGGATCGGCGCGTTCTGACGGAAGAAGGGGCCAAGAACGGTCGAGACCGTCTCGGGGCCTTCGACCGGGTTCGACAGCATGTCGACCAGCACCTCGACCCCGAGGATGTCGCCCAGAAGGATGAATTCTTGCCGCTTGTCCGAGCAGATCTGCCCGGCTCGGGCGAGGAAATCGCAGGCCTGCAGAAACTCGCCATGGGTCAGCTTCACGTCTTTGCAAAAGCCGTGCAGATGCGTGATCAGAGCCTCCATGATCTCGCGCTGGCGGGCCGAGATCGTGTCGTGGCGCCCCAGGGATGCGATGACGGTATCGGTCACGGTGTCGACGGTCATTGTGCGCATGAGTTCCTCCTCCGGAATTTCGGTGCGTGATGCGCGCGAAGGCTTGCACGATGGGGCGTACCCCGACCAGACGGACACGGGGTATGATGCAATACCTGATCGGGTTCGGGGTGGCCTGAAGTCGCGGCGCCAAAGCGTAACCCGCTTATCCACGAGGAAAAGCAGCCCAACCCAAGGCGCTGATATGGCATAGTTTTGTTGCCACCTCGCCCTATTCCACGCAGTCTTCGGGATTTTCTCTTTTGCGATCCGCGCACCGGGCCAAGATCGCTTGGCTATCGGAACGAATGGAGCGCTACGATGATCACCGAACTGAAGTCCATCCCTGGCATCTGGAGGCGGATGCCGAGCGAGTTGCACTTACGACGGTTCATGGAGGGCCTCATATGGCCGGCCGGCACTGCCCGCATTGTGGGTCGGTGGCTTCCTCGGCGCTGCGGGGCCGGACTTGCCGTCAAGGGCTGTACCAGTGCCGTGATTGCCGTCTCCAGTTCACGATCACCACGCTCACCCCGATGCACGCCACGAACCTCGACTTGCGTCTGTGGATCTGCGCCATGTTTCTCGTGCTCACATCCAGCAAAGGCATTTCTTCGGTCGTGTTGGCGCGTCTTCTCGGTGTCAATCTGGAAGCCGATCCCGGTAGTCGACCAGATGCGCCTCCTGCTTCAAGGCGCTGTCGGCAAACAACTTCGGCGCTCAAAGGTTTACGGGCTATGCTGGCCGTGACGCCTTCCTCGGTCCGCTTCGGTGAACACTGCAGCGGACGCGCGCCCTCCAAGGTGCCGGCGGCCCATGACCGGGGGCACGGCGTGGTCTCCTACGCCGCCAGCGTCTTCTTCAGTCGCCAGCCCTTGTCCAGCTGGGCGGCCTTGAGCGCTTTTGCGAGGCGTGGAGATACGAACAGGGAATCCTTCACGCAGATGTCTTTCCACAGGTCCGGGCCATTCAATGCCTCGGCACTGACAGTGATTTTCTCCGGATTTCCAATTCGGTAAGCTGGCGGGTTGGTATTTGGTGTCGGACGCGGCCTGAACGCTGGCAGATCTGGGTTGCTCATATCAACCCATCGCCGCCGATTGCAGACATTGAGCACAAAATAATCCTGGTCCCACAGTTCGTATTTCCGGTTCCGATCCAGAATGCGGATCGGTCGGAAATACGTCTCACCCAGGTCGAACTGTTCCAGCAGCGCTTTGGTCTCGGCACTCACCCCGGGGATCGAGTTCATGCTCATGAAGGGTGGCGGCGTATCGCCTTCGGGGACCTTGGTACCTGTGCCCCAGCGGAAAACGGCCTCCATTCCGTCATGGTCAACGCGATACCCATCCTGCAAGGCGTAGGTGCCCATGAGGTACCGACGAGCGACAGCTTTGATGTCATCCTCGGATTTTCCCCGCTTGTCCTCAGGATCAAGGCCGATCATGGTGACATTCTTCGCCCCCAGCGTGGTCTGGATACCGTTGACGAACCAAGCATTGGTCATGAGATCTGGCTTTGTGTCCTGCGGCGGGCTTTGCGAGCTTCGGTTGTGGAGAAGCGAAGGTCAATCGTCAATGACGCCCCAGACTTTGGTTCTGGGGGGCGATATGCATCTGCAACCTGGCGGTGCTTCGATAACAACCATTGGGTGGCCGGCTCAATACTTTGGAACGACCTCTTTCACATGTTGAGATTCAACAGCTATAGCGCCCGCGCCTTCTTTGGTAGATAAGCGGGAAGCGTAAACACCAACCGGGCTCAAGCCGCAGTTGGATGAAAGCTCAGTGGCAGGTCACCAGCGCCATCAACCCACCCAACCCCTCACCGGTCCTTCCAACGATCCATCATCATCCCGTAAAACCGCTCCGCTGACGGCGATAACGTAACACCCAAGCGACGTACCAATCCTACCGTCCGGGTGACCACCGGGTCGATCAAGGGACGGCTGGCGATGGTCGGGTGGTCGCCGCTGGGCAGCGACATGCGGGGGAGGGCGGCGATGCCGAGGCCTGCTTCGACCAGGCCCAGCGAGGTCGAGAGGTGCTGCACCTCGTAGAACCATTTCGACCGGATCCCCGCCCGCCCCAGCCCCAGATCGACGATCAGCCGGTTGCCGCTGGACCGGCCGACGGTGATGAACCGGTGCTCGGCCAGATCGGCCCAGGAGATCTCGCTGCGCTGCGCCAGCTCGTGGTCCTTGCGGCAGGCCAGCATGAAGGGCTCCTCGACCAGCGGCGCGAAGAGGACATCGGGATCGTCCGCGCCCAGCAGGGTGATGCCGAAATCGACCTCGCGGTTCAGGACGCTCTGCAGCACCTCGTTGGCGCCGCTGTCGACGATGCGGATGCGGATCGCGGGATAGGCGGTGTTGAAGGCCCGCACCACGTCGGGCAGGAAGTAATAAGCCGCCGTCGGGATGCAGGCGATGCTGACGAGGCCCGAGCGACGCTCGGCGATCTCTTTCACCGACAGCAGCGAGGTCTCGAAATCGTCCAGCAGGCGCCGCGCCCGGCCCAGGAAGTCGCGCCCGACCGCCGTCAGCTCGACCCGCCGCGTGGTGCGGTCCAGCAGCGTCACCCCCAGCACGGATTCCAGCTTCTGGATGCGCCGGGTGAGGGCGGGTTGCGACAGGTGGATACTGTCCGCCGCGGCGCCGAAATTGCGCATCTCGGCGGTGGCGACGAAGGCGCGGAGGTCATCGAGGTCAATATTCATGTGCATAGCGCATTAGTGGGTGTAAAAAATGCATTTCACACAAAAGACGGCAGATGGCAAGTATCGCCTCGAGTTCGGACTGGGTCCGAGGGAGTGGGAGCGAGCCGATGCACACAATACCTTGCGTTCTGATGCGTGGCGGCACGTCGCGGGGTCCGGTCTTCCTATCCGCCGATCTGCCGACCGACCGTGCCGCGCGCGATGCGGCGCTGATCTCGGCTCTGGGGTCGGGTCATCCGCTGCAGATCGACGGTGTGGGGGGCGGCAACCCGCTGACCAGCAAGGTGGCCATCGTCGGCCCCGCCAGCGTGCCCGGCGCGGATGTCGATTACCTGTTTGCCCAAGTGAACGTTGAGAAGCCGCTGGTCGACACCGCCCCCAATTGCGGGAACATGCTGGCCGCGGTCGGCCCCTTCGCCATCGAACAGGGGCTGGTGCCTGCGACCCCGGGGCTGACCCGACTGGTCATCCACAACGTCAACACCGGCAAACTGATCGAATCGACGGTGGAAACCCCCGGCGGCCGCGTGACCTATGAGGGCACGACCGCCATTGCCGGCGTCCCCGGCACCGCCGCGCCGATCCGGCTGGCGTTTCTGGATGCGGCCGGGTCCAAGACCGGGAAATTCCTGCCCACGGGCCAGACCCGCGACCGGATCGCCGGGCATGAGGTCAGCCTGATCGACATGGCGGTCGCGGCGATGATGGCCGATGCGCAGAGCTTCGGGAAGACCGGCGGCGAAAGCCCCGCCGCGCTGGATGCCGACCGCGCCTTCATGGAGGCGCTGGAGGCCGCGCGCCTGCTGGCCGGGCGGGCGATGGGCCTTGGCGACGTGTCGCAGCTGGTGATCCCGAAGCCGATCCTGGTCTCGGCGCCCGCCGCGGGCGGCACGATCCGCGCCCGGTATTTCATGCCGCATTCCTGTCATACCGCCGTGGCGGTGACCGGCGCCGTCTGCATCGCCGCCGCCTGCTGCACGCCCGGCACCGTCGCCCATGATCTGGCCCGGCTGTCCGCGCCCGATGCGCAGGGGCGGCGCCTGCTGCAGATCGAGCATCCCTCGGGCAGCACCCCGATCGAGATCGAGCAGAACCCCGAGACGGGAGAAGTGACGCGGGTCTCGGTGATCCGGACCGCGCGGCGTATTCTCGAAGGCGTTGTCCACGTCCGCGACACCGCCGCCTGAGCGACCATCAACGTAGGAGGAGACGACATGACCATGCTGAAATCCCTGAGCCTCAGGGGCGTGCTCGCGACCGCGATCGCCCTTGCCCCCCTCACCACCCCGGCCATTGCCCAGGACTTCGCGGGCGAGAACATCGAATGGACCATTCCCTTCGGTGTCGGCGGCGGCACCGATGTCTGGGCGCGGTTCTTCGCGCCGCAGTTCAGCCAGCACCTGCCGGGCAACCCCAATGTCGTGGTGCTGAACGTGCCGGGCGGGGGCTCGATCACCGGCGCCAACCAATTCGCCATGCGCGCGGCGTCGGACGGGCTGGAAGTGCTGGGTACCTCGGCCTCGACCCAGTTCCCGGCGATCCTGGGTGATCCCCGGGTGCGCTACGATTATGCCAACTGGACCGCGGTCCTGGCCTCGCCCGTCGGCGGCGTCGTCTATATCGCGCCCAGCTATGGCGTGAGCGGCCCGGCGGATATCGAGGCGCTGCGCGGCTCGGAAATCCGCTTCGCCGCGCAAAGCGCGACGGGTCTGGAAATGCCGGTGCTGCTGGCCTTCGAGATGCTCGACCTCAACATCCGGGCCGTCTTCGGCATGGAAAGCCGTGGCGCTGGTCGTCTGGCCTTCGAGCGGGGCGAGTCGGGCATCGATTTCCAGACGACGCCCGCCTATCTGAGCAGCGTCGCGCCGCTGGTGGAAGCGGGCAGTGCCGTGCCGCTCTTCGCGCTCGGCGTGGTCAACGCAGATGGCAGCGTCTCGCGCGATCCGTCCTTCCCGGACCTGCCGACCTTCGTCGAGTTCTTCGAACAGGCGACCGGTGCCGCGCCCGAGGGCGAGGCCTTCGACGCCTGGCGTTCGCTGATGCTGGCCGGTTTCTCGCTGCAGAAGATGATGGTCCTGCCCCGCGACGTCCCGGCCGAGATCATCGCCGCCTATGCCGCCGCGGCGCAGGAGATCGTCGATGCCCCGGACTTCCGCGAGCGCGCGGGTGAGGAACTGGGTGCCTATACCCAGCTAGTCGGGGCCGAGGCCGATGCCGCGCTGACCCGGGCGCTGCAGATCGACCCCGCGGTCCGCGACTACCTCGTCACCTGGCTGCGCGACGAGTTCAACGTCAGCTTCTGACGCTTTGC
This sequence comes from Pararhodobacter sp., assembly GCF_034676075.1. GTDB lineage: Bacteria > Pseudomonadota > Alphaproteobacteria > Rhodobacterales > Rhodobacteraceae > Pararhodobacter. Next base: position 64,081 of record NZ_JAUCCQ010000003.1, on the reverse strand, counting down.
CGGCGGACCCTGGGGAGGTTCCGCCGGCGTTCAACACTGGGGAGGGTGAAACATGCTCGACGCCGCACTTCTTGCTTTGGGCCAGGTCTTTACCGGCGCGCACCTTGGATTTCTGGTCATCGGTGTCTTCGTGGGCCTGGCCGTGGGCATCATGCCCGGATTGGGCGGCATCGCGGGCATGTCCATCCTGCTGCCGTTCCTCTACGGGATGGACCCGACCTCGGCGCTCGGCATGCTGATTGGCATGGTCGCGGTCATTCCAACGGGCGACACCTTCACCTCGGTGATGATGGGCATTCCGGGATCAAGCGCCAGTCAGGCCACGGTTCTGGACGGCTTCCCCCTCGCCAAGAAGGGCGAGGCGGCACGGGCCCTCTCGGCCGCCTTCGCCAGCTCGCTTCTGGGCGGCGTGATCGGCGCGCTGGTCCTGTCGGTGGCCATCGTCATGGCCCGGCCGCTGGTTTTGTCCTTCTCGTCGGCGGAATTGTTCATGCTGACGCTTTTCGGCCTGTCCATGGTCGCGGTCCTGTCAGGCCGAAGCCTCGCCAAGGGGATCGCCGCGGCGGGTCTGGGCCTGATCGTCGGCGTGATCGGCACCGCCCCCGCGACCGGTGAGCCCCGGATGACGCTGGGCATCGACTACCTCTATGACGGCATCCCGCTGGTCGTCGTCGCCATGGGCCTTTTCGCCATCCCCGAGATCATCGACCTCTTGAAGCGCGGCAATGCCATTTCCGAGACCACGGGCCTCGGCGGCGGCTGGGGCAAGGGGCTGCGCGACGTGCTGCGCCATCCCTGGCTGGTCGCCCGCTGCGCCGGTCTGGGCTGCGTCATCGGCGCGCTGCCCGGCCTCGGCGGCGCGGTCGTCGACTGGATCGCCTATAGCCACGCCGTCCAGACCAGCCGCGACAAGTCGCAATACGGCAAGGGCGACATCCGCGGCGTCATCGCCCCGGAATCGGCCAACAACGCCTGCCAGGGCGGCGCGCTGGTGCCGACGCTACTGTTCGGCGTGCCCGGCTCGGGCTCGATGGCGGTGTTCCTGGGCGGCATGGTGCTGCTGGGGATCCAGCCCGGCATCACGCTGGTGCAGACGCGGCTTGACCTGACCTATACGATCATCTGGTCGCTGGCGCTGGCCAATATCGTCGGCGCCGGGCTCTGCGTGCTGCTCGCCCGCTATGTCGCCAAGCTGACGCAGATCCGCTTCGTCTATCTCGCGCCCTTCATGATCATGATCACCATGTTCGCGGCCTTCCAGGCCACGCGGTCGATCGCCGATCTGGTGGCGCTGGTGGTGATGGGCGCGGTCGGGCTTTACATGCGCCGCTTCGGCTGGCCGCGTCCGGCGCTGCTGATCGGCTTCGTGCTGGCCCCGGGTGCCGAGGGCTACCTCTATCAGGCCGTCCAGTTCTACGACTGGGACTGGATCTGGCGTCCGGGCGTGCTGATCATCGCCGCGATCACCGTGGCCTCGGTCGTCCTCGGCCTGCGCTATGGCGCCGATATCTCCAGCGAGGGCGAGACCGACCCGGCCGCCGCCGCGACCCGTCCCCGGCAGATGGCCTTCACCGCGCTCTTCCTCGGTGCCGCGCTGGTCTGCATCGTCACCGCCCTGGGGCTGAGTTTCCTCGGCCAGGTCTTCCCGCTGACCGTCGGTCTGCTGGCGGCGGGCGGCGCGGTCTGGGTGCTGGTGCATCTGGCGATGGGGCGGGCCTCGGCGCTGCACGACGACGATGCGGCGCTGGCTGTCGCCGGTCGCTGGTCGGGGCGCGAGCTGTATCTGGGCCTCTTCATCGCCGTGGTCGCCGCGATCTGGCTGATCGGCTTCCTGCCGTCGATGGCGCTGTTCTTCCCGCTGTTCCTGATCCTGATCGGCAAGGCCCCGGTGATCCGGTCGCTGTTCCTGACCGCCTCGGCGCTGGCCTTCATCTATGGCATCACCACCGCCATGTCGCTGCGCCTGCCGCAGGGGATGGTCATGTCCCTGCTGGGCTGATCCCGCAGCCGGAAACGAAAAAGGAGCGCGCTGGGGACAGCGCGCTCCTTTCCTATTGGCGGGGGTGGTTCAGGACGTGGCCTTGCCGAACCCGTGCATTTCCTTGGCCCATTGGATCGCCACCATCAGCCCCTTCATCCGGGGCAGCAGCACCAGCGACAGCACCGTCGCCACCGTACAGAGGATCAGCGCCAGTTGCAGCGGGTGGTCCTGATAGCGACCGACGAGGCTGTGCAGCGCGATCCCGACCACATGCACGACCACCAGGATCGTCAGATAGGCCGGGCCATCGTCGGCGCGCTGATGGTGCAGCTCCTCACCACAGGCGGCGCAGGTGTGATTGACCTTCAGGTAGCGGCCGAAGAGCTTACCCTCTCCACAGGCCGGGCACCGCAGCATCAGGCCGCGCCGGACGGCCAGCTTGGTATCACGGGGGGCAGGGGTGCTCATAGTCGTACTCGCTTTCGGTCAAGACGCATGGGGTGAATATAGGGCAGATTGTGGGAAATTGAATGGGAAAAATCACATTCAAAGTGCGACATTGTAGCGTGATTGATTGGTTCTATTGGGGGTGGCGCGCGAAAGCGGGTCCGCTTATGACAGTAAAAGCGGACAAAGCGTCGCGGCAGGCCGTTGGAGCCGTATATCCATACAATTGCCCTTCAATTCCCCGAATCAATCCGCTAGCCTGCTGCTGAACAGGAGTTGCCGCGATGATTGATTGGGTCCCCCAGCTGGAAGACACCGGCAAGCCGCGTTATCTGGCGATTGCCGATGCCATCTCCCAGGGCATCCAGCAGGGTCTGCTGGGCATCGGCGACCGGCTGCCGCCGCAGCGTCGCCTCGCCGCGAGCCTCGGCCTCGATTTCACCACCGTCTCGCGCGCCTATGCCGAGGCGCAGGCCCGCGGGCTGATCGCCAGCCATGTCGGCCGCGGCACCTTCGTCGCGCCGCGTCCCGCCGCGGCCGAGGATCCCGAGCGCCGGCGCGCGGGCGATCTGTCGATGAACCTGCCGCCCGAACCCACGGATCCTGCGCTCCTCGGCCGGATGCAGGCGGGGCTGGGCATGGTTTCGGCCAATCTCGTTGAGCTGCTGCGCTATCAATCGCCGGTCGGGGCCGATCGGGACCGGATCGCTGCCGCCAGCTGGCTGGGCCAGCGCGGCCTGACACCGGCGCTGGAGCGGATCGCCGTGACCCCCGGGGCGCATGCGACGATGGCGGCGATCCTGTCGATCGTCACCAGCCCCGGCGACCGGATCCTCTGCGAGCGTCTCACCTATCCCGGCATCCGCAACATCGCCGCGCGCTTCGGCGTGACGCTGATCGGGCTGGAGATGGACGCGCAGGGCATCACGCCCGAGGCCCTGCGGGCCGCCATCGCCCGGCATCAGCCGAAAGCGCTCTATCTCAACCCGACGCTGCAGAACCCGACGACCCTGACCATCCCAGCCGGGCGGCGGCAGGCGCTGGCCGAGGTGCTGAACGACACCGGGCTGACGCTGATCGAGGATGACGCCTATGGCTTCATCCCCGCCAAGGCGCCCGCGCCCATGGCACAACTGGCGCCGGACCTGACCTGGCATATCGGCGGCCTGGCGAAATGTCTGGGCGCCGGGCTGCGGCTGGCCTTCACCGTCGCCCCCTCGCCGCGCGGTGCGATCCGCCTTTCGCAGGCGATCCGGGCGCTGTCGGTGATGCCCTCGCCGCTGTCCACGGCGCTGACGACGCAATGGATCGAGGACGGCACCGCCGACGCCATCCGCCGCTTCATCCGCCTCGAAAGCGCTGCCCGGCAGGCCATCGCCCATGAGACGCTGGAGGGGTTCCGCTTCGAGGCCGCCGAGAACGCCTTCAACATCTGGCTGACCCTGCCCGAGGGGGTGGGCCGCGCCGATGTCGTGGTGAAGATGGCCGGGCGGCCGCTGGGGCTCATTCCCTCGGATGCTTTCACCGTCGATGGCCCGCCGCAGGAGAAACTCCGCGTCTGCCTCGGTGGCCGGATCGGCCGCGAGGATCTGCGCGAGACCCTGCTCTTCCTGCATCAGGCGCTCTTGCCCAGCGAGTTCATGGGCTGACCCGCTGGGCCTTGGGCCGCACCAGTCCGGGTGACGGAGCTGACCGGCGTCCCGTCGCCTGACAAACCAACGGGGCCCTCGCGGGCCCCGTTTTCCCATGCGCGCTGAGCCTCAGGCGGACAGCGCCCGGGCCTCGGCGAAGGACAGGAGTTTCCGGCCCTCCTCGTCCCACAGGTGCAGCCGCGCGCAGCGGAAACTCTGCCACAGCGTGATGCGCTTGGTCCCGGCCAGCACCTGGTGATCGCGGATCACCTCATCCAGGCGGTAGAAGGGGATGCGGCTGGCCAGATGGTGCACGTGATGCGCGCCGATATTGCCGCTGATCCAGCGCAGCGGCGCGGGCAGGGCGTAATGCGAACTGCCGTAAAGCGCCGCCTCCTGGATGTTCCAGTCCTCGCCCCGGTGCCAGCTGGTGTCCTCGAACTGATGCTGCACATAGAAGAACCACATGCCGATCGTCGCCGCCAGCATCGTCGTCGGCAGGAAGACGCAGACCAGAACCTGCCAGCCCCCCAGCCAGAGGATCCCGGCCACCAAGAGGGCGATGACGGCATTGGTGCCCATCGCGCTGAGCCAGTAGCGCCAGCCCGAGCGCATCAGATGCACCGGCAGGCGGTTTTGCAGGAAGAACATGTAGAAGGGCACCACCCCGAACAGAAAGACCGGATGGCGCAGCAGCCGATAGGCGGCGCGGCCGAGGGGGCCTTTCTCCTCGTATTCCCGCACCGTCAGCGTCGGCATGTCGCCGATCCCTCGCTGGTCCAGATTGCCGGTGGTGGCGTGGTGGATCGCATGGGTCTTGCGCCAGACATCGTAGGGGGTCAGCGTGAGCACCCCCAGCCCGCGCCCGACCCAGTCGCCGACCCGCCGGTCGCGGAACAGCGACCCGTGCCCGCAATCGTGCTGCACCATGAAAGCGCGCACCAGAAAGCCCGCGTTGACCAGCGCCAGCAGGATCGCCAGCAGGGGGCTGACCGACATCGCCCACCAGGCCGCCGCCCAGAGCGCGACAAGCGGCACCAGCGTCACCGCCAGTTCAAAGACGCTGCGGGACTGGATCGGCTGGCGATAGGCCGCCAGCGTCCGGGTCCAGTCCGAGGCATGGCGCGGCGCCTCGGCGCTGCTGTCGGGAAGCTCTCGCGCTTCGGGCGGTCGGGGCATGGTCATGTCTGAGGTGGACGGTCGCGTCATGGGTGGTGCAGATCCTCTACGTTTTGTGGCGTCAGGGCGAGGGTCGACGCAGCGAGCTTTCCGCCGCGAAGATCGTGTTGAAGAGCGCGGCGGCGGCCCGGTGCATCCCGGCCTCCGGCCCGGCGCCCTGGGTGGTCTCATGCGGGGCCGCGGCGTCGCGCAGGACCCCGGCGGCCTCGTGCCCGGGCAGGCGTCCGCGGTCGGTCAGGGCCAGCAGCCGCGTTTCGCAGATCGACAGGGCGGCCAGTCCCGCGGCGCCGCTCGTGCTGGACATTCGGTGGGATCCTTTTCTCATGCCGCCATGACGCTTGTCAGACGGCTGCCCACCTTGCGCATGAAAGGCTCTATGCTGGAGTGATCGCGAGCAGTCTACCCGTCGGGCCCGACATTCCTCTGCCATCGGCGGGGACAGGCCAAGGCGCCGGCCGCGACAAGCCCGCTGACCCGCGATCAGTTCACGGATGCGCGGGGGCTGAGCGGGGTCCGTGAGGGGTATGTGACGGTGCATGATTGCCGGGGGCCGGTGGCCTTCGCGGGTCTTGACCCGGCCTATCTGGATCAGACCGGACCGCTGCTGACCTGTCCGGCGCGCGCAAGGGTACGGGAGTGCCCGGGAAGCGCTGGGCACAGGGCCCGGGATCGCGGCCGTCCCGGTCAAGAGCCGATCACCGAATGACGCACGTCGACATTCATGCCGAGAAGAGGATTGCCCAGCCCGATGAAACTGCCCGCGACCGGGACCACCTGATGAATGCTGCGCGCCACGGCGACCGGGATCAGGTTCTTCGAGCCGACGCTCTGGTTCGTGGGGTCGAATGCCACCCAGCCCGCGCCGGGGATGAAGACCTCGGCCCAGGCATGGGTCGAGCCCGCACCTTCGGAGCCCACGAGCCGTGTCTCGGGATCGAAAAGATAGCCCGAGACGATGCGCGCCCCGAAGCTGAGCATGCGCGCGGCCTCGGCGAAGAGCACGGCGAAATCCCGGCACGAACCCCAGCCGCGGGCCAGCGTTTCCAGGGGCGATTGCGTTCCCTCCCGTTCGCGGCCCTGATACGAGATCTGGCTGGAGACGCCGTTGGCGATGTCCTTGAGCAGGGACAGCGTGTCGGTCGGGCGCTGAAAGACGAACCCCTCCACCCAGCGCGAGAACTGGCCCTCGGGATCGGCGTATTGCGGGGTGGTCAGGGCGCCGAGATCGGTCCAGTCGTCGGCCGAATAGAGGAAGGGAAAGCGGATCGCCTCGGCGGCGATGGCGAAGACCGGCCAGACCGGCGCGGTCAGATCGACGGTTGCCCGGCTCTCGATCAGCAGATGGTCGGTCGGCTGGTCGAAGCGGGCGGTGGCGACGGCATTGCCCGCCACGTCATGCGACCAGGTGAGGGTGGCGGGTGGGGTGAGGGTGATCTCGTGCGACACAAGCCTGAGTTCGCGCGCCTCCCGCGGGCGCAACATCATCCGGTGCGGCCCCAGCAGGACCGGATTGGCATAGCGGTATTCGGTCTTGTGATAGGTCGTCAGCGTGGTCACGGTCGGTCTCTTTCGGCTGTCGGTCAGGGGCCCGGGGCGCAGGGCAATCGCCGATGCCCGCGCGCGCCCCGGGTGACCGGGCTCAGGCCTTCTTGAGCTTCGTCGCCGTGTCGGGGGTCAGGCCCTTGCCGAAGGACATGACCGGCGCCGGTGCGGCCTTGGTCTGTTTCGGCTTCTTGTCTTCGCGGCCGCGACGGCTTTTGCCCTTGGCCATGGTCTTCTCCAGTTCAGGTTAAGTCAGGGGGTGTGTCTTGTTCAGACAGGCGCGGGCCGGGATCCGGGCCCGCCCCTCAGTTCCGGGCGCCGGCCACGGCCTCGAACGGGTCATCATGCGCGTCCCAGGTCCAGACGTCGAATTGCGTCAGCGTGTTCGGCCCGAAGGTCTGGGTCAGCGGCACATCGGCCGCATCCCGTCCCCGGGCGATCAGGATCCGGCCCAGGCGGCGGGTGTTGTTGCGCGGGTCGAAGACCCACCAGCGGCCGTCCAGATACACCTCCATCCAGGCGGCGAAATCGCCGGCGGGATAGGGCATCGGCTCGCCGATATCGCTCAGATACCCGGTGCAATAGCGCGCCGGGATGTTCATACAGCGGCAAAAGGCGATGCCGAGATGGGTGAAGTCGCGGCAGACCCCGTGCCGCCCCCGCAGCGTTTCCGAGGCGGTGCGGGTGGCGCTGGCCTGCATGTAGTCGAAGGCCACCGTCTCGTGCACATAGTCGCAGATCGCCTGCACCCGCGCCCAGCCAGTCGGCGTCTGCGCAAAGAGGCGCCAGGCCTCCTCGGAGAGAAGGTCGGTGTCGCAATAGCGGCTGCCCAGCAGGTAGACCAGCGTGTCGAAGGGCAGGTCCTGCACCGCGGCCTGCTGGGCCTCGGGCGCGAAGGGATCGGGCAGGCCGGAATCACGGAAGATCCCGTCCGAGGCCAGGATGAACTCCCCCGCCGGGGCCACCATCCGCGTACACCAATTGCCGAAACCGTCGCGGTAGCTTTCCAGCGGCACGCTGGGCGAGGTCACCAGATAATCGGCCCGCTCCAGATCGCCGAAGCGCGAGTAATGCACGTTCAGCATGGCGATCATCGGCGTCGGCTGCTCCATGCGATAGCGCATGCGGCAGCCGATGCGCATCCGCATGCCCGGCGCGGTCCGTTGCGTGGGGTTATCATCCAAGGGCGTGTTCCCCGCTCAAGGCCCGGGGGCGGGCGGCGGCACCGGGGCCGCTCACCCTTCGTCCGCCGCGCTGGCCGGGGCTTCGGGCATCGCATCGACATCGAGCGCGGCGAGGCAGGCTTGGGCCACGTCGCGGCTTGGCGCTTCGGTGCCCGGCATGGTTGCCCAGCCAGTCGCCATCAGCGCGTCGCGGCGCCGGTAGCTGGTCGCGGCGCGGATCGTCGCCAGCGTTTCCAGCCGGTCGGGATCGCGTTCCGCCATGCCAAGGCAGACGGGCACCATGGCGGCGACCACCTCGTCGCGCGCCATTGCCGTCGCCTGATCATGCGCGGTGCCGCCGGTGACCCAGCCGCCCCAGGTGAAGCCCAGGATGGCGACGGCGACGCCGCCGATCAGGGCGCCGTAGAGGCCGGGTTTGATCCAGTCGGGGGTCGTCATGTCTCATCCTCCTGCGGGGAAAGCGCCGCGTCGCTGTGAAAGCCTGTCCGGGTCGCAGTCAACTGCCGGGTCAGCGCGGGCTTGGTCCTCAGGAAGGTGGGGGGCTGCGTGAGATCACGCAGCCAGTCGCGCCGAGGATCCTCCGGTGCGACGGCGCGGGCGGCGCCCCTTTTGCGGTTTCGGCGCCTGGGCCCGGGTCTGCCAGGGGCTGCCCCCGGCGACCTCGACCGGCATGCCGAGCACCTTTTCGATGGCCTTGAGTTCGCTCACCTCACCGGCGTCGCAAAAGGCGACGGCGCGGCCGGCGGTGCCGGCGCGGGCAGTCCGGCCGATGCGGTGGACGTAATTCTCGGGCACGTTCGGCAGGTCGAAGTTATAGACATGCCCGACGCCGGGAATGTCGATCCCGCGCGCCGCGACATCGGTCGCCACCAGCACGGTGACCGAGCCCGAGCGGAACGCCTGAAGCGCCCGGTCGCGTTGGCCCTGGCTCTTGTTGCCATGGATCGAGGCGGCGGCGAACCCGGCGCGGTCAAGCTGCTTCATCAGCCGCTCGGCCCCGTGCTTGGTGCGCGAAAAGACCAGCGTCCGTTCCTCGCGATGCCCCTGCAGCAGGTCGATCAGCAGCGCCTGCTTGGCCTCCTGGGCGACGAAATGCACCGAATGGGTGACCTTGTCGGCGACCTTGCCGGGCGGCGAGACCTCGACCCGGACCGGATCGGTGAGGTAGCTGCGCGACAGATCCGCCATCGACTTCGGCATGGTAGCCGAGAACATCATCGTCTGGCGGTCCTTGCCCAGAAGCGGCGCGATCCGGCGCAGGGCATGGATGAAGCCGATGTCGAGCATCTGGTCGGCCTCGTCCAGCACCAGAAAGCGGGTCTGGCCCAGCGTCACCGCGCCGCGGTCGATCAGGTCGATCAGGCGGCCCGGCGTCGCGACCAGAATATCGGTGCCGCGCGACAGGGCCGAGGATTGGCCGTGGATCGACTTGCCGCCGACCACCAGAGTGATGCGCAGGTCGGCGGTCAGCCCTTCCAGCGTGCGGACGATCTGGCCCGCCAGTTCGCGCGTCGGCGCCAGAATCAGCCCGCGGGCCGCGCGCGGCTGCGGGCGTTCGGGGGCTTTCGACAGCGCCACGACCAGCGGGATGCCGAAGGCGGCGGTCTTGCCGGTGCCGGTCTGGGCGATACCCAGCACGTCGCGGCCTTGCAGAGCCACCGGGATCGCCTGCTGCTGGATCGGGGTGGGCGTGGTCAGCCCCAGGGCTTCGAGCCGCGAGACCATGCGGGCGTTGAGCCCGAGTTCAGTGAAAGTCATGTCAATCCTTGTCCGGACCGAGGCCCGGGTATCGCCGACCAGCGCCCATGCGCCGGGTCGAACGGGGTGCACCCTGGCGAACACTCCGGCACCGTATTGTACCGCGAGCCGCACCGGGCGGCGTCCCCCCTCTCGTGATGTGGGAAAACTCTGCGCCAAGGCCGGGGGCGGATGGAACCCGCCTGCTCACGCGGCAAAGCAGTGGCGCCCGTCTGATGTGGGGCTTCGCAGGCGCTTTGTCAATGACCGAGGGCCGGAGGGCCGTTCAACTCAGCTCGACCAGCCGCTGCAGCAGGTCCGACCGGTGCAGCATGCCAAGGAAGCGGTCGCCTTCCAGCACCGGAAAGGCGCGGTGGGAATGGGCGACGAAGGCCTCGGCGGCCTCGGCGATGTCGATCCCCGCGCTCAGCGTCACGACGCGGGCGGTCATGAAATCGACGACATTGCCCTTCCATTCCTGATAATAGCTCGCGTTCAGCGTCGGCCGGAAGCAATCCTTCTGGCTGAGGATGCCGACCAGCGCGCCGCTGTCGTCGATCACCGGCGCGGCCGAGACGCGCTCGGCCACCAGCATCGCCACCGCGCGGCGGATCGGCATGTCGGGCGCCAGAACCGGGCCGTCGGTGCGCACCAGCGTGTGCAGGGTCTCATGCGCGCTCATGCCTCGCGCCCCTCGGGCCGGTGCGGGCAGCCCTCGCAGGCCACGTCCTTGAGGCAGGCCATGCCGCCGCACGAGCCCTTGACCGGCCCGCGGCCGAAGGCGAGGCCCAGGGCCAGCCCGCCCGCGGCCAGCAGTACCACGACGATCCCCAGAAGCAGTTCCATCACACCCTCCGTCACAGCAGGTAGCGGTCGACATCGCCGGTCATCACCGGCCGCAGGGCATCCCCCTCGACGGCCAGGAACAGGGCAGGGATGCCCTGCGCGCGCGCCAGATCCGGCCCGACCTCGCCCGCCGCGATCAGGGCGGTGGCCCAGCCATCGGCGCGCATCGCGCTGTCGGCCAGGACCGAGACCGAGGCAAAGCGCCCCTCGCTGGGCCGCCCGTCGCGCGGCGCGATGATATGGCCATAGCGGTGCCCGCCCAGGGCGTAGCTTTGAGCCCGCGTGCCCGAGGTCGCCACCGCCATCCCTGCGGGCAGGCGCAGGCCCATCGCCGCGCCGGGGTTGCCGGGTCGCGGATCCTCGACCGCCACGCGCCAGTCGCGGCCGGCCGGATGGCGGCCAAGGCTGCCCAGCTCGCCCCCCAGATCGACCAGCGCACCGCTGACGCCCGCGTCTTGCAGCAGCGTCCGCACCAGATCCAGCGCCCGGCCCTTGGCGATGCCGCACAGGTCCATGGTCAGCCCGGGCCGATCGCGGCCGAGGCTCGCATCGCCGACGCTCAGCCCACGCCAATCGCCCGCCTCGCTGCCCCGGATCGGGCCGAACCCCCAGCGCGCGACCAGCGGGCCGACACTCGGATCGAACCAGCCGCCGCTTGCCGCCGCCAGATCCAGCGCGGCGCGGGCGACATGGGCAGTCTCCGCCGAGACGGGGCTCTCTGCCCCGGTGCCCTCGTTGAAGCGGGTCACCTCGCTATCGGCGCGCCAGGGCGACATCTGCGCATCGATCCCGGCCAGCAGCGCGTCGATGGCCGGGCGGTGCGCCTCGATCCCCTGTCCGGCGGGGGCACTCACCCGCCAATGGCTGGCAAAGGCGCGGCCCTCCATCACCTCGACCGGGTTTTGCGCCCGGCCCAGCCCCGGCAGCAGCAGGGTCGAGGCGAAGGCGCCGCTGGCGGCGATCATCTGGCGACGGGTGGGGTGGAAGGGCATGGCTCAGCCTCCGAAATCGTCGTTGAAGATGGACTGCGGCTCGACGCCCAGCTTGGCCAGCGTGTGCAGCACGGCGTTGATCATCACCGGCGGCCCGCAGAGGTAGTATTCGCAGTCCTCGGGCGCGGGATGGCGCGACAGATGGGCGCGCACCACGTCATGGATGAAGCCCGTTTCGCCCTGCCAGCGGTCACCGGGGGCCGGGTCGGACAGCGCGGGCGTCCAGCGGAAATGCGGATGCGTGGCGGCGATCCCCTCGAATTCCTCGACATAGAACAGGTCCGCGGCCGAGCGCGCGCCATAGAAATAGCGCATCGGCCGGGTGCTGCCCTGGCCCACCTGTTCGTGGATCATCGAGCGGAGCGGCGCCATGCCGACCCCGCCGCCGATGAAGATCTTTTCGCGCCCGGTCGGCTGGACGTGGAACTCGCCGAAGGGGCCCGAGGCCTCGACCTTGTCGCCGGGCTTGCGGGCGAAGAGCCAGGACGAGACGACGCCCGGCGGCAGGTCGTGTTCCTGCCCGGCAGGCGGCGCGGCAAGGCGGATGTTGAAGACGGCGCGGCCCTGATCCTCGGGCCGGTTGGCGATGGAATAGGCCCGCGTGACCCGCTGGTCCGAGACCGAGCGCATGCTGGGCCAGTCGGCCAGCCGCCAGGCCTCGCGGAAGGGCTCGTCCACGGGGACGTCCTGAAAATCCAGCGCATAGGGCGGGGCGGTCAGTTGCAGGAAGCCGCCGGCGCGGAAGTCGAAGGGCTGGCCGGGCGGCAGTTCCAGCACCAGTTCGCGAATGAGCGGCGCCATCTGCCGGTTCGAGACGACGGTGCAGGTGAAGCCGGTGGCGCCGAGGAATTCGGCCGGAACGGTGACCGAACAGGGGCCGCGCAGCGCCGTCTGGCAGGCCAGCCGCACCCCCGCCTTGCGCTCGGCAGCCGACAGGATGCCCTTTTCCGTGGCCTGTGCCTGTCCGGCGCCTTCACCCGTCACCGTGCAGCGGCAAAGCCCGCAGGTGCCCGAGCCGCCACAGGCCGCCGGGATGCCGATCGCCGCCCCGTGCAGCACCGCCAGCAGCCGGTCGCCGCGCTGGGCCTCGATGGTTTCGGTCTCGTTCACCGTGACGGTGATGCTTTCGGCGGGGATCAGCCGCTGACGGGTGGCCAGCAGCACCAGCGTCAGCAGGACGATCAGCAGGGTAACCAGCAGGGCGCCCAGCAGGATCTCGGTCATGAGGCCACCATCTGCGCGAAGGCGGAAAACCCGAGCGACATGAGCCCCGCTAGGAAGAAAGTGATCCCCAGCCCGTTCAACCCGCGCGGCAGGTCGGCATAGGACAGCCGCGCTCGGATCGCCGCCAGCATGACCACGGCGACGGCAAAGCCGAAGCCCGCGCCCAGACCGAAGACTGCCGATTGCGCCAGCGTGTAGCTGCGCTCGACCATGAACAGGCTGCCCGCCAGGATCGCGCATTGCACGGTCAGCAGCGGCAGGAACACGCCGAAGGAGGCATGGATCGCCGGAAAGAAGCGGTCGAGCACCATCTCCAGCAACTGCACCGTGGCGGCGATGACGCCGATGAAGGCGATGAGCCGCAGATAGGACAGGTCGGTGTCGGACAGCCCGGCCCAGGCCCAGGCGCCCGGCGCCAGCAGCCCGTTGAAGATCAGGTGATTGAGCGGCACGGTCACGCCCATCACCGCCACCATCGCCACGCCCAGACCCAGCGCCGGGCCCGTTTTGCGCGACAGCGCGATGAAGGTGCAAAGGCCCAGAAAGAAGGTCAGCGGCATGTTCTCGACAAAGGCCGCGCGCAGGAAGAGGGAGGCGAGATCGCTCATGCGATATCCTCCGGCCGGTCGGGGGGCAGGAGTTCCGGGTCCTCGGCCTGTTCGGGCAGCACCGAGCGCAGCGCCCAGACCAGCCCGCCCAGCAGGAAGAACCCGGACGGCGCCAGCAGCATCAGCGACAGGGGCGTGAACCAGCCGCCGTTGTCCACCGTCTGGAACACCTGCCAGTCCAGCCACGACCCCGCACCGAACAGCTCGCGGATCGAGCCGATCACCACCAGCGCCAGCGAATAGCCCAGGCCGTTGCCGAGCGCGTCGAGCATGGCGCGACCCGGCGGGTTGTGGCGCGAGAAACTCTCGGTCCGGCCCAGCACCAGGCAATTGGTGGTGATCAGGCTGACGAAGACCGACAGCCGCTGCGAGATCTCAAAGAGATAGGCTTGCAGGATCTGGTCGATGACGATGACCAGCGAGGCGACGATGACGATCTGCACGATCAGCCGGATCGAGCCGGGGATATGGTTGCGGATCATCGAAATCAGCGCCGCGGACAGCACCAGCACCGCGGTCAGCGCCGCCGACATGGTCAGCGCCGTCGCGACCGAGGTGGTCACCGCCAGCGCCGAACAGAGCCCGAGGATCTGCAAGGTCACCGGGTTCTGCCGGATCAGCGGATCGGTCAGGATCGACCAGGAGGAGGGGCGCGCCGCCATGCCTCAGAACTCCCCGCGCCGCACGGCACTCAGGAAGGGGCCATAGCCGTCCGGCCCCAGCCAGAAGCGCATGATCTGCGTCATCGCGTTCGAGGTGCGGGTGGCGCCGGTGATGCCGTCGACCTCGTACTCGCTGCCCGCCGGTCCCCGCGCCACGGCAAAGCGTACCGTGCCGCTGGCATCCGCCACCTGCGTGCCGGGGAATTGCGCCAGCCAGGCCGGTTCCTCGACCCTGCCGCCCAGACCGGGGGTCTCGGACTGGCCGGTGATCGCCAGCCCGGCGATGGTGTTCATGTCGGCCCTGAGTGCGACGATGGCGTCGATCGGGCCGTTGTAGCCCGCGCCGCTGACCGGCAGCAGCACCAGCGACAGCGCGTCGCCCTCGCCCCGCAGCAGATAGACCTGCGCGAAATCCGGCCGCTGGCCGAGGCCCGCGAGGTCCTGCGCGGGGGTGAGGGCGGTCCAGTTGCCGCTGTCCTGCAGCGCGGCGGCGAGGGTGGCGGGCGTGACCTCCTCGGCGGCTCGGCCGCGCTTCAGGTCGATCACCACCGTGGTGAGCGTGCCGCCCGCGCTGGCCAGCAGTTCGGACATGCCGGGGATGCCCGCGACCAGCGCCTCCAGCCGCGCCTGTTGCTCGGCGGCGCGGTTGGCGGCCTGGATCGGGCGCAGGATCACCGTGGCGCCGCTGACCGCCAGCGCGCAGATCACCGAGACCAGAAAGGCCATGACCAGCGTCTTGGTCCGGCTCTCGTTCGGCAGCGCCAGCAGGCGGCGCCAGGCGGTGAGGGGGTTGAGGTCAGCCATGACGCATCCTCCTGCGCAGGATCCAGAGCGCGAGCGCGATTTCATCGAGTAGGGGGGCGGCGAGGGACGCCAGAAGCGCGGCCGAAACTGCCATCTGCACCGGCGCCGCGCCCTGCCAATGGGCGGCGAAGAGCGCCAGCAACAGGCCGTAAAGCGCGCCGTTCAGCCAGCCGCCCAGCTTCGTGGACGCGCTGGCGACCGGATCGCTGACCAGCAGCGCCAGCACGATGCCGGCGACCGGCAGCAGCGGCGCCAGCGGCACCCCGGCCCAGAGGCACAAGGCCAGCGCCAGCACCGCGCCCAGCACCAGCCGCAGCGCCATGACGCCGAAGAGGACGCCGAGCGCCAGCGCCGGGATCGCCGCCCAGCCGATGGGCAGGGACAGATCCGGCCAGGGTGCGGCGGGAAAGCCGAAGCCCAGGAAGGCCAGCGTCACCGTCGCCGGGTTCAGCACGTTGCGGCCCCAGCCGCCAAAGACCAGCTCGGCGATGACCGAGCCGAAGCTGATGCCGAGGATCAGCTGCAACAGGCTGAGATCCTCGGGCGCCAGCATCGCCACGGCCAGCGCGGTCAGCACGCCCGCGAAGGAGGGCGGCTGCGCGCGGATCAGCATGAAGGCCAGATGCCAGAAGCCCGAGACGACCAGCGTGAACCCCAGCCGCCCCGCCGCCGTCAGCCCGCCGTCCCAGAGCCAGGCCAGCAGCATTGGCAGCAAGGCCGCCAGCAGCAGCAGCGCCACCGTCTCGCGGTCCCAGAGGCCCTGTTTCATGCCAAACCCTCCTCGGCGGCGATCCGGTCCAGCAGCGCCCGCAATTGCCGCGCCAGACGCTGATCCGAGCCGGTGGCGTAATCGGCCAGCGCCAGATCTTCCTCCAGCAAGGACAGCCCTCCCAGCCGAATCAGCCCTTCGGCATCGCCCGCGGCCAGCGCCCGGACCAGGGCGGCGGCGGGCAGGTCGCCGCCCAGGGCCTGATCCAGCGCCGCGGTCGGGATGATCGGCGCATGGCGCGCGGCGCGGTCCAGCGCGGCGCGGAACCAGTGGCGGCCCGCCGGGCGCTGGGCGCGGGGCAGGGCGGTCACCTGCCGGTCGCGCGACCCGAGCCACAGCGCCGGGCCCCCGTCCAAAGCCGAGCCGCTCAGCAAGTCATGCGGGCCGGGCAGGACCCGGGCCCGGGTCAATCCGCGCAGATCGGCACCGGGCTGGCAGCGGACCAGCGCCGGGCTGCGCAGCGCCTCGCCGGTGATCGCGATCAGCCGCGTCGGCGGTAGGAACCCGGTGGCCAGCAGCGCGCCGATATCGGCGGCGTCTTCCGCCGTCAGGTCCCAGACCGGGGCGCCGGTCCGGGCCGGGAAATGGCGGTGCAGCACGGGCCCGGCCAGCCCCTGCGGATGCAGCGGGCCGGTGGCGATGGGGCGGGCCGGGGCCGGGGCGCCGGGTCCGGCATAAAGGAGGGGCCCGGCGGTCAGGGAGGCCAGCGCAGACAGGCCGCGCGCCAGATCCTCCTCGCGCCCCTTGACCGCCAGCGCCGGATCGGGGGCGCCGGGTCGGGTGTCCCGGCCCATGACCAGGATCGCGGCGGGCGCCTCGTCCGGGGCGGGCATGCGGCCGAAGGGGCGGCTGCGGATCATCCGCCAGAGCCCGCTGTCTTGCAGCAAGGCCCGCAACCGCGCCGGGTCCCCCTCGGCGCCGCGGGTGTCGAAGGCATGCCGCGCGCCGCCCGCCTCGTGAAACAGCACGAGTTGCGACAGGCGGCGGCCCGGTTGCAGGTCGATCCGCGCCACCCGCGCCGCCATCGGCGCGACCAGTGCGATCCCGGGCGCGGTCTTCAGCCGCATCAGCGGCTGGCCCTGCGCCACCTCGGCGTCCTCGGTCACCAGCAGCTCGACCCGCAGCGTCTCGCCCGGGGCGGGCTGAACCGCCGCCTCGACCGTAAGCTCGGTCGCGACGGGGTCGGCCGGGTCGGGCAGGCGGGGCTGGGGCAGGATCAGGCCTGCGGAAAAACGGGCGGGCAGCATCGCGTCTCCATGGTCCGCGGGCCAGGCGCGGCGCGCACCGCCGGGTCCGGACCCGGTCGGCGTTGCGGGAAGTCCATTCCCCGGATAGCATGGATGGGCCGGATTGAGTAGACCATAGGATGTGAGGGCCGAGAACATGCTATTGAAATCGAAAGCAATATTTTTGATGTATGTTTTCGGCGCGCTGCTGGCACTCGCTCCGGTTGCGTCGCCTGCGCAGACGCAGGAGCCCGCCGCCACCCCCGATATCGAGGCTCTGGCCGAGCAGCTCGAACTCTTCGTCATGCCCCGCTCCGGCCCCTACCGGCCCGACCAGATCACCATCGCCCAACAGGCGATGATCAGTGCCTGGGCGCGCTCGCCGCATGCTGATGCGCGATCCGAATCCTTCGCCCATTGGAACGAGGAGGGCGAGATCCCGCCCGCCTGCGCCGTCTGCCACGCGGGCGCGGGCTTCCGGTCCTACCATGGCCTCGACGGCAGCGCGCCGGGCCTGCCCGCAGCACCCCTGCCCACCGGCGGCGTGGTCGATTGCGCCACCTGCCACGATCCGAACCTGGGCCGCGTGACCGAGGTCCGCATGCCCAGCGGCGTGATGCATCCCATCGCCACCACGGCCGAGACGGCCTGCCTCACCTGCCACCAGGGCCGCGCCTCGGGCGTGCAGGTGGCGCAGGCGACGGGGGCCGAGGCGGTGGATACGCCCGATCCCGCGCTGGGCTTCATCAACCCGCATTACGCCGTCGCCGGGGCGGTCTGGCTGGGGGGCTATGCGCAGGGCGGCTACCATTACGCGGACCGGACCTATTCCGGCCGCTTCTTCCACGCCCGCCCCGTTGCCACCTGCGTCTCGTGCCACGAGCCGCATTCGCTGGAGGTGGCCGAGGAAACCTGCCGCACCTGCCACGAGACCGGCACCCCGGCCGATATCCGCATCGCGCGGCAAAGCTATGACGGCAGCGGCAATCTGGGGCAGGGGATCCGCGCCGACATCGCCGCCAATGCCGCGCGGCTTTTGTCGGTGATGCGCGACTATGCCGCCGGGGTGGCGGGTACGGCGCTGCTCTATGATGGCGCGCGCTATCCCTATTTCTTCGCCGATGCCAATGGCGACGGCCAGCCGGACATGGCGGACGGGCGCGCGGTTGCCTTCAACGCCTGGACGCCCCGGCTGTTGCGCGCGGCCTATAACTGGAAATTCGTCACCGCCGACCCGGGCGCCTATGCGCATAACCCGCATTACGCGCTGGAACTGCTGTACGATTCGATCGAGGATCTGGCGGTGTCGATGGGACAGGATATCAGCGTCTGGGGCATCCGGCGCTGAGGCGGGCAGCGGTCAGGACTGCCGGTCGCTGCCGCCCACCTTCTGCGCCAGCATCGCCAGATGCTCGACCACCCCGGCGCTGGTGCGGTGCAGGTAGCAGGCGCTGAACCGGTGTTCGGGCAGCTCCAGCACCGTCTGGATCACCCGCAGCTTGCCCTCCTCGATCTCGGTCCGGGCGACCTCTTCGGGGATGGCGCAGATGCCGATCCGGTCCAGCGTCATGCGAATCATCGAGGCGAGCGAGGAATTGGTATAGATCCGCGGCCGCGTCTCGCCGGCGCGCTGCAGGGCGCGCATCAGCGTCGTATAGGGTGAGGTCGCCTTGGGATAGGTGATGATCGGCACCGCCCGCAGCGCCTCGATCCCCAAAGGTTCGGGGCCGATCTCCATCTCGGTCGAGGCGAGGAAAACCAAAGGCGCCGTGAAAAGCGGCAGATTGGCGATTCGCACATCCTCGGTCAGCGACAGGCAGAGGCAGAGGTCCAGATCGCCCCGCAGCAATTGCTCCAGCATGACCGGCGTCACATCGACCGACAGGTCGATCACCAGGTTGGGATAGAGCGCATGCACGCGCTCCAGAAAGTCGTTGAGCCAGAGCCGCACGATGGTCTCGGACACCCCCAGCCGAACCGTGCCGCGCACCGCCTGCGGTGCGGTCACGGCGGTCAGCATCTCGGAGCGCAGATCGAGCATCCGCTCACAATACTCAACCAGAACAAGGCCGCGCGCGGTCAGGCTGATCGAGCGGCCGTTGCGGTCCAGCAGCTTGCCGCCCAGCTCATGCTCCAGCGCCGAGACCCGCTGCGAGATGGCGGGCTGCGTGGTGTTCAGCCGTTCGGCGGTGCGGCTGAAGCTTTGCAGCCGGGCCACCCAGTAGAAACATTCAAGCGAGCGGAAATCGGTCACGAGGCCCCCTGACCCTGGCAGATGGCGCGCAATACTATAAGAGATCGTTATCGAAAAGCATCGATTACCATTATTGGACAAGCAAAACGCGGGATGATCTTCTTTCGGTAACAAGAATGTTCCCTGGACGACATCATGACAGCAACAAAGCAACCTATGGCGCGCGAGACTTGGGGCAACGGCTCGACCGGCCGCGACGTGCGCCTCGCCTGCCGCTCGGGCGAGATCGACTACAGCACCGCCGGAACCGCGCCGGGCTATGTGCAGGCGAACCTCGCCATCCTGCCCTATGAATATGCCGAGGAATTCCTGCGCTTCGCCAATGCCAACCCGCGCGCCTGCCCGGTGATCGGCGTGGCCGAGCGCGGCAGCCCCTTCGTGCCCTCGCTGGGCGAGGATCTGGACCTGCGCACCGACCTTCCGGCCTATCGCGTCTGGGAGAACGGCGAGATGGTGGCCGAGGTCAAGGACGTCAGCGACTATTGGCGCGACGATCTGGTCAGCTTCGTGATCGGCTGCTCGCTGTCCTTCGAAGAGGCGCTGCTGCAGGAAGGCCTGCCGCTGCGCCATGTCGAGAACGGCCAGCACGTGCCGATGTACCGCACCAGCATTCCCTGCGTCCCGGCCGGGCGCTTCCACGGGCCGACCGTCGTGTCGATGCGCCCGCTGGTGCCCGCCCAGGCGATCCGCGCCATCCAGATCACCACGCGCTTCCCCTCGGTCCATGGCGCGCCGATCCATATCGGCCTGCCCGAGGCGATCGGCATTGCCGATATCGCCAAGCCCGATTACGGCGATCCGAACCCCCCGCGCGAGGGCGAGATCCCGGTCTTCTGGGCCTGTGGCGTGACGCCCCAGGCGGTGATCGCCCAGGCCAAGCCCTCGTTCGCCATCACCCATGCGCCGGGCAGCATGCTGGTCACCGACCGCAAGAACACCGAATTTTCCATCCTCTGATCCGGTTCGCCGGAGAACCCCTTAACCAACACGGGAGACAACCATGAAAACCGCTCTTGCCGCAGCCCTGCTGCTCAGCACCTCGGGGGTCGCTCTGGCCCAGAGCTACGACCTGAACGTCGTCGGCAGCCTCAGCACCTCGAGCCTCTATCCGACCTACGAACTGCCCTTCTGGACCGAGACCCTGCCCGCCGCCAGCGGTGGCCGCATCAACGTCACCGTGCAGGCCTTCGACCGCCTCGGCCTTGGCGGCGCCGCGGTTTACGAGATGGTGGAACAGGGCGTCTACGACATCGGCACCACGATCATCGACTACGTGGCCGGTGACGAGCCGCGCGTCGAAGGGCTGGACATCCCCGCCATCGCCGACCCGGCGCTGGCCCGCGAGATCTCGATCGCCTACCGCCCCTATCTGGAGCGCGTCTTTGACGAGGCCTTCGATTCCGTGCTGCTGGGCGTCGCGCCCTTCACCGCGCAGGTGGTGTTCTGCAAGGCCGAGATCAACGGGCTCGACGATCTGGCCGGTCTGCGCATCCGCGGCTCGGGCCGCATGACCATGGACTTCATCGAAGCGGTCGGCGGCACCGGCGTCTCCATCGCCTTCAACGAGGTTCCGGTCGCGCTGGACCGCGGTGTCATCGACTGCGGCATCACTGGCACGCTGTCCGGGTTCTTCGGCGGCTGGTCCGAGGTCTCGACCCACTTCTACCCGCTGCCCATCGGCGGCTGGGACCCGGTCGGCTTCGCGATGAACAACGACAGCTGGAACAGCCTCGACGAGGAAACCCAGACCCTGCTGCGCGAGCAGGTCGCCGCGCTGGAAGACCAGATCTGGAACAACGCCGTGGCCGACAACCAGCTGGGCATCGCCTGCAACACCGGCGGCGAATGCGCGGTCGGCACCGCGCAGAACCTGACCCTGGTCGAGATCACCGAGGCCGACCAGCGCCGCGCCGTGGAACTGACCCGCGACGTCGTGCTGCCGCGCTGGAACGAGCGCTGCGCCGGTGAATGCGCCGAGACCTTCGCCGCCACCGTGGCGCCCCTGCTCGACGCCGTCCTGACCGAGTAAGATACTCAATGCCGCCGCCCCCGGATGCGTCCGGGGGCGGCGCGCCTTATTTGACCCCTATCCCGGAACCCACCCATGCACGCATTGCCGCGGCTCCTCGATCGGCTGTTGGCGGGGGCCCTCGTCGTCTCTCGCTGGGCCGTCTATGCCGGGGGCGGAGCAATCCTGATCTCCGCCTTCCTGATCAGCTTCGACATTCTCTCGCGGCGTTTCTTCGGCCTGTCCACTTGGGGCGCCGATGAATTGTCGTATTACGCCCTCGCCGTTTCGACGAGCTGGGCCTGCGCCTATACGCTGCTGATCAAGGCGCATATCCGCATCGACCTGGTTACCAACCGGGTCCCCGACCTGGGCAAGGTCGTCCTGCATATCATCGCCCTGCTGGGCCTGGGCTACATGGCCTTCGCCACCACGCAGGCGATGTTCCATGTCTTCCAGCGCTCGTGGAACCGCGGCTCCACCTCGATCACCACGCTTGAGACCCCGATGTGGATCCCGCAGGGTCTGTTCGTCGCCGGGCTCGTGTTCTTCACCCTCGTCACCGCGCTGATCCTACTGCGCGTGCTGGCCGCGGTGCTGATCGAGCGCGACTACGCCGTGGTCAACCGGATCACCGGCACCGTCTCTGTCCTCGATGAGACCGAACAGGCCATCGCCGAGGCCGAAGCCCTGCAAAAGAGGAACGGCTGATGCTTCTGACCGCCATTTTCGTCCTGCTCGGCCTTCTGGCGCTGACCATTCCGGTCGCCGCGGCGCTGTTCATCCTCGCCATGGTGCTGGAATGGGAATTCGCCGCCGCCCCGCTCAGCCGGGCGCTGGGCCACCAGATCTGGGACACCAGCACCAATTTCATCCTGGTCTCGATCCCGCTGTTCATCCTGATCGGGGAATTGCTGCTGCGCTCGGGCATCGCCACCAAGGTCTATGACGCGCTCGATTCCTGGCTGTCCTGGATGCCGGGCGGGCTGATGCACGCCAATATCGGCACCGCGACGATGTTCTCGGCCACCTCGGGCTCGTCGGTCGCGACCGCCGCCACCGTCGGCACCATCGCCCTGCCGCAGGCTCCGCGCTTTGGCTATGACGAACGCTTCTTCGCCGGGTCCATCGCCGCCGGGGGCACGCTGGGCATCCTGCTGCCGCCCTCGATCAACCTGATCGTCTACGGCTTCCTGGCCCAGGCCTCGATCCCGCAATTGTTCATGGCGGGCATCATCCCCGGTCTCGTGCTGTCGGGCCTCTTCATGCTGGCGATCCTGGTCATGTGCCTGATCAAGCCCGAATGGGGCGGCGAGCGGCGCAAGTCGACCATGGCCCAGCGCTTTGCCAAACTGGTGCATCTGGTGCCGGTGCTGGTGCTCTTCGGCTTCATCATGGGCGCGATCTACACCGGCTGGGCCACGCCGACCGAGGCCGCGGCCATCGGGACGGTCGTGGCGCTGATCATGGCCTTCATGGCGGGCACGCTGTCGTGGAAGATGGTGGGCGAGGCGCTGGAAGGCACGATGCGCACCACCTGCATGATCATGCTGATCATGATCGCCGCGAACTTCCTGAACTTCATCCTGGCCTCCATCGGGCTGACGGACTCCCTGCTGTCGACCATCGCCACGCTGGACCTGTCGCCGATGCAGACGCTGTTCCTGCTGATCGGCTTCTACATCATCCTGGGCTTCTTCATCGAAACGCTGTCCCTGATGATCATCACCATCCCGCTGGTGGCGCCGCTGATCACCTCGCTGGGCTTCGATCCGGTCTGGTTCGGCATCCTGCTGATCGTGCTGATCGAGATGGCGCTGATCACGCCGCCCGTGGGCCTCAACCTCTTCGTCGTCCAGGGCGTGCGCAAGCGCGGCAACCTGAACGAGGTGATCGTCGGCTCGATCCCCTTCGTCCTGCTGATGTTCGTGATGGTGCTGCTGCTCATCGCCTTCCCGGGGCTGGCGCTGTTCCTGCCCAATCTGGCGACGGGCGGCTAGACCCGCGCCATGTGACCTGCGGGGCCGGCCGGCGACTGGCCGGCCCCTTTTCTCTGTCCAAGGATACCCACATGCAGATGACCTTCTCCGTTCTGGACGCCGAGGGCGGCCGCGCCGAGCGCCGCTTCGACGTCGCGCAGCTGATCGTGGCCGGCTGGGCCGGGCGCGACCGTGCCGCGGTCGAGGAACATATCCACGAACTGGCCGCCATCGGCGTGCCCGCGCCGTCGAGCGTGCCGGTCTATTACCGCGTGGCCGAGGCGCTGCTCTGCCAATGCGACGCCGGGCAGCCGGTGCAGGTGCTGGGCGGCGACACCTCGGGCGAGATCGAGGCGGTGCTCTTCGCCGATGGCGACGACCTGCTGCTCGGTGTCGGTTCGGACCATACCGACCGCAAGCTCGAAGCCTATTCCATCGCCTTTTCCAAGCAGATCTCGGCCAAGCCCGTCTCGCGCGAGCTGTGGCGCCTCAAGGATGTCGAGGATTACTGGGACGAGCTGGTCCTGCGCTCCTGGGCGGTGATCGACGGCGAGCGCTGCCTCTATCAGGAGGGAACGGTGGCGAGCCTGCTGCATCCGCGCGAGCTGTTCGAGCGCTACGGCTTCGCCGACCGCCAGCTGGCCCCCGGGTTTGCGATGTTCTGCGGCACGCTGGGGGTGCAGGGCGGGATTCGTCCGGGCAGCCATTTCGAGGGCGAACTCTACGACCCGCGCCGCAACCGCTCGCTGCGGCTGTCCTATGCGGTCGAAACGCTGCCGGTGGTGGCGTGAGCCTGTCCGGGCGGCGGTTGCCTCCGCCCGGACCTTTGCAGGCGCCCCGTAGTTCGAAGGCGCCGGTGGGCGCGGGGTCAGACCCGCGCCAGACCTGCGGTCAGATCGGCGCTCAGCAGCGCCCGGATCGCGGGCGGACGCCGCGCCGCGCCCACCTCGACCAGCGCCGCCTCCCGCGCGGCCTGCGCGGCGCGGGCTTCCAGCACGATCTCTTCGGCCTCGTCGGCGGTGACGGCGGTGAAGCCGATGCCCTCACCCGGGCGCAGCTGCGCCAGGATCGGCAGGTCGGCCTCGATCACCGTGGCGATCTTGGGATAGCCGCCAGTGGTCTGGCGGTCGGCCAGCAGGACGATGGGCTGGCCGTTGCCCGGCACCTGGATCGAGCCGTTGACGATCCCGTCCGAGACGATGTTGAACCCCTTGGCATGGGCGATGGCCGGGCCCTCGAACTGATAGCCCATCCGGTCGGCGCGGGGCGAGACCTGGTAGCGCGCGCTGAGGAAGGTCTCGATCCCCTCATCGGTGTAGAAATCGTCCTGCGGGCCCAGCACCACGCGCAGCTTCGCGGCCTCGGGGGCGGGCAGGGCGGGCAGTGCCAGCTGCGGACCCTCGCCCGCGGCACCCGGCGTCAGCGCCAGCCGGTCGCCTGCCTTCAGATAGCCGCCATCCAGCCCGCCAAGGCGCGAGCGCGAATGCGTCGACAGGCTGCCCAGCGTCGGTGCGGCGGCGAACCCGCCCGCCACGGCCAGATAGGCCCGTGCCCCCTGACGCGCCAGGCCGATGACCAGCCGGTCACCGCGTTGGGCCTCGAAGGAGCGGCCGGTGCGCAGGGCCTGACCGTTCAGCGTGACCGGGAAATCGGCGCCGACCAGCGCCAGGCGCACGCGCTCGGCCTCGATGTCGATCACCGGGCCGGAGAGCGTGATCTCCAACGCCGCGGTGCCGGGCTCGTTGCCCAGCAGCGCATTCGCCAGCCGCAGCGCGGGCGCATCCAGCGCGCCGGATTCGGAGATCCCGAAGCGCTGGAAAAACCGCCGGCCGAGGTCCTGCAATGAAGTGCCGAGGCCCGCTTCAACCAGCCGCAGCCCGGGGGTGTCGTTCGCGCTCATGCCGGTGTCTCCTCGGCGGTTCGGGACAGGATCTGCAATTGTGCCACGGGATCGCCCGCGTCGGCCCTGGCGCAGAGATCGCGGTATTCCCCGGGCTCGACGGGGCTGAGGCGCACGCGGTCGCCGGGCAGCAGCAACGAGGGGCCGATGGTGGCATCGCCCTCGCGCCGCGGGTCCCACAGACGCACCGGCGTCTGGCCCAGCAGATGCCAGCCGCTCGGCAGCTCGAAGGGCGGGTTGAGCGCGCTCTGCGCCCCGCCGATGGAAACCGAGCGCGCGGGCGTCCTGAGCCGCGGCTCGACCCGGCGGCTGGTATGCAGCCTGGGATCGAGGCCGCCGAGATAGGCAAAGCCCGGCGCGAAACCGATCATGTAGACCCGGAAATCCGAGGCGGCGTGGATCGCCACGACCTCCTGCGGGTCGAGCTTGTGAAGTTTCGCCACCGCCTCCAGATCCTCGCCGCAGGCGCCGCCATAGCAGACCGGGATCGTCCACAGACGCTCCTCGCGCGGGGCGGCCTCGGGATGGGCGACCAGCGTCTCGAGCGTCTGGCGCAGGGCGGCGGCCCGAATCACGGTCGGATCGAAATGCACCAGAAGCGAGCGATAGGTCGGCACCAGCTCGATCACGCCCTCGATGCCGGCGGCGGTCACGGCGCGGTCCAGAGCCAGCACCGCCTCGCTGGTCGATTCGTCCACCTGGGCGCCGAATTCCACCACCAGGGCGCCGGTCCCCGCAGGCAGAAAACGCGGCAATTCCAAGGGCCTGTCGAGCGTCGGCTCGCGCGGCGGCGGATTGTGTCGCATTGGCGCTTCCCTCTGTTTTCAGAATCGGTATTCTAGTGGTATACCACTGGAACACTAACGCCAAGCGCCCTGCGCGACAGGGTGCCACCGGATGCGGAAGAGGAGGTCGCGATGCGCGCCATTGATCTCAATTGCGATATGGGCGAGGCCTTCGGCGCCTGGACGATGGGTGATGACGCGGCGATGCTGGACATCGTCAGCTCGGCCAATATCGCCTGCGGCTTCCATGCCGGCGATCCCAGCGTCATGCACCGCACCCTGACGCTGGCCCGGGAAAAGGGCGTCCGCCCCGGCGCGCATCCCGGCTTCCTCGACCTTTACGGTTTCGGCCGGCGGGAGATCCGCGGCGAAAGCATGGAGGATATCGAGAAGCAGATCATCTACCAGATCGGCGCCATGCGCGGCATGGCCGCGGTGGTCGGCGTCCCCCTCCAGCACGTCAAGCCGCATGGCACGCTCAACACCATGGCCAACGAGGATCCGGTCCTGGCCGAGACCATCGCCCGGGCGCTGAAGGCCTGCGCGCCGGACCTGATCTTCATGGTCATGCCGGGGATGGAGACGGAGAAGGCGGGCGAACGCCACGGCTTGCGGCTGGCGCGCGAGATCTTCGCCGACCGCGCCTATGCCGAGACCGGCAATCTGGTCTCCCGCCGCATCGCCGGGTCGGTCATCCACGACGCGGATCTGGCCGCCGACCGGGTGCTGAGGATGCTGGAAGCGGGGGCGCTGGAAACCCTTTCGGGCGCGCGGATTCCGGTGGCCATCGACACCGTCTGCGTCCACGGCGACACGCCCGGCGCGGTGCAGATGGCGTCGCGCCTCCGCGCCCGGCTGGAAGCGGCGGGGATCGCCGTGCGCCCGCTCGCCCCGTTGTGAGCGCGCCGATGGCCGAGCCCTCCACCCCCGAGACGCTGCTCAGCGAGCGGGTCTATCATCAGCTTCTGGACATGATCCTGCGCCGCGACCTGCCGCTGGGTTCGGTCCTGCACGAGCGGCGGATTTCCGAGATGCTGAACGTCTCGCGCACCCCGGCGCGCGAGGCGCTGAACCGGCTGGAATCCGAGGGCATCGTCGTGCGCGAAGCCGGGCGGGCGCTGGTCCTGCGCGGCCTGTCGACCCGCGAGCTGATCGAGGCGCTGAACGTCCGCCGTCTGCTGGAGGGCGAGGCGGCCTTTCACGCCGCGGGCAAGATCCCCGAGGCCGACCTCGACGCTATCGACGAGGCGATCCACGCCCTTCTGGCCAAGACCGCGCCCCGCCCGGACGAGGATTGGGCCATCGACAACCTGCTGCACGGCGCGATTGCCGAGCATTCGGGCAATGCGCTGCTGGCCCGGATGATCGCCGACCTGCGGCTGAAGACGCATATGTTCAACGTCGAGCGGATCCCCGAGCGGTTCCGCATCGGCCATGGCGAGCATCTGGGGATCGTCGCGGCCCTGCGCCGGGGCGATCAAGCCGAATCCCGCCATCTGGTCGAAACCCATATCGAAAACGTCAAGAAAAGCATCATCGCGCTGCTGGCGGCGATCTGAGGGTCCGCCCCCAGACCCCGGGACGCGCGGGATTATCAGGGACATTTCAATGCTTGCTTCTTCCCCCTCTCCGCATCCCGAGGCCGCGCGCGGGCTCCTGACCGCCGAGGATCGCCTGCGGCTGCTCTTCGATCCGGGCAGCGCCGGGATCGAGGGCTCGGGCGCGCTTCGGTTCGGCTCGGGTCTGGTCCACGGGCGGCCGGTGCTGGCGCTGGCCGATGCCGGACCCAGCGATCCGGCGGCGCTGCACCAGCGTGCGGCCTTCTACCGGCGTGCCGCGAACGAGGGCGGCGCGCTGGTCGAATTCCTCGACTGCCCGCCGCTGACGGGCGCTGCCGGGACCGAGGGGCTGGCGGCGATGGACGCCTGCCTGACCGCCCGCGCGGCGCTCAAGGGGCGGGGCCTGTCGATCACCGCGCTGTCAGGCCCGGCGCTGGGCCCGATGGCACTGACCCCGGCGCTGGCCGATCTGGTGGTCATGCACCGGGCCGCCGGGTTCTGGTCGCTGGGCGGGGCCGAGCTTGCCCATCGTCTGGGGCATGAGGACGACCCCGAAGCCGCCTATGGCGGGGCCGAGCTGCATGGTGCAGGCACCGGGCTCGCCGCCCTCTGCGCCGCCGATGACGTGCGGCTGGTGCTGGAAATCCGCCGCCTGCTGGGCCTGACCCGGCCCCGCGCCGCGGCGCTGGCGGAAAGCGACGAGGCTTACACCACGCTCCTGCCCCTCGACCCGTTCGAGGGCTGGGACAGCGCGGCGCTGGTCCGCCTTGTCGCGGACGAGGGCGAAAGTCTCGCCCTCTGGCCCGACCACGGCACGGCGCTGGGTTGCCATCTGGCGCGGATCGGTGGCCAGCCGGTCGGCCTCATCGCCAGCAATCCCGCGCAGAACGGCGGCGCGCTCGACGCCGCCGCCAGCCGCAAGGCCCGCCGGTTCGTCGATTTTCTGGCGGGGCAGGGGCTGCCGCTGGTCATGCTGCTGGACACCCCCGGCAGCCTGCCCGGTCAGGCCGAGGAAGCCGCAGGCGCGCTGGCCGAAGCCGCCGCGCTGCGCCGGGCCCTGAATGCGCTGCCGCAGCCGCCGGTGGCGCTGGTCCTGCGCCGCGCGCAGGGGATCGCCGCGCTGGCGCTGGGCCTCGGCTGCGCCCGCACCCGGCTGCTGGCCTGGCCCGGCGCGCGCCTCGGCCTTGGGGGCGGCAGCGAGGGGGCCGAGGCCCCGCAGCCCCTTTCCCCCAACCAGACCAAGCGCGCCCTGATCGCGGCGCTCGCCGGTCAAGACACCCCTCAGCGGTAAGGTTTTTCGATGTTTTCCAAGATCCTGATCGCCAATCGCGGCGAAATTGCCTGCCGCATCATCCGCACCGCGCGCCGCATGGGCATCAAGACCGTCGCCGTCTATTCCGAGGCCGACGCCCGCGCCCTGCATGTCCGACTGGCCGATGAGGCGGTGCTGATCGGCGCCGCGCCCGCCACCGACAGCTACCTGTCCATCGAAAAGATCATCGCCGCCTGCAAGGCCACCGGCGCCGAGGCGGTGCATCCCGGCTATGGGTTCCTGTCCGAGCGCGCGCTCTTCGCCCGGCGGCTGGCCGAGGAGGGGATCACCTTCATCGGCCCCAACCCCCACGCCATCGAGGCGATGGGCGACAAGATCGAATCGAAGCGCGCGGCGGTGCAGGCGGGTGTCAGCACCGTCCCGGGCCATGTCGGCGTCATCGATACGCCCGAGGAGGCCGAGCGAATTGCCGCCGGCATCGGCTATCCGGTGATGATCAAGGCCTCGGCCGGCGGCGGCGGCAAAGGGATGCGGATCGCCCATAGCGCAGGCGAAGTGCGCGAAGGTTTCGCCCGGGCGAAGTCGGAAGCGGCGGCATCCTTTGGTGACGACCGGGTCTTCGTCGAGAAATTCATCGAGAACCCGCGCCATATCGAAATCCAGATCATCGCCGACAAGCACGGCAATTGCGTCTTCCTGGGCGAGCGCGAATGCTCGATCCAGCGCCGCAACCAGAAGGTTCTGGAAGAGGCGCCTTCGCCGCTTCTGGACGCCGAGACCCGGGCGCGGATGGGGGCGGAATCCGTCGCGCTGGCGCAGGCGGTCGGCTATGACAGCGCGGGCACGGTGGAATTCGTCGTCGGCCAGGACCGCAGCTTCTATTTCCTCGAAATGAACACGCGGCTGCAGGTCGAACACCCGGTCACCGAACTGGTCACCGGGCAGGATCTGGTCGAGCTGATGATCCGCTCTGCCGCGGGCGAGCCGCTGTCGTTGGCGCAGACGGACGTCCGGCTGAACGGCTGGGCCGTCGAAAGCCGGATCTATGCCGAGGATCCCGAGCAGGGCTTCATGCCCTCGACCGGGCGGCTGACCACCTATCGTCCCCCGGCCGAGGGCGTGGTCGCGGGCGTCACCACCCGCAACGACACCGGCGTCTTCGAGGGCGGCGAGATCCCGGTTCATTATGACCCGATGATCGCCAAGCTGGTGACCCATGCCGCCACCCGCGCCGAGGCGATCGAGGCGCAGGCCGAGGCGCTCGACGCCTTTGCCATCGGCGGCATTCGCCACAACATCCCCTTCCTGTCCCGCCTGATGCGCCATCCGCGTTGGCGCGAGGGGCGGCTGGCCACGGGGTTCCTGGCCGAGGAATTCCCCGAGGGCTATTCGCCCGAGGGCAGCGAGGATGACCGCCGCCTCGCCGCTCTCATCGCCGCCGCCGCAACCCACAGCCGTGAGCCGGACGTCGCCTTGCCCCGCGCGCTGGTTCTGCGCAGCGCCGCGGCGGCGCAGGACGTCACGCTGAACGCGGGAAGCGACGGCGCGCTGCGGATCGACGGCCTCGGCAATCCGGCGCTTGTGGTCAGCGACTGGCTGCCGGGGCAGGCGGTCTGGCGCGGGCGGATCGACGGCCAGCCGGTCACCGCCGCGCTGGAGCGTCAGGGCGAGAGCTGGACCATCAGTCGCGGCGGCGCCGTGACCCGGCTGCGGGTGCTGGACGCGCTGGCCGACCGGCTGATCGAGACCATGCCCACCCCCGATCAGGGCGAGGAGGAACGCCAGCTCCGCAGCCCGGCCGCCGCCCAGCTCAGCACGCTGCTGGTGGCCGAGGGCGACCGGGTCGAACCCGGGCAGCGCCTGGCGGTGATCGAGGCGATGAAAATGGAAAGCCCGCTGCTGGCGCCCCTCGCCGGGCGCGTGGCGCGGATCCTGGCGCAGCCGGGCGCGCTGCTGGCGGCGGGGCAGGTGATCCTCGAACTGGACTGAGGACCGGGGCAGGGGCGGCAAGGGAAAGGTCGCCCCTGGCGTTCAGAAAAACTTGCGGCCATTTTTCTTTTGATTAAGAAATGTGCCGATGGATACCCGATTCCTCCAGACCTTCCTCACCATCGTCCGCACCGGCTCGGCTGCCGAGACGGCGCGGCGCATGAACATCACCCCCTCGGCCGTGTCGCAGCGCATCCGGGCGCTGGAGGCCGAGATCGGCCAGCCCCTGCTGCAACGCCACGGCCAGCGCCTGCGCCCCAGCGCCGCGGCCGAGGCGATCATGATCATCGCCGAGCGCATGCTGGCGCTGGAGGACGATCTGCGCGCCGCGGCCTCGGTCGACGGGGCGTCGGGCCTGCTCAGGGTCGGCGTGATCCAGACCGCGCTGACCGGGATCATGCCCGATATCCTGCTGGCGCTCAGGCGCAACCGGCCGGGGATCGACCTCTATCTGGTGCCGGGCGCCTCGGGGGATCTGTGGGACCAGCTCAGCGGCGGGTCGCTCGATCTGGCGGTGCTGGTCAGGCCGCATTTCCCGCTGCCCAAAAGCTACGACTGGCTGACTCTGCGGCGCGAGAAACACCTGCTGATCGCCCCCCCCGGCACCCCCGCCGCGCCGACCGAGGCACTGCTCGCCGAATTCCCCTTCCTGCGCTACGACCGCAACCATTGGGGCGGGCGCGCGGTCGAGCAATACCTGCGCGCCCAGCAATTGCAGCCGCGCGACGGGCATGAACTCGATTCGCTCGAAGCGATCATGATCATGGTTTCCCGGGGGCTCGGCGTCTCGATCATCCCCGATTGGCCCGCGCCCTGGCCTGCGGGCGTGCAGGTCGAAAGCTTCCCGCTGCCGGACGCGCCGCTGCGCGAAGTGGGCGTGCTCTGGTCGCGCTCGGCCGGGCGCCTGCCGCTGATCCGCAATTTCCTGCAAGAGGCCGGTCAGGCCTGATGGCCCCCGGGCGCGGAACCCGCGCCCGGGGGCAACGCCTTAGTCCGCCAGCGCTTTTTCCGCCGCAGCGCCCAGCCGCAGCAGAGCCGCCTCGCCGCCCGCAGGCGCCATGAAGGACACCCCGACCGAGGCCGTGCCGCTGGGCAGGGTCAGCCCGCAGCCGCCCGACAGGTTGCCGATCCGCGTGTTGCGCAGGGTCGCGAGGTTGGTGCGCGCGAAGGCCGCGGCATCGGCCAGAAGCGGCGCCACCTTCGGCGGCAGGATGGCGTTGGTCGGCAGGATCACCGCGTCATAACCGGCGACCAGCTGCGCCCATTCCTCGCGCAGCTCATCGAGGCGCAGCCAGGCCGCCACATAGTCGCAGGCGCGATGCTCGGCCCCGGCGCGGAAGCGTTCCAGCACCGGCGGATACATCTTCTCGGGCGCGGCCTCGATGACCTTCTCCCAGGTGCCATAGCATTCCGCGGTATAGAGAATTCCGGAAATCGCCATCGCCTCGGCCACCGGCGGCACGGCACCGTGCCTGATCTCGGCCCCCGCCGCGGCGAGCCGGAACAGCGCCGCCTCGAAGCCCCGCGCGACGGGTTCTTGCAGGTCGTCCAGCGCGATGGTTTCCAGCACCAGCAGCCGCTTGCCCTTGAGGCTGGCGCCCGTCAGATCCGGCGCCGGCGAGCCGTCGAGCAGGGCGAAGGCCTGCGCCGCATCCTCGACGCTTTTCGCCAGCGGTCCGATCGTGTCGAAGCGCGCGGCCAGCGGCACCGCGCCCTTGGCCGGGATCCGCCCGGGCGAGGTCTTCAGCCCCACCAGATCGTTCCAGGCCGCGGGCAGGCGCACCGAGCCGCCGGTATCCGAGCCGATGGCGAGGGGGGCTGCACCAAAGGCCACCGCCGCCGCCGAGCCCGAGGACGAGCCGCCGGGCGCGGCTTCGGGATCGTTGACGCAGGGCGGATGGGCGGTGATCGGGTTGAGGCCGAGGCCCGAGAAGGCCAGCTCCGTCATATGCGTCTTGCCGAGCGGCGGCAGGCCCGCCTGGGTCAGGCGTTCGACCACCACGGCGTCGGCCGTCGGCACGCGGCCGGCCAGCAGGGCCGAGCCCGCCTCGGTCGCCACGCCCGCGGTGTCGAACAGGTCCTTCCAGGCGACCGGCACCCCGTCCAGAAGCCCGCGGCGCATGCCATTGCGCGCCCGGTCACGGGCGGCTTCGGCTTCGGCTCGGGCCTGGGGCGCCATCAGCCTGGCATAGATCCGGTCGGCCAGCGCCGCGCCGCCCTCAAGACCCTCTCCCGCGCTGCGCGCCAGGAAATACTCGGTCAGCTCGACCGGGCAGATCCGCCCCTCGCCGATGCCGCGGCCCAGATCGGCCGCGGTTTCCTGGTGCCAGGCTTTGCTCATGGAATCCTCTGTCACTGCTGGGGCCCCGGGGCGCAGGACCCCGGGGCGTTGGTGGCCGGAAGCTAGCCGCGCCCCCGGTCCCCCACAAGCCCGGGTCCGGGCTGGTGTGTCGGGGGGCCGGGATGGTCGCGGTGGAGTGATGGGGTGGAGTGCTGGTGTAGTGTATTGAAATGGTAGGGGAATATCGGATCGTCGCCCGAGATTCACCGGCGATCCACCGGGTCTTTCCCCGTGAATTCAGTTTTTCTACAGAATGAATGTGGAAATGCTGCCATTTTCTGAACATCCGCTTTGCGTCACATAGGGGCGAACCGGGCGGCTCGGACGCCCTCGGTCTGCAATTCGGAGATCACGATCCATGGCGGCACTGCCGATCAAACTGGCCGCGCGTATGGGCGCGGTGCAGCCCTCGCCCACCATCGCCATCACCCGGCTGGCCAACGAGATGCGCCGCGCCGGGCGCGATGTCATCGGCCTGTCGCAGGGCGAGCCCGATTTCGACACGCCCGAGCATATCCGCCAGGCCGCCGCCCGCGCCATCGAGGCCGGGCAGACCCGCTACACCGATGTCGACGGCACGCCCGAGCTGAAGGCCGCCATCGTCGCCAAATTCGCGCGTGAGAACGGGCTGAGCTACGATGTCTCGCAGATCAGCGTCGGCACCGGCGGCAAGCAGGTGCTCTATAACGCGCTCTTCGCCACGCTGGACGAAGGGGACGAGGTCATCATCCCGGCGCCCTATTGGGTCAGCTATCCCGACATGGTGCGGCTGGCGGGCGGGGTGCCGGTGACGGTGGCCTGTCCCGAGGAGGACGATTTCCTGCTGACCGCCGAGGCCCTGCGCGCCGCGATCACCCCCCGGACCCGCTGGCTGATCCTCAACTCGCCGTCGAACCCGACCGGCGCGGGTTATACCGCCGCCGCGCTGCGGGCGCTGGCCGATGTGCTGCTCGACTTCCCGCAGGTCATGATCATGACCGACGACATGTACGAACATATCCGCTACGACGGCTTCGATTTCGCCACCATCGCCGCGGTCGAGCCGCGGCTGGCCGAGCGGACGCTGACCTGCAATGGCGTCTCCAAGGCCTATGCGATGACCGGCTGGCGCATCGGCTATGCCGGGGGGCCGGCGGCGCTGATCAAGGCGATGGCGACGTTGCAGTCGCAAAGCACGACCAACCCCAGCTCGGTCAGCCAGGCGGCGGCAGTGGCGGCGCTGACCGGCCCGCTCGACTTTTTGGCCGAGCGCAACGCGGTCTTCCAGACCCGGCGCGACCTCTGCCTTGCCGCCTTCAACGCCATCGACGGGCTGTCCTGCCGCAAGCCGGACGGGGCCTTCTACCTCTTCCCCTCCTGCGCCGGGATGATCGGGCGCAAGCGGCCGGACGGGCAGGTCATCGCCACGGACGCCGATTTCGCCACCTGGCTGCTGGAAGACGGCGGCGTGGCGGTGGTGCCGGGCTCGGCCTTCGGCCTCGCGCCCTATTTCCGCATCTCTTTTGCCACCTCGACCGAAAGGCTCGAGGAGGCCTGCCGCCGGATCGCCGCTTCCTGCGCGAAACTGGCCTAACACGACAAAGGACGACACCAATGGATTTCGGGATTACGGGAAAGGTGGCGCTGGTCCTCGGCGCCGGGGGCGGTCTGGGCGGGGCAATTGCCCGCTCGCTGGCGGCCGAAGGCGTCAAGGTGGTGCTGGCCGACATCGACCCCAAGGCGGCGGAAGCCAATGCCGAAGCGCTGCGCGCCACCGGCGGACAGGCGATGTCGATGGCCTGGGATCTGGGCGACGCGGGCGCCATCGAGCCCAATATCGCCCGGATCGAGGCCGAATGGGGCCCGGTCGAGATTCTGGTCAACAACACCGGCGGCCCGCGTCCCTGCACCGTCTCGGGTCAGGATCCGGCGCTCTGGCGGGCCAGCTTCGAATCCATGGTGCTGTCGGTCATCGCCATCACCGACCGCGTGCTGCCCGGCATGAAGGCCCGCAAATGGGGCCGGATCATCACCTCGACCTCGTCGGGGGTGATCGCGCCGATCCCCAATCTGGGCCTGTCGAACGCCCTGCGCATCGCGCTGGTCGGCTGGTCGAAGACGCTGGCGCGTGAGGTCGGCGCCGATGGCATCACCGCCAATATCGTCCTGCCCGGGCGCATCGCCACGCCGCGCATCACCTTCCTCGACGAACAGAAAGCCCAGCGCGAGGGCCGCAGCGTCGCCGAGGTGCAGGCCGAAAGCCTCGCCGCGATCCCGGCCGGGCGCTACGGCGATCCCTCCGAATACGGCGACATGGTCGCCTTCCTGGCCAGCGCCCGCGCCGGCTACATCACCGGCAGCACCATCCGCGTGGATGGTGGCTATGTGCCCAGCATCTGAGGAATATTCCCATGACCCTTCCCTATGACGAAGCCCGGGCCATCGCCGAGCTGAAAGCCGTCACCACCGCCACCCTGACCACGATCCTGCTGAAAAAGGGCCTGCGCAACGTCTATCTGCGCGGCGCCATGCCGCTGGAACCGGGCCAACCCCGCATCGTCGGCCGCGCCTTCACCCTGCGCTTCGTCCCGGCGCGCGAGGATCTGGCGACGCCGGAAAGCTGGGGCTCGCCCATCTCGACCCGCGCTGCCATCGAGGCGATGCCCGAGGGCGTGATCGCCGTCGTCGATGCCATGGGCGTGACCGATGCCGGGATCTTCGGCGACATCCTCTGCGCCCGGATGCAGAAACGCGGCATCGCCGCGCTGGTCACCGATGGCGCGGTGCGCGACGTGGCGGGCGTGCGCGGCACCAGGCTGCCGATCTGGTGCGCGGGCGTTGCCGCCCCGGCCTCGGTCGCCGGTCTGACCTTCGTCAACTGGCAGGAACCCGTCGCCTGCGGCGGCGTCGCGGTCTATCCCGACGACCTGATCGTGGTCGACGAGGACGGCGCCGTGCTGATCCCCGCCAAGCTGGTCGATGAAGTCGTCACCGAAGGCATCGAGCAGGAGCGCCTGGAAGGCTGGATCATGAGCCAGGTCGAAGCGGGCCATCCGCTGCCGGGCCTCTATCCGTCCAATGCCGAGAACAAGGCGCGCTACGCCGCCTGGAAGGCGGAGAACGGGTTTTGAGCCTCGATCACAACGCCAAGGGCGTCTACGCCATCGCCGCCACGCCGTTTCACGACGATGGCCGCCTTGACCTCGACTCCCTCGACCGGCTGACGGATTTCTATGCCGAGGCCGGGGCGACGGGGATCACCATCCTCGGCATCATGGGCGAGGCGAACAAACTCGAGGCCGAGGAATCGCTCGAGATTGTGCGCCGGGTGGTGTCGCGCTCGGCGCTGCCCATCGTGGTCGGCGTCTCGGCCCCCGGGCTGGCGGCGATGCGGCGGCTGGCGGGCGAGTCGATGGCGCTGGGCGCGGCGGGGGTGATGATCGCGCCCACGCCCGCGCTGCGCACCGACGACCAGATCCGCGGCTATTTCGACCAGGCGGTCGAGGCCGTGGGCCGCGATATCCCCTGGGTCTTGCAGGATTATCCGCTGACCCTGAGCGTGGTGATGAGCCCGGGCGTGGTCCGCGACATCATCCAGGCGCATCCCTCCTGCGTGATGCTCAAGCACGAGGATTGGCCGGGGCTGGAGAAGATCTCGGCGCTGCGCCGGTTCCAGGCCGAGGGCAGCCTGCGCCCGGTCTCGATCCTGACCGGCAACGGCGCGCTTTTCCTCGATTTCGAGATGGAGCGCGGCGCGGATGGGGCGATGACCGGCTATGGCTTCACCGACGCGCTGGTCGATATCGTGCGGCTGTCGGCGGCGGGCGAGCGCGAGGCGGCGCATGACCTCTTCGACGCGCATCTGCCGCTGATGCGCTACGAACAGCAGCAGGGCGTGGGCCTGGCCGTGCGCAAATACGTGCTGCAAAAGCGCGGCATCCTGACCTCGGCCGCGCAGCGCAAGCCGGGCAGCGTCCTCAGTGCGGAAGCCCGGGCCGAGGTGGATTACCTGCTGGCGCGCGTCGCCCGCCGGGATCTGCGCGCCGCGGTCTGAGCCGCGGCCGGTTCAAGGCTTTCCATCGCCGGGGCGGCGCGTCATGAAGGGCGCGCCGCCTTTCTCTTTACCGCTTCCGGGACCCGCCATGCTCCACCATCTGCCCGCCACGCCCGAGACGATCCTCTGGGGCCATCTCGACCCCGCCGCCGCCCCGGTGCTGCGCATCCGGCCCGGTGACAGCGTGCGCATCGACACGCTGTCGGGCGGGCCGCGCAACCTGCCGGGGGAGGGCAGCCCGCATCGGCCCCTGGACAGCCACCGCGCGGTCATTGCCGCGCAGAAGCCCGACCTCGGCCCGCATATGCTGACCGGGCCGGTCTATATCGAGGGCGCCGAGCCCGGCGACCGGCTGATCGTCGCGGTGGAGGCGGTGGACTTCGCCCAGGACTGGGGGTGGAGCGCCATCGAGCCCGGTTTCGGCCTCTTCCCGGACCTCGCGCCCGCCTATGAAAGCCTCGTCGTGCCCATCGACGCCGCCCGCGGCACCGCCCGCCTGCCCTGGGGGCCGGAGGTGGCGCTCGCGCCCTTCTTCGGCATCCTCGCCGTGACCCCGGCACAGGGCCGCGTCAGTTCCGTCCCGCCCGGCGTCTTCGGCGGCAATGTCGACAACCGCGCCTTCTGCCAAGGCGCGCGGATCAGCTTTCCGGTGCAGGTGCCCGGCGCGCTGTTCCTCGCGGGCGATGGCCACGCCCTGCAAGGCGATGGCGAGATCTGCGACACGGCCCTGGAAACCGCGCTGAACGGCCGCTTCCGGTTCGAACTGGAGAAAGGCACCGCGCCCGAGGCCCCGGAAATCGAGATCGGCGAGGCGATCATCACCATGGGCTTCGCCGCCGACCTCGACACGGCCACGCGGCAGGCAGCCTCGCGCCTGCTGGACTGGATCTGCGCCCATACCGACCTCACCCGGCTCGAGGCCTATCGCCATGCCAGCATGCTGGCCGACCTCAGCATCACGCAGGTGGTCAACGGCCAGAAGGGCGTGCATTGCCGTCTGGACCGCCGCAGCCTGACCGGGGCGAGGGGGGCCTGATCGCCAGATTGGCTGCGGACCCACACCCCGGACCACAGTTTTTCTGAACACAGAAGCCGGAAAAACGCCGCATCAAGCCGGTTGCGGGATTGCTATGGGAGGCGGAAGCTCTCCGCCCTCTGGGCGGGGTCCGCAAGGTTTCCCATCCCGTCAGACCGCCATCACCTCGATATCGGCCTGCTCACCCTCGACCAACGACCGCGCCTTCCCTCGGACGAGGACGGCCCGCCAGCGCACCGCAGTACAGGACATTCGCCATGATCACCGGCAACCCGACCCTGATTTCCGCCATCCGCGACCGCTTCGCGAATGTCGACAGCTGCCCCTTCCAGGGCGAGCGCATCTTCTTTGAAAATGCCGGGGGCGCGCTGACCCTGAAATCGGTGGTCGAAACCTCGGCCTTCTACGCGGGCATCCCCGACAATCAGGGCCGTGACAACGTCGCCGCCCACGCCCTCGTCGCCAAGATCAACGCCGCCAAGGCCGATATGGCGCTGCTGATGAACGCCAAATCCGGGCAGTTCTTCATGGGCGAAAGCGGCACCGAACTGCTGTTCCGGGTGATCCGGACCGCCTGCGTGAACGCGCCGAAAGGGGCCAAGGTCATCGGCTCGTCGATCGAGCATCCGGCCTCGCGCAGCGCCGCCCGCCGCTGGGCCGAGATTGCCGGTCTGGACTATGTGAACGTCCCCCATGACGATGTGACCGGCACCGTCACCGCCGCCGATTACGCCGCGCTGATGACCCCGGATGTGGCGGTGGCGACGATCCTGCATGCCTCGCCCGTCACCGGCATGGGGATGGATGTGGCGGCGATCTCCAAGGCGATCCGCGCCGTGGCGCCCGAGTGCCTGATCATCGTCGACGGCATCCAGCACGCCGCCCACGGCCAGATGGACCTCGACGCCTATAACGTCGATGGCTACGTGATCTCGCCCTACAAGATGTTCTCGCGCCACGGCTATGGCATGGCCTGGATCTCGGACAAGCTGAGCGCGATGCCGCATGACATGCTGATCGACGCCCCGGCGACCGGCTGGGAATTCGGCACCCGCGACACCGGCGCCTATGCCACGCTCTCGGATGTGGTGGCCTATTTCGACTGGCTGGGTGGCGAGGTTTCGCAGGAAACCGATCCCCGCGCCCGGATCGAGGCCGCGGGCCGTGCCATCCACGACTACGAGACCCACCTGACCGACAGCATGATCAACGGCATCGGCAACCTGCCGGGCCTGCGCGACATGGCGCATGTGACGATCCTGGCGGGCGCCGACAACCCGGCGCGCGAGGGGCTGGTGTCCATCGTGGTCAAGGGCATGGCCTCGCCCGATGTGGTGCGGATGCTGAACGAGCAGGGGATCCGCACCCATACCCGCAAGGCCGACCATTACAGCGGCAACGTGCTGAACCCGCTGGGCCTGCCCGATTGCATCCGCATCTCGCTGTGCCACTACAACACCGAGCAGGAAGTGGCCCAGCTGCTGGCCGCGCTGAAGGGCCTGGGTGAGGCGGCCTGACCGCCCCCTCTGGGAGACAAGAAAGGCCGGGGCGCAAACCCCGGCCTTTCCCGTTCTGGCGGCCTATCCCGCCCGGCGCCGGATCATCTCGCGGGCGATGATGCCCTGCTGGATCTGCGTCGTCCCCTCGTAGATGCGGAACAGCCGCGCGTCGCGGAACAGCTGCTCGGCCCGATAATCGCGGATATAGCCGTTGCCGCCATGGACCTGCACATTGCGGTCCGCGACCCGCCCGACCATCTCCGAGGCGAACATCTTGGCGCTGGCCGCCTCGACGCTCACATCCTCGCCCGCATCCCGGCGCCGGGCGGCATCCAGCACCATGGACCGGGCCGCATAGGCCTCGGCGTGACTGTCGGCGAACATCGCCTGCAACAGCTGGAAGTCACTGATCGGACGGCCGAATTGCTGCCGCCCCGTGGCGTAGTCCACCATGTCGTCGATGATCCGCTCGGCCAGCCCGGTGCAGGCGGCGGCGATATGCAGGCGGCCCTTGTCCAGCACCTTCATCGCCGTCTTGAAGCCCATCCCCTCGACCCCGCCGATCAGCGCCGAGGCCGGGATCCGGCAATCCTGGAACACCACATCGGCGACATGCGCGCCCTGCTGGCCCATCTTGTGCTCGGGCTTGCCAACCGACAGCCCCGGCGTTCCCGCCTCGACTGCGAAGGCGGAAACCCCGCGCGCGCCCTTCTGCGCCGGGTCGGTACGGGCCATGACGGTGAAGAGCCCGGCAATCGGCGCGTTGGTGATGAAGCGCTTGGTGCCGTTCAGCACGTAGGTGTCGCCGTCCCGCCGGGCGCTGGTCCGCACCGATCCCGCGTCCGAGCCGACCTCGGGCTCGGTCAGCGCGAAGGAGCCGATCAGCGCGCCGCTGGCGAGATCCGGCAGGTAGCTCGCCTTCTGCTCGGGCGTGCCGTCCAGCGCGATGCCCTGGCTGCCGATGCCGACATTGGTGGCGATCATCGAGCGGAAGGCAGGCGCGGCGCGGCCCAGTTCCAGGATGACCAGCGCCTCTTCCTCCATCGTCAGGCCGAGGCCGCCGTATTCCTCGGCGATGGAGAGGCCGAAAAGGCCAAGCTCGCGCATCGCGTCCACCAGAGCCTCGGGCATGGCATCGCTCTCGGCGACGCCGCTCTCCGCCGGGATCAGCCGTTCCTCGACAAAGCGGCGAATGGTGGCGACCAACTGGTCGCGAATGTCCTTGTCGAGACTCATGGATGCTCTCCCTTGCGCAAATTTAAAGGCAATATATTGTCATTTTAGACACTTGGCGCAAGCTGAATCTCGCAGCCAAAGTGCAAGAGAACTCACGCTAGGTGCACAGCTTTCTCCCGAGATTTGCAGTAATGTTCCCGGGGAATGCAGGCTGAGTGAAGCGCGGATCGCGTGGGGCTTGCTGTAACTGTGTTAACGTGTTTACATAGTTGCGAGGTGGAGGAGAATCTCATGACGGCGGCCGTCCTGCGTGCCCGCACCCCCGGAGGCTTGGCTTCCGAGGGGGGTGTCCCGCTCGCCCCGAAGGGGGAGTGGCGGCGGGCCTCTGCCGGGCGCGGCGGGATCCTCGTTTCACGTCCCGCGATCATCGGGATCGCGGCAGGGAACACGGAGATCGCATGACCCATTCGTCCATCCTGACCGAAACCCGGGGCGCGGTCGGCGTCGTCCGGCTGAACCGGCCCGAGGCGCTGAACGCGCTGAATCTGGCGCTGACGACCGAGATGTCGGCGGCGCTGGCGGCGTTCGACGCGGATGATGCCATCGGCGCCATCGTCCTGACCGGCGATGACCGCGCCTTCGCTGCCGGGGCCGACCTGAAGGAGCTGAAGGACAAGACCTTCGTCGAGGTCTACGCCGAACAGCTGATCACCAGCAGCTGGGAGGGGCCCGCCCGCTGCCGCAAGCCGATCATCGCCGCTGTCTCCGGCCATGCGGCGGGGGGCGGCTGCGAGCTGGCGCTGATGTGCGACATCGTCGTCGCCTCGGAAACCGCGCGCTTCAGCCTGCCGGAAACCGCGGTCGGCGTGATCCCCGGTGCGGGCGGCACGCAGCGGCTGACCCGGATCGTCGGCAAGGCCGTCGCCATGGACATGATCCTGTCCGGCCGGGTCATGACCGCCGACGAGGCGCTGGCAAGGGGTCTCGTCAGCCGGGTCCTGCCGGTCGACGCCTATCTGGAGGCCGCCGTCGCGCTGGCCCGGGACATCGCCGCCCGGTCGCGGCCGATCCTGATGCTGGCCAAGGAAGCGGTGAACCACGCCCACGAGACGCATCTGAGCGAGGGGATCTACCTGGAGCGCCGCCTTCTTTACGCGACCTTCGCCACCGACGACCGGCGCGAGGGCATGAATGCCTTCGCCGAGAAACGCAAACCCGCCTTCACCCATCGCTGAGCGCAGCCCGCGCCCGGCCCAAACAACCACGTCACGGGAGGAAAACATGACGATGCGCGTATTGAGCACCCCCATTGCCCTTGGGGCCCTGATGCTGAGCGGCCTGACGCTTCCGGTCGCGGGCCCCGCCCGCGCCGCCGAGGTCGACGGCCCGGCGATCACCTGGCAGGTCTCGCTCTGGGGCAACCGCCGGGGCTTCACCGAAGGGGTCGAGGCGCTGGCCGCCTATCTCTCGGAAAAGACCGACGGCAATTTCCAGCTGTCGCTGCAATACGGCGCGGTGCTATCCGACCCGACCGAGAACATCGACGGTCTCCAGATCGGCGCCTTCGAGATGGCGACCGTCTGCTCGTTCTACCACCCCGGCAAGCTGCCGATC
Source organism: Pararhodobacter sp. (assembly GCF_034676075.1). Taxonomy (GTDB): domain Bacteria; phylum Pseudomonadota; class Alphaproteobacteria; order Rhodobacterales; family Rhodobacteraceae; genus Pararhodobacter. The sequence goes on along the minus strand of NZ_JAUCCQ010000003.1, from coordinate 21,803 downwards.
TCGACCGGTCTGAACCTGGCGATGCTGCCGCTGCCGACGCTGGAAAGCCAGTACCGCACCTATGCCGAATATCTGCGCCACCCGGCCGTCGCCGCGGAATGGGCAGGCTGGAGCGCGGTGCCGGTGATGTCGGTGCTGATGCCCAACTACGAGGTCATGGGCCGCGGCACCCCGCCTGCGGATCTGGCCGCCTGGTCGGGCCTTCGGATCAACGCCTCGGGCGGGCATGCGGCGCTGATGCAGGCGCTGGGCGCGGTCTCGACCACGATCCCGGCGCCCGATCTCTACAGCTCGATGGAGCGCGGCGCGCTCGATGCGATCGTCTATCCCTATACCTACGCCTTCACCGCCTATTCGCTGCAGGAACTCTCGACCTGGGTCACCGACCGCTGGAACCTCGGCACGGTGAATTGCGTGCTGGCCGCCAATGAGGACGCCTATGCCGGACTGCCGCAGCAATACCGCGACCTGATCGACGAGGCGATCCCGGCCGCCTACGCCCATCAGATCGAGGCCTATGCCACCGTCGACGCCGAGAACGAGGCCGATTTCGAGGCCCGCGGCCTGGTGCGGATCCCGATGACCGACGACGTGCGCGCCGCGCTGCAGGCGGCGGTCGAGCCCAGCTGGCAGGCCTGGGTCGAGGATATGAACAGCCGCGGCGCCCCGGGGCAGGAGCTGCTGGACCTGATCCTCTCTTCCGCCGCGGCCGCCACGGCCGAGTAACCCGAACCCGGAACCGGCGGGCGCGCAAGCGGCCCGCCGGACCCAGCGAATGAGACAAGCATGCAAGCGCTGATCGAGGCAATCCACAAGATCCTGGGGTTCATCGAACGCAGTTTCGGCCTGGTGGCCGGGCTGGTGATCATGGGCCTCATGGTCGTCGTCTGCGCCGAGGTCGTCGGGCGCTCGGCCTTCAACCATCCGATCCGGGGCAGTATCGACATCGTCTCGCAGATGATGGCCATCGCCGCGGCGGGGGGCATCCCCTATACCCAGTCGAAATTCGGCAATGTGCGGATGACCATCCTGACCGGGCGGCTTGAAAACCGGCCCCGCTGGCTGGCCGAGGTGCTGACCTATGCCGTCGCCGCCTGGGCGGTCTGGGTGCTGATGCAGGGCTCGACCGGGTTTCTCGAACGCGCCTGGCGCAGCGGCGCCGACACGGCCGAGATCCATATCCCGACCTGGATCGGCATCAGCTTCGTCACCGTCTCGCTGTCGCTGCTGCTGGCGCGGCTGGTGCTGCAACTGATCGAATCCCTGCGATTGCTGGCCCGGCCGCGCGCCTCGTCGCTGGTCTTCGGCATCACCCGGCCCGCGACGGCCGCCCTGAACGCGGACAAGGGGTAAGCCCGTGGATCCTATCACTATCGGCTATCTGGGCATCGCCGCCCTCGTGCTTCTCGTCATCCTCGGCGTGCCGGTGGCCTTCGCCTCGGCCTTCGTTGGCATCGTCGGCATCAGCTACATCCGCAACCCCTCGGTCGGCGAGGGGCTGGCGGGGATGATCCCCTTCGCCAATTCGGCTAGCTATTCGCTGAGCGTGCTGCCCCTCTTCGTGGCCATCGGTTTCCTGGCCATGCATGCGGGCATCACCACCTCGGCCTATGACGCGGCCCGCAAATGGGTCGGCCGGGCGCCGGGTGGCCTTGCCACCGCCACGATCTTCGCCTCGGCAGGTTTCGCCGCCGTCTCGGGTGCCTCGACCGCCTCGACCGCCGTCTTCACCCGCCTCGCGCTGCCCGAGATGGAGAAACGCGGCTATGACCGCGCCTTCGCCGCGGGTGTGGTGGCGGTCGGCGGCACGCTCGCCGCGCTGATCCCGCCCTCGGCGCTGCTGGTGATCTACGGCATCATCGTCGAGACCTCGGTCGCCCAATTGCTGCTGGCGGGCTTCCTGCCGGGCATCCTGTCGGTGGTCGTGTACCTTCTGGTCATCACCGTGGTGGTGAAGCTGCGCCCGGGGCTGGCCCCGATCGAGCCCGCCGTCCCGATGATCGAGAAGATCCGCGCCCTGCCGCAGGTGGCAGGCGTCTTCTCGGTCGTCGGCGTCATTCTGGTCGGCATCTACATGGGCTGGATGACCCCCACCGAATCGGCGGGCGTCGCCACGGCGATCATTCTCCTGATGGCGATGCGCAAGCGCATGAAGCTGAAGGAATTCGGCCACGGGCTTCTCGACACCGTGCAGACCACGGCGATGATCTTCATGGTGATCTGGGGCGTCATGGTCTTCGTGCGCTTCCTCGCCTTCACCGGCCTGCCCGCCTCGGTCGCGGACAGCGTCACGCATCTGGATGTGCCGCGCTGGGTGATCCTGGCGGCGATCATCGTCATGTATCTGCTTCTGGGCATGATCCTGGACGGGCTGGGCATGATGCTGCTGACCCTGCCGGTCGTCTTCCCCTCCATCGTCGCGCTGGGTTATGACCCGGTGTGGTTCGGGATCCTCCTTGTCAAGCTGATCGAGGTGGGCGTCGTCACCCCGCCCGTGGGCCTCAATTGCTATGTGGTCAACGGCATCCGCCCGGACATCCCGCTGGAGAGCGTCTTCAAGGGCGTGGCACCGTTCCTGCTGGGCGAGATCGTGATCATCGGCGTGATCGTGGCCTTCCCGGACCTGATCCTGCTGCTGCCCAACCTGATGAACTGACATGAGCGGAACCGCGATCATCACCGGCGGTGCCGAGGGGATCGGCTGGGCCTGCGCCCAGACCCTCGCCGCCGCCGGGTATCGTCTGGCGCTCCTTGACCTCGACGGCGCGAAGGCCGCCGCCCGGGCCGAGGCGCTCGGCCCCGGCCATCTGGGCCTTGCCTGCGACGTGACGGACGAGGCGGGGGTTGTCGCCACTCTGGCCCGGGTCGCCGCCCTTGGCCCCGTCACCGCGCTGGTCAACAACGCGGGCATCGGCGACGCCAATTTGCCGACGCTGGACCAGAGCGGCGCCCATTTCCGCAAGCTGGTCGAGGTGAACCTCACCGGCGCCTTCCTCGTCGCGCGCGAGGCGGCGCGGGCCATGACGGGCGGCGGGGCCATGGTCAACATGGCCTCCATCGCCGCGCTGACCGGCCTTGCCCGGCGCAACGGCTATGGCGCGGCCAAGGCCGGGATCGTGGCGCTGACCCGGTCGCTCGCCTGCGAATGGGCGGGGCAGGGGATCCGGGTCAACGCCGTGGCGCCCGGCTATGTCCGCACGGAACTGGTCGCCAAGCTGATCGCCGACGGGTTGCTCGACCCCGGCACCATCGAGAGACGCTGCCCGATGGGCCGCCTGATCGAACCGGCCGAGATCGCCGCGGCGGTGGCCTTCCTGCTGTCGCCCGCCGCCTCGGCCATCACCGGGGCGACGCTGTCGGTCGATGCGGGCTGGATGGCCTTCGGCGCGGCGGGCGACGCTAGCTGAGGGGCGAGACGCCGAGCGCGCGCAGCAGCTGATGCGCGCGCGCGCCGTCGGGCGCGGGCGGGGTGCCGGGGCTCAGCGCCAGGATCTCGCCCGGGTTCTCGCCCTGCTCGACCCGCCAGATGGCCAGCGCCTCCGCCGGGGCGGTGCCGAAGGTCAGGCTCTGGAACCCCGGCGCGAAAAGGGGCGCTCCCTCCGCCAGCGCCGGATGCGTCCGAAGCCGCCCCGCCACCACCCTCTCCAGCGCGTCAGAGCCGCGTTCCAGCCGCATCAGCCGGTTTTCCTGCCGCACGATCAGGGGGAAACCGCGCGGCATGAAGCCCTGCACCCAGCCGGTTTCCTGCGCCAGACCGGCGCGGCAGGCGTCGCGCTCGGCCAGCGAGTCGTAGATCCAGAGGTGATGAATGCGGTTGAGCGGTCCCGATTCCGCCAGCCAGTAGCCGCCCATCGGCAGGTGCCGGGTCGCGTACTGGACCCCCTCACGGCTGAAGAGGTTCAGGTATTCCAACGCCTTGCCGACGCCCAGATCGTAGCTGCGCCATTCAAAGATCATCGCGCCCCCCTTCCGTTGCGGGTGGCAGTCTGCACGGCAGCGGGCCAGGCGACAGGGACTCAGGCGGTGATTTCTTGTGCTTTCTCGTCCTGTCGGCAGCGCCGGTACTCGCCCGGCGCCATCCCGACCCGGCGCGAGAAGAAGCGGCTGAAATAGGCCGGATCCTCGAACCCCAGCTCATATCCCACTTCGGCCACGCTGCGCGCCATATAGACGAGGTGGCGCTTGGCCTCGACCACCAGCCGCTCGTGCAGGAGTTCCGAAGCCGTGCGCCCGGTGCGCGCCCGGCAGGCCTGGGTCAGCCGCTGCACGGTGACGCCCAGCTCCCCGGCATAGAACTCCATCGACTTCTGGTGACGGAAATTCTGTTCCAGCGTCGTGCGATAGCGGCAGAGCAGCGCGTAATCGCGGTCCTGCGCCAAGGGCCGCATGTCGGGCTGCGCGGCGCGGTGGCGGCGCATGGCGGTTATCAGGATCAGTTGCAGATAGCCCTCGATGGCCCGCACCCGGCCGGGCACCGACAGGACGTATTCCTCCAGCAGGCTGTGAAACAGCGTCGCCGCGTGATCCAACGCCCGGGGCGGCGTCTCCAGCCCATAGACCGCGGGCTGGGTCAGGGCCTGCGCCACATCCACCATTTCCTGCGTCAGCCGGGCGATGAAGGGCATGGCGGCGTTGATCACCACCCCGTCGGTGCGCGGCACGAAGTGGAATTCATGCACCAGCCCGGCCGGGACCACGACCAGCGAGCCCCGGGGCACCGGGTAATCCTCGCCCTCGACCCTGAGGGTGCCGCCGCCGTTCTCGACCAGCAGGATCTGCACATGGTCGGGGTGGATATGTGGCGGAATCGTCCAATCGTGACGCCCGCTGCGTTCGAGGATTCGCTCGATATGCAGGAAATCCATTTCCACATCGGGCGCGGAATCTCCGTAAAGAAAACAACTCGGTATCCCGGTGCCGGTCCAGTCCATCGCTTTGCCTCCTCCCTCGGGGCTTTGGTGCATCGTGCAATAAATGCCGATTTCCGTCCATTCTGTCCTTGGACGGATCGTGGTGTTCCTTGACCGAAATCTGCTTCGGAGGAGAGGGCATGGAGCGCGAATGCGACGTCCTGGTGGTGGGCGCGGGCGCCGGGGGGATGGCCACGGCCATCACGGCGGCCAAGCTGGGTCTCAAGGTCACCATCATCGAGAAGGCGCCGGTCTTCGGCGGTACGACGGCCTTTTCCGGCGGCGTGCTGTGGATCCCCGGCAACCCGCGTGACCCCAGCACCCGCGAGGCCGCCCGGACCTACATGAAATCCGAGACCGGCAATTTCTATGACGAGGAAGCGGTCGAGCTTTACCTCGATCAGGCGCCGAAGATGCTGGATTTCTTCGAGCGCGAGACGGCGGTGGCCTTCGTGCCGACGCTCTATCCCGATTACCACCCCGACGCGCCGGGCGGCGTCGAGGTCGGCCGCTCGGTCCTGGCCGCGCCGTTCAACGCCTCGGCGCTGGGTGCGAACCTGAAACGGCTGCGCCCGCCGCTCAAGACCATCACCTTCATGGGGATGATGTTCAATTCCTCGAACGCCGACATCAAGCATTTCTTCAACGCGACGAAATCGGCGCGGTCTTTCGTCTATGTCGCCAAACGCCTCGCCGCGCATTTCGTCGAACTGGCGCGCTACGGGCGCGGGGTCAACGTGACCTCGGGCAATGCGCTGGCGGCGCGGCTGGCGAAAAGCTGCTTCGACCTCGGGATCGGGATCCACACTGACACCCCCGCGCTACGGCTGATCCACGGGGCGGAGGGCGTGACGGGGGTCGAGGTCGCCACGCCCCAAGGCCCCGTCACCCTGACCGCCCGCAAGGGCGTGGTGCTGGCTGCGGGCGGTTTCGCGCAGGACCTCACGCGGATCCGCGCGGCCTATCCGCATCTGCGGCAGGGGGGCGAGCACCTGTCCCCGGTGCCCGAGGACAACACCGGCGATGGCATCACTTTGGGGCAGGGCGCAGGCGCCCGTTTCGAGACGCGGCTGCCCGCCGCCTCGGCCTGGATCCCGGTGTCGCAGGTGCCCCTGGGCGGCGGCAAGCACGCGCCCTTCCCGCATCTGATCGACCGCTACAAGCCGGGGATCATCGCGGTTCTGGCCAATGGCAAGCGCTTCACCAATGAAAGCAACAGCTACCACGACGTGGGCGCGGCGATGATCGCCGCCTGCGCCGGTCAGGCCGAGACCGCCTGCTGGCTGATCGCCGACCGCGACGCCCTGCGCAAATACGGGCTCGGTTTCGTGAAACCGGCGCCGATGCCGATCGGCCGTTTCCTCAGGAACGGCTATCTGAAATCGGGCCGCACGTTGGGCGAACTGGCCCGGGCCTGCGGCATCGACCCGGCCGCTTTCGAGGCGACGGTGAGCCGCTTCAACGCGGGCGCCGACCGCGGCGAGGACCCGGAATTCCACCGGGGCTCCACCGCCTTCAACCGCTACCTCGCCGATCCCGAGCACAAGCCCAACCCCTGCGTGGCGCCGATCCGGCAGGGGCCGTTCTATGCCGTGAAGATGGTGATGGGCGATCTCGGCACCTTCGACGGGCTGGAGTGCACGCCGAAGGGGCAGGTGCTGGATATGTCGGGTCAGCCGATCCCGGGGCTCTATGCCGTGGGCAACGACCGCGCCTCGGTCATGGGGGGGAATTACCCCGGCGCCGGGATCACGCTGGGGCCGGCCATGACCTTCGGCTATGTCACCGCCCGCCATATCGCCGGGGTGGCCTGAGATGGAATGGCTGGGACTTCAGGGCAAGGTCGCGGTGATCACCGGCGGCTCGGGCGGGATCGGCATGGCCTGTGTTCAGGCCTTCCGTGACGCGGGCGCCATCGCCATTCCCGTCGACCGCAGCGCCAGCGACCCCGAGGGGATCGCCTGCGATCTGGGCGACGCCGGGGCGGTCGCGGCGGCGGCGTCGGCCATCGCCGGGCGCCACGGCGGCGCCGATATCCTCGTCAACAACGCGGGCATCCTCAAGCCCGGCGGGCTGGAGAGCGTGCCCATCGCCGATTGGCAGGCGATGCTGGACATCAACCTGACCGGCGCCCTGCGCATGGTGCAGGCGCTGGTGCCGCAGATGCGGGCGCGGGGCGGCGGGGCATTGGTGCATGTCGCCTCGATCTCGGCCAGCAACCCGCAGCCCTTTTCCGGCGCCTACAGCCCCGGCAAGGCGGCGATGGCGATGCTGTCGCGGCAACTGGCCTTTGAGCTGGGGCCCGAGGGGATCCGCTCGAACGTGGTCAGCCCCGGGCTGGTGCTGACGCCGCTGTCGCAGCGCTTCTACGACGACCCCGCGGTGAAATCCCGGCGCGAGGCCGTGGTGCCGCTGCGCAGGATCGGCACGCCGCTCGACATGGCCGAGGCCGTGCTCTTCCTCGCCTCGCCCCGCGCCGCCTATGTCACCGGGCAGGAGATCGTGGTGGATGGGGGGCTGTCGCAGGCGCTGATGGGCATGGTGCCGCGCCCGGGCTACGCGGGCTGAAGCAGGGCGGGGCGGCGGGGCTATTCCTCGCCGCCCTGCGCCTCGTCGATGGCGCGGAAATTCTCGCGCAGGATGTCGAGGTAATGCAGCATGTGGATCATGTCGTTGTTCGACAGGTTCCCCATGGATTCCTTGTAGAACGAGGCGATGTCCTCCTGCATGTCGGCCCAACGCTGCCAGCCGACCGGCGTCAGCTTGATGAGCCGCGAGCGGTTGTCGTTCACGTCGACCACCCGCTCGATCCAGCCCCGCGCTTCCAGCCGTGACAGCACGCCGGTCAGGTTCTGGCGGCTGACCATCAGCAGCTTCGCCAGATCCCGCACGGCAATGCCGTTGACCCAGCGTTCGCGCACCAGCGCGCCCAGCACCGCCCATTGCTGCGTGGTCACGTCATGGCGGTCCAGCCAGCGGGTGCCGGTCTTGTTCAGCTGGTTGGCGCATTGATAGAGCCGGAACGCGAGACGGTTCTGCAGATCCGCAGTCAACGAGCCGGATTGGTCAATGTCTTGCTTCATTTTTCCACTATCCCCGGGCTGCATCGCAACGTCAAGGCGTCGTCGTGCCTCGTGCGTTGCTGGATGATATGTAAAGTAGTTGACATAAAATCGAGCCTCCCCTAACCATGGACCCCAAGGACAGGGAGGGATTCGCACCGGTTTCACCGGCTTTGCGTGCCACGCAAGGGGCGGGCAGGCGCGGATCCGGGCCCGGGCCAATGACTTCGGGAACAGGAGAGATCGCCGTGAAGGGTCTGAAAGGGAAAGTTGTTGTCGTAACCGGCGGCGGCGGGGGGATCGGCTCGGCCACCTGCCTGCGCTTTGCCGAGGATGGCGCGAAAGTCGTCGTCGCCGACATCAACCACAGCGCGGCCGAAGCCGTGGCCGACCGCATCCGCGGGCAGGGGGGCGAGGCGCTGGCGCTGGCCTTCGACCTGACCGACCTCGCCGCCTGCCAGCAGGCCGTCGAGCGGATCGAGGCCGATTTCGGCCCCATCGAGATCCTGGTGAACAACGCGGGCTGGGACCTCTTTGTCCCCTTCCTGAAATCCACCCCAGACTTCTGGTCCAAGATCATCGACATCAACCTGCGCGCGGTCCTCAACATCACCCATCCGGTGCTGTCGAAGATGGTCGAGCGCAAATCGGGTCGCGTCGTCTCCATCGCTTCGGACGCCGGGCGCGGCGGGTCGTCGGGCGAAAGCGTCTATGCCGCCTGCAAGGCCGGGGTCATCGCCTTTTCCAAGACGCTGGCGCGCGAGCATTCGCGCCAGGGCATCACCTTCAACTGCGTCTGCCCCGGCGTGACCGAGACCGGCATGCTGGAGAATTTCATGGACAGCGCTGGCAACAAGGAAAAGCTGCGCGAGGCCTTTACCCGCGCCGTGCCGCTGGGCCGTCTGGGCAAGCCCGAGGACCTGCCCGGCGCCATCGCCTTCCTCGCCTCGGACGAGGCTTCCTTCATCACGGGCCAGGTGATTTCCGTCTCCGGCGGCCTGACCATGCACGGGTAAGATCATGGATTATCAGGACATCCTCTATTCGGTGAAGGACGGTGCGGCCACCATCACCATCAACCGCCCCGACAAATACAACGCCTTCCGCGGCCAGACCTGCGAGGAGCTGATCCACGCCTTCAACAAGGCGGGCTGGGACAAGTCGGTCGGCGTCATCGTCCTAACCGGCGCGGGCGACAAGGCCTTCTGCACCGGCGGCGACCAATCGGCGCATGAGGGCCAATACGACGGCCGCGGCACCATCGGCCTGCCGATGGAAGACCTGCACACGATCATCCGCGACGTGCCGAAGCCGGTCATCGCCAAGGTCCGCGGCTTTGCCATCGGCGGCGGCAACGTGCTGTGCACGATCTGCGATTTCACCATCGCCGGGGAAAGCGCGCAATTCGGGCAGGTCGGGCCCAAGGTCGGCTCGGTCGATCCGGGCTATGGCACGGCCTTCCTCGCCCGTGTGGTGGGCGAGAAGAAAGCGCGCGAGATCTGGTATCTGTGCCGCCGCTACAAGGCCCCTGAGGCATTGGCCATGGGCTTGGTCAACGCCGTCGTGCCGGATGACCAGCTCGACGCCGAAGTCGAGAAATGGTGCGCCGAGATCATGGAGAAGTCCCCGACCGCCATCGCGCTCGCCAAGCGCAGCTTCAACATGGACACCGAGCATCAGCGCGGCATCGCCGGTCTCGGGATGCTGGGGCTCTCGCTCTATTACGACACCGACGAGAGCAAGGAAGGCGGCATCGCCTTCAAGGAAAAGCGCAAGCCCGATTTCCGCAAGTTCCATCGTTGAGGCGAACGGGGGGCGCCCGCTGCGCCCCCCGGTTCTGGGAGGATTGAATGAGAACGATTTTCGATACCGAGGAGCTGGACCAGATCCGCGACCTCGCCCGCAAATTCGCGCAGGACCGCGTGGCGCCCGGCTATCTGGTCCGCGAACGCGAGGGGCGTTTCGACACCGCGCTTTTGCGCGAGATGGGGGAACTGGGCCTCATCGCCCCGGAACTGTCCGAGGCCTATGGCGGGATGGGCGCGCCCTATCTCTATTCCGGCGCCATCATCGAGGAATTGGGCAAGGCCGATTTCACCTTCGGCTATGTCTCGCTTCTGGCCTCGCTGAACGGCCATATCCTCGCCAGCTTCGCGCAGAAACAGGTGGCCGAGGCCTGGCTGCCCGGGCTCGTCGCGGGCGAGCACATGCTGGCCATCGCGCTGACCGAACCCAAGGGCGGCTCGGACGCCGCCAATCTGGGCCTGAAGATGGAGCGGGTCGGCGATCACTACGTCATCAACGGCGAAAAGACCTCGATTTCCGCCAACCAGCTGGCCAAGGGCGTCATCACCTTCGCCCGCACCGGAAGGCCGGAGGACCGTGCGCATGGTGTCTCGGCGATCCTAATCCCGCTGGATCTGCCCGGCATCACCACCTCGAAATTCTCGAACATGGGCCAGAATTCCATCGGCCATGGCTCGATCTGGTTCGATAACGTCAGAGTCCCCGCCGACCATCTGCTGGGCGACGAGGGCAAGGGCTTTGCCCAGGTCATGCAGGGTTTCGACTTCTCGCGCAGCCTGATCGGGTTGCAATGCCTCGGCACCGCCCGCGCCAGCCTCGATGAGACCTGGGCCTATATCCGCGAGCGTCAGGCCTTCGGCAAACCGCTGGCCGCCTATCAGGGCGTGACGCATCAGCTGGCCGATTTCGACACCAAGGTCGAGGCCGCGCGGCTCATGTCCTACAACGCGCTCTGGCTCAAGGATCAGGGCCTGCCGCACACGGCCGAGGCCGCGATGACCAAATGGTGGCCGCCGCTTCTGGCCTATGAGGCGATCCATGCCTGCCTACTGATCCACGGCCACGCCGGCTATTCCGACACGCTGCCGTTTCAGCAACGGCTGCGGGACGTGCTGGGCCTGCAGATCGGCGACGGCACCGCGCACATCATGAAGAACATCATCGCCCGGGAACGGGCAGGCCGTCAGGCCGTCGCGGGCTGAGGCCCGTCGAGCCCGGGCGTCGGGGAGGGCGCCCGGATCCAACAGGGGGCAATCCCCTTCGTCTCGGGAGGAAGATCATGCATTTCGACGCCGTTCTCATCGAGCCCCGCCGGGCCGCGATGATCGCCGCTGGCCTCTGGCTGGACAGGACCGCCGACGATTACTTCGACGCCTGCCTTGCCGCGCATCCCGATGCGCTGGCGCTATCGGCGATCACCACCGCGAGTGGCGCGCGGCGGGACCTCAGCTGGGCGGAACTGGACATGCTGGCCGACCGCGCCGCGCTGGGCCTGCGGGCGCTGGGCGTGGGCCGGGGCGATGTGGTCACCTGCCAATTGCCGAACGGCTGGGAATTCGTCGCGAGCTACCTCGGCTGCTCGCGGATCGGCGCGGTCTTCAACCCGGTGATGCCGATCTTCCGCGAGCACGAGCTGGGCTTCATGCTGAAGCATGGCGAGAGCAAGGTGTTCCTGGTCCCCAAGACCTTCCGCGGCTTCGATCACGAGGCGATGGCCGAGGGGCTGAAACCAACCCTCCCCGCGCTGGCCCACATCGTCGTGGCGGGGGGCGAGGGGGCGAACAGCTTCGACGCCCTCCTCTGCAACCCCGCCTTCGACAGCCAGCGCGCGACGATCACCCGCGACACCCGCCTCGGCCCCGATGACGTCTGCCAGCTGATCTATACCTCGGGCACCACGGGCGAGCCGAAGGGCGTCATGCACACCGCGAACACGATGTACGCCAACCTCGCCCCCTTTGCCGAGCGGCTGCACATGGGCGGCGACGACGTGATCCTCATGTTCTCGCCCATGGCCCACCAGACCGGGTTCATGTACGGGCTGCTGCTTCCCCTGATGCTGAAAGCGCGCTTCGTGCTGATGGACAGCTGGGACAAGGCGCTGGCCGCCCGCACAATCGAGGGCGACGGCGTGACCTGGACCATGGCCTCCACCCCGTTCCTGATCGACCTTTCAGGCGCGGTCGAGGATCTGGGCACCGATCCCGCCTCGCTCAGGATCTTCCTCTGCGCCGGGACGGTGATCCCGGGCCCGGTGGTGGAGCGCGCGCAACGGGTGCTGGGCGCGCGGGTCATCTCGGCCTGGGGCATGACTGAGAACGGCGCGGTGACGACCGTCCTGCCCGAGGATCCGGCCCAGCGTGCGGCGGAAACCGATGGCGTGCCGCTGCCGGGGATCGAGCTGCAGATCCGCGACCGCGAGGGGCGGCCGGTCAGCGGCCCCGGGATCGAGGGCGAGTTGTTCGTTCGGGGATGTTCGAATTTCGGCGGCTACCTGAAGCGGCCGCAGTGGAACAATGTCGATGCCGAAGGCTGGTTCGACACCGGCGACATCGCCCGGATGGACGCGGCGGGCTATATCCGCATCTGCGGCCGGTCCAAGGACATCATCATCCGCGGCGCCGAGAATATCCCGGTGGTCGAGGTCGAGGCCGCGCTCTTCAAGCATCCCGCGGTCCAGAGCGTCGCCATCGTCGGCTATCCCGATGAGCGGCTGGGAGAACGGGCCTGCGCCTTCGTCGTACCGAAGCCCGGCCAGTCGCTGAGTTTCGACGCGATGCAGGCGCATCTGAAAGCCCATCACTTTGCCACGCAATACTGGCCCGAGCGGCTGGAACTGCGCGAGGCGCTGCCCGCCACCGCCTCGGGCAAGGTGCAGAAATTCGCGCTCCGGAAGCTTCTGCGCGACGAGATGGGGCTGTGAGCCGGGGCCGTATCGCCCTGATCTCGGGCGCGGGCGGGCCGATGGGCCGGGCCGTGGCGCTGAGGCTGGCGGCCGAGGGCGTGGCGGGGCTGATGCTGACCGACATCTCCGCCCGTCGGCTGGAGGAAACCGCCGCCCTGCTGCGCGCCCTCCCCGATGCGCCCCTGGTGGTGGCTAAGCGCGCCGACGTGACCCTCGCCGCCGAGGCGGGGGCGGTTGCCGCTGCGGCGCTCGCGGCTTTCGGCCGGGTGGACCTGCTGGTCAATCTGGTCGGCGGCCTGCGCTCGTCCGAGCTTTATCAACCATTCCTGACCATGGACGAAAGCCGCTGGCGGCAGACCTTCGATCTGAACCTGATGGGCGGTTTCCACCTGATGCAGGCGCTGGTCCCCGGCATGCTGGAACGGGGCTTCGGCCGGGTGGTCAACACCGCCTCCATCGTCTTCGGCGGGGAGAAGGGGCAGGCCGATTACGCCGCCGCCAAGGCCGCCGTCGCCTCGCTCACCCGCACGCTCGCCGCCGAATTTGCGCCCCATGTCACGGTCAATTGCGTGGCGCCCGGGCTGACCAACACCTCGGTGACCCGCAACATGCCTCCGGCCGAGGTCGCGCGTCTGGTCGCGGGCAGCTTCATCCCGCGGCTGGCCGAGCCCGAGGAAACCGCCGCCGCCGTCGCCTTCTTCCTGCGCGACGAGGCGGCTTTCGTCACCGGCGAAGTGCTGGCCGTCTCGGGCGGCGTGCATCCGCATCTGTGACCCGACCCAAGCCCAATTGACTTTCCCCCCGACATTCGGCTTCTTCGCCGGGTTTGTCGGATATAAAGTCGAACCTATGGAATTTCTCAGATTCGAAACCGTTGCCCGCGAAGGCGAGACGATTGGCGATCTGGCCTATCGTCGGCTCAGGGCGGATATCGTCAACGGGCGGCTCAAGCCGCTCGCCAAGCTGAAGCCGGATCTGTTGCGCGGCGATTATGGCGCCAGCGTCTCGACCCTGCGCGAGATCCTCAGCCGTCTGGCGGCCGAGGGGCTGGTCACCGCCGAAGGCCAGCGCGGCTTTCGCGTCGCGGCGATCAGCCGGGCCGATCTGCGCGAACTGGCCGATCTGCGCATCCTGCTGGAAACCACCGCGCTCAGACGCTCGATTGCCGAGGGCGATCTCGAATGGCAGGGCGCGGTCGTTGCCGCGCATTACACGCTGTCGGTGATCGAGGCCGAGCTGATGGCCGGCAACCGCGCCTCGGTCGAGCGCTGGGTGCGCCATGACTGGGGCTTTCACCACGCCACCATCGCCGCCTGCCAGCAGGAGGCGCTGATGCAGACCCATGCCTCGGTCTTCGACCGCTACGCGCGCTATCACATGCTGGTGCTGGATTTCCGTGGCGAAGGCGTGGCGCAGCAGCACCGCGAATTGCGCGATCTGGTGCTGGCGCGCGAGGCGGATGCCGCCTGCGCGCTTCTGGTCGATCACGTGCAGGCGGGCATGGATTACGTGCTGGCGACGGGGATGATCCCCTCCTAGGCCGCGCGCGACAGCTGGGCCAGCCGGGTCAGGGCAAAGGCATAGCCCTGGATGCCGAACCCCTCGATCTTGGCAGTCGCGGCCTTCGACACATAGGACAGGTGCCGGAATTCGTCGCGGCGGAACAGCGGCGAGATATGCACCTCGATGATCGGGCCATCATAGATCAGCAGCGCATCCAGAATGGCGATGGAGGTCGAGGTGAAGCCGGCCGGGTTGATCAGGATGCCCGCCGCGGTGCCCCGCGCGCGCTTGATCCAGCCCATGATCTCGGCCTCGCTGTCGCTCTGGCGGAAATCGACGGCGATGCCCTGAGCCTCGGCCGTCTGGCGGCAGAGCGCCTCGACATCGGCGAGCGTGTCGTGGCCATAGACCTCGGGCTGGCGGGTGCCCAGCATGTCCAGATTGGGGCCGTTGATGACGAGGATGGTTTTCGGGTCGGACATTCAGGTCTCCGGGGGGATCAGCCGCTGTAGCCGTAAAGCCGAGGCAGCCAGAGGATGAGGTCGGGAACGAAGGTGATGATGGCCAGCCCCAGCACCATGACCGCCAGGAACGGCAGCAGGTGGCGGATGGTGGCGCCGGTCGGGGCCTTGGTGATGGACGAGACGACGAACAGCAAAAGCCCATAGGGGGGGGTGGCGAGGCCGATCATCGTGTTGACCACGACGATGACGCCGAAATGCACCGGGTCCACGCCCAGCGAGATGGCGGTCGGCAGGAAGATCGGCACGATCACCAGCAGGATCGCATTGGCCTCCAGCACGCAGCCCAGCAGAAGCAGGATCACGTTGACCATCAGCAGGAACGAGAACCAGGTGAGCTGCGTGTCGCCCAGCGAGTCGCGGATCACGTTGGGGACCTGCTCGACCGTGACGACATAGTTGAAGGCCAGCGCCCCGGCGATCAGGAAGCCGACGCTGGCGGTCGACCGCGCGCTCTGGCGCACCGTGTCGAAGGCCTGACGCAGGCTGACCGAGCGGTAGAACACCGTCGAGACGACGAAGGCATAGAGCGCGGCCAGCGCGGCGGCCTCGGTGGGGGTGGTGATGCCGCCATAGATGCCGACCAGCAGGATCACCGGCATCAGCAGGGCGGGCAGGGCGCGCAGCGTGACGCGCGGGATCTCGCGCAGCGGCACCGGCTCTTCGACCGGGTAGTCATGGACCCGCGCCTGCCAGGCGTTCACCATCATCAGCAGGACGCCCAGGATCAGCCCCGGCATCACCCCGCCCAGGAACAGGTAGCCGATGGAGGTATCCGAGACGAGCGCGAACAGCACCATCGGGATCGAAGGCGGGATGATCGGCCCGATGATGGCCGAGGCGGCGGTGATCGCCCCGGCATAGGCGCCGGGGTATTTCCCGTCCCGCGTCATCAGGTTGATGATGATCCGTCCCATGCCCACGGCATCGGCGATGGCCGAGCCCGACATGCCGGAAAAGATCAGCGACGAGACGACGTTGACATGGCCCAGCCCGCCCCGGAACCGCCCGACCAGCGCCTTGCAGAAATCGAGCAACCGGTCGGACAGAGATCCCACGTTCATCAGGTCCGCAGCGAAGATGAAGAGCGGAATCGCCAGCAGCACATAGGAGCCATAGAGCCCGTTCAGCATCTGCTCGGTGGCGATGGACATGTCCCGGCCCATCAGCAGCAGATACAGGATCGACGAGCCCAGCATGGCATGCCCGATGGGCAGGCCGAGGACGGCGGTGAGCACGATCACCGCGACGATAAGGTCGAACTGCCAGCTCATTCGGTGAAATCCTTGCGTGTCGCCTCATGGGGGGCGGCCTCGCCCGCCGGCACCTCGCGCCCGGTCAGCGCGCTCCAGCCGATCCAGGCGTAGCGCAGGATCGAGACGACCAGGAACACCATCAGGATCGAGAAGACCCAGCTGAAGGGAATGTCGAAATAGGCGGTGTCCTGGATCTTCATGAAGGTCACGAAGTCCCAGTTGGCCGGGATGGCGATGGCATAGATCGCCACCAGCGCCGTGGCAAAGATCACCCGGAAGACCCGCCGCACCCGGGGCGGGACCGCGCCATAGACGATGTCGAAGCGGATCTCGTCCTCTTCCCGGGCCGAGACCGACTGGCCCCAGAGGATCACCCACAGCCAGGCGATGACGCAGACCTCGACGGTCCAGCCGACCGGGCTGCCCATGACGTAGCGCATGAAGACCTGAAGGATGAAGCACAGGAACATGATCGCCAGCAGGATCCCGGGCACGGTATCGGCCAGGGTCGCGGCAAGTCGGGTCCAGCTGCGGGCAGGGGGTGTCATTCGGGCATCTCCGATGAAGGCGGGGCGACGGGCAGGCGCTGCCGCCCGCCGCCCCGCCTGCCGCAGGCGGTGTTACTCGGCCAGGGCGTTGATCGCCTCCAGCATGCCCTCGGGCCAGCTGGCGGCAAACTCGCTTTCCAGATAGCGCGCCTGGGCATACTCGCGGAACGCGGCGCGGTCGGGTTCATAGACCCGCAGCCCCTGGTCCTGGAAGAACTGCACCAGCTCGGCTTCGCGCGCCAGGTGACGCTCGGTGCTTTCGGCGATGGCGGTGTCGACGGCCGATTGCAGCAGCTGCTGCTGTTCGGGCGTCATGCCGTTCCAGGTGTCATTGGCGACGGCCAGCACGTCGAAGCCGATCAGATGCCCGGTCATGACGATCTGCGAGGTGACCTCGTAAAAGCGCATGTTGTAATCGTTGGGCAGCGGGTTGTCCTGGCCGTCGATGGCCCCGGTCTGCAGCGCGGTATAGACCTCGGCATAGGCCAGCGGCGTCGGGTTTGCGCCGATGGCCGACCCCAGGAACTGCCAGGCGTCACCGCCGGGCATGCGCAGGGTCAGGCCGTTCAGATCGGCGGGCGTCTGCACCTCGATCTCGGGCTTCAGGTTGACCTGGCGGGTGCCGAAATAGACCGGCGCCAGCACATGGATGCCGATCCCCTCGGTCAGCGCCAGCAGCTGCTCGCCGACCTCGCTGTCGAAGACCCGCTGCAGGTGGTCGACGTCATTGAACAGATAGGCCGAGGTGACGATCGACCATTCCGGCACCTGTTCGGCGATGGTCTGCGGCGCCACCAGGCCGATTTCCAGGTTGCCGCGCTGCAGGGCGATCAGCTCGGTCCCCTGCGACACCAGCGTGGCGCCATTGAACACCTGCAGGTCGAACTCGGCCGCGACCGCTTCCGAGATCGCGGCAAAGGCCTCGGCCCGGATGTCGTTGTTCGACACCACCGACGACAGGCGCAGGACCGGCCGGTTCTGGGCAAAGAGCGGCGCGGCGGTCAGGGCCGTGGTGAGGGCAAGCCCGGTGGCAAGGGCCGCGCGGCGGGTAATGGGCGTCATGGTTTCCTCCCTTTGACGTCGGTTCAGATTCGGTCGTTCTCAGTTCCGCATTCTATGATCTATAGGTCAATATCAAGAATGTCAGAGATTATCTATCCCTTCATGTCGCGCTTTCAGGAAGAAGGCATCCCCTTGGGCCGCCCCAGCCGCTTCTGCGCGGCGATGCGGACCGGCGCATTGGCCGCGCCATAGCCGTCGTACCCACCGCGCCGCTCGACGATCTCGAAGAAGAGCCCATGCGCGAAGGGCCGCGAATAGAGCTGCAGGAACTCCCCGCCGCGCCCATCCGCGTCGTAAAACAGGTTCAGCGCCCGGAGCCGCGCGATCTCGGCCTGCGGCAGGTCGAAGCGGGCGGCGAGGTCGTCGTAGTAATTGGCCGAGACCGGCAAGGGCTCGAATCCGCGCGCCGCCAGCGCCTCGGCCGTGGCGTGGATGTCGTCGGTGGCGAAGGCCAGATGCTGGACGATGGCGCCGAAACTCTCCGCCAGAAAGGCGCCGGCCAGCGTGCGATGCGTCTCGGCCCCGTTCAGCGTGATGCGGAAATCCCCGCCGGGCGCCGCCACCGCCTGACTGCGCACCAGCCCGTCGGGGTCGATCACATCGACCATCGGCGCCTTCTTCATCGCGAAAAGCGAGGTGTAGAACAGCGACCACGACAGCATTTCGTCATAGCTCATGGTCTGGGCGATGTGATCGACCCGCCGCAGCCCGACCCCCGGCACCGGATCGGACCCGGCGCCGAATTCCCGGACCCAGACTTTGTCCAGCCCGCTGCCCTCGTCGAGGAAATGCAGCACCGACCCGCCAAGGCCCCGGATGCCCGGGATCTCCATCTCGGCCGGGCCGCGCGGCTGGGCAAAGACCTCGGCCCCCAGCGCCCGGGCCCGGTCCAGCGTGTCCGCGGCCGAGGCGACGCTCAGCCCCAGATCGCAGACGCTGGTGCCATGCGTGGTGAAGATCGCCTCGGCATGCCCGGACCTTTCGTGGTTCAGGACCAGCCGGATCCCGCCCTGTTGCCAGAGCGTCAGATCCTTGCCGACATGCCGCCCGGTCTGCGCGAAACCAAGGCCCGACAGCGTTGCCGCCAGCGCCTCGGCCTCGGCGCCGCGGGTGGCGAATTCGACATAGGCCGTGCCCTGCGGCGGCACCGGCGCGGGCATCGGCGGCAGATCGACCGTCAGCCCCGGCTCGGCCCGGCGCACCGCATCCATCAGATCGACCAGCGAACGGTGGCCGTCCCGTGCCAGCTGCTTGGTCTTGCCGCCACGAAACTGGTCGTTGAAGATCTCAAGGCTGATCGGCCCGGCATAGCCCGTCGCCATCACCGCCCGCATGAACCCCTGCACATCCAGATCGCCCTCGCCGGGCATCGCGCGGAAATGCCGCGACCAATAGAGCAGATCCATCTCGATCCGCGGCGCATCGGCCAGCTGGACGAAAAAGATCCGGTCGCCCGGGATGCGGCGGATCGTGTCGGGATCGGTGCCTCGGGCCAGCGTGTGGAAACTGTCCAGGATCAGCCCGACATTCGGATGATCCGCGCGGCGCACGATCTCCCAGGCGTCGCGGTGGTCGTTGACATGGCGGCCCCAGGCCAGCGCCTCGTAGCCCACCCGCAGGCCGCGCTTCGCCGCCCGGGCGCCGAGTTCGGCGAAATCCTCGGCCGAGCGGTCGATGCCGCCCTGCGCCTCGGGATGGACCGAGGAACAGACCAGCACCAGATCGGTCCCCAGCTCCTGCATCAGGTCGAACTTGCGTTCCGCCCGGTCAAACGCCCGGCGCCGCAGATCGCCCGGCAGCCCCTCGAAATCGCGGAACGGCTGGAACAGCAGCAGCTCCAGCCCGGCGTCGCGGATCCGCCGCCCGACTTCGCGCGGCGAGCGGGTGTCGGCGATGAAATCCTGCTCGAAGATCTCGATCCCGTCGAAACCCGCCGCGGCGATGGCGACGATCTTCTCCTCCAGAGTGCCGGAGATGGAGACGGTGGCGATCCCGGTCTTCATGCCTGAACCCCCGACGCCTGAATGCCCGCCGTGGCGCCCAGCCGGTGGAAGGTGGCGCGCATCCGCTCGGGATCGGCGGGGCGGCCGGTGAACAGCTCGAAGGCCCGGACTGCCTGGAACACCGCCATCCCCTCGCCACTCAGCACCCGGCAGCCCCGCGCCGCGGCCGCGGTCAGAAGGGCGGTCGCCAGCGGCACATAGACGATATCGGCGACCCAGTGGTGCGGGCTCAGCGCCGAAGGGTCCAGCGGCGTGCCGGGCAGGGCCAGCATGCCGACGGGGGTGGCGTTGACGATGCCGTCCGCCTCGGCGACCCCGTCCTCGGTGACCCGGGCAATCTCGGCCCGGGCATGGGCGTTGATCGAGGCCACCAGCGCCTCGGCCGCGGGCCGCGCCGTATCGCGGATCAACAGCCGCCGCGCGCCCAGATCGACCAGCGCATGCGCCACCGCCCCGCCCGCGCCACCCGCACCCAGCAGCAGAACCCTGTCCAGCCCCGCCCCCGGCAGGCCGCGCCGGAACCCTTCGGCGAAGCCCCAGGCATCGGTGTTGTGCCCCTGCCGCCGTCCGTTCCGGAAGACCACGGTATTGACCGCGCCGACCCGCTCGGCATTGGGCGAGAGCGTGTCGAGCAGCGCCATCACCGCGCGCTTGTAGGGGTAGGTGACGTTGAGGCCGGCGTATCCCTCGGCCTCGGCCCGGTCGAGGATCCCGGCCAGATCGTCCGGCGTGCCCGCGGCGGTGTCGAAAAGGTCATAGCGATAGGTCATCCCCTGCGCCTGTCCCTCGGCCTCGTGCATGCCGGGGGTGCGCGATTTCTGGATGCCCCGCCCGATCAGGCCCACGCGGACCGTCGTGCTGGCCGGGTCTTGCTGACGATGCACGCGGGTCTCCTCCCAGCTGCTTTTCCCCTTAATGTAACAGTTGGTACAATTTTGCAAGAGAATATACCAGCCGGTTAATTTGCTGCCTGTCCGCGCCCCGCGCCCTGTGCTAGTCTCGGGCCCGGGTCGGGATAGAGGAGGAAAATCCGTGACTTCAGAGGCCGCCGAGGGGGCGAGGAGACGCTGGAAACAGAACCCCGAGGCCGTGCAGGAGGACATCCTGCGCGTCGCCGTCGCGGTTTTTTCCGAAAGCGGCCTGTCGGGCGCCCGCATCGACGAGATCGCAGCGCGGACCCAGACATCGAAGCGGATGATCTACTATTATTTCGGCGACAAGATGGGCCTCTACATGCGGGCGCTCGAAGCCGCCTATGCCAAGGTCCGCGCGGGCGAGGATCAGCTCGACCTCGGCACGCTGCCCCCGGACGAGGCTCTGGCCCGGCTCGTCGCCTTCACCTTCGACCACCACCGCAGCAATCCCGATTTCATCCGCATGGTGATGATCGAGAACATCCACAACGCCGAGACCCTCGCCGCCTCCGAGGTGATCCGCAACATGAACGTCTCGGCCATCGAGAAGCTGCGCGACATCTGCCGCCGGGGCGAGGCCGAGGGCCTGTTCCGCCCGGGGCTCGACCCGGTGGCGCTGCATTGGCAGATCAGCGCGCTGAGCTTCTTCAACGTCTCGAATCGGCCGACCTTTTCCGCGCTCTTCGGCGAAGGCTTCTTCTCGGAGGAAGGGCAGAAGGCCCTGCGCCGCCAGATCGTCGATTCCCTTCTGGCCGAAGTCCGGCCGCGCGACACGCCCCGGTCCTGACCGAGGGGCAGGGTGCCGGACCTACCCGATGGCGCCCGGCCCGCTGCCCAGTGCCATCGCGCTTTTCAAATTTAGCGCCCCGCAATCCGATCACCGAGGGGCATTGCATCTCGCCCTATCCGGTGCTGGAGACCGGCCAGATGACCTGCTGGTCCCGCCGCCCCTGGGCAAATGCCTGGTCGGCACCCTCACCGCCCTCGCCGCCCTCAAAGACTGGCGCCTCGCCTATGCCGCGCTGCCCTTCATGCGATCAGCGTCGGCCAGACCGATTTCGTCAGGAATGACGCCGATCCGGGCGTGATCATCCCGGCCCGGGCGATCCTCGCCTCGCGCTACTGGTGGGGCGGGCTCAGCGAC
Organism: Pararhodobacter sp.; assembly: GCF_034676075.1. Lineage (GTDB taxonomy): Bacteria > Pseudomonadota > Alphaproteobacteria > Rhodobacterales > Rhodobacteraceae > Pararhodobacter. The sequence goes on along the minus strand of NZ_JAUCCQ010000003.1, from coordinate 169 downwards.
GCGGAACGCGAAGCCATCGATGCCGCGGTCGACACCGCCAATGCCGCGACCGCTCCGACCGAGACGGCCCTGGATTGAGGCGTCAGGGTTTCGCCCTCGTGCCTCGGGCGACCGAGGGCGGGGGGCTGCCGCCCCCCGCACCCCCTGCTTCAAGGAGGGTTTTCCACCC
>NZ_JAUCCQ010000002.1:0-145162 GCF_034676075.1 Pararhodobacter sp. | reverse complement strand
ACGCTGCGGTCCGGCCCCAGCCGCGCCACCAGCGCCGGACCCAAGAGGCCGCCGGCGACGGCGCCCGCGGCCTCGATGGTCAGCAGCACGCCATAGGCGGCGGGGCCGAGGCCCAGACGATCCTGCGACACCAGAACCAGCACGGTCAGCGCCATCAGGGTGAAAGCGTTGAGGATGCCCAGCATGATCGCCAGCCGCAGCACCACCGGATGCGCCCGCATCCAGCGCCAGGCCTCGGCCGCCTCGGTCAGCGGGTGGCGGCGGGCGGGTCGGGCGCGGGGCGGCAGGGCGATGGCCCAGACGAACCAGGCGGCCAGCGCGAAGCCGATGGCTTCGGCGCCGAAGGGGACGGGCAGGGCCAGCGCAATGAGCAGACCGGCCAGCGGGGGGCCGATGAAGGAGCCGGCGATATTCTCGACGCTCCAGATCTGGCCATTGGCGCGTTCAAGATCGGCGGGCGCCACGATCGACGGCAGCACGGTCTGCGCGGCGTTGTCGCGCACCACCTCGGCGCAGCCCAGAAGGAAGGCCAGCGCCGAGAGCGAGAGAATCGCCGCCAGTTCGCCCCCCGGCGCGGTGCCGTCCTTCAAGCCGATGGCCAGCGCCACGGCGCCCACGGCCAGCAGCGCGCGGAAGGCATCGGCCCTGAGCATCAATTGCCGCCGGTCGTGGCGGTCGGTGAGCACGCCCGCGGGGATGGCCAGCAGGAACCACGGCAGCCTTGTCGCAAAGGCCACCAGCGCGATCAGCAGCGGGTCGCGGGTGATGAGCGTCGCCAGCCAGGGAAAGGCCAGCGCACCGATCCCGTCGCCGAGATTGGCCAGCGCGGCCGATGACAGAAGCAGCCGGAATGGCCGGTTTCGAGCGATCAGGGTCATGGCCCCATGGGGCGGTGCCGCCGGGGGCGTGTCAAGCGCGCCTTTTTCTGCGAAAACCCGCTGCGGCTTTGTTGACTTGCGCGGCTGGCCCGGCTATTGCCCGGCCCTCGGAACATGACGCCCTCGAATCCCTTTCCCGGATTCGGGCATGACAGAAGGACCGTTGCGATGAAACGCACCTACCAGCCGTCGAACCTGGTTCGCAAGAAGCGCCACGGCTTCCGCTCGCGCATGGCGACCAAAAGCGGCCAGAAGATCCTGAACGCGCGCCGCGCCCGCGGCCGCAAGAAGCTGTCGGCCTGAGGCCTTCCGCTTCGGCACGGATATGACGCCGCCGGACGCGCCCCAAGGCAGCCCCGACACGGGGATGCAGGCGGCCCCGGCGGTTTCCTCATGCCTGATCGTCCTGAAGAAACGGGCCGAGTTCCTGCTCGCTGCCCGCGCCCGCCGCGCTCCCGTGGCGGGTTTCCTGTTGCAGGCGCGCGAGCGTGCCGCGACCGAGGCCGCGCAGGGCATCCGCGTGGGCTTCACCTGTTCCAAGAAGGTCGGCAATGCCGTGGCCCGCAACCGCGCCAAGCGGCGGCTGCGGGCGCTGGCGCGTGAGATCCTGCCCGAAATGGGCCGCCCCGGCTGGGATTATGTGCTGGTCGGCAAGCCCGAGGCGACCATCGGCCGTGACTTCGCGGATCTGCAGGCCGATCTCAGGCGGGCGATGGAGCGGGTCCACGGCTGAGACGCCAAGGATGCCTTGATCCGGGGGCGGTGCTGGGGCATGACCGACGGGTCACTCCTGAAAGACCGACGCATGAGCCGCATCTGCCACATCGACATCGACGATTCCGGCCTTCCCGCCCCCACGCCCGAGATGGAGCAGGAGCGCAAGGTGGCAGTCTTCGACCTGCTCGAGGATAATTCCTTCCTGCTGCCCGACCGCGACGACCGCCCGGTCCCGCCCGGTCCCTACCGGCTGGCTCTGGCGATCCGCGAGCGGCGGCTGGTGGTGGAGATCGCCCAGGAAGACGGCGCAAGGGTGGGCGAGCTGCATCTGGCGCTGGGTCCGTTCCGGCAGGTGGTGAAGGATTACGACCAGATCTGTGCCAGCTATTTCGACGCAGTGAAGCGCCTGCCGCCCAGCCAGATCGAAGCCATCGACATGGCCCGCCGCGGCATCCACAACGAGGGGGCGCGGGTCTTGCAGGAGCGGCTTGAGGGCAAGGCCGAGATCGACCTCGATACGGCGCGGCGCCTGTTCACCCTGATCAGCGTCCTGAACCGCGGGGCGTGATCTTGGGTTCAGGCTTTCCCAGTTCAGTATTGTTCTGCTGCGATCATAACGCAGTCCGCTCGCCGATGGCCGAAGGCTTCATGAAACAGCTCTATGGCCAGCGCGCCTATGTGCAGTCAGCCGGGGTCCACAACGACCTCGACATCGACGGTTTCGCCATCGCCGTCAGCGCCGAGAAGGGGGTGGAGCTGTCGCGCCACCGCTCGCGCAGTTTCGAGGAAATGATGGATTGGGGGGACGACCTGTCCGGCTTCGACCTGATCGTCGCCCTCTCGCCCGCCAGCCAGCGCGCCGCGCTGGAACTCACCCGCTACGCCCATACCGATGTCGAATACTGGCCGATCATGGATCCGACCGGCCTGGGCGAGACGCGCGAGACGAAGCTGCAGGCCTACCGCCAGACCCGCGACCAGATCCTCAAGCGGATGCAGGAACGCTTCGGTCCGCCGGAGCGCTGACCGCGGCCTGCGCCTCGGCGATGGCGGGGAAATTGGCCTCGATCCAGCCGGCCAGCGCCACCAGATGCACCGCTGCGCCCTCGCCCAAGGGCGTCAGGGAGTAATCGACCCGGGGCGGCACCTCGCCATGATCGCGCCTGAGGACGAAGCCGTCGCCTTCCAGCTGTTGCAGGGTCTGGGCCAGCATCCGCTCGCTGACCCCGCCGATGCGGCGGCGAAGCTGAGCGAAGCGATGCGTGCCGGTGGACAGCGCCGCCATCACCAGGACACCCCAGCGGCTGGTCAGATGCTGCAGTACCGGCCGCGAGGGGCAATCGGCGGCCATCACATCGGCATGGCGGTAGGCATCGAGCATCTGCTGCGCGCGGACGGCTGTTCTGTCTGCGGTTTCCATGATCGGCTCCATTTCACACTAACATTTATGTAGGTACTTACATTGCGTAAGTAAAGGGCTAGATGGGGGCCATCAACTCCTGGCCATCAATCCCTGGAAGGACCCTGCCATGACCCAGATCATCGCCATCACCGGCGCCACCGGCCACCTCGGCCGCCTCGCCATCGCCGCCCTGAAACGCCGCGCCCCCGCCGCCCATCTGGTTGCGCTGGTGCGCGATCCCGCCAAGGCCGCCGATCTGGGGATCGAAGCGCGCGCCTTCGACTATACCGCCCCCGCCACGCTGGAAGCGCCGCTCAAGGGCGTCGATGTGCTGGTCCTGATTTCCTCCAGCGATTTCAACGACCGGGCGGGTCAGCACCGCAACGTCATCGACGCCGCCAAGGCCGCGGGCGTCGGGCGGGTGGTCTATACTTCGCTCCTGAAAGGGACCGATTCGCCGATGATCCTGGCCGAGGACCACAAGGCGACCGAGATCGCGCTCGCCGCTTCGGGCCTGCCTGCCACGCTGCTGCGCAACGGCTGGTACACCGAGAATTACACCGGCAACCTGGCGGGTGCGCTGGCGGCGGGCGCCATCGTCGGCGTCAATGCCTCGGGCAAGGTTTCGCCCGCCACCCGCGCCGATTTTGCCGAGGCGATCGCCGTGGTGGCCAGCGAGGACGGGCATACCGGCAATGTCTATGAACTGGCCGGTGATGAGTCCTTCACCATGACCGACTTCGCCGCCGAGGTCTCGCGCCAGGCGGGCAAGGAGGTGCCCTATGCGCCGATGCCGCAGGCCGCCTATGTCGATCTGCTGAAAAGCTTCGGCCTGCCCGAGGGCTTCGCCCAGATCCTCGCCGACAGCGACGCGCGCTCGGCCGAGGGGGCGCTTTATGACGACAGCCGCACGCTGTCGCGGCTGATCGGGCGCCCCACGACCCCGCTGTCGGTGGCGGTCGCCGCCGCGCTGGCCTGACACTCTCGGGGCGGGTCGCATCACGGCCCGCCCCTGACGTTTTTCGGTCTTCAATCTGCGCCCGGTGGCGCTATGTTTCCTGCAAAGAAACAGGAGACCACTGTGAATCCAGCAGAGACCGCCCGCGCCACGATCCAGGCCTATTACGATTCCTTCAACCGGGGCGACATTCCCGGGATGCTGGATTGCCTGCACGCGGATTTCGCCCATCACGTCAACGAGGGCACGGCCCGTCTGGGCAAGGAAGCCTTCGCCGAGTTCTGCGCCCATATGAGCGAGACCTATCGCGAGACCCTGACCGAGATGGTGGTCTATGGCTCGGAAGACGGGACCCGCGGCGCGGCCGAGTTCATCGTGAATGGCACCTACCTCAAGACCGACCCGGGCCTGCCCGAGGCGCATGGCCAGACCTATGTCCTGCCCGCGGGCGGGTTCTTCAGCCTCCAGGATGGCAAGATCACCCGCGTCACCACCTATTACAATCTGCAGGAATGGTTGCGGCAGGTCGGCGGATGAGGGTCGAGGCGCTTTCCGGCCCGGCGCTGGACGCGGCGCTGGACGGCGTGGCGCGGCTCCGCATCGCGGTGTTTCGCGACTGGCCCTATCTCTATGACGGCTCGCTGGACTACGAGCGCGAATACCTTGCGCCCTACCGCGACAACCCGCGGGCGGTGGTGGCGGGGGCCTTTGACGGCGAGGCGCTGGTCGGTGCCGCCACCGGCACGCCGATGGAGGACCACGCCGAGGATTTCGCCCAGGCCTTCGCCTCCTCGGGGCTGGCGCTGTCTGACATTTTCTATTGTGCCGAATCGGTGCTGCTGCCGGATTATCGCGGCCGCGGCGTCGGACATCGGTTCTTTGACATCCGCGAGGCAAAAGCGGCCGCTCTGGGCCGCCGCCATGTTGCATTTTGCCGGGTCGAGCGGCCCGCGGATCACCCGGCGCATCCCGCAGATTACCGTCCCTTGGACGGGTTCTGGCGTTCGCGGGGCTACGCGCCCCTGCCCGGCGCCATTGCCACCTTCCGCTGGAAGGATCTGGGCGATAGCCTCGAAACACCCAAACCCCTGCAATTCTGGATCCGTGAGCTGCCATGACCGAAGCCCAGACCGAGGTCACCATCGCCGCCGCTGCCTATCCCCTGAGCTGGTTCGACAGCTTCGCCGAATATGAGGCCAAGATCTCTGGCTGGGTCGGCAATGCCGCGGGCGCGCGGGCCGAACTGCTGGTCTTTCCCGAATACGGGGCGATGGAATTGGCCAGCCTCGGCGGGGCCGAGGTCGCGGCCGATCTGGAACGCGCGCTGCACGAGGTGGCCCGCCACCGGCCCGCCATGGATGCGCTGTTCTGCGCTTTGGCGGCGCGGCACGGGATCCACATCCTGGGCCCTTCCGGGCCCGTCTTCACCGGCGAGCGGCCGGTGAACCGCGCCACGCTCTACGGGCCGGGCGGGGTGATCGGCCATCAGGACAAGCAGATCATGACCCGCTTCGAGCGCGAGGAATGGAACGTGGTGCCCGGGACCGAGGGGCTGAGTGTGTTCGACACGCCCTTGGGCAAGATCGGCGTCGCGATCTGCTATGACAGCGAATTCCCCTTGCTGGCCCGCAAGCTGGCCGAGGAGGGGGTGGAGATCCTGCTCGTCCCGTCCTGCACCGAAACCAAGGCGGGCTATTGGCGGGTCCGCATCGGCGCGCAGGCGAGGGCGCTGGAAAACCAATGCGTCGCCGCGCATTCCTGTCTGGTCGGCACGGCCCCCTGGTGCGCGGGTGTCGAGGAGAATACCGGCGCTTCGGCCCTCTATGGCCCGCCGGATCAGGGCTGGCCCGAGGACGGGCTTTTGGTGATGAGCGGCATGAACGAGGCCTGCTGGATGATGGACCGCGTGTCGCGCGACCTGATCGCCTGGACCCGCGCCAATGGCGGGGTGCTCAATTTCCGGCACTGGGAAGAACAGGACGCGCGGCTGGCAAAAGGAACCGTCCGGCGCGGTGCAAGTTAATCCTTGAAAACCCGCCCTTGAAGGCGCATATGGCTGGCGCCTGCTTCATGCGGGCGGATACCCATTTGGAGAGACCATGGCCAAGGAAGAACTGCTCGAATTTCCCGGCGTCGTGAAGGAACTCCTGCCGAACGCGACGTTCAAGGTCGAGCTGGACAACGGCCATGTGATCATCGCGCATACGGCAGGCAAGATGCGGAAGAACCGCATCCGTGTCCTCGCAGGCGACCGCGTTCAGGTCGAGATGACGCCCTACGATCTGACCAAGGGCCGGATCAACTATCGCTTCAAGTGATGAAGCTTATCCTGGGTTCGGCCAGCCCCCGGCGGCTGGACCTGCTGGCGACCATCGGCATCGTCCCGGATGCCGTGCGCCCCGCCGATATCGACGAAACGCCCCGTCCCCGTGAATTGCCGCGTCCCTATTGCGCGCGCATGGCGGCCGAGAAGGCGGCGGCTGTCGTGGCCGCCGGGGATGAGATCGTGCTCTGCGCCGATACCACCGTGGCTTTGGGCCGCCGCATCCTCGGCAAGCCCGAAAGCGCGGCCGAGGCAGCCAAGTTCCTCACCGACATGGCCGGGCGGCGCCATACCGTGATCACCGCCGTGGCGGTGAAGCGCGGGGCGCAGGTCTGGGAGAGGGTGGTGGAAACCGCGGTGAAGATGAAACGCCTGTCCGACGATGAGCTGAATTCCTACCTCGCCAGCGGCGAATGGCAGGGCAAGGCGGGCGGCTATGGCATCCAGGGCCGGGCCGGGGCGTTCATTCCGTGGATTCAGGGCTCGTTCAGCGCCGTTGTCGGCCTGCCGCTGGCCGAGACCGCCACGCTCCTTAACGCCGCGGGGTATCGGGCATGAAGGGCAGCGTGATCGCCCTGGGCCATATCGGCGAGCGCGAGGTCGCGGCGCTGATGGTGGACGGGCAGCTGACCGACCTCGCGCTTGAAGAGGACGGGATCGCCCCGGGCGCCATCCTGCGCGGCGTCGTCGGTCGGCCGGTCAAGGGGCTGGGGGGCGTCTTCGTCGACCTGCCTGATGGTGTCTCCGGCTTCCTGCGCGCGCCCAAGGGGCTGGCGCCGGGGCAGAAGATCCTGGTGCAGGTCGCCGGTGCCTCCGAGCCGGGCAAGGCGCTGCCGCTGACGCAGCGGCTGCTGTTCAAATCCCGCTATGCCATCGTCACGCCCGAGGCGCCCGGCCTCAACATCTCGCGCGCCATTCGGGATGAGGGGCTCAGGGCCGAACTCGCGGCGCTCGCCACCGAGGGGATGGAGGGCGCGGACGAGAGTCTGGGCCTGATCCTGCGCTCGGCCTGCGAGGCGGCCTCGGACGAGGAAATCACCACCGATATCGCCCAGATGCGGGTGCTGGCCGAGGCGGTACTGGCCGATCTTTCCGGCGGGCCGGAGCTGCTGGTCGACGCGCCCGGGCCGCATGAGCTGGCCTGGCGCGACTGGGGCGATGTCGATGAGGTCGATGACGGCCCCGACGCGCTGGAACATTCCGGCGCGCTGGATCAGATCGCGGCGCTGCTCACGCCCGAGGTGCGGCTGGAAGGCGGCGCCTCGATGCATATCCAGGCGACGCGGGCCTTTGTCGCGGTCGATGTGAACACCGGCGCCGATACCTCGCCTGCGGCGGGGCTCAAGGCCTCGATTGCCGCGGCGCGCGACCTGCCGCGGCAGCTGCGGTTGCGGGGCCTCGGCGGGATGGTGATCGTCGATTTCGCCCCCTGTCCCAAGCGTGACCGGCATGTGCTGGAACAGGTGATCAGCAAGGCGTTGCGCGCCGATGCGGGCGAGGCCTCGGTCGCGGGCTGGACGCCCCTGGGCAATTTCGAACTGACGCGGCGCCGGGACCGGGCGCCCTTGCCGGACTGGCTGTCATGAGCGGGAAATGCCCGCAATGCGGCAAGCCAACGGTCGAGGCCTACAAGCCCTTCTGCTCGAAACGCTGCGCCGATGTCGATCTGGCCCGATGGTTCCGCGAGGATTACCGGATCCCCACCGCCGAACCGCCGGTCCCGGACGACGAGGAAGAATAAGCCGCCGCGCCCCCGCAAGGGCGCGGCGTTTTTCTTGTCAGAGGCAGGCTTCGAACAGCGCGCGGGTATTCTCGGCATTCATCTCGATCGGGTTGCCGCCGCAGGAGGGGTCCTCCAGCGCCATCTCGGTCAGCGTGGCGAGGTCGGGATTGGTGACGCCCAGCGCGGTCAGGTTGGCCGGGATTGCGAGCGTCGAACGCAGGTCCATCACCGCCGCGCGGAACCCCTCGAACCCGCCCGCGATGCCGATATAAGCGGCGGCGCGGGTCAGGCGCTCCTCGATGGCCGACCGGTTGAAATCCAGCACCATCGGCATGACCACGGCGTTCGTCGTGCCGTGATGGGTGTTGTAGACCGCGCCGATCGGGTGGCTCAGCGAATGGATGGCGCCCAGACCCTTCTGGAAGGCGACGGCCCCCATGGCGGCAGCCGACATCATATGCGCGCGGGCTTCCAGATCGTCCGGTGTCGCATAGACCTTCGGCAGGTTCTCGAACACCAGCCGCATCCCTTCCAGCGCGATGCCTTGGCTCATCGGATGGTAGAAGGGGCTGCAATAGGCCTCAAGACAATGCGCCAGCGCGTCCATGCCGGTGCCGGCGGTGATGAACTTCGGCATGCCCACGGTCAGCGCCGGGTCGCAGATCGTGACCTTCGGCATCAGGGCCGGGTGGAAGATGATCTTCTTCTTGTGGGTCGTGGCGTTGGTCAGAACCCCCGCGCGGCCGACTTCCGAGCCGGTCCCGGCGGTCGTGGGCACGGCGATGATTGGCGCGATTTTCGAGGCATCGGCGCGGGTCCACCAATCGCCGATATCCTCCAGATCCCAGACCGACAGAGAGGCGGCTTGCCCGGCCATCAGGGCGATCATCTTGCCCAGATCCAGCGCCGAGCCGCCGCCGAAGCAGATCACCCCGTCATGCCCGCCCGCCTTGTAGACGGCGATGCCCGCGGCCATGTTCGCCTCGGTCGGGTTGGCGTCGACCTCGGAGAAGAGCGCCTTCCCCAGCCCTCCAGCCTCCAGCACCGACAGCGCCTCGGCGGTGATCGGCAGGGCGGCCAGCGCCTTGTCGGTGACCAGCAGCGGGGCCTTCATGCCGACCGCCTTGGCGTGGTCGGCCAGTTCCTTGACGCGCCCCACGCCGAATTTCACGGCCGTAGGGTAGGACCAGTTCATGGTGGGGACGTTCATTTCGTGACCTTTTTCAGATGGTAGGATTTCGGCCGCGTGACCGATTGATAGCCCAGCGCCGAGAGCGCGGCGCCCCGGCCGGTATCCTTGCAGCCGGTCCAGCACAAGGCCGGGTCGAGATAGTCGCAGCGGTTCATGAACACGGTGCCGGTCTCGATCCGCGCGCCGATCTCGGCGGCGGCCTCGGTATCGGCGGTCCAGATCGAGGCGGTGAGCCCGTAGTGGCAATCGTTCATCAGGGCGATGGCCTCCTCGTCGCCCGAGACCTTCATGATGCCGACCACCGGGCCGAAGCTCTCCTCGGTCATTACCCGCATGGAATGATCGACGTTGACCAGAATCTGCGGGGCCAGATAAGCGCCGCCGTCATCGGCGGGGAAAAGCGCGGGGTCGATCAGCGGCGTGGCTCCGGCGGCCACGGCCTCGGCCACCTGCTCGCGCACGATGCGGGCGAAGCGGGCATGGGCCATCGGGCCGAGCGTGGTTTCCGGCTCGAACGGGTTGCCGAGTTTCAGCGCCTTCACCCAGGCGACCGCCTTCTCGACAAAGGCGTCATAGAGGCTCTCGTGGACATAGATCCGCTCGATCCCGCAGCAGCATTGGCCCGCGTTGAACATGGCGCCGTCCATCAGGCTGTCCACCGCGGCGTCCAGATCGGCATCCGCCCGGACATAGCCCGGATCCTTACCGCCCAGTTCCAGCCCGACCCCGGTGAAGGTGCCCGCCGCCGCCTTTTCGATGGCGACGCCGCCGCCGACCGACCCGGTGAAATTGACGAAGCCGAAGGCCCGGGCACCGATCAGCGCCTCGGTCGTGGCATGGTCCAGCACGACGTTCTGGAAGACATCGGCCGGAACCCCGGCCTCGGCCATCGCCATGCCGATCCGCTCTCCGACCAGCAGGGTCTGCGAGGCGTGTTTCAGCATCACCGCATTGCCCGCGATCAGCGCCGGGACAATCGTGTTCATCGCTGTCATGTAGGGATAGTTCCAGGGCGCAATGACCAGCACCACGCCCACCGCTTCCCGCGCGATGTAGCGGCGGAAGGTGGCGCCATCCTCGACCATCGTCGGTGCCAGCGCTGTCGCGGCGATGCTGGCCATGTAGCGCGAGCGCTCGTTCATGCCGCCGAATTCGCCGCCATAGCGGGTTGGGCGGCCCATCTGCCAGGCCAGTTCCTCGACCACCGGCGCCTTCATCGCGTTCAGCGCCTCGACCCCGGCCATGACCAGCGCGACGCGCTCGTCCAAGGGGCGCGCGGCCCAGTCCTTTTGCGCCGCCTTGGCGCGGGCGGCGGCGGCTTTGGCCTCGGCCAAGGGCAGGGCGGGCCGCTCGGCATAGATCCGCCCGTCCACGGGCGAGAGGCATTGGATGGTCGTCATTCTGGCTCCTTGGTCAGCGCGGGGGCCGACCCCGTGGCCCGCCCCCGCAAGTGTTCGTCAGGCCCGGGTTCCGGGCCTAGGGATTGGTCCGCCGGATCGGCCCGCAGAGGCCCCGCGCCCGCTGCGCGCCGCAATCAATGCGGAAGCTTGCGTCCAGGTCGCCCTGATCGACGGTGCGGAACCGGCCATCGACCTGACCGGCGCAGCCGTTGTCGCCGTCGATCCCGTAGCGCACCAGCACATGCACCACGTCGAAGCGGTCGGTCGGGCAGCAGGCCTCGACCCGCACCCGGTCCAGAAGGCTGTCCTGCCCATGCGGCAGATGGGGATAGATGCCGACCCAGCGCGTCCAGTTCATGCGGCTGTTGCCGCCGATGGAGGATTGGCAGGCGGCCGGGATGGCATGGTTGCGCCGTTCGGTCCAGAGCGCGCCGATACAGGCCCTGAGCGCGCCATGGGCATTGACCCGGCACTGGTTCGGCCGCCCGTTCGAGCAGGTGCCCGAGGCGTCCATTTCGATCAGGCGCTGGAGATTGTTGTAAATGTTCGGCCCCATGACGGCGATGCTGGCGCGGCAGCCGCGGCTGATATCGGCGCTGGCAGGGGCGGCAAGGGTCAGGGCAAGCCCGGCCGCAGCCAGGGCGGAAAAACGTCTTTTCATGTCAAACCTCATGGCAGGCCGCCCCGGCCCGGACCGGACTGAGGCGGGTTTCAATGAGGAGGAGACTATCATTTTTCGCCGCTCCGGCCCAGACACGGGGCCGCGACCGTGCCTGCCCAGGCCGCGCTTGGCAGGGCGCCGCCCGCTTCCGGGCGGGGGCAAGGCTGTCCGTTCAAGGGGGTGCCGGGGCTGCGCCATGCTGCATCGGGTCCCGGGGCTCAGGCCTGTTCCAGGCCCCGCTTCAGCTCCCAGTCGGTGACGACCCGGTCGGCCTCGGCGATTTCCCAGCGGGCGGCGTGAACGTAATGGTCGACCACCGCCGCGCCCAGCGCGCTGCGCAGCCAGTCGGAGCTTTCGGCCAGATCCGCCGCCTCGCGCAGGGTCTTGGGGATCTCGCGCGCGCCCTCGGCCGCGTACATGTCGCCCTTCAGCTCCGGCTCCAGCGCCAGCTTCTGCTCGATCCCGTCCAGCCCCGCCGCCAGCAGCGCCGCGCAGGCGGTATAGGGGTTGAGGTCGGCGCCGCCGATCCGGCATTCGACCCGCACCGCCTTGGTTCCCGCGCCGCAGACCCGGAAGCCCGCGGTGCGGTTGTCGGCCGACCAGACCGCCTTGGTCGGCGCGAAGAGCCCGACGCAGAAGCGCTTGTAGCTGTTGACGTAAGGCGCGAGGAACAGGGTGATCTCGCGGGCATGGGCCAGCTGGCCCGCCAGGAAATGCTTCATCAGCGCCGACATGCCGTTCTCGTCCGCCTTGTCGGCGAAGGCCGCCTCGCCGCCCGTGGTCCAGAGCGACTGGTGCACATGCGAGGACGAGCCCGCCTTGTCATGGTGATATTTGGCCATGAAGGTGACGGACTTGCCCATCGCATGGGCGATCTCGCGCGTCGCCGCCTTGGTGATCGTGTGGTGGTCGGCCGTGGTCAGCGCATCGGCATAGCGGATATTGACCTCGGCCTGGCCCGCCTCGGCCTCGCCCTTGGTGTTCTCGACCGGGATACCCGCGCCGTAAAGCCCGTTGCGGAGGGCCCGCATCAGCGGCTCTTCCTTGGTGGTCTGGAAGATGTGGTAATCCTCGTTATAGCCCGAGATCGGCACGAGGTTCTGGAAACCCTTGTCGCGGAACTGCTCATAGCTGTTCTCGAAGACGAAGAATTCGAGCTCCGTCGCCATCATCGCGTCATAGCCCAGGGCCTTGGCCCGGGCGATCTGCCGCTTGAGGATGGCGCGCGGGCTGACGGCGATCTCCTCATGCGTGTGATGGTCCAGCAGATCGCAGAGCACCAGCGCCGTGCCCTCCAGCCAGGGCACCCGCCGCAGGGTCGCCAGATCCGGCTTCATCAGGTAATCGCCATACCCCTGCGCCCAGCTTGCCGCCTCATAGCCCGGGACCGGGTTCATCGCCATGTCGACGGTCAGCAGGTAATTGCAGCAATGGGTCTCTTCCCAGCCATGGCTGAGGAAATGCGCGGCATGGAAGCGCTTGCCCATCAGCCGCCCCTGCATGTCGACGCCCGCCACGACCACCGTATCGATCTCGCCGGCCTCATAGGCCGCGCCCAGGGTCTCCAGCGTCAGATATCCGCTCATCGTTTCCTCACCGGGCGCAGGCCGCGCCCCTTCATTCTGCCTAAAATACGCACGGGGTTTCCAAAGGGGCCCGTGGGCCCCTTTGGCGGGGGGTGCGGGGGGCTGGCCCCCCGTTCTCCCCGGTCACGAATAGCGGTACGGCCGCCCGGCGCGATCCATGGCCGAATTGTAATCCTTGAAGATCTGCACGACCCGCGCCTTGGTCTCGCTTTCCGCGCCGATCTCGTCCCAGAAGGTCCGCGCCGCGGTCTCGACGGTGGCCCATTCGGCATCGGGGATCGCCGTCAGTTCCAGCTTGGTGCCTTCCGTCCGGTAGCGCGCCTCGCCCGCCCAGTACCAGTGCTGGCGGTAATAATGCGACTGCTCGAAACAGGTCGCGACCAGGTTCTGCAGCTTCGGCGACAGCTCGTTCCAGCGGTCCATGTTCGAGAAGAAATGCCCGATCCAGGCGCCCGAGATGTTGTTGGTCAGGAAGTGGCTGGTGACATCGGCCCAGCCCACGGTATAGGCCTCGGTCGCGCCGCACCAGGCCACGCCGTCGATCTCGCGCGTCTGCAGCGCGATCTCCACGTCCTCCCACGGCACGGTCACCGGCACCACGCCGAATTGCGACAGGAAGCGCCCGGCGGTCGGGAAGGTGAAGACCCGCTTGCCCTGAAGATCGGCCAGCGAGGTGATCGGCGAGGAGGTGATGAAATGGCACGGATCCCACGATCCGGCCGAGATGTGCTTGACGCCCACCGCGGCATAGGCCTCGCCCCAGATCTCGTTCAGGCCCCAGTTGTTGAAGAGCGCGGGCACGTCCAGAGAATAGCGGCTGGCCAGCGGGAAATAGCCGCCGAAGACGGTGACCTCGGTCGGCGACGCCATGGAATCGTCGTCCGATTGCACGCAGTCGATGGTGCCGCGCTGCATGGCCTGGAACAGCTCGCCCGTGGGGACCAGCTGGTCGGCGTAATAGAGGTCGATCTGCATCTCGTCGCCGGCGATGGCGTTGAACATGTCGACCGCCGGTTTCACCACGAATTCGCCCAGCGCCGCGCCCGCATAGGTCTGCATCCGCCAGCGGATCGTCGATTGCGCGTGAACCGCCGGAGCCGCCAGCGCCGCTGCGCCGCCGAGGGCGCTGGTGGTCAGGAACTTCCGTCTCGTCGTCGTCATTTCCGTATCTCCTTCTGTTGGACTTGGGGCGGGCCTTTGGGCCTTCTGGGTTCAGGGATTATACAGCGTCTGCGGCAGCCAGAGCGCGATCTGCGGGAAGATCATGATCAGCGCCAGGCCGAGGATCATCACCCCCACGAAGGGCACGATGGAGCGGTAGATATCGGCGAGCGACACGCTGGAGGGCGCCATGGCCCGCATCAGGAACAGGTTATAGCCGAAGGGCGGCGTCATATAGGCGATCTGGCAGGTGATCGTATAAAGCACACCGTACCACACCAGATCGAATTCCAGCGCCCGCACGATCGGCACATACAAGGGCGCCACGATCACCAGCATGGCGGTGTCATCGAGGAAGGTCCCCATCAGGATGAAGCTCAGCTGCATCAGGATCAGGATCTGCCAGCGGTTCAGGCCCAGATCGGTGATGAAGAAGTCGCGCACGAACTCGACCGCCCTCAGCCCGTCGAAGATCGCGCCGAAGGCCAGCGCCGCCAGGATGATCCACAGGAACATGCAGCTGACCGAGAGGGTCTGCACCAGGCAGGTCTCCCAGACCTGACGGGTCATGCGCTTCTTGTAGACCGAGGCGGCGACGGCGGCGAGCGCGCCGATCACCGAGCTTTCGACCAGCCGCGTATAACCCAGGATGAAGGGCACCATCATCACCAGGAAGATGCCCAGCGGCAGCACGCCCGCCAGCAGCAGGCGGTATTTCTCGGAGGTCGAGATCGCCGCGCGTTCCTCGGCCGACAGGACCGGCCCCAGCGCCGGGTTGAGGCGGCAGCGCAGCCAGATATAGGCGATGAAGAGCGAGGCCATCATCAGCCCCGGCAGGATGCCGGCGAGCCACAGCTGCGCCACCGGCTGCCGGGCGATCATCGCGTAAAGCACCATCACGACCGAGGGCGGGATCAGGATGCCCAGCGATGAGCCCGCCTGGATCACCCCTGTCACCATCCTCTTGTCGTAGTTTCGTTTCAGCAGTTCCGGCAGCGCGATGGTCGAGCCGATGGCCATGCCCGCGACCGAAAGCCCGTTCATGGCGGAAATCAGCACCATCAGCACGATGGTCCCGATGGCGAGGCCCCCGGGCACCGGCCCGAACCAGACGTGGAACATCCGGTACAGGTCATCGGCCAGCCGCGATTCCGACAGCACGTAGCCCATGAAGATGAACATCGGCAGCGTGATGAGCGGGAACCAGTTCATCAGCTTGAAGGCCTGCGAGAAGGCGATGTCATGCCCGCCCCGGTCGCCCCAGAGGAACAGCGCGGCCACGACGGCGACGAAGCCGATCACGCCGAACATCCGCTGTCCGGTCAGCATCAGCAGCAGGAGGCTGCCGAACATCAGCGCGGCGATCATCTCGGTGGGCATCAGATCTCCTCGCCTTTCAGGCGTGCGATGTCACGGATGGTGAAGGCCAGGACCTGAAGGATCATCATCAGGATGCCCAGCACCATGATCGCCTTGACCGGCGCCATATAGGGCCGCCAGAGGCCCCGGCGCCGCTCGCCGTATTCCAAGGCGTATTGCAGGCTCTCCCAGCCGCCCCAAAGAAGGACGATCAGGTAGAAGAGCAGCGATCCCACGGTCAGGATATCGACCAGCGCCCGCGTCTTGTCGGACCAGCGGGAATAGAGCAGGTCCATGCGCACCGCGGACCCCAGCTGCAGCGCATAGGCGCCGCCGATCATGAAATAGCCCATGAGCAGGAACTGGGCCATCTCGTCGGTCCAGATCGGCGGGCTGCCGAAGGCCCGGGCCAGCGCGCCGTAGAGCATGACCCCCATCAGCGCCAAGAGCGAATACATGGCGATCCGGCCGAAGAGCCAGTTGAACCTTTCGACCCAACGGACATAGGCGACCAGAAACCGGGGCATCACACGGCCCCCGTCGCGGTCAGCGCCGTGGCCAGCACCGGCGCCAGCCTGTCGGCCATGGCGGCCTGCGCCGGGGCGTCGGCGATCAGGTCGTTGCGAATCTCCAGCATGGTGTTCGGCAGCCGCAGCGGCACGGCATGCAGGCGGATCGTATGGGTCACGTCGCCCGCCGCCGAATAGGGCTCGTTCAGGCGGGTATCGAGGCCGCAGCCCTTGGCCGCCTCGATCACCGCATGGGTCAGGGTCTGGTCGTCGTCATGGATTACCCCGAATTCGACGGCACGTTTCATGCCGAAATAGACCGGGGTGAAGGAATGCACGGCGATCAGCGCCGGACGGCGGCCCCGGGCGACCAGCCGGGCGATCTCGGTCGCGAGGGTGGCGTGGAAGGGCAGGCAGATCGCCTCGGTCCGGGCCAGCCGGTCGGCGGCGGTCAGGTCGCGGTTGCCGGGGACCTCATGGACCTCGGACATCGCCGGCATGGCGGCGGGGTGATCGGGCGCGCGGTTGAGGTCATAGGCCAGCCGCGACAGCGGCGCCGAAACCAGCACCGTGCCCCCGGTGACCGGCGCCAGCCGGGCCGCCAGCCCCCGCGCCAGTCCCAGCGCGCCGATGTCCCAGGCCGCGTGCGAGACCTGCGCCTCGGCCGACAATCCCAGATCGCCGCCCAGCACCGGCCAGTCCAGCGGCAGCACGTTCGAGGCATGGTCGCAGATCAGCACCAGCCCCGCCGGCCCCGCGCCCTGACCGGGTGCGCCCGAGGCATCCCAGTGCTCCACCAGCCCCTCGAAATGCGGCAGAAGGGCGTCGGCGGCACGCGCGGCGGAGAGGGGCATGAGCAGGAACTCCGGGTATCGGTGGGTGAAGCCTCGGCCATCGCGGGCAATTCTGTCAAGTTCTTTTCGGAAGGGAAATTTCTGTTACAAATCGCACAAACGGCGCTAGGCTGTTTTCTGAGCACCAGGCCGGGACCCCGATGAACGACACGCCAGCGGATACTCCAGAGGCGCGCCTGCGCGCCGCCATGCCGGACCTGACCCGGGCCGAACGGCAGCTGGCCGCGCATATGCTGGGCAATTACCCGGTCGCCGTGCTGGGCTCGGTCGCCTCGGTGGCACGGGGGGCTGGGGTCAGCGGGCCGACCGTGGTGCGGCTGGTGCAGAAGCTGGGCTATTCCGGCTATCCCGAGTTTCAGGCCTCCCTGCGCGAGGAGGTCGGCGAGAAACTCGCCTCCCCCATCGCCAAGCGCGAGAAATGGGCGGGGGCGGGCGCCTCGGACCATGTGCTCGACGCTTTCGCGGCCAAGGTGGTGGAGAATGTGACCGCCACGCTGGGCCAGATCGACCACGCGGGCTTCGACGCGGTGACAGCGCTGCTGGCCGACCGCGAGCGGCGGATCGCCATGCTGGGTGGGCGGCTGACGCATCCGGTGGCGGAATACTTCGCCACCACCCTGCGCGTGACCCGGGGCGAGGTGAGCCTCTGGTCCAACCTGCCCAATTCCTGGCCGCCCGCGCTTTTGGACATGCGGGCGGGCGACGTGCTGGTCGCTTTCGACATCCGCCGCTACGAGGCCTCGGTCCTGCATATCGTCGAGATGGCGCGGGCGCAGGGGGCCGAGGTGGTGCTGATCACCGACCGCTGGGTTTCGCCCGCCGCGGCCCATGCGCAGCATATCCTGCCCTGCCATATCGAAGCGCCTTCTGCCTGGGATTCGATCACCGCGCTGGTCATGTTGGTCGAGGCGCTGCTCGCGGGTGTGCAGAACCGCAGTTGGGACGAGACGGCGGACCGGCTGCGGCGTATGGAGGCCCTGTATGCCCGCGCGCAACTCTTCCGCCGGGCGCGATAGGGGCGCGCCATGCATCCGATCCTGATCCTGATCAACCTGGCCGCGGCGGTGATGCTGCTGCTCTACGCCGTGCGCATGGTCCGTACCGGCATCGAGCGGGCGCATGGCGCGGCGCTCAGGGACCGCTTGCAGGGTGCCTCGGGCAACCGGGTGACGGCGGCGCTGGGCGGGATGGTGCTGGCGATGCTGTTGCAGAGCGCCACGGCGGTGGGCGTGCTGGCGGCGGGCTTTGCCGCCTCAGGCATCGTCACCGTGGCGACCGGGTTGGCGGCTTTGCTGGGCGCGGATCTGGGCTCGGCGCTGGTGGTGCGGCTGCTGGCGCTGGACCTGTCCGAACTGGTGCCGATCCTGATCCTGACCGGCTGCGTCCTGTTCCTGAAGGTCGAGGCGCGGCGCGCCAAGCAATACGGCCGCATCGTGCTGGGCGTCGGTTTCGTGCTGCTCAGCCTGCAGATGATCGGTCAGGCGACCCTGCCGATGCGGGAATCGGCGGCGCTGCCGGTCATCATGGATTACCTCGGCCGCGATGCGCTGATGTCCTTCCTCGTGGCGGCGCTGCTGGCGTGGCTGGTGCATTCCTCGGTCGCGACGGTCCTCTTGCTGGCGGCGCTGGCGCAGGGCGGCGGGCTGCCGATGACCGCGGCGCTGCCGATGCTCCTGGGCGCCAATGTCGGCGGCGCGGTGATCGCTGTCTGGCTGACGCGGGGCATGGACCCGGTCTCGCGCCGCATCCCGCTCGGCAACCTGATCCTGCGCGGGGCGGCGGCGCTGGTCCTGCTGTGGCTGGGCTGGATGACGGGCGCCGGGCTGCCCGCCTGGCTGGGCGAGGGGGCCTCGGTCCGCATCGTCAACGCGCATGTGGTCTTCAACGCGGTGATCGCTGTCTGCGCCCTGCCGCTGATCCGCCCGGCACTGTGGCTGGCCGAACGGCTGGCACCCGAGCAGCCACAGCCGGTGATCGCCGGGCAGCGGCGCAAGACGGCGCTGGACCGCGCCACGCTGGCTCTGCCGCAGCTGGCGCTGGCCTCGGCCAAGCGCGAACTGCTGCTGATGGGCGCCGCGCTGGAGGAAATGCTGCGCCCGGCGCCGCAGCTTCTGGACGGGGCGCCGCCCGACCTGCTGGCCGCGACCAGCGCGCTGGACGAGGAGATGAACCGCCGCCACGCCGATGTGAAGCTGTTCCTAGCCGCGCTGAACGAGGGCGGGCTGACGGCGGACGAGGCGCGGGAATCCTTGCATCTGACGGGGGTTGCGATCAATCTGGAATACGCGGGCGATATCGTCGCCAAATCGCTGCTTCCGGTGGCGCAGAAGAAGACGGCGAGCGGGCGCAGCTTCTCGGCCAAGGGGCGGGACGAACTCAGGGCCATGCATGCGCGGGTGCTGACCAACCTGCAACTGGCGATGAACGTGCTGATCTCGGGCGACCCGGACGCCGCGCGGCAATTGATGCGCGAGAAAGAGGTCATGCGGGCACTGGAGCGCGACAGCCATCAGGCGCATCTGGGGCGGCTGAGCGCTGGCAATGCCGAGAGCCTTGCCACCAGCCATTGGCATCTGGAGGCGCTCAGGGCCTACAAGGAGATCAACTCGCTGCTGGTTTCCGTGGCGCTGCCCATCCTGGAGGAACGCGGCGAGGTGCTGCGCTCGCGTCTGGCACCGGGTCAGTAGGGGACGAAGACCGCGACCAGCGCCGCCGCCAGCGCCAGCGCCGCGCCGAAGGGCACGCGGCCAAGGCGCCTGAGGCTGCGGCCCTTCACCAGCGCCCGCAGCACCGCGACGGCCAGCGCCGACAGGGCTGCCAGCAGGACGACCATGGGCAGGCGCGGGATGCCCAGCGCCAGGCCCAGCGCAGCCATGAGCAGCACGTCACCCAAGCCCATCCCCTGCCGCCCCGCCAGCCAGGCATAGGCCACACGGATCAGCCAGAAGGCCCCGCCCCCCGCCGCCGCCCCGGCCAGCGCGATGGTCAGCCGGTCCCCGGGCAACGGCCAGCCCAGCCCGTCGCCCGCCATCGCCATGCCGAAGCCCAGCGCGGCGTTGAGCGCCAGCAGCGGCAAGGGCAGGCGGAACCAGCGCAGATCCGCCACGGCCAGTGCCAGAAGGCTCCACATCCAGCCCGCCATCAGCAGGCCTCGCCAGGGATCCCATGCCAGCGCCCCCGCCGCCACGCCCATCAGCATGCCGACGATTTCGGCCTGCCACAGCACCGGCGGGATCGGCGCCTGACAATGGCGACAGCGCCCGCTGAGCAGCGGAAAGGACAGCAGCGGCACCAGCTCGGCCGCACCCAGCGCCGTGCCGCAGGACCGGCAGCGCGAGCGGCCGCGCACGAAGCCCTCGCCCCGCACCAGCCGCTCGGCCAGCAGCGCCGCGAACGAGCCCATGGCGGCGCCCAGAAGCCCCAGGAGGACGGCCAGCATCATGCGGGTGATGCGCCCGGTTGTCGCAGAGGGGAAGCGGCGCTAGGGTCGGAGGAGAACATCTCGTTCGGTTGTTGGTGATGTGATGGTAGCGAGTAGTAAAGCGCATTTCCCCGGCATGCGCGCGCGTAAAAACCGGGCCCTCAGACGGGACGCGGGGCTTACCCTGATCGAGCTCATGGTGGTGGTGGTGATCCTGGCTCTTTTGGCCGTGGTCATCGTGCCCCGGGTCATCGACCGGCCCGATCAGGCCCGTGCCGCCCGGGCGCAGGCCGATATCGCGGCGATCACCGCGGCGCTGGGCCTCTACCGGCTGGATACCGGCAGCCTGCCGACCACCGATCAGGGGCTGGCCGCGCTGGCTGCAAGGCCGACCGCCGCGCCCGTGCCGCAGAACTGGGCGCAAGGCGGGTATCTGGAGCGGGTGCCGGACGATCCCTGGGGACGGCCTTACCTCTATCTCTCACCCGGCGTGCACGGCGATTTCGACATCGTCAGCTACGGGGCGGACGGGCGCAGCGGGGGCAGCGGCGCGGATGCCGATATCACCAGCTGGCAGGGGCGGTAGCCGCCACCCCGCGCGGGGCTTCACGCTGATCGAACTGCTGGTTGTGGTGGCGATCGTCGCCATCCTGTCGCTGGGCGTCGGCCTTTCCGCCGGGGGCCTTTTCGCGCAGCCTGGGGCGGTCTCGGCGGCCGAGAGGCTGGTGCTGGCCGACCGGCGGGCCCGCGACCAGGCGCTTCTGGGGCGTGGCACGCTGGGCCTGTTCCCGCGGGAAGACGGCTGGACGCTGATGCGCCGCGACGGCCTGGCGTGGCAGGCGGAGGGCTCGACACTTTCCCTCGGCGCCGCGCGTCTGGTCTGGGAGGTCGCGGACCGTCCCTATCTGCCCAGCCTCGACAGCCCGGGCACGGAGGCCCCGCCCGTCCAGATCGCCGCCGATGGCGGCAGCACACCCTATGCGGTGACGATCCTCAGCGGCAGCGAGCGGCGGGTCTGCCGGGCGCCGGCCGGGGGGGTGCTGGCATGCGAGTGAGGGGCTTCACCCTGATCGAACTGGCGGTGGCGGTGGCGATCCTGGCGCTGGGCGCGGTTGCCGCCTATCGCAGCCTCGATCAGGCGCAGCGCGGCGTCGGCGGGCAGGTTGACCGGGCACTGGCCGCCGAGGTGGCGCTGAACCGCGCGGCCGAGTTGCGGCTCGACGGCATGCAGGCAGGCCGCCGCCTGCCCGACCGCGTGACCCAGGGCCGCATCGACTGGCATGTCTCGGTCGAGGAGGCGGCGACCGCTTCCGGGATGATCGAGGCGACGATCCTCGTCTCTGCTCCGAACCGTCCCGGCGCGCGCCTCGTCACCATCGTCGCGCGAGAGCGACCCTGATGCGGCGCGGCTTCACCCTGATCGAGCTGCTGGCGGCCATGGCGATCCTTGCCGTCGTCTCGATCATGGGGGTTCAGGCGCTGGGCGGTGTCTTCCAGCAGCGGGCGGTCCTGAACCGGGTCGATGACCGCTCGGCGGCGCTGATCCGCACGCTGTCGGCGCTGCGGCAGGATCTGGAGGCGGCGCTGCCGCCACCCATGACCGGCGACACCGTGACCGCCGGGATCGCCGTCGAGCCCGGCCGCCTGCGCTGGCTGCGGGGCGGGCTGGCCGATCTGCCCGGCGATCCCTCGACCGGGGCGGGAAGCGTGCTCTGGTCGGTGGCCGAGGGGCGGCTCAGCCGCCAGCTGAGCCGGATGCCGCAGGGCTCCGGCGGTCCGGCCCGGGTGATACTGGAGGGGGTGACGGCGCTTGCACTGGTGCCGCTGGGCCTGCCCGAGGGGGACGAGGCGGACCCCCGCCTGCTGGCGCCGGGCTACGAGGTGACGCTGGAAACGGCGCTCTGGGGCCGCCTCCGGCTGGTGGTGGCACGATGAGCAGCAATCGGGGGAGCCGCAATCCGGGGAGCCGCAATCGGGGCATGGCGCTGATCCAGGCGCTGCTGATCGTCGCTGCCATCGCCGCGGTGGCTGCGGCCCTGCTGCTGCGGGCCGAGGCCGCCCGCGCCCGGCTGGAATGGCGGTCCACCGGGGATCAGACGGCGCTCTACCTCGATGCCGGGGTTGCGGAGGTGCGGCGCCTCCTGCCCGCGCGGGGCGAGGTCCACCGCCGTCAGGACTGGGCGCAGCCACGGGACGGGGTGCCGCTCGACCGGGGCAGCCTGTCCTGGCGGGCCTTCGACCTTCAGGGGCGGTTCAACCTGAACCTGCTGCGCGGCGACCCGGACCAGCGGTATCAGGCCGCGTTCCGGCGCCTTGCCGCGGCGCAGGGCCTGTCCGAGGCAGCGCAGACCCGCGCCCTGACCGAGATCGCTGCCGCTGCCGAGGACTTGCTCCCCAGCGCCCCCCTGCTGCTGGGCGCGCTGGCGGGCGAGCCCGGGGCCTGGGCGACGCTCGCCCCGCTGATCGCCGCCTGGCCGGGCAGCGAGGCGATGAACATCAACACCCTGCCGCCGCCGGTGCTGGCCGCGCTGTTGCCCGAACTGGGGGGCTCCGGCCTCGACCTGCTGGTCCGGCGGCTGGAGAGTGACCCGGTGCCGAGCGCTGAGGTTCTCACTGCCTGGCTGCGCCAGCGGCTGGGCGAGCCTGCCGCCGAGGCGCTGGCGGCGGTGCGGCTGGGGGTCACGTCGCGGCGCTTCGTGCTGGAGGTCGAGGCGCGACTTGACAGCGTGGTGCTGCGCCGGTCTGCTGTTGTGGATACGGGCGGGGCCGAGGGGCCCGGCGCCGTGCTGTTGTCTGTACCAGGGCCCTGAGTATGCGTGACCCCGCCGCTGTCCGCCGCCCCTCGCCCGCGACCTGGCGGATCGGCGACGGGTTGCCGCCCGCTGGTCCCTTCATCGCGCTGGTCCCGGGGGCCGAGGCCCCACTCATCGCCCTGACCCTGCCCGCCGCACTGAAGGGCGTCGCGCGTGAGAATGTGGCGCGGCGGCAGGCGCTGGACCGGCTGGGGCCGGGGCTGGATGTGCGACCTGTGCGGCTGGACGGGGCCGGGGATTGGTCCCGCGTCGCCGTGGCCGAGCGGCTACAGGTCCTGCGCTGGCGCGGCGCGCTGGGTCCGGCCGCCTCCCGCTGCCGGGGGCTGGTGCCGGATTACCTGGCCCTGCCCGCAGCGCCCGGCCTCTGGGTCATCGAGGCGGATCGCGACGGCGTCATGGCGCGGCTGGGCCCGGCCGATGGCTTCGCCGCCGAGCCTGCGCTTGCTGGCCGCATGCTGACGCTGGCGCTGGCCGAGGCCCGGGCAGGCGGCGCGCTGCCCCAGGCGGTGCTCTTGCAGGGCGAGACGGCCTCGGCCTTTGCCCCGCTTTTCGAGGGCCTGACCCTCGTCTCGCGGTCCGCGGACCTGCCCGAGGGGCTGCACCCCCGGGTCATGGCGCTGGGTGAGGCGGCCGTCGATTTCGCCCGCGATCCCCGCGCCGATGCCGACGGGGTCGAGGCCCGGATCCGGCGTCTGGTCTGGCCCGTCCTGCTGGTGGTGCTGGGCGCCCTCGGCTGGGCCGCGGCGCAGCGTCTGGGCATTGCCCGCGACCGGGCCGCCGCCGCGGCGGTGCAGGCCGAGACGCTGGCGGCGGTACGGCGCGACCTGCTGCCCTCGGGTCCGATTCTGGATCTGGAGAGGCAGGTGATGCGCGAGATCGAGCGCCGCCGCGCCGCCGTCCTGCCCGCAGTCGCGGCGCAGGGGCCGCTGGACCTGCTGCGGCAGGCCGCGCCGGTCCTGGCCGGGGCCGAGGTTCAGGCGGTGACACTGGGTGCAGACGGGCTGTCGGTCGAGGTGAGCGTGGCGGATTTCCAGGCGCTCGACGCTGTGATCGGGGCGCTGGGCGCGGTGGGGCTGGTCGCCCGCCCCAGCCGCTCGGCCATCGACCCCGGGGGCGGGGTCGGCGCCACGCTGGCGCTGGAGGGGGCGCCATGATCGCCGGACTTGCCCGCCAGCTCGCCCGCCGCAGCCCGCGCGAGCGGCTGCTGCTGGCGCTGCTTCTCCTCGGGGCGCTGCCGCTTGCCTTCGTCGTGCTGCTGGCGCTGCCGCTGCTCGAGTCGCGCGCCGCTGCCGGTGCCGAGCTGGCTGCGGCCCGGGCCACGCAGGCCTGGTACATCGCCCGTCAGGGCGAGGTCGCGGCGCTGCCGGGCCCCGGCGGGGCTCCTTCCGGGCGTGCGGCCCCGGTGGGACTGGGCGGGATCGAGGCGCGGCTCTTCGCGGCGGGGCTGCGGCCCGCGGTGACGCTTCTGGCGAATGTCCCGGACGGGCGGGTGGCGCTGAGCCTGCAATCGGTCGCTTTCGCCGATCTGATGCCCTGGATCGAGGGGATCGGCGCGGCGGGATATGCCGTGGCGGCCCTCAGGCTGGAACGAACCGGCCCCGGCCGGGTTGAGGCGGATGTGCAACTGGAGCCGCTGCAATGATCCGCGCCTTCGCCGTCTTTCTGGGCCTCTGGCTGGGGCTGTGTCTGGCGCTCCTGTTCGGCGGCACGCTGGGCCATCTGCGGATGGTGAGCGAGCGGACCGGCTGGGCGCTGCCCGGCTGGGTCGCGGGGCTGGACGCGGACAGCGGCTTCACCCGGGGGCATGGCACGCTGGACGGGGCGGCGCTGGACTGGCGGCTGGCGGGCTGGGACGGGTTCGACATCAGCCTGAGCGGCCCGGGCTGGCAGGCGCGCGGCAGGGCGGAGCCCGAGGGCGCGGCGCTGCGGATCGGCGCGCTGAGCGGCACGCTGCCGCTGGAATGGCTCGGCGCGGGGCCGGGCATGCTGGCGCTGGAGGGCGGCGCGCTGTTGGTCGGGCTGGGCGGCGAGGTCCGCGAGGGGCGGATCGACGGGCAGGCGGGCGGCGCGGCGGTGACGCTGCTTCGGGAGGGGGGCGGCTGGCGGGTCGCTAACCGCTGACCAGCGCCTGCATGTCGAAGATCGGCAGCAGGATCGCCAGCACGATGGTCAGCACCATGCCGCCGACGATCACCATGCTGGCCGGTTCGATGATGACCGAGACGCGCTTGCGTTCGGTCCGGAGCCAGCTTTCCGCCAGCACCGCCGCCCGTTCCGTCATCGGCCCCAGCCGGGCCGAGGCCTCGCCCGCCTGCACCAATTGCCGGGCGACCGGGTGCAGGAACGGCAGCCGCGCCAGCGCCTGGCTGAGGCTTTCGCCGCGCTTCAGTGCCTCGCCCGCCTCCTCGGCGGCGGTCCGGTAGCGGGCGATGTCGAGCACCCCGGCCGAAAAGCGCAAGGCTTCGGTCAGCGGCAGGCGCGAGTTGATGACCACGGCCAGCGTCCGCAGGTACTGCGCCGCCGCCGCCATCCTGAGGAAGCGCCCGATCAGCGGCAGGCGCAGGAAGAATCCGTCGCGGCGGTCCCTGAGCGCGGGATTGCGGCTGATGGCGACCCACATGAGGACCAGTGCCGCCGCGCCCGCCAGCAGCAGCGGCCAGTGGCCCCGGATCCAGTCGACCAGCCCCATGATAGCGATGGTCAGGGGCGGCAGCGGGCGGCCCGACTCCTCGAACATCGCCACGATCTCGGGCGCGACGGTGGTCATCAGGATAGCGCAGACGACCACGGCGACGACGGTGACGAAGGCCGGATAGACCAGCGCCGAGGTGATCGCCGCGCGCTCCCCGGCCGAGGTTTCGAGGTGTTCCGCCAGCGTGTTGAAGACCGCGCCCAGATCGCCCGAGCGTTCCCCCGCCCGGACCGCCGCCGCGTACCAGGGCGGCAGGGCGCCCCCGGCGCGGCTGAGCGCATCGGCCATGGATTCGCCCTCCAGCAGGCCCGCGCGGGCCTCGGCCGCCAGCCGCTCGATCCGCGCCGCCCCGGCCGAACCCTGCACCGCCTCCAGGGCCGCATCGGCGGCCAGCCCCGCGCCCAAGAGGACCGCCATCTGCCGGGTGAAGACGCTGAGCAGATCGCGGTCGATCCGGCGTTCGCGGCGGCGGGTGCGGGTGGGGGCGGCGGCCTGTGCCTCCAAGGTCGAGGGCATTAGACCCAGCGCGGCGACGCGCTGCGAGGCGTCGGTTTCGTCCTCGGCCACCACCATCCCGCGCTTGCGTTTGCCGTCGGGCGTATAGGCGGTATAGGCGAAGGTCTTCACGGGGTATCCCCCAGCACCCGGCGCACCTCGGCCAGCGAGGTCCGGCACTCGGCCACCAGCGCCAAGGCGGATTGCATCAGCGAGGGGCGGGGACCGGCGGCCGCGCGCAGCCGGATTTCCCAGGCATCGTCGTCGATCGCGGCGCGCAGCCCCTCGTCTATTTCGAGGATATCGAAAATACCGACCCGGCCGGAAAACCCGGTGTTGTCGCAGGCCTCGCAGCCCGTGGGATGGGCGATCACGCCGGGAACCGGCAGACCATGGCCGCGGAACGGGGCGGCCTCGGCCTCGGTCGGGGCCTCGTGCCGGGCGCAGGCGGGGCAAAGGCGGCGGACGAGGCGCTGCGCCATCACGCCCCGCAGGGTGGCGGCGATCAGATAGCCCTCGACCCCCAGCTCGCGCAGCCGGACCACGGCGGACAGTGCGGAATTGGCGTGCAGCGAGGAAAACACCAGATGCCCGGTCAGCGCCGCCTCGCAGGCCACCTGCGCGGTCTCGCCGTCGCGGATCTCGCCCACCAGAATGACGTCCGGGTCCTGCCGCAAAATCGAGCGCAGGCCCCGGGCGAAGGTCAGCCCGATTTCGGGGTTCACGGGGGTCTGGCTGATGCCGGGCAGGTCGTATTCGACCGGATCTTCCACCGTCAGGATCGTCCGTTCCCGCCGGTCGGCCAGCCGCAGCAGTGAATAGAGCGTCGTCGTCTTGCCCGAGCCGGTCGGCCCGGTCGCCAGAATGATCCCGTTCGGCAGCGCCGCAAGCCGGTTCAGGCGGGCGGCGTTTTCTTCGCTGAGGCCCAGCCGGTCCAGCCCCATCAACCCGCCCGAGCGGTCGAGCAGGCGCATCACCACCCGCTCGCCATGATGGCCGGGCAGGGTGGAAAGGCGCAGGTCGATGGCCCGCCCGCCAAGGCGCAGCGCGATCCGCCCGTCCTGCGGCATGCGCGTCTCGGCGATGTCGAGCCCGGCCATGACCTTCAGCCGCGACACGACCCGCTTGGCGGGCACGTCGCGGCGGTCGAAGACACTCTGCATCGTGCCGTCGATCCGCATCCGGGCGCGCAAGCCGTCCTCGTGCGGTTCCAGATGCAGATCCGAGGCCGCGCCGCGCACAGCCTGCCGGAGCAGCTGGTTGACCAGCCGGATGACCGGGGCGTCCTCGGGCTCCTCCAGAATGTCGCGGGCGGCGCGCTGGGGGTTGTCCTCCAGATCGAAGGCGACCTCGCCGCCCTCCTCCTGCCCGGTGTCATAGAGCCGCGACAGGCGGGTCTGGAAGGCGTCCAGTTCCAGCGCTTCGGGGGCTACCGGGCACCCGGCGGCCCGGCGGGCGGCGCGGAGCCCGTTCATCGTCGCCTCCGGCCCCGTCAGCAGCGTGGTTTCGTCCAGCGCCACCTGATTGTCGCGGGCGAAGGCGAAGGGCAGACGCGCGCCGTTCATCCGCCTATTGACCCACGCCGACGTTCAGGCGCGGCGGCAGCGGCGGAAACAACCGCTCGCGCACCGCCTGATCGACATAGGTCTCGTCGAAAGGCTGGTTCAGGTCCACGCCGTCGAAGGGAAAGCCGGTGCGGCGGACCTGCGGATAAAGGCTGTCATTGTTGCGGGGCGCGATCTGGCGGCTGAGCGTCTCGCTCTGGCGGGCGATTTCCCGCGTGATGCGGGTGGCGTCGCGCTCGCTGCTGACCACGCGGGGGCGCAGCATGACCAGCAGCACGCGCTGCCCCTCCTGCACCGAGCGGCCGCGGAACAGGTTGCCCAGCAGGGGAATGTTGCTGAGGCCGGGCACGCGCTGGTTCTGCGCGGTCGAGCTGTCCTCGATCAGACCGCCGAGGATGATCACCTCACCATCGCCGACCAGCGCATTGGTCGACAGCCGGCGCCGGGCGGTGATCTCGCCCCCGGCGGCGGCGGTCGAGCCGGTGAGGTTCGACACCTCCTGCGCGATGGCCATCCGCACGGTGCCGTCATCGGTGATCTGTGGCGTCACCGTCAGGGTCAGGCCCACGTCCTGCCGCTCGATGGTCTGGAACGGGTCCTGCGCCGAGCCGCCCTGGGTCGAGGAATAGGAGCCGGTGACGAAGGGCACGTTCTGCGCCACGACGATTTCGGCCTCCTGATTGTTGAGCGTCAGCACCGCGGGGGTGCTCAGCAGCCGGGTGGTGCGTTCGCGGGCGATGGCGGTGATGAGCGCCGCGAAATTGCCGTCCGAGGCGGCGATATAGCCGCCATTGCCGGGGTTGGGCGTGCTGGTGCCGCCCGCCATCGCCTGCGAAATCAGCGTGATCAGCGAGGAACGGCCGTCCATGGCGAAGGACGTGCCGCCGCCGATGGCCTCGTTCAGAAGGCCGCCGAACTGCATCGAGAGGTCCGAGAAATTCTCGGCCGATATCTCGAATATCACCGCCTCGATCAGCACCTGCGCCGGGCGGATGTCCAGTGACTGCACCGCCTGGGCGATGGCGTCGACCCGGTCGCGGGGCGCGGTCACCAGGATCGAGTTGGTCTGCGGCTCGGCGACGATGGTGATCGCCGCCTCGCCCTCGCCCCCCGCGCCGATCGACTGGCGCAGCACCTCGGCCAGATCCGTCGCCTGGGCATAGCTCAGCCGCACCACGCGCGAGGTCGGGCGCTGCTGCGGCTGGTCCAGCTGATTGACCACGTTGCGCACCCGGTTGCGGAACTCGGCGGGACCGGCCACCACGATGGCATTGGCGCCGGTGTCGGCGGCAATGGTCCCGGCGCCGCCGGTGGCGGGCAGGGCGGCCTGCAACACGGCGATCATTTCGCCCGCCCGCGCGTAGTTCAGCGGGATCGTCTCGACCGAGCGGGTGCTGGCCTGCCCCAGCCGGGCGACAAGCGCCTCGATCCGGCCGATATTCTCGCTGCGGTCCGACAGGATCAGCAGCCCGGCCGAGGGTACGGGGGTCAGCACCGCCTCGGGCGCGATCAGGGGCTCGACCACGTCATAGACCTCGGTCAGGTCGCCGCCCGGAACCGGGATCACCCGCGTCTCATAGCTGCCCGGTCGCGGCACCCGCCCGGCGCCCGAGGCAAGGCTGGCCGCGGCGCTCATCGGCACGATGCGGTCGACGCCCTCGCCCTCGATGATGGTGAGGTTGTTGACCTCCAGCACGTTGAGGAAGATCTCGTACATCGCGGCGGGTGTCACCGGCACCGGCGCGAAGACCGAGACGCTGCCCTGCACATCGGGATCGACCAGGAAGTTGCGCCCGGTCTGTTCGCCCACCAGCTGGATGTAGTTGCGCAGGTCGACATCGCGCAGATCCAGCCTGAGCTGGGCTGCGGCGGGCTGCCCGAGGCCGAGAGCGAGGTACAGGCACAGAAGGAACAGGGTAATCAGACGGCACATGCGGCAATTGTTTCCGGAAAGGGGGCAGCGTCAACGGGTATCGCCGCCCGGTACAGGGCAAGGAACTCAGGAGGGGCTCATCGGGTCGGACCGGCGCTGGCGCGGCCGAAGCTGCCCGAGGGGCCGGGGGTTGGAAGATCGGGGCGGGTGCCCGGCGGCGGGTCGAGGTCGTCGAGCGGCGGGGCCCCGAAGGCGCCGTCGCCTTCGGCCGGGCTGACATCGAAGCGGTCGGTGGGCGCCCGGGCAGCGCTGCGCGGCGCGCCGCCATGGGCCGCGCCCCCGGCCGGTTGCCGGTCGTCCTGAAAGCCGATCACCACCTCCTCGCCGAAGACGTCGATGATGATGCCCCCGGCGGTGATCTCCAGCACTTCAGGGCCTTCGGGCAGCACCGAGCCGCGGCGAAGCACCATCGCGCCATCGGGCGACTCGAGCAGGGCGAACCCCTCGGAGTCGTCGGTGGCGACCGCAAGGCCGTGCAGGACATAGATACCGGGATCGAAGTCGGCGGCCGGGCGATAGGCGGGCTGCGGCGGCGGCGCGGATTGCGGCAGGGACGGTGGGGCGGCGACGGGCGCCCGGCCGAAAAGCGCGGCCCAGTCGCGCCCGGCCTCGGGCGGCGCGGGAGCTGTCCGGGCCTCGGCCGTGCGGGCCGCGACCGGGGGCAGGCGAGGGACAGGCGGGGCCGGCGCAAGGGCGGCGAGCGCGGCCAGTCCCAGACCCAGCCCGCCGACCGCCGCCGCCGGGAGCAGCAGCAGCGCCGAGGCCCCGCCACCGGCTGGCGCGGGCGCAGGGGCAGGCGTCAGGCGGGCGGATGGGGCAGGGGTCATGCGCGATCAGCCTCAGGGTGTTTTTCTGGACATTATTCGCCTTTCAGCTTAGCATGAAATGAAAATCAGGGTGAGTTCTGTGTTCCAGTTTCCTGTGTACCTGAGCGGCGTTGCCGCGCTCTGTGGGGTCATGGCGCTCGCCTCGTGCGAGAACGCGGGAACCCTTGCCGGTGGCGGCGCCGAATCCGATTATCTGGTCGCCCGGCAGGCGCTGGAATCCGGCAATTACGACATCGCAATCCGCACCTATGGCCGCCTGATGGGAAGGGTCGATGCCAGCGCCGCCTCCCGGTTGCAGTTGGACTATGCCCATGCCCTGCTGCGCGGCAACCGTTTTGACGAGGCTGTGGCGGCCACCGATCCGCTGATCGCGCGGCAGGAGGGGGCGATCCGCCTCTCGGCGCTGGCAGTGCGTGGCACCGCCCGGCACGAGGAAGCCCGCCGCCAGATCGACGCGGGCCGGGGCACGCCAGCCACGCGGGCGCTGCTGATGGCGGCGCAGTCCGACCTCACCGCCACCCTGCAGGCGCCGGAACCGCTGGATGCCACGGGCGCGATGCGGGCGCGGCTGGATCTGATCGCGGCGGATCTCGCCCGGCTGGGTTGAGGCGGGGCAGACGCCGCCGGGGTGCCGGTCGCTTCGGGGTGAGACGTCGATCGCGCCGTTGCCGCAACCCGCGATTGCCGGTGCGTCAGCCCGCGCGTTCATTGCGGCACGCAGGCTTTCCGCCTGCGCGCCCGGAACCGCAAGTCCTGCGGCCCAAGGGAGTCCGCGACGGGGCCGCGCTCAGGCGGCGGCGGGGCGCCGGATCAGCGGCGCGGCTTCCAGCACCAGCGGCGCGAAGCCTTCGCCGCCCGCGTCGAGCAGCTCGAAGAACTGGCGGCGCATCCGCGGTTCCCAGAAGTCGTTGATATGCGCGGCAAGGCCCGAGACGCCCTCGTCATGCGGCTTCGAGGTCATGAAGGCGGCGATCTGGTTCGCCATGCGGGTGATCTTGTCAGCGGACATGGGATTGCTCCGTCTCGATGCGGTCGGTGTGAGTGAAGGCCTCGAACCTCTCGGGGCGGGCCTGGGCGATGAGGGTAAGGCCGAGCTGGTCGGCGAGGTCCACGGCATCGGCGGTGGGCGATGAGACGGCGATCAGCACCGGCGCCCCCAGCGCCGCCACCTTCTGCACGAGGTCGATGGACACGCGCGAGGTCAGGACCACGGCGCCCTTCGTAGGATGGGCAATATTGCCCATCCTGCCCGAGACCAGCGCCCCGACCAGCTTGTCGAGCGCGTTGTGCCGCCCGACATCCTCGCGCGCGGCAACCATCCGCGTCCCGTCCCAGAACCCCGCACAATGCGCCGAGCGGGTCAGGTCATGCAGCGCCTGCTGGCCGGGCAGGGCGGCCACGGCGGCCATGATCTGCGTCGGCGTCAGCCGGTAGCCGCCATAGGGCAGCGGCGCCATCTCGCGCATCGCCTGTTCCAGGCTGTCGATCCCGCAAAGGCCGCAGCCCACCGGTCCCGCCATGACCCGGCGGCGTTCCTTCAGCCGGGCCTCGGCGGCGTCGCAGACCCAGAGTTGCACGTCGAGGCCCTTCTCGGTCTCGACCACCTCCAGGCTCTCGATCTCGTCGGGTTGCGCCAGACCTTCGGTCAGCGCGAACCCATAGGCAAAATCCTCGAGGTCATCGGGTGTCGCCATCATCACCGCCTGCGTCGAGCCGTTGAAGGTCAGCGCGACGGCGACCTCCTCGGGCAGGACGCGTTCGCCCGGCACGATCCCCCCCTGGGGGGAGGTGCCGAACGCCAGGCGGGGACGGGAGCGGGCACCCAGCATGACCTTACTCGGCGGCCGGCAGGATGCGGCGGGATTGCTCGGCCTGGGCCGCGTACTCCTCCTGCCATTGCGAGGGCCCGTTCGAGGGCGAGACCTGCACCGCCGTCACCTTGTATTCCGGGCAGTTGGTGGCCCAGTCCGAGAAATCGGTGGTGACGACGTTGGCCTGCGTGTCCGGGTGGTGGAAGGTGGTGTAGACCACCCCAGGCGAGACCTTGTCGGTGATCGTCGCGCGCAGCGTGGTTTCCCCCGAGCGCGAGGCGAGCCGCACGTAATCCCCGTCCCGGATGCCGCGATTCTCGGCGTCGTGGGGGTGGATTTCCAGCAGGTCCTGGTCGTGCCAGACGACGTTGGCGGTACGCCGCGTCTGGGCGCCGACGTTGTACTGGCTGAGGATCCGGCCGGTGGTCAAGAGGAGCGGGAAGCGCGGTCCGGTCTTCTCATCCGTCGCCACGTATTCGGTGCGGATGAACTTGCCCTTGCCGCGGACGAAGCCGTTCACGTGCATGGTCGGCGTGCCCTCGGGCGCCTTTTCGTTGCAGGGCCATTGCACCGAGTTCTTTTCCTCGAGCACGTCATAGCTGACCCCGGCGAACGAGGGCGTCAGCAGCGCGATCTCGTCCATGATCTGGCTGGGATGGGCGTAGTTCCAGTTGGCGCCCATCGCATTGGCCAGCATCTGGGTGACTTCCCAATCCTCGTAGCCGTTCTTCGGCGCCATCACCTTGCGCACCAGGTTGATGCGGCGCTCGGCGTTGGTGAAGGTCCCGTTCTTCTCGAGGAAGGTCGAGCCCGGCAGGAAGACATGCGCGTAATTCGCCGTCTCGTTGAGGAAGAGGTCATGCACGATGACGCAATCCATCGCCGCAAGGCCCGCCGCCACATGCTTGGTGTCGGGGTCGGATTGCAGGATGTCTTCGCCCTGGCAATAGAGGCCCTTGAAGCTGCCCTCGACCGCCGCGTCCAGCATGTTGGGGATGCGCAGGCCCGGCTCGTTGTCGATCTCGACGCCCCAGGCCCCTTTGAAAAGCGCG
The DNA here is from genome assembly GCF_034676075.1 of Pararhodobacter sp. Lineage (GTDB taxonomy): Bacteria > Pseudomonadota > Alphaproteobacteria > Rhodobacterales > Rhodobacteraceae > Pararhodobacter. Next base: position 111,830 of record NZ_JAUCCQ010000002.1, on the reverse strand, counting down.
CGCACGTCGTCGTTCTTGACGTGGCGATAGCCCGGCAGTTCGTGCGGGAACGAGCCCATGTCGCACGAGCCCTGCACGTTGTTCTGGCCGCGCAGCGGGTTCACGCCGACACCCGGCCGGCCGATGTTGCCGGTCAGCATGGCGAGGTTGGCGATGCCGATGACGGTGGTCGAGCCCTGGCTGTGCTCGGTCACGCCCAGCCCGTAATAGATCGCACCGTTGCCGCCGGTGGCATAGAGCCGCGCGGCTTCGCGCACCGTCTCGGCCGGAACGCCGGTCAGCGATTCGACCGCCTCGGGCGCATGATGCGGCTGGCTGACGAATTCGGCGTAATCTTGGAATTCGTCCCAGTCGCAGCGCTCGCGGATGAAGGCCTCGTTCATCAGGCCTTCGGTCACGATCACATGCGCCAGCGCGGTCACGACGGCCACGTTGGTGCCCGGGCGCAGCGGCAGGTGATGCGTCGCATTGGCATGCGGCGCCTCGACCGTTTCGGTGCGGCGCGGATCGACGACGATCAGCTTGGCACCGGCGCGGATGCGTTTCTTCATCCGGCTGGCGAAGACCGGGTGCGCGGCGCTCGGGTTGGCGCCGATCACCATGATCACGTCCGAATGCTCGACGCTGTCGAAGTTCTGCGTCCCGGCCGAGGTGCCATAGGTCTGGCCCAGGCCGTAGCCGGTCGGCGAATGGCAGACGCGAGCGCAGGTATCGGTGTTGTTGTTGCGGAACACCGCGCGGGTCAGCTTCTGCACGAGGTAGGTTTCCTCGTTGGTGCAGCGGCTGGAGGTGATCACGCCCACGGACTGGCGCCCATGTTCGGCAATGATGCCCTTCATGCGGTTGGCGGCAAAGCCCAGCGCCTCGTCCCAGCTGACTTCGCGCCAGGGATCGGTGATCTTGTCTCGGATCATCGGGTTGAGGATCCGCTCCTTGTGGGTGGCATAGCCCCAGGCGAAGCGGCCCTTGACGCAGCTGTGGCCGCGGTTGGCCTTGCCGTCCTTGTGCGGGACCATGCGCACCAGCTCATCGCCGCGCAGCTCCGCCTTGAACGAGCAGCCGACGCCGCAATAGGCGCAGGTGGTGATGACCGAGCGTTCGGGCGTGCCGATCTCGACCACCGATTTTTCCACCAGCGTCGCCGTCGGGCAGGCCTGCACACAGGCGCCGCAGCTGACGCAATCCGACGATAGGAAGGTATCGCCCGACATGCCCGCCGAGACGCGGCTGTCAAAGCCCCGGCCCTGAATGGTAAGCGCGAAGGTGCCCTGCACCTCTTCGCAGGCGCGCACGCAGCGCGAGCAGACGATGCATTTGGACGGATCGTAGTCGAAATAGGGGTTCGACGTGTCCTTGGCCATGTATTGCGGGTTGGCCTCGCCGTTGTGGCGCGGGCGGAAATGGGTGTCGACGGCGTCATAGCGCACGTCGCGCAGGCCCACGGCCCCGGCCATGTCCTGCAATTCGCAATCGCCATTGGCGGCGCAGGTCAGGCAGTCGAGCGGGTGGTCCGAGATGTAAAGCTCCATCACCCCCTTGCGCAGCCGCTTCAGCGTCTCGTTCTGGGTGTGGACCTTCAGCCCCTCGGCCACCGGCGTGGTGCAGGAGGCGGGGGTGCCGTTGCGGCCGTCGATCTGCACCAGGCACAGGCGGCACGAGCCGAAGGCCTCGACGCTATCGGTGGCGCAGAGCTTGGGGATCTGGATCCCGGCCAGCGAGGCGGCGCGCATGATCGAGGTGCCTTCGGGCACCGTCACGTCGAAACCGTCGATGGTCAGCGTGACCTGCTTTTCCGACCGCGAGGCAGGGGTGCCGTAGTCGCGATCGTCCCAGGGAATGATGAAATCCTTCATGGCGTGGTCTCCCCTTGGGGTTTGGCTTTTGGCTTGGGGCAGCGGGCGATCAGCTCGCCACGCAGGAGGGTCAGAAGGTCTTTGGGGTCGGGAGGGGTCATTGGCTCCCCTCCTTTTGTGCCTTGGCATGGGCGACGATGGCATTGGCATGGCCGTGGCCCAGACCGTGCTTGGCCTTGAGCGCCCCGACCACCGCCATGTGCGGCTGGTCCTTCAGCCCCTCGCGGGCGATGGCCAGCCAATGCTCGACGGGCTTGCCATAGGTCTTCTCGATCGACGGGAAATAGGACGCAGGGCCCTTGACCTTATCGCTCATGACCAGCCCTCCGCCGCGCCGTGCCGGACGGGTTTCATTCCGCGGCCGCCTTGGCGGTGGCGAAATCGTCGGGGAAATGCGTGAGCGCCGACATCACCGGATAGGGGGTGAACCCGCCCAGCGCGCAGAGCGAGCCCGCCTTCATCGTGTTGCACAGGTCCGCCACCAGCGGCAGGGCCGAGGGATCGCCCGCCGCCACCCGGTCCAGCGTCTCGACGCCCCTCACCGCGCCGATCCGGCAGGGGGTGCATTTGCCGCAGCTCTCGATGGCGCAGAATTCCATCGCGAAACGGGCCATCTTCAGCATGTCGGTGCGGTCATCGGCGATGGTCAGACCGGCGTGGCCGATGAGGCCGTCCTTGGCCGCGAAATCCTCATAGGTGAATGGCGTGTCAAACAGCGAGGTCGGGAACCAGGCACCCAGCGGCCCGCCCACCTGCACTGCCTTGACCGGACGGCCCGAGGCCGTGCCGCCGGCGATCTCGTTGACGATCTCGCCCAGCGAAAGGCCGAAAGCGGTCTCGAACAGGCCGCCGAATTTCACGTTCCCGGCGATCTGCAGCGCCATGGTCCCGTGCGAGCGGCCCATGCCGAAGTTCTTGTAGAAGGCGGCACCGCGATCCATGATCACCGGCACCGAGGCCAGCGAGATGACGTTGTTCACCACGGTGGGCTTGCCCATGAACCCTTGCAGCGCGGGCAGCGGCGGTTTGGCGCGCACGACGCCGCGCTTGCCTTCCAGCGAGTTCAGGAGCGAGGTCTCTTCGCCGCAGACATAGGCGCCCGCGCCGACGCGGACTTCCATATCGAAGGCGTAATCCGAGCCCAGCACGCGCGGACCCAGCACCCCGGCCGCGCGGGCGACCTCGATGGCCTTCTGCATCTGGGTGATGGCGATGGGATATTCCGAACGGGTATAGATATAGCCCTTGGTCGCGCCGACCGCGATCCCGGCGATGGCCATGCCCTCGATCAGGGTGAAGGGGTCGCCTTCCATCAGCATCCGGTCGGCGAAGGTGGCGCTGTCGCCCTCGTCGGCGTTGCAGACGATGTATTTCTGGCTGGCCTTGGCGTCGTGGACGGTCTTCCACTTGATGCCGGTCGGGAAGCCCGCGCCGCCCCGGCCGCGCAGGCCGGAATCGGTCACTTCCTGCACGATGGCGGCGGGCGTCATGCCCAGCGCGCGCTTCAGGCCCTTGAGGCCGTGGTGCAGTTCGTAATCATGCAGGCTGGTCGGATCGACGATGCCGCAGCGGGCAAAGGTCAGCCGGGTCTGGCGCTTCATCCAGTCCAGCTCTTCCGTCAGGCCCAAAGCCTTGGGATGCGCCTCGAGGTCGCCGAAAAGGCCCGGCACGTCCTCAAGCGTCATCGGCCCGAAGGCGAGGCGCCCGTCTTCGGTCGCGACCTCGGCCATCGGCTCAAGCCAGACCATCCCGCGCGAGCCGTTGCGGATCAGGGTGATCGCCACGCCGCGCTTCTGGGCTTCGGCGGTGATCGCCTCGGCGATGTCGTCGGCGCCCAGCGCCACGGCGGCCGAATCGAGGGGGAGGTAGATCTTCATCAGCGCGCCCCTTCCAGAATGCGGTCCAGTTTCGCGGCATCGGCCCGACCGACCAGCTTGCCGTTGACCATCGCGGCCGGGCCGCAGGCGCAAAGCCCGAGGCAGAAGATCGGCTCCAGCGTCACCGCGCCATCGGCGGTGGTCTCGTGCCAGTCGATGCCCAGCTTGCCGCGGGCGTGATCGGCCAGCGCATCGGCGCCGACCGACTGGCAAGCCTCGGCCCGGCAGAGTTTCAGCACGGTGCGACCGGCCGGATTCTCGCGGAAATCGTGATAGAAGCTCATCACGCCATGCGCTTCGGCGCGGGTGATGTTCAGGTCCTTGGCGATGACCGGCAGCGCCTCTTGCGGGACATGGCCGAAGGCCTCCTGCACCGCGTGAAGGATCGGCAGCAACGCGCCTTCCATGCCGCGGTGGGCGTTCAGGATCTCGTGCAGGGTCTCAAGACCCGCATCGCCGAATTCTGGTGTGGCTGACATTGGCTTCTCCGGTCGGTTCATCACGGGATACCGACGAGTCGATTGCCAATCAAATTGTAAATTCCGTGGTTTGATAGAGTGTATCTATCAAACCTCCTGGGCGATGCTCTCGATGAAGGCATCGAGCAGCAGCGTGCGCCGACCCAATGGCGGCAGCAGCAGCGCCACATCGGCGATGCCCGAGACACCGCCGGTCAACGGGATGCAGACCAGATCGCGGCCGGTGGCATAGAAGACCGCGGTGCGCGAGGGCAGGATCGTGGCGCTGTGATGCTCGGTGACGTGGCTGACCAGCCCGATGATCGAATTCGATTCAAGCCGCGGCGTGACCGTGACGCCCGCGCGCTTGAGGTTGCGGTCGATGATCCGGCGGTTCTGCATGTCGGGGGTCAGGAGCCCCAGTTCGTAGCCCGCGACATCGGCCCAGGCCATGCTGGCGGGCAGGTCGGGATGCTTGCGGGTGACGAGCGCGTAGCTTTCCTCGTAAAGCGGCATGGTGGTGTAGCCGGGCAGCCGGTCGGCGGGCAGATCGGCGCTGGCATAGCTGAGGCCCGCGTCGATTTCGAACTCGGTCAGCTTTTCCACGATGAGATGGCTGTTGAGCGACAGGATCCTGAGCCGCACCCCCGGATGGCTGTCCAGAAACGGCCGCGTCAGGTCATGGACCGAGGCCAACGCGGTCGGGATCACCCCCAGCCGCAGCGTGCCAGACAGACCCTCGCGCGCCACAGCGACGTCGGATTTCAGCGCCCGCGCCTCGGCGACGATGGATTTGGCGCGGGCCAGCACCCGCTCGCCCTCGGGCGTCAGGCCGATGAACCGCGCGCCGCGCTGCACCAGCTGCACGCCCAGCTGATCCTCCAGCGACTTGATCGCCGACGACAGCGTCGGCTGCGTCACATGGCAGGTCTCGGCCGCGCGGCCGAAGTGACGTTCACGCGCCAGCGCGATCAGCATTTCGAGTTTGTCGATCATCCGGGCATCCTGCGCCAAAGCGGCGTCGGCGGAAAGGTGTCGATAGCGCCGGTTTGGGCTTCCCGAGCGGATATGTCGTATTACACTCACCCCCTGAAGGATCGGAGGAGCAGAATGCGGATCGAACCGTTCGGGGTCGAAATCTGGATGAATGAATGGGAGACGCGCTGCGAGTGGAACCTCGCCGAGACCTGCGTCGAAAGCCTGACCATCCGCGAACTGCTGCGCCTCGCCGGGCGCAATGACGAGGATCTCTCGGCGCTGCTGCCGATGCAGATGACCTATGGCGCCATCGAAGGGTCGGACCGGCTGCGGCAGGCGATTGCCGCGCTCTACCGCCGTCAGACGCCCGGGAACATCATCGTCACCCATGGCACGATCGGCGCCAACATGCTGGTTCACAAGGCGCTGGTGGAGCGGGGCGACCGCGTAGTCGCGGTGGTGCCGACCTATCAGCAGCACTACTCGATCCCCGCCAGCATCGGCGCCGAAGTCCACCCGCTGCACCTGCGGGCCGAGGACGGCTGGCTGCCGGACCTCGACCGGCTGCGGGCGCTGGCGGTGCCGGGCACCAAGCTGATCGCGCTGACCAATCCCAACAACCCCACCGGCGCCCTGATCCCCGAGGCGATGCTGCGCGAGATCGCGGGCATCGCCCGGGCCGTGGGGGCCTGGGTCCTCTGCGACGAGGTCTATCGCGGCACCGATCAGGAAGGGAGCGGGCGCACCGCCTCGATGGCCGACCTCTATGAGAAGGGGATTTCCACCGCTGGCATGTCCAAGGCCTTTTCGCTGGCGGGGCTCAGGCTGGGCTGGATCGCCGGACCCGAGGCGCTGTTGCGCGCCGTCTCGATCCACCGCGATTACGACACGATCAGCGTCGGCCGGATCGACGATCATTTCGCCACGCTGGCACTGGAAGCGGCCGATGCGGTGCTGGAGCGCTCGCGCGCCATCACCCGGGGCAATCTGGCGATCCTGTCGGATTGGATCGACAGCCAGCCCTTGCTCAGCTGGGTGCGTCCGCGCTCGGGCACCACGGCCTTCGTGCGCTATGACGCGCCGATGACCTCGCGTGAGTTCTGCGTGGATCTGTTGCAGGCGACCGGGGTGCTCTTCACCCCCGGCTCGGCGCTGGGGGTCGAGGGGCATCTGCGCATCGGCTATGCCAATGCGCCCGGGATCCTGCGGGAAGGCCTCAGGCGGACGGGCGATTTCCTCGCCCGCCTGCCCGCGCCCGGGGTGCTCTACACCCTGTGACGGATCACGAGGCCAGCGCCTCGCGCCGCGGCACCGACAGCACCGCGGCGAGCCAAGCCAGCACGCCGCAGAGCGCGATCGCCGCGGTCATGCTGGCGGCGGAATTGTCCAGCAGCAGGCCGGTCACGACGATCATCACCCCGCCGGTCAGCATCTGGATCGTACCGCCGAGCGACGAGGCCAGCCCGGCGATATCGGGATGGGGGTCCATCGCCATGACCATCGCCGTGGGGATCACCAGCCCGAGGAAGGCGTTGGCGATCAGCAGACCCGCCACCACCACCACCAGCGAGGCCAGCCCCGCCCAGCCCAGGATCGCCAGCAGCACCGTCGAGGCGCCGAAACCGGCCACCGCCACGGCGATCACCCGCTGCATCCCGAACCGCGCCGACAGCCGACCCGCCAGCTGCGAGGCGCCGAAGAAGCCCACGGCATTGATCGCGAAGGCGACGGAGAAGCCGGTCGGCGACAGGCCGAATTCGCGCGTGTAGACGAAGGCGCCGGTGGCGAGGAAGACGAAGAACGAGGCCATGCCGAAGCCGCCGATCATCGTCAGCCCCATGAAGCGCCGGTCGCCCAGCAGCCGCTTCGCCCCGGCCAGCAGCGCGCTGACGCGGACCGGGCGGCGGTCCTCGGGTTGCAGGGTCTCGGGCAGGACCAGCGTGATCAGCAGCAGGCTGACGACCGAGGCCGCGGCAAGCACGCCGAAGATCTCGCGCCAGGTGCCGAAAGCCAGCACCAGCGAGCCGGTGATCGGCGCCAGCATCGGCGAGACCGAGATGACGATCATGATCGCCGCCATCATCCGCGCGGCCTCGGGCCCCGAGGCCATGTCGCGGATTACCGCGCGCGGCACCGCCATCAGCGTGGCCGCGCCCAGCGCCTGCAGGGCGCGGGCGGCGACCAGCGTGCCGAGGTCGGGCGCCAGCGCCGCCAGCACCGAGGCGGCGAGGAAGATCGCCACGCCGATCAGCAGCGGCTTGCGGCGGCCGATGGCATCGGCCATCGGGCCCCAGATCATCTGCGCCACGCCGAAGGTCAGGAAATAGGCGGTCAGCGTCAGGCCGGCCCCGGCCTCGGTCGTGCCGAGGTCATGGGCGACCTGCGGCAGCGCCGGCAGGTACATGTCGATGGCGAAGGGCCCGACAGCGGAGAGAAGGCCCAGAACGAGGGCCATGCGGAACAGGGGATCGCGCATCGGGAAACCTATGAAGCGAATTGGAAATTGCGCCGCAGGCCCCGGGCGGGGCGGCGACAGCCGAAGGGAAATCGTCTTTTCCGGGCCGGGGTCAAGGGGCGCAGGCGAAAAAGCGCCCCGGGGGCGGGCGTTGACCTGGCCTCGCCGCCTCTGCCGCTGGGCGGACGGCCGCGCATTTCCCCCTTGCACCCCGCCGCCCGGCCGGGTCACTTGGGGCCGCGCGAAACGGTAGCCGGGAGGAGCCTGCATGCGATCCATGCCGAAAACGGCGGCCTCCGGTGCCGCGCCGACCCTGCGGGTCCCGGGCCGCGCTGAGCCATTCCCATACGACGAGGCAGTATCATGACGACCGACGGTGACATTCTGTGGCAGGCCGGGGCCGAACGGCTTGAGGGGGCGATTGCGACGCGGTTCCTGCGGTTTCTGGCCGCGCGGGGCTTGTCGTTCGATGGCTATCCCGCGCTGCATGCCTGGTCGGTCGAGGATCCCGCCGCCTTCTGGCTGGCGCTGCGCGATTTCTTCGGGATCGAGATGGACGGCACGCTCGATCAGGTGATGACCGACGCGCCGATGCCCCGGACCCGCTGGTTCACCGGCACGCGGCTCAACTACGCCGAGCAGGTGCTGCGCCATGAGGGCACCGGCGATCCGTCCCGCCCGATGCTGCACCATTGCTCGGAAACCCGGCCCGAGATCGCCTCGATGTCCTGGGCCGAGGTCGGCGGCGCGGTGCGCAAGCTGGCGACGAAACTGCGCGCGCTGGGCGTGAAGAAGGGCGACCGCATCGTCGCCTATATGCCCAACATCCCCGAGACGGTGATCGCCATGCTGGCCTCGACCGCCATCGGCGCCACCTGGGCCACCGCCGCGCCGGAATTCGGGCCGCAGACGGTGATCGACCGGTTCAGCCAGATCGAGCCCACGCTGGTCTTCGCCGTCAACGGCTACCGCTATGGCGGCAAGGATTTCGACCGGACCGGCGATCTGGCGAAGATCCTGCCGAACCTGCCGACCGCCAAGACGCTGGTCATGCTCGACTACCTGCCGGGCGCGGCCAAGGCCCCGGAATTCCACGGCGAAACGCTGAACTGGGACGACCTTTTCACCGGGTCCGAGGTTCCGCGCGAGGCTTTCAGCTATGAGCGCGTTCCCTCGGACCACCCGCTCTGGACGCTTTTCTCCTCGGGCACCACGGGGCTGCCGAAGCCCATCGTGCAGGGCCATCATGGCATCGTGCTGGAGCATCTGAAGAACGGCGGCTTCGCCATCGACATGGGCGAGGGCGACACCTACTTCTGCTATTCCACCACCGGCTGGATGGTCTGGAACACGCTGATGACCGGGCCGCTGCTGAACGGCAAGGTCACGCTCTATGACGGGCACCCGACCTACCCGGATGCGGGGGCGCTGTGGCGGATCATCGAGGCGACCAAGGTCAGCCATTTCGGCGTCTCGCCCACCTTCATGACCATGGTCCGGCAGGAGGGCATCGTCCCGGGCCGCGATTACGATCTGTCGGCCATGCGATCCATGCTGCTGACCGGCTCGCCCGCCACGCCGGAAATCCTGGCCTGGGTGCATGAGGCGGTGAAGGAAGACCTCTTCTCGACCACGCAATCGGGGGGGACGGAGCTGTGTTCGGGGATCCTCGTGGGCTCGGTCCTGATGCCGGTCCGCGCGGGCGAGATCCAGGCGCCGGCGCTGGGCTGCGACGCGGCGGCCTTCGACGAGGACGGCAAGCCGGTCATCGGCGAAGTGGGCGAGCTGGTGATCCGCAAGCCGATGCCCTCCATGCCGCTCTTCTTCTGGGGCGACACGGATTACGCGCGCTATCTCGACAGCTATTTCGACATGTACCCCGGCATTTGGCGCCACGGCGACCGGGTGCGGTTCAACGACCACGGCGGCAGCGTGGTGCTGGGCCGCTCGGACGCGACGCTCAATCGCTTCGGGGTGCGCATCGGCTCGGCCGAGATCTACCGCACCATGGAGGGGATCGAGGGCATCGCCGACAGCCTGATCGTCTGCATCGAGGACGGCAAGGGCGGCTATTACATGCCGCTCTTCGTGCAGATGCAGGCGGGTGCGGCCTTTGACGAGGCCAAGCGGGCCGAGATCGTCAAGCGCCTGCGCACCGAGCGCAGCCCGCGCCACGTCCCCGACGAGATCGTGCCGGTGCCCGAGATCCCGACCACGCTGACCGGCAAGAAGATGGAAGTGCCGATCCGCAAGCTGCTGCTGGGCGCGCCGCTGGAAAAGGTCGCCAGCCGCGATGCGACGAAGAACCCGGCGGCGCTGGACTGGTTCGCGGATTTCGCCCGCCAGCGGGGCTGAATGTCGGAAATGTGAAAGGCGGGGCCTCCCGCCTTTCGCGCCGCAGGGGGGCGGTGCGGCCGGAATCGGCCCCGCCACCTTGTTTTGCACGGCTTGCGGGCAGTCACGAATTTTCTGCCCGCTTTTCAGTCGCCTGACCGGCGCGCTGCCGGTTCCTCATGCCGATGGCGATATTCCGCTGCGCGGGTTTCTGCCGTGCAGCATCCCCCTTGTCTTTTCTTTCGCAAAAGCAAAAGCATCATCGCCCTGAGAGGCCCCGATTCTCTCTTGGAGCTGCCATTTGAAGACCCTGTCGCGCCCTGCGCCCCGCGTTCCTGTTTCGTCGTCCCTGACCCGTCGCCGCCTGTTTGCCGCTTTGGCAGGCAGCGTTGCGGCGGCTGCGCTGTTGCCTGCCTCGCGCCTGAGGGCCGAGGAGGCGGCCGAGCAGCCTGCCGAACCGGTGGCCGAGCCCTTCTCCTTCGATCTGCTGACCGAGCGGATGCGCCAGGCCGCGGCCAGCGCCGCCCCCGATCCCGAACAGGTCGAGGGTTTTCTGGCCGCGCTGGATTACGATGGCTATCAGCGGATCCAGTTCCGTACCGACCGCACCCGCTGGCAGGACCCGGGGATGCAGCTGCGCCTTCAGGCCTTCCACCTGGGCTGGCTGTTTGGCGAGCCGGTGCATGTCTACGAGGTCGTGGACGGCAACGCCCAGCCGATGACCTTCTCGACCGCGGATTTCGAATACCGCGGCGGGCTGGTCGATCAAGTCCCGGCCGACACGCCGATGCCGGGTGTCGCGGGTTTCCGGCTGCTGACGCCCCTGAACCGCGCCGACCTTTTCGACGAGCTGGTCGCCTTCCTCGGCGCCAGCTATTTCCGGGCGCTGGGCCGCGGCACGCTCTATGGCCTCAGCGCGCGGGGCCTCGCAGTCAACACCGCGCTCTCGGGTGACGAGGAATTCCCGCGCTTCACCGCCTTCTGGCTGGAACGCCCCGCGCCGGGTGAACAGAGCGTCACGCTCTGCGCGGCGCTGGAAAGCCGGTCGGTGGCGGGCGCCTATCGCTTCGTCATCCATCCGGGCGAGAATACCGAGATGGAGGTCACCGCGCGGCTGTTCCTCCGGCGCGATGTCGAGCAGCTGGGCATTGCGCCCCTGACCTCGATGTTCATGTTCGGCGGCGCCGATCCCGATGCGACAGGCGATTTCCGCGTCTCGGTGCATGACAGCGAATATCTGGTGGTCAATACCCGCGGCGGCGAGACGCTGCTCCGGGCGCTGAACAACCCGCCGCGGCTGGCGTCCTCGTATCTGACCATGGTCGCGCCGCAATCCTTCGGCCTGATCCAGCGCAGCCGTCGTTTCGACGATTATCTGGACGCCGAGGCGCATTACGAGCGCCGCCCCTCGCTGATGGTCGAACCGCTGGGCGATTGGGGCCAGGGCGTCGTCCGGCTGATCGAGATCCCCTCGACCTTCGAGGGCAACGACAACATCGTCGCCTATTGGGTGCCCTCGGCCCCGACCCGGGCTGGCGATGCGCTGGAAGTCGCCTACCGGTTGAGCTGGGGCTTGGAGCCCCCGGGCAGCGGGGGTACGGACGTGGCGCGTGTCGTGCGGACCCGGTCGGGCGTCGCCGGCGTGGCCGGGGCCGAGGTGGCGCCGGACAAGCGGAAGTTCGTCATCGACTTCGCTGGCGGACTTTTGGGGGAACTGATCGACCCCGAAGAGGTTCACCCTGATGTCAGCGCGGCGAACGGGCAGGTGACCGAGGTGGTCCTCAGCCGGGTCGGCGACAGCGAGACTTGGCGTCTGGTGATCGAGGTACAGGCCCCCGCGGGGGCGGTGGTGGAATTGCGGGCGCGGCTGTCCGGCTTTGGCCGGGCGCTGACGGAAACGTGGCTATACCAATGGGTTCGGCAATGAGCGCGCATGAAAACGTAACCGGTCAAGCAGGCATCGACGCGGTCGAGGCTCCGTTCTGGGCACCGCCCGAGGCGCCTCTCGACATGCCGCATCAGGTGTTGGAGCGGGCGCGTCCGGTGCCGTTCCTCGACCGGCTGTGGCAGGCCCTGACGCCCCGCGCCCGGGCCTGAGACCCTTGCCATGGCAAAGCCCCTTCCCCCTGACTGGCGCACTGTCGCCACCCGTACCCTTGCGCTGACGCTGTCGCTGGTCGCGGCGCTGGCGGCGACGGTTCTGTTGATCGAGGCGGCGGTTCAGGACGGGCGCGATCTCTGGGATGTGGTGCGGTCGGGGCTGATCTTCGTCTCGACCGCCTGGCTGGCCTGGGGCGCGGCGCTGGCCTTCACCGGCCTCGCCCCGGCGCGTCCGGTCGCGGCCCCCGACCTCGCCGCCGGGCCCGCGCCCCGCACCGTGGTTCTGGTGCCGATCTGCAACGAGGATCCCGTTACCACCTTCGCCCGCATCGCCGCCATGGACCAGTCGATCCGCGCGGCCGGGGTCGAGGCCGATATCGCCATCCTCTCCGACACCCGCGACGCGGGCGGCGCCTTGCGCGAGCGGCACGCCTATGTCCGTCTCTTGCAGATCACCGGCGGGACCGGGCGCATCTTCTACCGGCGGCGCAACGACAACCGCGGCCGCAAGGCGGGCAATGTCGAGGATTTCATCCGCCGCTCGGGCGGGGCCTATGACTACGCCGTGATCCTCGATGCCGACAGCCTGATGGAGGGCTCGGCCATCCGCACCATGATCGCGCGGATGCAGGCCGACCCGAAGCTGGGCCTGTTGCAGACCCTGCCGCGGATCATCGGCGCGCAATCGCTCTTCGGTCGCGCGGTGCAATTCGCCGCGGCCTTCCACGGGCCGGTCTTCACCCGCGGCCTGGCGCGGATGCAGGGCCAGACCGGGCCCTTCTGGGGCCACAACGCCATCGTCCGCATGCGCGCCTTCGCCGAAAGCTGCGCGCTGCCGGAACTGTCGGGCAAGCCGCCCTTCGGCGGGCATATCCTCAGCCACGATTACGTCGAGGCGGCGCTTCTGGCCCGGGCGGGCTGGGCGGTGCGGGTCGATCCCGCCATCGAAGGCTCGTTCGAGGAGGGGCCGGAGAACATCCTCTCCTTCGCCCGCCGCGACCGCCGCTGGGCGCAGGGCAACCTGCAGCACATCCGCCTTCTGCTGGCCCCCGGCCTGCCGATGTGGAGCCGCTTTGTCTTCCTGCAAGGCATCTTCGCCTATCTGGTCTCGGTCCTCTGGGGGGCGTTCATGATCGCCTCCATCGTCGCGACCATCAAGGCACCGCCCCCCGATTACTTCCCCGAGCCGCATCTCCTGTTCCCGGTCTTCCCCTCGGATCGCACCAAGGAGATCACCACGCTGGTCTTCGGCATCGCCGGTCTCCTGATCCTGCCCAAGGTGGCGATCCTGACCGGCGCGATCCTGTCGGGCCGGGCGCGGGGCTTCGGTGGCGGGCTGAAGGCCGGGCTGTCGGTGCTGGTCGAGATCGCGCTGACCTCGATCATCGCACCCCTGATGCTGATGTACCAAAGCCGTGCCGTGATGCAGGTCTTTGCCGGACGCGACGGCGGCTGGCCCGCCAACCAGCGCGGCGAGGGCTCGCTGACGCTGGGGCAGGGGGTGCAGGCGGGGCTCTGGATCTCGGCTGTGGGCGTCGCGGCGCTGGTGCTGGTCGCGCGGGTCGCGCCGGAGCTGACGCTCTGGCTGACGCCGGTCTGCCTGCCGATGGTGGCGGCGCCGCTGATCATCGCCCTGACCTCGCGCGCCATCGGCCGCAGCGTCTTTGCCGTCCCCGACGAGGCCGCGCCCGCGCCGGTCGTGCGCCGCTATCACGCGATCCTCGCCGCCTGGAGCGGGACCGCGCCCGCCGCGCCCGAGCCGCCGATCCGCGAGGCTGGCCATGCCCCGGTCTGACACCCCCCGGTCTGACACTCCCCGCCTGCCGCGTGCCCGCGATCCCCGCCTCGACGCCTTTCGCGGCGCGGCGCTGGTGATGATCTTCATCGACCACGTGCCGGGCAATCCCTACGAGCGCTTCACCCTGCGCAACTGGGGTTTCTCGGACGCGGCCGAGGCGTTCTTCGTCATCTCGGGCGTGGCTGTCGGGCTCGCCTATGCCGGGCGCTTTTCCGGCGAGGAACGGGCCGAGCGCGGCCTCTGGCCCGCGGTGCAGCCGGTCTGGCGGCGGGCCTGGACGCTCTATCAGGCGCAGATCCTGCTGACTTTCTGGGCCATCGCCATCTTCGCCGGGGGCTCCATCCTCTTCGGCCTGCCCGAGCTGCTGACCACGATCAACCTGCGGCAGGTGTTCCAGAATACCGAGGCCGCGCTGCTGGGCATCCCGCTGCTGACGCATCAGCTGGGCTATGTGAACATCCTGCCGGCCTATGCGGTGCTGATGCTGGCGGCCCCCGGGGCGATCCTGATCGGCCTGTGGAGCCCGCGCCTGCTGCTGGCGCTGTCGCTGTCGCTGTGGCTGGCGGCGGGGATCTGGTATCTGAACCTGCCCAATTACCCCAATCCGGGCGGCTGGTTCTTCAATCCGCTGTCCTGGCAGCTGATCTTCATGGTCGGCCTCGCCACCGGGCTTGCCATGCGCAAGGGCGAGCGGCTGGTGCCGCGCCACCCGGTGCTGATCGCGCTGGCGGCGGGGTTCCTGGTCTTCGTACTGGCCTGGCGCTATCTGCCCGGGCTGGGCGAGGTGCTGAACCACCAGATGGCCCGCGCGCAACGGCTGGGGGCGCCGCCGCTCTTCACCGCGCATGACAAGACCTATGTCTCGCTGCCCCGGCTGCTGCATATCCTGGCGCTGGTCTATCTGCTGGCGAGCCTCGCCTCGGTGAGAACGCTCTGCGGGCAGGCCTGGGCTGCGCCCCTGCGGCTGATGGGGCGCCACGGGCTTCTGGTCTTCGCCGCGGGGACGGTGCTGTCGCTGCTCTTCCAGGTGGTGATGGCGGGGTATGACCAGCCCGCCTGGATGGCCTGGCTGCTGCCGCCCCTCGGCATCGCCCTCAGCATCGCCATCGCCGCGCTGGCCGAGCGGCAGAAGGCGCAAAAGCGCCGCCCGGCCCCGGTCGCCGTGCCGGTCCCGGCCCCGGTGCCGGCCACCGTGTCGGCCCCTCTTTCGGCCTGGACGCCGCGGGCCCATCCGGCCGAGTGAGCGGCCGGGCGCCGCGCGTCACGCTCCCCGTCTTGCGCCCCGGCGGGCGCCTGCCTAGCGTGGCGCGGTGACGCAGCCGGAGGGACAGAATGGGCAAACTGACGCGGCGGGGTCTGCTGCTGGGCGGCGGGGCGGTGGCGGGCTATCTGGCCGGTCGCGGCTGGGCGCCGGGACTGGCACCCCGCGACGGGATGACCCCCTTGGGGGGCGAGCTGGCCGGGCCGACGCTGCTGAACGACGCGAGCCTGCTCTCGGCCACGCCGATCCATTCCCACATTCGCCCCGCCGCCCGGGGCGAGGCGCTGGTCGAGGTGTTCCGCACCGAACTGGCCGCCGCCCGCGCCGCCGGGCGCCCGGTCAACGTGGGTGCCGCCCGGCATTCGATGGGCGGGCAGGCGATCCCGCGAGACGGGCACGCCATCACCGTGGACGACGCCTGGATCGACCCCGACCCCGTCACCCAGACCTATCGCGTGAACGGCGGCGCGCGCTGGTCGCAGGTCATCGCCGCACTGGATGCGATCGGCTTTTCCCCCGCGGTCATGCAGTCGAACCACGATTTCGGCGTCGCCGCGACGTTTTCGGTGAACGCCCATGGCTGGCCGGTGCCCTACGGGCCGATGGGCGCGACCGTGCGCTCGCTGCGGATGGTGCTGCCCGATGGCAGCCTCGTCACCGCCTCGCGGACCGAGAATGCCGAGCTGTTCCGGCTGGCGATGGGCGGTTACGGGCTGATTGGCCTGATCGTCGACATGGAGCTGGACATGGTGCCGAACCAGCGCCTGACTCCCTCCTTTGCGGTGATGCCCGCCGGGGATTTCCCCTCCGCCTTCCTGCAGGCGGTGAACGATCCGGCGATCCCCATGGCCTATGGCCGCCTCAACGTCGCGCGCGGCTCGCTGTTCGAGGAGGCGATGCTGGTGACCTATTCCCCCACCGCCGACCAATCCGACCTGCCCGCCGCCACCGGCTCGGGGCTGACGGCGCATCTGGCCTCGTACATCTACCGCGCGCAGGTCGGGCGCGAGGCGCTGAAGGATCTGCGCTGGTGGGTGGAAAGCGGGCTCTATCCGCGGCTGGCGGGGGAGAGCACCCGCAATTCGCTGATGAATGAGCCCGTGGTGACGCTGGATGACCGCAACCCCTCCCGCGTCGATATCCTGCACGAATATTTCGTCCCGCCCGCGGCCTTCGACGGCTTCCTTGAGGCCTGCCGCGCGGTGATCCCCGACGCTTTCGTCGAATTCCTGAACGTGACCCTGCGCTATGTCGGCGCCGACCCGGACAGCGTGCTGGCCCATTCGCCGACCCCCCGGATCGCCGCCGTCATGTCCTTCACGCAAGAAATGACCCGGCGGGCCGAGGCCGATCACCGCCGCATGACGCAGGCGTTGATTGAACGGATCGGGGCGCTGGGCGGGACATACTATCTGCCCTACCGCCCGCATGCGACGCAGGCGCAATTCCTCGCCGCCTATCCGCGGGCCGGGGAATTCGCCGCGGCCAAGCGGGCGCTGGACCCGCAGCTGACCCTGCGCAACAACCTTTGGGACACGTATCTGGAGCGCTCATGACCCCCGCCCGCCTTCTTTGCCTTGTCTATGCGGTGATCCTGCTGGGCGCCGCCGCGATCAACTACATCCCCGGGCTGACCGACGAGCAGGGGCTGGCCTTCGGCATCTTCGCGCTCGACCCGTTCGATGATGCGCTGCACCTCGTCTCGGCGCTCTGGGCGCTGTTCGCGGGGCTGCGGTCGCAGCGGGCGGCGCAGACCTTCCTGATCCTGTTTGGTGCGGCCTATCTGGGCGATGGCGTCGCCGGGCTGTTCACCGGCTGGGGCTACCTCGATTTCGGGATCTTCACCAACGACAGCCTCGGCCCCGATTTCGGCTGGCTGAGGATCGCCGCCAACCTGCCGCATATCGGGCTGGGCGCGGTGGCGCTGGTCGCCGGTCTGGTCTCGGTCCGCAAATGAGGCTGATCCGGAAGCTTCTGGCCTGGCTGGCCGGGGCGCTGGCGCTGGCGATCGTCGCGCTGGCCGCGCCGGTCCTCTGGGTCGAGACGATGTGCCGGGGTGAGGTCGCGCCGGTCGCGCACACCCCGCTGTCTTCGGAAACCCGGCCCGCGATTCGCACGCTGCTGACCTATCCCGAATGGCATATCGTTCATGCCTATGACGATTACGCCGAGGTGATCCGCACCGGCGATCCCCATGACTACGGCTTCCTGCGCGGGATCGCCGGGTTCTGGACCTCGGCCTGCACCCTGACCCGCGAGAGCGCCGCGCTGGGCGAGATCGACGGCGAGACCAAGACCACGATCTACGTGATCGGCGTTTCCTTCACGCTGGAGATGGCGATGAAGGCCGCCTACGAGGAAACGCTGGGCCGCATCGCCACCCTGATCCGGGGCCCGGAACCGGCGCCGCTGGACCGGCTGTCCGCCGAACAGGCGGCGGGCTATGCGCGTTTCCTGCAGCAGGTGCCGTGGTATCGCTACGATTTCCGCGCCGATGCCGCGGCGCTGGATGCGGCGAATACGGGTGTCTTCCGTGACCGGGAACGGGCCTTTGCGCTGGGCCTCGAACACCGGACCCGGGCGCTTTACGCGGGGGCCATTGCCGGGGCGGTGGCGGCGACCGGGCAGGACGACCTGACCCTGCAAATGGTGGTGGAGGGGCTGACGCCGGAGCAACTGGCCGCCACGCCCGGTGTCACCGTGCTGCGCCCGGTCGGCGCGGGCTACGAGGTCGAGACGCCGCGCTACCGCGAACTCACCGGCATTCTGGCCGATTGGGCGGGGCAGGGGGCGCGTTTCGTCGATATGGCGGGCAACGACCGGATCCTCTTTACCGCGATCTCGGACCGGCCGCAGGAGGAGGGCGCGATGCTCGACCTGCCGCGGCAGGGCTACGGCGATACGCGGCATCTGTTTCTGGTGCCGGTGGCGGAACTGGCCGAAACCCTGCGAGGGCTCGACGCAAGGGGCCTCAGGCTGGAGCATATCCATGATTACTGAGGCGGGACCATGATCCGGCGTCTGCTCCTGGCGCTGCCCATCCTGTTTCTGGGCTGGATCGCCACGCTGGCGCTGGTCATGCGGCTGGGGGGCGAGGCTCCGGCGGCCTTCGTCCCCTTCCCGCCGCAAGGCCTGCTGTCCGCTCTGCCCGGCGATGTCGCCGTCACCGGCCGCTCGCCCGTCTCCCTGACCCTGCGGTCCGAGGCGCCGGACCTGACCGCCCGGCTCTATGCTGCCGGGGCCTGGCTGGTGCTGCCCGCGGGGCTGGAGGCCTGCATCCCCGGCTTCCTGCGTCAGCCGGTCCCGCAGGGCTGAGCCCCGGCTACTGCCCGCCGGTCCATTGATCGTAAAGCCAGGGGCAATCCACCACCGGCGGCGCCCGGACCCCGCGGCGCGCGGCCTCCATCCGCATCTCACGCATCTTTCCCCGCGGCCCCTCGGGCAGGTAGAGCCGTTCGTGACCCCAGAAGCTGGGCCCGTCATGGGTCTCAAGCGGCTCCCAAGTCGCGGGGTCGATCAAACGCCCGCCCCAGCCGCTTTCGACAAAGAACCCGGACGGGGTCTTGGCGTAGAAGGACGTCATGTAATCATTGGTGTGCCGCCCCAGCGTATAGGCGATGCGCTCGGGGTCGAGCCCGGCGATGTCATAGCCCTGACCCACATCGTCGAGGTTCTGGTATTCGACCATGAAATGATGAAACCCGGCCCCGCCTGATCCGACCATGGCAAAGCTGTGGTGCCGGGCGTTGAGGTGGAAGAAATAGAGCGGATAGGGCGTCAGCCCGTAATCCGAGACGCGAAAGCCCAGCAGGTCGCGGTAGAAGGGCAGCATCACCGCGATGTCCTTCACATGCAGGACGGCATGGCCCATGCCCAGAGGGCCGGTCTTGAACCCGTCAATCGGGCGGCCGGGGATGAAGGGCTCGTCGGTCCGGCGCGGCGCATGGACCAGCTCGATCCGGTTGCCCATCGGGTCGAGGAACCACACGAGCGCTTCCACCTGCCGCCGGTCGGCCAGCGCCGCATCGCCCGGATGGACGGCGATCCCCGCCGCGTCGAGCCGCGCGGCGAATGTGTCGAGGTCGGCCTTCGCCGCGACCTCGAAGCCGATGAAGGCGAGCGTGTCACCGGCCTCGTCACTGACCAGAAGGCGTTGCTGCCGGTCGTCCATGCGGAAGGCCAGCGCCTTGCCGCCCCGGTCGATCCGTTGCATGCCCAGAAGCCCGCTGGCGAAATCGCCCCAATCCTCCAGCCGTTCCGACCGGATGCCCAGATAGGCCAATGCCGTCAGTGCCACGCGCCGCCCTCCCGCTGCCTGGGGCGCAGGATAAAGGGTTTCGGGGACCTGTCCATGCGGCGATCAGAGGCCCAGATAGGCCTCGCGGATACGCGGGTTTTCGATCAGCCCGGCGGCGGGGCCGGAAAGCGCGACATGGCCGGTTTCCAGCACATAGCCTCGGTCGGCGATGCGGAGCGCGCCGAAGGCGTTCTGCTCGACCAGCAGGACCGTGACGCCCAGCGCCTTCATCTGCCGCACCACGTCAAAGATCTGGTCCACCAGGATCGGCGCCAGCCCCATCGAGGGCTCGTCCAGCAGCAGACAGGACGGCCGCCCCATCAGCGCCCGGGCAATCGCCAGCATCTGCTGTTGCCCGCCCGAGAGCCCCCCCGCCGCCTGCGCCCGTTTCTGCTTCAGCACCGGGAACAGGGTGAAGGCGTGATCCATGTCCGTCTGCACCCGGTCATCGGCATAGAGCCAGGCGCCGAGGCGCAGGTTCTCCTCGACCGTCAGGTTGGTGAAGATCTGCCGCCCCTCGGGGCTTTGCGCCAGGCCGCGGGACAGTCGGCGATGGGCGGGCAGGGGGCGCAGATCCTCGCCGCGGAAGGTGACGGTCCCGGCGGCGATGGGCTGCACGCCCGAGAGGCAGCGCAGCAGCGTCGTCTTGCCCGCCCCGTTCGCGCCCAGCACGCAGACGATCTCGCCCGAGGCGATCTCCAGGTCGATGCCGTGCAAGACCTCGATCCGCCCGTAGCGGGCGCGCAGCCCCTCAACCTTCAACATGCAGCACCTGTTCCTGTCCGTGCTGGCCCAGATAGGCGGCGATCACCTGCGGGTCGCGGGCGACCTGGGCGGGCGCGCCCTCGGCGATCTTGCGGCCGTGGTCCAGCACCACGAGATGGGCGGAAATCTTCATCACCAGCTTCATGTCATGCTCGACCAGAAGGATCGCCACGCCCGCGCGGGCGATCTCGGCGATCAGTCGGTCGATTTCCTCGGTCTCGACGGCGTTGCAGCCGGCGGCGGGTTCGTCCAGCAGCAGGATCTTGGGATCCAGCGCCAGCGCCCGGGCGATCTCCAGCCGTTTCAGCGCGCCATAGGACATGGTGCGGGCGGCGCGATAGGCGGCCTTCTCCAGCCCGACGCGGGCCAGCAGGGCCAGCGCGCTCTCGGCCGAGGCGCGGGTCTTGCGGCGCGAGGCGGGCAGGCCGAGGAGGTCGGACAGCACCCCGGCCTTTTCTCGCAGGTGATGGCCGACCATGACGTTTTCCAAGAGCGTCATCTCGCCGAAGACCTGCAGGTTCTGGAAGGTCCGCGACAGCCCGCGCCGGGCCAGCAGATGCGGCTCCATGGCGGTGATGTCGGTGCCCTCCAGCCGGACCTTGCCCTGCGACGGGCGGTAGAGGCCGGAAATCATGTTGAACAGGGTGGTCTTGCCTGCGCCGTTCGGCCCGATGACCGAGACGATCTCACCCGTGCGCACGGCAAAGGACACGTCGTCGACCGCCTTGATCCCGCCGAAGGCGATGCCGAGCCCGTCGATTTCCAGAAGTGCGCTCATTCGCCATCCCTCCCGCGCAGGCGTTTCATCAGGCTGGGCAGCAGGCCGTCGGGCAGGAAGATCATCACCAGGATCATGACCAGCCCCAGCACCATGTGCTCGTATTGGTGGAAGACGGTCAGCAGTTGCGGCAGCGCGGTCAGGATGGTCGCGCCGAAGATCGCCCCCAGCACCGAACCGACGCCGCCCAGCACCGCCATGGTCACCATCTGCACCGAATGCATGAAGCCCGCGACATCAGGGGTGATCAGCCGGTTCATCAGCGCCAGCAGCGAGCCCGAGACCGAGGCATAGACCGCCGAGACGACGAAAGCGTGCAGCTTGTGGCGGGCCACGTCGATGCCCATGGTCCGGGCCGCCACTTCGGAGCCGTGCAGCGCCCTGAGCGCCCGGCCGGTCGGGCTGTCAAAGAGGTTGAGCGCGAGCCAGGCGCCAAGGATCATCACCGCCCCCGCCAGCCCGTACCAAAGCTCGCCCGCGCCGACGCGCCAGCCAAAGTCCCGCAAGAGCCCCCTGAGCCCGAGGTCGGGCACGGCGATGCCATCGGGGCCGCCGGTCCATTGCGCCTCGTTCGACAGGACCATGGAGATGAGGATGCCGAGCCCCAGCGTGGCGACGCCGAGGTAATAGCCGTGCAGCCGGAGGATCGGCTTCCCGACCAGCCAGGCCAGCGCCGCCGACAGCGCCGCACCCAGCGCGATGGCGGCGACCGGGGGCAGGCCCAGATGCTCGGGCGCCAGCGCGCAGGCATAGGCGCCGATCCCGGCGAAACCCGCGTGCCCCAGGCTGATCTGCCCGGCATAGCCGATGAGGATCACCAGCCCGGTTACGGCGATGGCGTTGATGAAGATCAGCGCCCCGATCCGGTAGTAAAAGCCCGAGGGGAAGAAGAAGGGCGCCGCGACGACCAGCAGGGTCAGGATCAGCAGCGTCACGTGTTTGGGTTTCATCCGCATGGCCCTAGACCCGGTCCGTCGATTTGCGGCCCAGCAGGCCCTGCGGCATCAGCGCCAGCACCAGGATGATCAGGATGAAGGACACCGCATCCTTGTACTGTGAGCTGACGTAACCCGCGGTCAGCGCCTCCAGCACGCCCAGCAGCAGGCCCCCGGCCAGCGCGCCCAGCGGGTTGCCCAGCCCCCCCAGCATGGCGGCGGCGAAGCCCGACAGCGCCAGCGCCACGCCGGTGTTGTAGGCGGTCATGGTGATCGGCGTGACCAGCACGCCCGCCACCGCGCCGATGGCCGCCGACAGGCCGAAGGACAGCGCCATGATCGCCTTGGTGTTGATCCCGACCAGCGAGGCGGCCAGCGGGTTGTTGGCCGTGGCCAGCACCGCCTTGCCGGTCAGCGTGCGGGTGAAGAAGAGCCAGAGCGCGGCAAAGGTCAGCGCCGCGCCCGCCATGACCCACAGGCTTTGCGGCAGCAGGGTCGCGCCCGCCAGCCTCAGCGGTGCCTCGCCGGAAAAGCCCGGGTAGCGGTGGATCTGCTTGTCGAAGATCAGCCCCGCCGCGCCCTGCAGGAAGATCGCCGCGCCGATGGTGATGATGATCAGCGACACGACCGGCGCGCCGCGGGCGGGGGCGATGGCCAGCCGGTTCAGCGCCACGCCCACAGCCGCCGTGCCCAGGATCGCCAGCAGCGCCGCCAGCGGCACCGGCAGGCCCGCGGCGATGGCAAAGGCGGTGCCCATGCCGCCCAGCATGACGAATTCGCCCTGGGCGAAGTTCACCACGCCCGAGGCGTTGAAGATGATGGTGAATCCCAGCGCCAGCAGCGCGTAGACCGCGCCGACCGTCAGCCCGGACATCAGGAATTGCAGAAGATCGGCCATGGGAACCCGCGGTGGTTGGGATGGGGCCGGGCGGCGGCCCGCTTGCAAGGGCGCCGCCCGGTCTGGCGTTACTGGACCTGCGTCCAGCCGCCGTTGCGGATTTCCAGAAGCCGGAAGGCCGAGAGGTCGAGGCCCAGGTGATCCTCGGCGGTGAAGCTGTAGATCCCGGTGGTGCCGACAAGGCCCGAGGTCGCCTCGATCGCGTCGCGCAGGTCGGCCGGATCGGGCTCGGCCTCGCCGTTGCGGGTGATGGCGTCGACCAGGATCGCCAGCGCGTCATGGGCATAGCCGCCGAAGGTCGAGACCGGCTCGTTGTAGCGCCCGACATAGGCGTCGCGGTAGGCCACGACGGCGGCGCGCTGCCCGTCATCCTCGGCCAGCTGGTCGGCAATCAGCAGCGCGGTGCCCGGCAGGCGCACGCCCTCGGCATTCTCGGCGCCCGAGAGGTCGATATAGGCCTGACCCGCCACGCCATGCGACTGGTAAAGGGGCAGTTCGATCCCCAGCTGGCGGTAGTTGCGGGTGACGATGGCCGGACCCGCGCCGAAGCCCGGGTTCAGGACCGCCTGCAACCCTTCGGTGTTGCGGATGTTGGTCAGCTGCGGAACCATGTCGGCGTCGCCCGGCGCATAGCTTTCATCCGCCGCCACGGTGATCCCGTAGGTTTCGGCGACCGAGAGGCATTGGGTGCGCATCGAGGCGCCGAAGCCGTCAGTGCCCGAGATCATGCCGATCCGGCTGATCCCCTGCGCCTGCATGTCCTCGAAGATCTTCTCGCAGGCCATGCGGTCGGTATGCGGGGTCTTGAAGGTGAAGGGCTGCACCGGGTCGATGATCTCGATCCCGCCGGCGAGCGAGATGAAGGGGATCTCCTCTTCCTCGGCGACCGAGCGGATGGCGAGCGAGGTGCCGGTCGTGGTGCCGCCGATGATCGCCACCACCTCGTCATGCTCGACCAGCCGGGTGGCGAAGGTGCGGGCGTTGTTCGGGTCGCCGCCGTCGTCATAGAGCACCAGTTCCAGCGGCTCGCCCAGCACGCCGCCCGCGGCGTTGATCTGTTCGACCAGCAGGCGGAGCGTCTTGGCCTCCGGGTCGCCCAGCGCGCCCGCGGGGCCGGTTTCGGCCAGCGTCGCGCCGATGCGGATCTGCGCCAGCGCCGCCGGGGCGCCAAGCGCCGCCAGCACTGCCGCGAAGGCAAGGGTCTTGTGCGTGTTCATCGGGTCCTCCCTGACCGTGTTCTCCCAGATCTGACCCGGCGTCTCGCCATATAATCGTCAGATCGTTCGGACAATTTATACGAAGCGTGGCGATCAAGCAATCCGACATTTCGGACCTCTGTTTTTGCTCGGAAACGGCCGTATTTTCAGGAAAAAGAGCGTATTGCTGGCAGAATGAAATGAATGACGCTGTGCGGCGCCGGGTGGCGGGTGGCGCGAAATCCCCTTGACACCGGGCGCCTGATTCTCAAAAACAGAACGAACGTTCGGATAATTTGTCCGCCGATTCCCGACGAGCGAGAGAGCCCGCCATGACCGAGACAACCACCCTTCCGCGGATCGAATCCCTGATCGAACCCGCGCGCGTTCACAGCCGGCTCTATACCGACCGCGCCATTTTCGAGGAGGAGATGCGGCGGATCTGGCACCGCACCTGGGTCTATATCGGCCACGAGAGCGAGGTGCCGAACGCCAACGACTACGTCACCAAGTCCATCGGCCCGACCCCGGTGCTGATGGTGCGCGACCGGCAGGGCGAGATCCGGCTGCTGCTGAACAAATGCCCGCATCGCGGCAACCAGCTTTGCGCCTACAAGCAGGGCAACCGCGCGACCTTCACCTGCCCCTACCATTCCTGGACCTTCGCCAACACCGGCGAGCTGATGGGCTACGCGCTGCCCGACGGCTATGAGGACGTGTCGAAGACCGGCGTCGGCCTCGGCAAGGTGGCGCGGATCGGCATCTATCGCGGCTTCGTCTTCGGCTCGATGGCGGCGGAGGGGCCCTCGCTGATGGAGCATCTGGGCGGCGCCAAGGCGGCGCTCGATCAGCTGTGCGACAATTCCCCGACCGGCGAGCTGGAACTGACCGCGGGCTTCCTGCAGCACCGCACCAAGGCCAACTGGAAATTCATGCTGGAGAACGAGACCGACGGCTATCACCCCGGCTTCGTCCATTCCTCGATCTTCCAGGTGACTAAGAGCGGCATCGCCAATCTCTATGGCAAGGACTCGACGGCGCTGACCCGCGACTATGGCAACGGGCACACCGAATTCGACCTGCGCCCGGAATGGCGCCGCCTCGACACGCCGCTGAAATGGTTCGGCACCTCGGAGGAGCGGCTGCCCGACTACACCGCGGCGATGAAGGCGGCCTACGGGGAGGAACGGGCGCGGCAGATCATGATCGACGGCTCGCCGCATACCATGATCTTTCCGAACCTGTTCATCGCCGAGATCCAGATCTTCGTCCTGCAACCGATGGCCGTGGACGAGACGATCCAGCATGTCACCGCCGTCCAGTTCAAGGGCGCGCCGGACATCAACCGGCGTCTGCGCCAGCAGACCATGGGTTCGGTCGGGCCTGCCGGGCTGCTGCTGGCCGACGATACCGAGATGTACGAGCGCAACCACCGCGGGGCGCTGATCCATGATCCCGAATGGCTGGTCCTGAGCCGCGGCCTGCACCGCGAGCGGCGGGACGAGAAGGGATTCCGCATCGGACATTCGACCGACGAAGTGCCCCAGCGCGGGATCTGGCGGCACTACCTCAGCCTGATGCAGGAGTGAATGCGATGGACCCGATGCTTGCCGAGAAACCCGTGGATCTGGCGGCGCTGAGCCCCGTCGATCTGCACCACCGCGTGGCGCAATTCCTCTATCTGGAGGCCCGTTTGCAGGACACCCATGCCTATGACGCCTGGGAACAGCTTTGGGAGGACGACGCGATCTATTGGGTGCCGGCCAATGGCCATGACACCGACCCCGAGCGGCAGATGTCGATCCTTTACGACAACCGCTCGCGCATCAAGGTGCGGGTCGAGCAGCTGAAGACCGGCCGCCGCCACACCCAGACACCGCGCTCGGAACTGGCGCGGCTGATCTCGAATATCGAGGTGGTCGGGGTCGAGGGGGCCGAAGTCTCGGTTCGCGCCAATGTCCTGATCTACGAGGACAATCTGCGCGGCGAAACGATCTGGGCGGCGCGCAACGAGTATCGGCTCAGGCTGGTGGGCGGCGCCTTCCGGCTGGTGCGCAAGAAAATCGGGCTGGTGAACAACGCGCGGCCCGTCTTTACCCTCTCCTTCCTGGTGTGAGCATGATGGACTGGATTTCCGAAGGCCCCGTGCTGCTGTCCTGTGACGCGGGCGTGGCGACGATCACCCTCAATCGGCCCGCGGCCGCCAATGGCATGAACATCGCCCTGATGCAGGCGCTGCATGCGGCGGTGATGCGCTGCCACCGCGAGCCGGGGGTGCGGGTCGTGCATCTGCGGGGTGCGGGGCGGAACTTCTGCGCGGGTGGCGATGTCCGCGAATTCGCGGCGATGGGCGAGGGGCTGGGCGATTTCCTGCGTGAGGTCACGGCCTGGCTGCAGATGGCGATCGGCGCGCTGATCCGGCTGGATGCGGTGGTGGTGACCGAGGTGCAGGGCTTCGCTGCGGGCGGCGGCGGGCTGGGGCTGGTCTGCGCCTCGGACATCGTCATCGCGGGCGCGGGGGCGAAGTTCATGGCGGGCGCCACGCGGGTCGGCATGGCGCCCGATGGCGGCGCCTCGGTGATCCTGCCGCATCTGGTGGGCTTCCGCCGCGCGGCCGAGATCGTGCTGTCCAATCGCGTGGTCGAGGCGGCGGAGGCGGAACGCATCGGGCTTATCAGCCGCATGGTGCCGGATGCCGAGCTGGCGGACGAGGCCAAGGCCACCGCCGCGCTTTACGCCCAGGGCGCGCCGCTGGCGCAATCGGCGGCGAAGCGGCTGTTGTGGAACGCCCTCGATGTGGAGCGCTGTCTGCCCGAGGAGGCGCGGACGGTGGCCGGGCTCTCGGCCACGGCGGACAGCCGCGAGGGCCTGGCGGCGGTGATCGAGAAGCGCGCCCCGCGCTTTACCGGGCGCTGATGCGCCGCGCGCTGGTGACCGGCGGGGCGGCGGGGATCGGGGCGGCGACGGTGCGGCGGCTGGTTCATAGCGGCTGCACTGTGACCTTCGTCGACCGCGACGCGACGGCGGGCGGGGCACTGGCCCATGAAACCGGCGCTGGGTTCGTGGCGCTGGACGGGACCGATACGGCGGCGGTCGCGGATTTTCTGGCGGGCGAGGGTTTCGACATCCTCGTCAACAACATAGGCGCCGATCAGCACGCCTTCTTCACCGCCACAGGCCCCGCCGACTGGCAGCGCCTGCTGGCCGTGAACCTGGAGAGCGCCTTCGCCTTCTGCCACGGCGTGCTTCCCAGGATGCAGGCCCGGGGCTGGGGCCGGATCGTGCTGGTCTCCTCCGAGGCCGGGCGGCTCGGCTCCAGGGGGGGCGCGGTCTATGCCGCGGCCAAGGCCGGGCTTCTGGGCTTCGGCCGGTCGCTGGCGCGGGAGAACGCGCGCTACGGGATCACGGTCAACGCCGTGCTGCCGGGCCCGGTGCAGACGCCGATGGTCGACCGCGCGGTGGCCGAGGCCGGCACAAAGATCCTCGACGACATGGCCCGCCTGACCCTGCTGCGGCGCCTTGGCCAGCCCGGGGAAATCGCCGCCGCCATCGCCTTCTTCTGTTCCGAGGACGCGGGCTTCATCACCGGCGAGGCGCTGGGCGTCTCGGGTGGGATGGGCTGCGGCGCCTGATTTCTCACGGAGTTTCCCATGATCGAGATCCATTTCGTCGCCCCGGGCGGCGCCACGCAGGTCGTTGCGGCCGAACCCGGCCTCAGCGTCATGGAGGCCGCAAGGCGGGCCGATGTGGCGGGCATCATCGCCGAATGCGGCGGGGCGTGTTCCTGCGCGACCTGCCATGTGCATGTTGCCGCGGACTGGCTGGAGCGGGTCGGCGGCCCCGGACCCATCGAACAGGACATGCTGGATTTCGCCGAGAACGTGGGCGAGGCCTCGCGGCTTTCCTGCCAGATCCCGGTGACCGAAGCGCTGGATGGTCTGGTCCTGCATCTGCCGGGCTGAGGCGGGGCCGGGCCCCCACGAGTCGCGCCCTGCCGGATCGCCCCGCGCCGCCAGGCCCGGGGCGATCTGCCGTTTCTGCGGGGAATATCGCAGGAAATCAGTGGTCTGGAGCGATGTGGAGCCCGTCCCGGCCCGCCCCGCAAATCCGTCCAGAAAGCCCTTGTTCTCCGGCATCTTGGCCAATATACGGGGCGGTGGAGACGTGGCCGAGTGGTCGAAGGCACACCCCTGCTAAGGGTGCAGACGGGAAACCGTCTCGAGGGTTCGAATCCCTTCGTC
Organism: Pararhodobacter sp.; assembly: GCF_034676075.1. Lineage (GTDB taxonomy): Bacteria > Pseudomonadota > Alphaproteobacteria > Rhodobacterales > Rhodobacteraceae > Pararhodobacter. The sequence continues at coordinate 83,606 of NZ_JAUCCQ010000002.1, read as the reverse complement.
TCCGCCACTTGCCCTAGAGAAACGTTTCTCCCGATCCGGCTGCGGCCGGATTTTCTCGTTGTATTCGAGGGTTATGCGGGAAGGGCTGAGCACCTGTTCCGGCGCGAGGATGGCCCTAAACGTTCTCTCCGGGCCAACATTCTCTGAACCTCATGACTGCGGGATTTTGGTGAATAGCTTGCAAAGTACTGAACTTTCATAGTTTTTTGGCGCGCCGATCTGACCACTTCGACGTCAGTCGTTTCGGCTTATGGAACACACATCGAACCACTGGCCAAGGTATCAGTAATCCCCGAATGGCTCTTGTAAACGTGCAACCGTTTCATTGCTTGCCCCGCCGGTTCCCGAAGTGCATCCTCATGACTCGAAAACCATACCATAGCACCAATCGAGTCCTTCAAACCGCGGCCGTTGAGTAGAACCGGGATTGACCGAAGCTGGCAACGGTCCGAGGGTAGAAGACAGAACGTTGGTCCAACAATGAGGGCTTGCGTCAAAGCCGAGCAATGCAAAGAGCAACAATGATTAGTAATGCGACGGATATTGCTTTTAGGGGGGATTTATCAAGACTCGACCTTGATACTGAATACCGCTCTACAAAGAATGATCCGGTCGAGACTTTTTACAAAAAATGCCTTCGAAATGCGGATCTATATCAAAGAGCCGTTGGCTATTTTCGATCTTCTGTTTTACTGATCATTGGACGGACACTTCTGGAGTTCGCGCGTCGCGGAGGCCGAATTCAACTGATCTGCTCGCCAAGCCTCAGTGAAGAGGATGTCAGAAGTATTTCAGGCGGTTACGCGCGTCGCGACGAAATCTTGGCCTCTGCAATCATTGAAGAGTTTGATCGATTGCTGGCTGAGCCCTCGACAGCCTTTCCTGCCAAAGCCCTAGCAACTCTTATTTCTTGTGGGGCACTAGAGGTTAGGCTAGCCGAACTGAACTCTGGAAATGGAATATACCACGAAAAGATTGGACTTTTCACGGATGGCTTTGGTCACACCGTAAGTTTCCGTGGATCAACAAATGAAACATGGAGCGGCTGGCACGCAGAAGGAAACTTCGAGGCAATTGAAGTTTTTTGCGATTGGAATGGGCCTTCCGATAGGATCCGGATCGAGAAACATCGAAACCATTTCGCGACACTCTGGTCGGGGAAGGATCCTAGCGTCACGGTCTCGGCGTTCCCCGAGACGGCCGAAATCTATCTACGCAAATACGCCGCTAAGAGCATCGAAGAAATCATGGAAAGCGTCCCAGTCACCCCGACGTCTCGCCGACAACCCCTGCCACACCAAACCGAGGCACTTGATGCTTGGCGAACGCAAGGTTGCCGCGGCATCTTTGAGCACGCTACTGGAACTGGCAAAACCTTCACAGCGATCGTAGCAATTAGGGATCACGTCAAGACCGGCAAACCTGCCCTTGTTCTCGTGCCGAGCAGGCTGCTGCTGCATCAGTGGGCTGAAGAGATCAGCGATGAGATACCAGACGCGGCCTTGATGCTGGCTGGTGATGGTCAAAACCGTTGGAAGTTGCACGGTAGGCTCAAGAGCATGACAGCTGCAGATCTGGAATTAGGACCACGGGTGACATTGGCGATGATGCCCACCGCTGCAACTGATCTCTTTCTGGCAGGGGTCGCTGAGAGCGACGAACTGCTGCTGGTTGTTGACGAAGTTCATCAAATAGGCAGTCCCATTAATTCGCGTGCGCTCAAGATAGCGGCGGGCCTAAGACTTGGACTGAGCGCGACACCACGGCGCTACGGCGATACTGAGGGAACAAAAAGGCTCATGGACTACTTCGGCGGTGTTGTGCCTCCACCAATCACGCTTGGAGATGCCATGAAAGCCGGTCGCTTGGTGCCTTATCAGTATTTCCCGCACGCTATCAGCCTTAACGCGGATGAAGCGGACCAATGGCTTGATTTCACAAATCGAATAAAAAAGGAAATCGCAAGAAGCAGCACTGATGCCAATGGAAAAAAGCTGTTAAGCGAACGAGCAAAAATGCTGCTCATTCAACGTTCGAGGATTGCCAAGAAGGCGACAGCGAAGGTGGATCTTGCAGTTCGTACAATCAAACGAGAGTACCGCGACGGTCAGAGTTGGCTGATCTACTGCGAGGACAGTGAGCAACTTGGCGATGTTGTAAACGCGCTTCGGGTGACGGGAATTGAAACTATCGAGTACCACTCAAACATGATTGGCGATCGAGTGGCCACGATGGAATGGTTCCACAAGTTTGGCGGCATTCTGGTTTCAATCAAGTGCCTCGACGAGGGAGTAGACATACCCAAGGTTTCCCACGCTCTGATTTTAGCGTCGTCTCAAAACCCAAGGCAATTCATTCAGCGACGAGGAAGAGTATTGCGGATTTCTCCTGGTAAGAACATGGCACAGATTCATGACGCCATCGTGCGACCATTGAACTCGGAGTCTGAACCCGAGCAACTTGGCCTCCTCCGTGGGGAACTGATACGTGCTATTGAGTTCGCTAATGGTGCCATCAATAAGTCAGCTGGAGCAGAATTGAGGGCGATTGCCATGGAAATGGGCATCGACATAGACGACCTCGCAGCTCGAGACGGAGTAGAAGAAGATGACTGAACGGTCAGGACCAGACATTGCACTCGAAATACTTTTGGCACAACGCTTGGAGGTTGCCCCAGACTTGCCGGAAGAGCTTATTCGAGCATGCTACTTTGTTCAAAAGAACAATCAGTTTACTTCTGACCGCTCGCTGCCGATGGCTGAGATGGAAAGACTAATTGACTCCGAAGTTGAGAAACTGTCAGCCGAACCCGAGGTTTTGAAATGAAGCTAATCCGTCTGACAATGAAAAACTTCATGCCTTACAAAGACCAGGCAGTTATTGATTTTCCTAAAGACGGGTCCCGAAATGTGATGCTCGTTTTTGGCGACAATATGAGAGGGAAGACTTCGCTTCTCAACGCACTTCGATGGGGCTTCTATGAAAAGGCGTTGGGAAGGCATTCCCGCCTCATCCCTCTGATAGATATCGTCAATAAGGACGCATTGCTCGAGGACAACTGGCGCGTCGAAGTGTTTGTTGAATTCGAAGCTAACGGTGATGTCTTCGAGCTTCGCCGGACGGCGGACCGCCGCTCCCCAGTCGTGCGTCCTTCCCGTTCGGAAGACCTGCAGACTTCAGTATTACTGAAGAAAAATGGCTCTGTCGTCGCGGGCAACCAAGTTGCCTATGAACTCGATCAAGTTGCCCCCGAGCAGACGTCGCGATTCTTCCTTTTTGACGGCGAGCTGCTTCAGGAGTATGAGGAGCTTCTGTTCGAAGGGAGCGAACAAGGGCGCCAGATCAAAGACGCGATTGAGCAAGCTTTAGGTGTTCCGACTCTCGTCAGAGGACGCGATGAACTCGGCACCATTCTAAAGAACGCTTCGCGAGCCCAAACCAAGGCACTGGCTCACATCCAGGGCCTGAAAGCACAAGCATTGCGCACTGACGCTTTGAACGAGAAGCTAGAGGCCTTTGAAGCCGATCAAAAGTATCTTGAAGCGTCGATCTCCGGGATTCGCGAAGAACGCGAAAACCTCGAAGACGAAATTGAGGCTGCTGCGACGGTTCTTGCGTTAAAGGCCAAACTTGACGCCGCTCGAGCAGACCGTGACGAAAGCCAATCCACCATTGCTCGGAAGTACACCGAGCGCCATGAAGTACTAGCCTCTGCTTGGAAGGACATGCTTGACGCACGACTGGGCGAAAAGAAGAGAAAACTGCGGGAGGAGCAGCTTCGCATAACTGGAGAAATAAAGACAACCTCCCGATTTGAGGCGGACATTGATCGTCTCCGGGAGTTGATTGACACAGACTCCTGTCCAACGTGTCTGCAGCCGGTCACGGGTAAAATTCGCGAAACTCTAAAGACGACACTCGGTGAAATGCAAGCTGGGCTTATGGCTCAGAAAGACGTAAGCGCCCGACTTAATGAAATATCAGCTCAACTTGGCAACCTGGAAAAAATTCGTGGATCTGGGGCGGGTCAGCGGTTGTTTCAGATCCAGAAGGACGTGAATCTCGCGCAGATCAAGCTTCAGAAAGCGGAGAACGAGATTGAAGACATTGAGGATAAAATCGATGAGCAGGACGCAACCGAAATCGCTCGAAAACGGTCGCGGATTGCGGATCTCCTGAAGGAAGAAGGAAAGCTCAACAGCGATGTTGACAGTGTGAGGACCAATATCCGGAAAGTTAAGGAAGACCTCGCGATTGCAAGAAAGGCAATTGAAGGCGTGGCATCTGCACGGGCCGACAAGACCACAAAGAAAGTTGCGCTAACCTCCAATTTGGAAAGAGCTTTCTCTGCCAGTATTGAAAAGCTTCGTGATCGGCTTCGCGGCAAGGTCGAACAACTGGCAAGCGACGCTTTTCGCGAAATGACGACGCAAGACGCCTATCAAGGTCTCCAGATAAACGAGAATTATGGTCTGAGTATCATCGATAGCCATGGGCGCACCGTTTCAATGCGAAGTGCCGGTGCTGAACAGATCGTCGCACTATCATTAATAGATGGCCTCAACAGGACGGGCCGATCGGCAGGACCAGTGGTAATGGACACTCCATTCGGCCGCCTCGACCCTAAGCACCGGAACAACATCTTAGGCTACCTACCGTCGGTGACCACTCAGTTCGTTTTGTTCGTTCATGGCGGCGAGATTCGTCGAGAAACAGATCTTGAGTCCATTAAGGACCGTATCGGCGCGGTTTACGATCTAATCGAGGTCTCAGAGACACAGACGAAAATCGAAAGGTCCAAACTATGATTGAATCTGAAGTCACAACGGTCGGTCTTTCCGAGAACGCCGACGATCTCCTTGATCAGATGAAAGAGCAAGAAATCTTTGCCGAGAAATTGGACGGCTATCGATTTGCGATCAGTCTTGCTGTTGCTTCCGGTATTGTTCCCTCGGAGATCGGAAAGCGTAAGACACTGTTTAACGTGGGATCGCTTGACCCGGGGCAGTTGATACGGAGCGCTATTGAAGCATTGTACGAAGATGAACTAGAGACGACCTCAGTCTATCGAATCGCCGAGCGCCTGGCGGATTGGGGCGTTCGTGAACTGTATGAACAGGCCTCGCAGGGGCAGCTGGATTTTACAGCCCTTCTGAAGAGTGTGGACGACGCATCAGCCCAATGAACTCTCCGCTCAGACTCTTTTTGATGACCCAAAAACGAGGGTCAGAATGGAAAATCTTTGTCTCCCAGAAATTGGAAGAGGTTCACGAGGAATGGACCAAGTTACTGGCGGATGGAGCACTTGCAGGTGTCATACATGTAGGTTTCGGGCGCCCGCCGGCACGCGTTTTCAATGAAGTTGCTAGCAACAACGAAGGGCGGATGCTCGTGACTCAGGGCGCCAGATTTGTGCTGCCGCAGCCTTTTAAATGCTCAGTAGCAAAGGTCGCCGAAGTGGATGACTTGCCTATATTTCTCGCTCTTGAAGGCTGGGGATACAGTATTGAGGATCCAACTGTACCTTCGATTTCTCAAACAGGATTTTCAGGCAAGGGTGACACGGCAAGCGGTGTTAATCAAGTACCCGTTGCGAGTGGATGGGTGTCTGAATTCTTGTCAGTGGCTCCAGAGATTGAAGGAAACTTGAATCAGTTGGGTATCTATGATGAAGAAAGCTACCTTGAGAGAGAGGGAGAGTTGCAGGATTCAATTCGAACCTCGCTAGGGCAGTTTCGCTATGACTCTTTGATTCATGACCCAAACGATCCGTTGGACATTGTGCGCTGTGCGCCGCCGTGGCTCCGGTCTCTTGAAGTCGGAAGATTGTCTCTGACGGTTCGTCTAGGGAACGTTTTTAGCAACAACCGGATAAAGATCGTCTCCGATCTAGACCACTATTCAGAGGCGGAACTTTTTCGCCTGAAAAACTTTGGACGCCATTCAAAAAAGCACTTAGCCGAAGCTCTTCTTGAGGGCCTCCGTCGTGGAGCGGTCGATACACACGCCTCAATGACCTTATTTGACCGGGGATCGGGACATACCCGAGAAAAGGATGTCGTACGTGGCCAGACTGGCGAACCATCCGCGGCTATCTCGCTCGGATTGATTGGAAACCTTCTCAAAACATTAAATGAAATCGAAGAACGGGATCGCAAGGTTCTCCTCGGTCGAATGGGTTTCAATGAACCGCCACGAACACTCGAGGATCTCGGCGGCGATTATGGCATAACACGCGAACGAATTCGTCAAATCGAGAAGCGATCACTTGAGCGTATCATCACAAAAGAGCTCTGGGATGATGTGATGCGACACCGGCTAAGCGCTATTTTGGAGTCTCGGGAAGAACCATTGCCTCTCTTCGGGTTAGAGGTCGTGGACGACTGGTTTAGAGGCACTTCCGGAAAACAAGACGTCCTTGCGTATCTGATAGACACGATTTGCGAAAAGCGTTTCCATGTTTTGAAAATCGGCACTGTTAGTTATGTATCCCGTGTCGATCAGGAAACTTGGAACGAAAAACTAAGGGAAGCACGGCAATTGCTCGAGAGCGCGGTCGACCTGAATTGGTCGGAGAACGAATGCCGCCTGACAGTTGAAAGCTTCTTTCATGATCAAGGGAAAGAACTGGCGCCACTTCTCTGGGCTGAAGCATCACGCCTTTGTCATTTTTCCGGATCTACGGACTCGCGGACCCTTACTGCCTACGGGCGTGGCATAGAGCAACTGGTTCAGGTTGCCCTAGAGGATAGTCCAAACCCGCTCCATACGAGCGAGGTTGCCCAGATGGTTAGTGAGATCTCGGGCAGGCAAATCAGTGAGTCTCAAATTCGCAACGCTCTTGCTAACGTAGGCGTTCTTCTTGGTCGAGGAACCTACGGCCTCCGGAAACATGTTCCTTTATCCGATGCCGAGATTGAGAAGGTGGCGGAAATGGCATTCGATATAGTGGCGGACCAGGTCGATGGCCGTCAATGGCACGCGTCCGAATTGGTGTCGGAGTTGCAAGAATTAGATGGCGCTCTAAGCGGAAGACTGGATAAATACGGGCTTAATTTTGCGCTACAGATGAAATCGCCATTGAAGTACCTTGGTCGACTAGTCTGGGTGCTACCCGAAGCGGATGAACAGCATCGCGTTGACCTTAGAGATGCCGTCATTGGGATCCTAGATGCCGCTGGCGGGCCACTTTCAACGGGCGAAATCAACAAGCGACTTTCTGAATTCAGAGGAGTAAACAGCACCTTTCAGATATGGAACCGTGATCCAGTACTGCGAGTGGGACGAGGTCTTTGGGGGCTAAACGACCGAGATCTTGTAGTGAAGCGAGACCAACAACCAGCGCTCGTGGACGGGGTTTTCAGCGCGCTTTGGAAAAAGGGGGCCGGAATACACCTGGACGAGGTGAAACAGTACATCGATTGCTCGCCTTCGATGGACGCGGAGGCCATCTTCAGCATTGCTGCATTAGATGATCGAATAGCAATCGGCGTTGGCCGCTTCGCCTACTTGAAGGAATGGGGCGGCTCGAGGCGGGTTACACTTAAAGCTGCGCTCGATAGGCTGATGCAACAGGTTCCGGGTCCAATGAAAATTTCGGACATTAAGGACTGGCTAGAATTCATCACTGAACGGCAGATAGACAAGAGTATTGTGTCGCATGCGCTTTCGTCGTCGGGTACGCGGTACCTTGGAGATGGTATCTGGGAGATGAAGGAGCGAGATTTGGCTGATGAAGCTGATGAAGCTGATGAGTAAATAACTATCGGTGAGCTTTGGGGAATGTCGGATTTCCGGCGGAATTGACGCACCTGCGCATGGCTGATTCTTTCCTATGCAGTTGAAGTTATTCATCGTCAACTCCGGCGAGGTTCGAACGTGATTCCTTGACACGTGGATAAGAGGCTAGTTGGAGAAAAGCGGCCTATTGAATGCGCTGCGTATTTCCAATCGGCTTCAACCGCGAGCCATTTGCGTCCGAGATCCTCGGCAACCGCGCCGGTCGTGTTGCTACCTGCAAATGGGTCGAGTACCATATCGCCCTCGTCGGTAAGAAACCGTACAAAAAAATCTACCAGACTCCTTGGCATTCTTGCTGGGTGAACCTGAGTTCCTTGATCGAGACAAAATTTGCGATAGCCATCGCTTGATACTGTGTTGGCAGCCCTGATTAGGTTCGTGGCTCCCTCAAACTCAGAGACAAGTTGCAGCGTTTGTTCGAACTGCTCTTGCGAGATCATTCCGTCAATCGAAGGAATGCCGTCAACATCACCAACATTTGGCGGGATCGCCCCCTTGTTGTCGGTCTTAAAGCTCTCTGCCCCGATATTGTGAGCTGAGGGCCGTGGCCCGGCGTTGTACTTTCCAGACTTGATCAAGCGCTTCATGCTAGGACTGTATTCGCGCAGAACTTTTCGATTGTCGGCTTTCGGCCGCTCGTTCGGCGACATCCACCAAATGCGGGTGAATGCATCTTTGACTCTAGATCGTTCTTTATTGACCCATTCTACAGGTGACGGAAGCCGTGCAGGATTGTACCAAATGAACTCCTGGCAAAGATGTAAATCACCCTTTTCCAGAAATTTCAGAAAAGCCTTCATGACGTGGACTGACATTACGGGACGGCCAGGCATCCACGCGTTGCCGATTTCAATTACAATCGACCCGTCTTCGGTCACCATATCGCGCAAAATCGGCGCAAAATCGGCGAACCATTCAACGTATTCATCCTGCGTTCGATTCCCGTAAGCCTTCTTGGTGTTTAAAGGGAAAGGTGGTGAGGTCATCACAAGTTGAACCTGGCCCGCATATTTTTTTACAGGTTTGGTGCGAAGAACGATCTCGGACTGTCCCTGATACATTTCACCAAGTTTGGTGGAATAGACGGGCAAAGAGGCGTCATGCGCAACTGGTCGGTCAGCCACGATACTCGCTGTGTGTGTTTCAAACCAATCCGACATTCCAAGCTTCCTTTCGAGTATTCCGCCTACCATATTATCGAATTCATGCACCAGCCACCTCAAAACCTAGAGTTCCACGCAACCGCAGCGTCAAGCGTCTGGTCTTCCCACTCAATTGGAAATGGTTCCAGAATCCGCGCCAGTGTCATTTCGGCCCCTTGCCGCCCGTCGAGGATAGTCCGAACTATTTCCGGCGCGAGCAGTGTCATCCGTAGTAATCGGGTCATGTAGGACGGTGCAATCCCCTCGTGCGCAGCCAACTCGGCGATTGTCGCGAACGCGCCTGTTTCCAGCATACGTTTCCACCGGAAGGCGCGGGCCAGCGCCTTGACCAGTGTGCTGTCGGTCCGCCGCTGCTGGGGCGCGCCTTCGGGCAGCTGTATCTCCTTGCGCCCGCCGCGCTTAACCAGTCGGAACGGGATGTGCACTGTCACCGTTTCCGGCGTTGGCTTCGCGCGAGTCATGTTGCTGCTCCGAGATCGGCCATCATTTCGCGCGCGAGCTCGGTCAACCCGTCGATGCGCAGGCGAACATCGAGGCCATCGGTGCCGATGTCGATCCGCTCGACCAGCAGCGACGCGATACGCGCCTGCTCAGCGTAGAAGAGTTCGTCCCACAGTGGATCAAGACGAGTCAACGCGTCACGGGCGTCGGCCTCGGTGATGTTTTCGTCGTGGACTCGCGCCGCCTTCCACGTCCCAGCCACGATCTCCGGCTGGCGGAACACGGCGCGCAGTTGGTCGATGACGGCGGCCTCGATCTCGCCCGCAGGCACGCGGCCGATGGGACTCGCCCCCGCGCCGTGCTTCAGCACCGTCTGGCTAACGTAGTAGCGGTAGAGTTTGCCGCCTTTGCGGGTGTGTGTCGGCGAGAACGCAGCGCCATCGGGACCGAAAAGAAGCCCCTTCAGCAGCGCGGGTGTATCGGCGCGGGTCCGAGCCGCCCGTTTGCGCGGACTCTCTTGCAGGATCAAATGTACCCGGTCCCATGTCTCACCGTCGATGATCGCATCGTGCTCGCCGGGGTAGCTCTCGCCCTTATGGACCGCCTCGCCAATGTAGGCGCGATTGCTCAGCATCCGGTATAGGTACTTCTTGTCGATCCTATTGCCGCGCGGCGTCCGGATGCCGCGAGCGCCGACGTCTCGCGCCAGTTCCGTGCAAGACCCGATCTCGAGGAAACGGGCAAAGATCCAGCGCACATGCGCGGCGGTGTCCTCGTCGACCAGCAGCTTCCGGTCTTCCACCCGGTAGCCGAAGGGCGGCACCCCGCCCATCCACATCCCTCTCTTCCGACTGGCGGCGACCTTGTCGCGGATGCGCTCGGCCGTGACCTCGCGCTCGAACTGGGCGAAGGAGAGCAGGATGTTCAGCGTCAGCCGTCCCATCGACGTGGTCGTGTTGAAGCTCTGCGTCACCGAGACGAAGGTCACGCCATTTCGGTCGAACACCTCGACCAGTTTGGCGAAATCGGCCAGCGAGCGGCTGAGGCGGTCGATCTTGTAGACCACCACCACGTCGACCAGCCCGTCGTCGATGTCGGCCATCAGGCGCTTCAGGCCGGCGCGCTCCAGCGTCCCGCCGGAGATGCCGCCGTCGTCATATTGATCGCGGACCAGCACCCAGCCCTCAGATCGCTGGCTGGCGATATAGGCCTCGCAGGCCTCACGCTGGGCGTGGAGGCTGTTGAATTCCTGATCCAGCCCTTCCTCGGAAGATTTCCGGGTGTAGACCGCGCACCGCAGCTTACGGATGAGGTTCGATTTTTCGGGCGGTTTCGTCATGTCCGCCCCCTGTGGTTCTTGAGACCGAAGAACACCCAACCGTTCCAGCGGGTGCCTGTGATGGCGCGGGCGATGGCGGACAGCGACTTGTAGGGCCGCCCCTGCCACTCAAAGCCGTCGGCGGTGACGGTCACGACGTATTCGACGCCCTGCCACTCACGCAGGAGGCGCGTGCCGGTGATGGGGCGATCGCGGTCGAGGCGCATACCGCGCTTCTTCTTGTCCCCGCCATCGAACTCCTCGCCCAGCCTTTCCAGCCGCCGTATGGTCTCAGGCTTCAGCCCGCCATAGGCGAGTTCCTGGATGCGGTAGGCCAGACGGGATTCAAGGTAGCGCCGGTTGAACGGCGGCGGTTCGCTGTCGAACAGATCGCGCCACAGCTTCTTCAGCTCTGGTGTCGGCGTAGTCTTCAGCGCGGCCAGGCGCGCGGGGATGGGGTCGTGCGTCGTCATGCTTTCTCCATTGGCTTACGGGTTGCATGACGGCATTGGTCGGCCGGATAGTGTAGGTGAATTTCTCCAGTATCGTCAGAAGGTTCGCCGCGTTCTCGCTGCATCAGCTGGACCAGCCCTAGTGCAAGCAGCCCGCACAATTCGGCGCGGCGTTCGGCGGGCGTCATCTGGGCGGGAGGCAGTGGATTGGGGCGTTTCATGCGGGGATCGGCCGTGTTCGGTAGAGTTGCTACCGATCAAAAGCCATCCGGCCGATGGATACGGGACATCACAGCTCCACGAGCTTCCTGGATGCGAACAGGTTAAGAACATCGGGTCTTGCAGGGCGCGGTTTTGTCCACGATTATCGGAAGTTGAATCAATCAAGAGAATGTATTCGTTGAGGTGGTTTCATGGCTCGAAAGGCATCCCCGGTTGGCCCGCACATCCATAGCTTGATCGAGGATGCCCGCATTGACCTCGTCCGGGCTGTCCTCGCGGTGCGAGAGGGCGACAACGAGCCCGATTTCGGCCTGCCCACTGATATTCCAGATCCCTCGGACGAGGAATTGGCTCACGGGTTTCGGCAGAGCCTGTTGCAGATCCTGTCGAAATTCGATGCCGACGAGTTGCGGCCCGCCGAGCAGAGATCACGCCGCGTCCTTGCACTCGCCGAAGGCAAGGGTATCGACTCCCTGACGGCAATCACCGAACAACAACTCGACGATGAGCAATCGCTCGAGTTCGATCGACAACCCGATCCGCTCTGCAAGAGCATCTGGGCATTTCTGAACGCCCGCCAAACATTCGAGGACGCCGAGAGTTTCCACTTCGCCCGCAAATTCAGGGACTATGGCAAGCTCTACGATGCCTTCGAGGTGGAACTCGAAAAAGCGGTCAACCTCAATTCGGGGTCGATCGACGAAGCGGCTCTGGCAGCGAAGATCACGTCGGTTCTGCAACTTAAAACCGCCTGCTCGGTGAAGGCGCTGGATCTGCCCGCCACTGCCGCGCACCCAGCGTCGATCATGCTGATCGTTCGCCATGGCGGGCCGCTGTCGAGCGTCCATGACCATCGTGACGACGGGCGCCGGGGCACGATCTATTATCGCCCGCCGAACGAGGCCACTCTCATCTACACGCCCGCCATCCGACAGATCGAGGTCTGCGCGGACAGCCCGGTCGTGCGGCAGGGCGTTGCAGGGTCATTCGCCGAGGAGGCGCTGGGGCACGACGTTTCCCAGAAACCGCTGACCTGGAAGCGCTACAACCTTTCGCGTTTCCGCAGTTCACTGCGGCTCGATCTGCCGCGTGTTTCTGGCTACGAGATCACGGATGCGCGCGTCCTTGAGGCCGAAATCCGCCTTGGCTCATGGAGCCGGAAGCTTCTTCTGAAGGTGGCGGCCGACGACGACATCGAGGAGGTAGCCGACCGCTATCTGAAGCCGAACAATATCTTCCGGCGCGCCGACGGCTTCAGCCGCGTGGGGATCGCCGTCACCTACAACCGCATCGGTGACGAAAAGGTACGCACGCTCAACATCACCATTTCCGGCTCAAAGAGCTGCAACCTCCAGAGCAACAAGGATCCGTATGAGCGCAACCTGGGGTTTGCGCTTCTCGACGCCTGGGGCATTCTCAGCGCCTTCAAGCAGATCGAGCCCACCGACCTGCGCGGGATATTCCCGCAACTGGTCATGCTTCATGACCGGACCGAGGATGATGTCAGCGGAGAGCATCTGCGCGAACTCGGTCTCGATCCGGACCGCATGATCCAGGGCGGTCTTCTTGACCGGCGGGGTCGGCAGGACATCGTGCTTATCGACGATGACGACATGGGCGGGGAAGCCGATGTCAAGCCGTCCGGCATTGAGGGCATGTCGCGCGTTGTCGGTGCCTTTGGAACAGATGGGGGCCTGAGGCCGACATCGGATCTCGAGATGTACGAGATCAACCGCGAGTGGCTGCACGAAACCGTGGTGGGGCTTCTGAAGCCGATGCTGAACAAACTCGCAGCGCAGGTACTTGATCCGGATCTGTCGATGCTCGGCTCCATGCGGATCGACGGTGCCGATGTTCCGATCTACTTCGCCCGTCGTCTTCACGACCTCAAGACGATTTCGCGCATTGATCAGCTGATGCGCGCACGCAACGCGGCCAGTGTCGGGATCGTGCTGTCGGCCAGCACTGACGGTCCTGGATACCTCGGGCCAAACCTCGTCGTCCCCGTTTCTGGCTGCATGTCCAAGGGCGCCGACGATCTTCTTCTCTCCCGAGATGCGCTTGAGCTTGCCTACCGAACCAATCGTTCGCTGGCGCGGGGAGGTGCGACGCCGCAGGTCCTGCGATCGGGCACGCAATCGGCAACATTGCACATTCCCGGCAAGACATCGCTCGCGCTGACGGGGGCGGATCAGATCACGATCTTCGAACGTCTTGTCGCCGCAGAAAAGACCGGCAGCCCCGATGTCCAGGTCAAGCAGCTGATGGACGGGCTTGGGTCGCGCAGTCCGCAGCAGGCCTTCCGAAAGGAAACCTGGGACAGCATCCGCGACGTTTACATCGGCGCGGGCGCGAAACGGGGATACTGGCGCCTTCTGGTTGAAGCACAGCCAGTCAAAGACGCGGCCGAAGCCTCGGTCGAGGAACCCGTCTAACAACGGTCTAACATGCGACGGGGGACGGTCTAACAAACCGCTGATTATTGGAAGGGCTCCACATAGAGGAGCACTTCCATGCCGACTCCCTTCCCCCCGCGCCAGGCAGCCCAGATGAGCTGGTCCGGCGCCGCGAAGACCAAGCCCACCACCCACGACTCGGAATGGCGCTGCACGCGCTGTGACAAGTTGCTCGGCGTCTGCCGGGACGGCCGCATGCACCTGCGCTTCGCGCGGGGGCACGAGTATCTCGTGGGCTTTCCGGTTCAGGCCACCTGCCGCGGCTGCGGCACGCTGAACAACGCGACCGCGCCCGCGCGCTGACGCGCGCATTCACCCAACCCCCTGAGATCGCAGAGACGCGCGACGTCCTGACCTGGCCACGAGAAGGCGCCGGACGCCTGGCCGCAAGGCAGGCGTCCGATGTCCTTCGCGTGGCACGAGATCCGTGATCACCTCATGCATTCCTCCTCCAACCTTCACTTCCAGCGCAGCTTCGACGCTGTCCGGCGCGGACAGGCTGCCCTCACGCCGTTCCGGGATCCGGCGGCTCTGCTCGACGGGCTGCACCGCACGCCCGGCGATCAGGGTCAGAAGAACGTGATCCTCGCTGCGCTCGTCAGGGCGGCGCAGGGAGACGGGCCCGCGTCCGACTGCGCCCTGACAATGCTGTTGCTGGCGCTCTGGCCCGGTCTCGACGCCATCCGGCGCCGGTCGATCTGGCGCAGGCTCGGCACCGCCGACGAGGTCGTATCCGATATTCTGGCGCGTACCGCCGAGGCTGTCCGCCGCCTCGACCTCGGGCGCGTCAACTGGATCGCGGCAACGGTGCTGCGGAATGTCGAGCGCGACATGATCCGCGTGCGCCAGCGCGACCAGGCACGCGAACATCTCGCCAGCGGGCCCGACCCCGACGAGGTGGCGGACAGCGGTGACAGCGGGATCGGCGCAACCGGGTATGCGCGCCTGAACGGCACCGTGCGGAAGCTGCTCGGCGATGACGCCCTTCTCGTGATCCGCGTGGCGATCGAGGGCTTCTCCCAGGCCGAGGTCGCCGTCGAACTGGGCCTGACCGAGGCCGCCGCCCGAAAGCGGTACCAGCGCGCGATGCGCCGGCTGCACGACGCCCTCGAGGAAATCCCCTGAGCCGATGTCCCGATCCGGTCCCGCCGGTGGCTTTTCCCATTCGAGCGCCACGAGCGCCTTCCCTCCAACCGAAAGCAGACACGCATGAACCGCACTGCCGATCTGTCGCTCGAGGATTTCAGGCGTCTTCCGGGGCTCTATCGCCGCTGGGAGTTGACCGAGGTCTGCGAACCCAACCGCAACTATCAGATCGAGGACGCCGGCGCCCACGCCGACGGGACGCCGCTGCTGGCGATCTACGTCGCCGAGCCCGCGCCCGACGTTCGCGAGGCCGCGTGATGCGCCTCCTCGATCACCTCATCTCACGGAGAAAAGCCATGCCGGACCAGCCGGACGACATCACCCGTCTTCGCAAGGCGAGCTACGCCCTCGAAGACCTCCCTGAAACCATCGCTCTCCCGCAGCGCGCCGATGACGAACCGCGTGAGCCGCTGCCGGTCGTCGAGGCAACCGTCGACGAGATCGCCTTCGCGATCGTGGAAGCGGAACGCGAGAGCACGGTGGCCTACCGCCGCGCAGACGCGCTGAAGCGGCTCTACAAGCTCGCCCGCGAGGCGGGGTGCATCGGCGCCGACCGTGCCGCCACGGCGGTTATGAAGAAGGAGGGCCAGTGATGGCCCTTCCCATCATCAGCGCCGACGAACGGCTTGCGCAGCGCAAGGGGATCAAGGGCGTCATCTTCGGCCGGTCCGGCATCGGCAAGACCAGCCTGCTCTGGACGGTGAACGCCTCGACCACGCTCTTCCTCGATCTCGAGGCCGGGGATCTGGCGGTAGAGGGGCTGGAGATCGACACGCTCCGGCCCCGCACCTGGAAAGAATGCCGCGACTTTGCGGTCTTCATCGGCGGGCCCAACCCGGCGCTGCGCGAGGATCAGCCCTACAGCCAGGCGCATTTCGACGAGGTCTGCGGGCGCTACGGCGATCCGGCGGTGATCGGAAGATACGAGACCGTCTTCATCGACTCGATCACCGTGGCCGGGCGGCTCTGCTTCCAGTGGTGCCGCGGCCAGCCCGAAGCGTTCTCGGAGAAGACCGGCAAGCCCGACATCCGCGGCGCCTACGGCCTGCATGGCCGCGAGATGATCGGCTGGCTGACCCACCTGCAGCACACGCGCGGCAAGCATGTCTGGTTCGTGGGCATCCTCGACGAGCGGCTCGACGACTTCAATCGCAAGGTCTTCCAGCCGCAGATCGACGGCTCGAAGACCGGGCTCGAGCTGCCGGGGATCGTCGATCAGGTCATCACCATGGCCGACATCCCGGACCCGGGCGGCCAGCCGCAGCGCGCCTTCGTCTGCCAGACGCTGAACCCCTGGGGCTATCCGGCCAAGGACCGCTCGGGCCGTCTCGACAGGGTCGAGGCCCCGCATCTCGGCCGGCTGATGGAGAAGATCCAGCGCCCCGCGGCGCCTGCCTCCGAACGCCTGACCTGGCCGCCGGTGACCCCGGCCGATCCCGCGCCCGCGCAGGAGCCCGGACATGACTGAGCGCCTCTCGCCATGCCTGGTGTCCCGATCCGGTCGCCGGGGTGGCTTTTCCCTTCTGACGCCGCTGCGCGTCCCATCCTCAACCTGAAAGGAGCCGCGCAATGTCCGGACCCTGGAACGACTTCAACTCCGCCCAATCCAACACCAACGTCATCCCCAAGGGCACGCTCGCCAAGGTGCGCCTGACGCTCCGCCCCGGCGGCTTCGATGACCCCTCGCAGGGCTGGACCGGCGGCTGGGCGCGCCGCGCCACCACCGGCGCCGTCTATCTCGACGCTGAATATACCGTCGTCGAAGGGCCCTTTGCCCGGCGCAAGATCTGGTCGCTGATCGGCCTCTATAGCCCGAAGGGCCCGGACTGGGCCAACATGGGACGCGGTCTGATCCGCGGCATCCTCAACTCGGCGCGCGGCGTGTCCGACAAGGACAACTCGCCGGAAGCGCAGTTGCGCCGCCGCATCAACGGGTTCGGCGATCTCGATGGGGTCGAGTTCGTCGCCCGCATCGACATCGGCACCGACACCAACGGCGAGGACAAGAACGAGATCCGCGCCGCGGTCACCCCCGATCATCGCGACTACGCCGCGCTGATGGGCACGGTCGCGCCGCAGTTCGCCGCCGCACCGGCGCAGGGCCACGCCCCGCAGCAGCCCACCACGGCGACCCAGCCCAGCCAGCCCGCGTCCGCCCCCGGCGCCGCCGGTCGGCCGAGCTGGGCGCAGTAAGGGGGAGACCGGCCATGCGCTTGCGCCCCCGCCAGAAGGCCTTCGTCGAGCGCAGCGTGGCTGCGCTCGCTTCCCGCGGCAACACGCTGGGCGTGGCGCCCACTGGCGCGGGCAAGACCATCATGCTCTCGGCGGTCACCGGCGAGATGATCGGCGACGGCGCCAAGGCCTGCGTGCTGGCCCATCGCGATGAACTGACCGCGCAGAACCGTGCCAAGTTTCAGCGCGTGGTGCCGGGCGTCGCCACCTCGGTCATCGACGCCACCGAGAAGTCCTGGAACGGCCAGGTCGCCTTCGCCATGGTGCCGACGCTGGCGCGGGCCTCGAACCTCGCGGACATGCCGCGCCTGGACCTGCTGGTCGTTGATGAGGCGCACCACGCCGTCGCCGACAGCTACCGGCGGATCATCGACCGTGTGCGCGAGGCCAATCCCGACGCCCGCATCTTCGGGGTCACGGCGACGCCGAACCGGGGCGACAGGAAGGGCCTGCGCGAGGTCTTCGACAATGTCGCCGATCAGGTGCGGCTGGGCGAGCTGATCGCCTCGGGCCATCTCGTTCCGCCGCGTACCTTCGTCATCGACGTGGGCGTGCAGGACGAGCTCCGTTCGGTCCGCAAGACCATGTCGGATTTCGACATGGCGGAAGTGGCGGGCATCATGGACCGCGCGCCCGTCACCGACGAGGTGATCCGCCACTGGAAGGAAAAGGCGGGGGACCGGCAGACCGTGGTGTTCTGCTCCACTGTCGCCCACGCCGAACACGTCACCGATGCGTTTCGGGCGGCGGGCGTGTCCGCCGCGCTGATCCATGGCGATCTGGCGGCCGAGACCCGCAAGGCGATCCTTGCCGACTACGCGGCGGGCAGCATCCGCGTCGTGGTCAACGTGGCCGTGCTGACCGAGGGCTGGGACCACCCGCCCACATCCTGCGTCGTGCTGCTGCGGCCCAGCTCGTACAAGTCAACCATGATCCAGATGGTCGGGCGCGGCCTGCGCACCGTCGATCCCGAGGAACATCCCGGCATCGTCAAGACCGACTGCATCGTGCTGGATTTCGGCACCTCGAGCCTGATCCACGGCACGCTGGAACAGGACGTCGATCTCGACGGCAAGACCGAAACCGGCGAGGCGCCGACGAAGACGTGTCCTGCTTGCGAGGCGGAAATCCCGCTGGCCGCCACCGAATGCCCGCTCTGCGGCGAGGCATTCCCGCGCGAGGATCTGGATGCGGGCGAAGGCGGGGCCGCCGCGCCGCTGTCGGGCTTCATGATGACCGAGATCGACCTGCTGAAGCGGTCCAGCTTCGCATGGGTCGACCTCTACGGCACGGACGACGCGCTGATGGCCACGGGCTTCGCAGCCTGGGGCGGCATCTTCTGGCTGGATGGGGTCTGGTACGCCATCGGTGGGGCGAAGGGCGAACGCCCGCATCTGCTGGGCGTGGGCGAACGCACGGTCTGCCTCGCACAGGCGGACGACTGGCTGAACACCCATGAGACCGACGAGAGCGCCTTCAAGACCCGCTCCTGGCTGCGCCAGCCGCCGACCGAGAAGCAGCTGCAGTACCTGCCGCCCGAGTGCCGCCATGACTTCGGCCTGACGCGCTACCGCGCCTCCGCGCTGATGACCTTCGGCTTCAACAAGCGCGCCATCCGGCAGCTGATCGACACGGCCGCCCGGCCCGAACGGAGGGCGGCATGACCCATGTCCACATCCACCCCCATCACGGCCGAGGACCGGCGGCGGCTCTGGCATCCGCGTGGAACGCTCTGTGCTGTCTGCCGGCAACCCACCCGTGGTTTTGGCTGGTTCGATCCGCACCGGTCGAAGCGGCCCCGGCCCTCGGTCTGGTTCTGCTCGATGCCCTGCCAGTCCTTCTGGACGCGCTTGGCGCGGGAGCGTTTCGCCATGGTTGACCTGACCGAGGAAGAGCGCGCCGCGATCACCGCCACCATGAAGCGCGTGGCGCTGCTGATGGACGAGATTGGCTGGGCCACACCGCTCGCCGACCTGACCGAGGCGCAGGTGCGCGCGCTGATCGAGGAAGCCGTCGAGGGCTTCCGCGAGGCCATGTCCGACATCGCCCGGGCGCAGACGCCGGAGGTGCCGTTCTGATGCTGGACTACAATCACCGCCCCAGTTTCGCGGAGCATGTCAACGCCGCCGTCGATCGGGCGCTCATCGCCGATCAGGCCACGCGGCCGCCCCGCGACTATCTGGGCGGCTCGCGTCTCGGCCATGCCTGCGAGCGCGCCTTGCAGTTCGAGTTCACGGCGACGCCGAAGGACGAGGGCCAGGACTTCAGCGGCCAGTCGCTTCGCATCTTCGCCATCGGCCATGCGCTCGAGGATCTGGCGGTCGCCTGGCTGCGCGGCGCGGGGTTCGATCTCTACACCCGGAAGGGCAACCGGCCCGACGGCGGCCAGTTCGGCTTCTCGGTCGCCAGCGGGCGCATCCGCGGTCATGTCGACGGCATCATCGCAGCGGGGCCCGAAGGCTTCGAGCTGGCCGTTCCCGCTCTCTGGGAATGCAAGACGATGAACGCGAAGAACTGGCGCGCCTGCGTCAAGGACGGCGTGACGAAGTCGAAGCCGGTCTATGCCGCGCAGATCGCGGTCTATCAGGCCTACATGGAAACCAGCGTGCCCGGAATCTCGGCCGCGCCCGCGCTCTTCACTGCTATCAACAAGGACACGGCCGAGATGCACCATGAACTGGTGCCTTTCGACGCCGATCTCGCGCAGCGCATGTCCGACCGGGGCGTGCGGATCCTGCAGGCGACCGATGCGGGCGAGCTTCTGCCGCGCGTCGCCACCACGTCCGACTTCTTCGAATGCCGCTTCTGCCCGTGGTCCGAGCGCTGCTGGGGGCTTCCCTCATGAGCGACGACGGCATCCTACACTTCAACCCGTGGATGGACTTCAACGACGGGCCGCCGTCCGAGAACCCCTTCGGCTGCGATCCCGACCCCGAGCAGATCGCCGTCTTTCTCGACACCGTGTTCAGCTGGTGCGAAGGGCTGATCCCGCTCCGCGGCTTCGTCGACAAGGGTCAGGGCCGGGACGGCAAGCCGCACAACATCTGGATCCCGGCCGACGCCACCGCACCCGGCAAGCTCGCGACCTTCGCCGCATGGGCGAACCGCGAGGGCGCGGCGGTCTATGTCATCCCCGGCACGGTCGAGGAACAGGGCGAGGCACGCGCCGCCGATGTGCTGCAGATGCAGGCCGTCGTGGTCGATCTCGACGCGGGCGATATCCCGGCCAAGCTGGACCATGTCACCCGCCACCTCGGCGCGCCGACGCTGATCATCGAAAGCGGCGGGCGCACGCCCGAGGGCGCCGCGAAGCTCCATGTCTGGTGGCAACTGACCGAACCCGCCGAGGGCGAGGATCTGGTCACACTCTGCCGCCTGCGGGGCGAGATCGCGGTCAAGGTCGGCGGCGACACGCATTTCCGCTCAGCGCACCAGCCGATCCGGGTGCCGGGCACGGTCTATCACAAGCACGGCCATCAGCGCCTCGTGCAGATCCGCGAGCATCGCGCCGTCGAGGTCGACCTTGCGGATTTCGCCGAGAAGGTCGCCGAGATGCCGCCGCTGCCCGGCGTGGGCTTCGCCAGCGACGCCACCGCGCCGACCGAGAAGCCCGGCATCGACGCTGTGCTCACCACGCCGGTGCGCGAGGGCGCGGTCGATGACTGGTCCCGTTTCCAGGGGGCCAGCGCCGCCATCGGCCATTACGTACGCCTCGTCCACGAGGGCCGCCTCGACCCCTTCGCGGGCTGGGAGGCGATCTGCGGTTACAACGCCGCCATGCTGCGCCCGTCCTGGCCGCTCGATCGGCTGATGGCCGAGTCCGAACGGCTCTGGGCGCTGCATGTGAAGCGCAACGGTCCGCCGCTCCTGCGCGCAGCCCACGCGGGTGTCCCGATCAGGCCGCTGCCGACCTTCAGCCTCGGCGCGCTGCTCGACGACACGAGCCCCATGCCCGAGGACATCATCGGCCCCCGCGTGTTGACCCCGGGCGGTCTCCTGGTGCTGGGCGGCGCGCCAAAGGTCGGCAAGAGCGACTTCCTGATCTCCTGGCTCGTGCACATGGCGGCGGGCGTGCCGTTCCTCGGCTTCACGCCGCCCCGGCCGCTGCGCGTGTTCTATCTGCAGGCCGAGATCCAGTATCACTACCTGCGCGAGCGCATGCAGCAGATCGCGCTGCCCGCCGCCGTGATCGCCGCCGCGCGCGACACCTTCATCGCCACGCCGAAGCTGAAGTTGCTGCTCGACGCGGAGGGCGTCGCCCGCGTGGCCGAGGCGATCCGGGCCGCATTTCCCGACGCGCCACCCGACATCATCGTCATCGACCCGATCCGCAATCTCTTCGACGGCGGTCCCGAGGGCGGTGGCGAGAATGACAACACCGCCATGATGTTCTTCCTGAAGGACCGGGTGGAGCTTCTCCGCGAAGCGGTCAATCCGGACGCGGGCGTCATCCTCGCCCACCACACCCGCAAGGCCAGCAAGCACCAGGTCAAGGACGATCCCTTCCTCGCGCTCTCGGGCGCCAGCGCGCTGCGCGGCTTCTACACCTCGGGGCTGCTCATGCACCGGCCCGACGAGGACAGCACCGTCCGCAGGCTGGAGATCGAGCTGCGCAACGGCCCCGCGCTGCCGGGCAAGCTCATCGACAAGGTGAAAGGCGAATGGGTCGAGCTGAACCCGCTGAACGAGCGCCTTGTGCGCAAGGAGGTCGGGGCCAAACTCGATGCCGAACGGCTGCGCAAGCACGATGTCATCCTCGGCATGCTGCTGGATGAGGCGGCGGGCGAGCGCCTCTACACCGCCATGCAGTTCGCCGAGACCTTCGAGAACCGGGGCGGGCTGGGCAGCAAGCACACCATCCGCGAGCGCCTCAGCGTGCTGGCCACCAAGGGCTTCGTGAAGTTCCTGCGCGACCCCTCGGGGTTCGGCTTCCCCGTCACCCGGTCGCGGTTCGGCTACCTCTGCGTCGAGGGCATGCAGTTCGGCGCGCCCGTCGAGGAGATCGATCCGGCCACCGGCGAGGTCACCACGACCGCCCGTCCGGTCCTGCCCAGCCACTTCAAATGCCCCCAATCCGGGCTCTGCCTGCAGGTCGAAAACCCCGCCGTCTGGGTCTACCCGGAGGGGCTCGAGGACGACCTAACTCATATGAGTGAGGCCTGACTCATATGACAGCGCAAACTGTGCACTTAACGAAATCAACGGGTTACGGGCAAATAAGAGTCAGGTCCCGAACTCATGCCCGAAGACTTCATGAAGTCTTATTCCGTAATGATTTCAGCGACTTGACCTCCCCGGAACAGTTAGGTGTCAAACCCCCATACTACGTATGGGAGGGCCACCCCACGGGGTTGGCCACTCCTCCCATACGTCCGGGCCAGCCGCGCGCGCCGCCGTGACGCTCCCTTGCGCTTCCCGATCCGACGACGGCGGCCCCGTACCGCCAAGCACCAGACCGCCGTCGTCTTCCACCACCACAGGCCACCGGCAAAGGAGACCCATCATGGCTCAGCCGACTCTGATCCCGAATTGCGACGGCGCAAGGTTTGAATCGCTGCCGCTCGACACGCCCCGCAACCGCTGCATCCTCGCGCTCGACCTCGGCACCTCGACCGGCTGGGCGATCCGCGGCCATGACGGTCTGATCACCAGCGGCACCGTCTCGCTGCGCCCCGGCCGCTTCGATGGCGGCGGCATGCGCTACCTGCGCTTCACCAACTGGCTGACCGAGATCGACCGGCTGTCGGGGCCCGTCGCGGCCATCTGGTTCGAGGAAGTCCGCCGCCACGCGGGCACCGACGCGAGCCACATCTATGGCGGGCTGATGGCCACGCTGACTGCATGGGCCGAGCTGCGCGGCATCCCCTACCAGGGCGTTCCGGTCGGCACGATCAAGCGCCACGCCTCGGGCAAGGGCAATGCCGACAAGGCCACCATGGTCGCCGCCGTCCGCGCCCGAGGCTTCAGCCCCTCCGATGACAACGAGGCCGACGCCATCGCGATCCTGCTCTGGGCGATCGAGACGAAGGGAGGTGTCGCATGAGATGGCACCCCCATGGCTACGGCGGCCGGCGCCGGGATCCCGAGCAGGTCAAGCGCGAGGGCTGGCACGAACAAGGCGTCCTCGCGGTCTCCGCCGATGACGACCGCCTCACCTGGCCCGAGCGTGAACTGGTCCGCCAGCTGGGCGAGAAGCTCTACGGCCCGCGCCTTTCCGACAGGGAGGCACGCCATGGCTGATCGCGAATGGACCGCCGACTGCGTCGCCGATCATTTCGAGGAGGCGTTCCGCACCCTGCGCAAGCTGCCGCCGGTCAAGGCGCAGGGCTACTTCAACACCTGGCCCGACATCGTGCGCACCAGCCGCGAGATCGCGGCAATGGAGCCGCAGCCGATGCGGGTCTGGCCCTCGGCCGCCGCGATCACCCGGCTCGAGCAGACCTTCGACTGGGTGCTCTGGATCGAGGAGGCGGAGCGCAAGCTGGTCTGGTCTCGTGCCGCCCGCGTGCCATGGAAGCAGATCAGCGGCGAGCTCGGCTGCGACCGCACGACGGCTTGGCGGCGCTGGCAGCTGGCGCTGACCAAGATCGCTGCGCGCCTGAATGCGCAGTGACTCCAATGTGTTGCAACACTTTTTCCTTCGACATCTGCAACAGATCCATGCTATTCCGAAGGCAAGATGGGGAGAGTGCGCTGGAAAGCTCGCTCTCCCCTTTGCGTTGACGGGGGCCACCTGGACCCCGGTATCCAGCGAGGGTCCGGCCGGGGTCCAGCCCACGGCAGTTTCCGGTTCCTTCCTGGCGACATTCGTATGCTGGCGGGCGAAGCGCGGAATATCGCCAGCGACAGGGCCGGTTTTTTGGGAAGCCACCCGGAAGCCGGAGCCACGCGCGGCCCGCGCAAAAACCAATGAATGCTGGCCTTCGGACCGGACACCGCTGGTGGCCGCTGGACCCCATGTGGAGTCCAGCCTGGCATCCGGAGTCCGGAAGCCACCGGCATCCACCCGCCCCAAGGAACCTTGCCCAACATGACGCTGAGCTTCGCCCCGGACGCGATCGAGACATGGCCGCTTGCGCGCCTGCAGCCCTACGCGAAGAACGCGAAGGCCCATGGCGCGGACCAGGCCGCGAAGATCGCCGCCAGCATGGCCGAGTTCGGCTGGACCGTGCCCTGCCTCGTGGCCGAGGATGGAGAGCTGATCGCCGGGCATGGTCGCGTTCTGGCCGCGACGCAGCTCGGGCTGACTGAGGCCCCGGTGATCGTGCTGGGCCACCTGACCGAGGCGCAGCGGCGGGCGTATCGCATCGCGGACAACAAGCTGACCGAACTTGGGACCTGGGACGAGGCGCTGCTGTCGGCCGAACTGAACGACCTTCTGGCCGAGGACTTCGACCTGTCGTTGGTTGGGATTTCCGATGGCGAACTCGACAAGCTGCTAGCCTACGTCGCGGAAGACGACGGGGAAGAAGGTGGCGCCGGGGGCTCCGTGCCTCCGGTGACCATCCCCGAACCGCCGCGTAACCCGGCCTCGCGGACGGGCGACCTGTGGATCCTCGGCGACCACCGGCTGCTCTGCGGCGACAGCACAAGCGACGACGATGTGCGCCGCGTGATGAACGGCGAGCGGGCGGTGCTGTTCGCGACCGATCCGCCGTATCTCGTCGACTACGACGGCTCGAACCATCCGACGCGGAACAAGGATTGGTCCGCGTCCTACGGCACGACATGGGACGACAGTTCGCAGGGCGCGGAGCTCTACGACGGCTTCATCGCCGCGGCGGTCGCCGAGGCGATAACCGAGGATGCGGCTTGGTACTGCTGGCATGCCTCCCGCCGCCAAGCGATGCTCGAGGCATGCTGGGAGAAGGCGGGCGCCTTCGTCCATCAGCAGATCATCTGGGTGAAGGACCGCGGCGTCCTGACCCGGTCGCATTACCTGTGGAAGCACGAGCCCTGCTTCATGGGCTGGCGCCGCCCCAACCGTCCGCCGAAGGTTGCCGAGCAAACGCTGCCCTCGACCTGGGAGATGCCGTCCTTCGCCAAGGACGAACGCCCCGATCACCCGACGCCGAAACCGCTCGACGCCTTTGGTATCCCGATGCGCCAGCATGTGGCGCGGGGCGGGCTTTGCTACGAGCCGTTCTCGGGGTCGGGCTCGCAGATCATGGCGGGCGAAGCCAACGGCCGGCGCGTCTTCGCGATGGAGATCAGCCCAGCCTATGTCGATGTCGCCGTGGAGCGGTGGCAGGCCGAAACCGGCCGCGACGCGATCCTCGAAGGCGACGGCCGGACCTTCGCGCAGGTGAGAACCGAGCGGCTCGGCAACGACATCGACGCCCCGGCCGATGCCCCGGCAATGGACGCAGCCCCCGAACCCGCGCGAAAGCGCAAGACCGCCGCGTGACATGCATGACCTGGCTTTACCTTCCTCCGGAGACACTTCCGGAGCCGGAGACGCATGCCTCTTCGGCCTCTCCCTCTGCTCCGGCGCGGGCGGGCTCGACCTCGGGCTGCACCTCGCGTAGACGGGATATCTCACAGTGAGTCACGTCGAACGGGACGCCTACGCCGCGGTCATTCTCTTGGCGTGGATGAAATACGCGGACCTGGATCCAGCGCCTGTCTGGGACGACGTTGCCAGCTTCAACGGCAAACCGTGGCGTGGCGCGTTGGACATCTTCACTGCGGTATATCCGCGCCAGCCGTTCTCCGTCGCGGTCGAACTACTACGCGCGGCCGAGCATCACTCAGCCGCAAGTTCTTCAGCGTCACTCGCCGGCTAGGTAGCAACCGCCTTCAAGCGCACCTATGCCAACCGCGGTGACGGCGGCAGGAATCCACACGAATGGGTTGAGTACGACGCCCATCACGGCTGCGCCGGCACCCGCGGTGCCACCCATAATCCCGACTGTGCCAGCGGCAGAAGCCCCTCCGGCAGTCGATCCAAGCATCACCGCGCCAGAAGTTGCGTGTGTCAGGGTGTAGAGACCGGCTGCTGTGCCGGCACCACCTGCTCCTGCCACGGCCCCACTTCCAGCTGCGACAGCTGCGGTGCCTCCGTTTCCGATCAAATTACTCGGTTTGTAATCACAGACACCTGCAAGAGCAGCTTGGCTACCAAACGCAAGAGCCGCAATAGCGCCAAAAATGGTTTTCTTCATGGGGTAAGCCTCCACCTATCGGTAGCGAGAACGTGGGGTGCCACAGCACCGGGTTCAAGTATCCGTGATCAGAATCTGAAGAACTTGAAGCCATCACTCTGCCAGAGAATGGGCTTCTTGGTCGCCAGTCGCATGTTACGCCGACGACTGACTGGATCCTCTGTGACGCGCCCCGCACCCTTTAAGCTGCATTCGTCAAGGCGCTGATGGGCTGGGCCACCGGGTGGACCGGCTTCGGCTCTGTGGCAACGGAGTGGTCCCGCCGGTCTCGGCGCTTGCGCTCCGAACTCTCGCAGCGCAACTGCTGACCGATGTATGAGGGGGTGCGATGAAGCAGAGCCGGGCCATGTCGCTGGTGGAGTCAGTCGCCAACGTGGCGGTGGGCTACGGCGTCGCGGTCGTTACGCAGATCCTGGTCTTCCCGGTCTTCGGGATACATACGACGCTGGCGCAGAACCTGAAAATGGGCGCGGTGTTCACGGTGGTGAGCATTGCGAGGTCCTTCGCCCTGCGGCGGCTGTTCGAGGCGATCCGGGTGCGCGGAGCACGATGAGATACCGCCGCCCCATGGGGGACGGCGGTAGTGTTACCGACTTGGCATGGGGTGTCAGTCGCTCGGCAGGCTGTATACCCGACCGCGGCCCTCGACCTTCTCAGAGGTGACTTCGAGCCCGAGCGTCTTCTTGAGCGCGCCAGAGAAAGCGCCCCGGACCGTATGTGGCTGCCAGCCTGTGGCTTCGACGATCTCGTCGATGGTCGCGCCGCCCTCATCGCGGAGCATCTCGATCAGCTTCGCCTGCTTGGTCCCTGTGCGCGGTGTGCGCGCCTTTGGCGCCGCCTCGAGTCCACTGGGGGTGTCCGGCGCTGCCTCCTCGGTCGGCGCGTCCGTCGCGCCCGCAGGCGCGGTGTTCGCGTCCTCGAGCTCTATGCCGATGGCGGCGAGGCCTGCGTCGGTGGCGACCAGCGTCACGCCGTGGCCATCGCCGGTCTCACGCCACATGGGCTCGCCCTTGCGCGTGTCCGCGTCGACCTCCTGCAGGAGGCCCTTGGCGAGCATCGCGCCGACCACCTTGGCGGCGGCGCCACCCCGCAGGCTCTCAGGCAGCGGCAGCGCGATGCGGTCATCGCGCTGTGCAGCGGCGCTGAGGATGATGGCTTGGGTATCGGAAATCTTGGTCATCTGGCGTCTCCTTGTTCGAGGCCCGCGTCATGCGGCGCGTTCTACGACCCCGAGCCGCGCAGGGCGCGCGGCGGGAGTTCCTGCGTTGCAGGAGATCAGCGGGCGTGTTCGCCCTCGCCGAAGGCGCTGTCGGTGATGCGCTTCAGGAGGCTGGCGTAGTGTTCGAGGGTGCCGACCATCGCCCAGCCCGCCTCGTCGGGGGCGCAGTTGAAATGGTCGTCGCTGAGCGCCTGCAGACGGGCGAGCATCTCGTCGATCTCGGCCTTCTTGCCGATAAAGGCGGCGAGTGCGTTCGCCCGGTTCCTCGAACCGGTGGCGGAACCGGTCTCACCCTTGTTTCGGCGCGCCTTCTCGGCGCGGAGTTCGTGGCGCGGGGTGGTGATCGGGTTCAGGCGGCTGGTCATCGTGGTGGCTCCTTGGGTCGAGTTGCATCGTCTTTCTGGAGACACGTTCCCTCTCTCCGCCGCGCTTATCAACTCGATAAGCGCATGACTCTGAATGATAATCGGAGCCGTCAATGCAGGGCATGAGCGAGCGCCAGTACGCCGCCCATGTCGGTCTGTCGCGGGGCGCGATCCAGAAGGCGAAGACGGCCGACCGGCTGGTTCTCTATCCCGACGGCAGCATCAACGCGGCCGCCAGCGACGCGCGGCGCGCCGAGACGACGGACCCGTCGAAGACGAGGAAGACGCCCGCGCCGAAGCTGAAGCATGTCCCCGAGGCGGCCGTGGCCGCTGTCGGCGACACCTTGCGCGAACAGGGGCTGGCGGTCCCGGCGGTCGGCGGCGGCACGACCTTCCTGCAGGCCAAGACGGCGAACGAGGTGCTGAAGGCGCAGGAGCGGCGCATCCGGCTCCAGAAGCTGAAGGGGGAGTTGATCGAGCGGGCGCGCGCGCTGGCGCTGGTGTTCCGGCTGGCGCGGGAGGAACGGGACGCGTGGGTGAACTGGCCCGCGCGCGCGGCGGCGCTGATGGCGGCCGAGCTCTCGGCCTCGTGCCGCGACGCGACGGGCCAGCAGATCACCGTGGAGCCCGCCGCGATGCAGAAGGTCCTGGAGAAACATGTACGCGCCCACCTCGACGAACTCGCCGAGGTCCGGCCCGACTTCCGGTGACGATGATGGCCTGACGGACTTTGACGGCGCGGGCGAGATCCTGCGCGCCTGGGGCAACGGGCTGCGGCCTGACCCGGACCTGACCGTCTCGGAATGGGCGGACCGGCACCGGATGCTGTCGGGCCGCGCCTCGGCCGAGCCCGGGCGGTATCGCACGGTGCGCACGCCCTACATGCGCGAGATCATGGACCGCCTGAGCCCCGGCGATCCCACGCAGCGGATCGTGTTCATGAAGGCCGCACAGGTCGGCGCGACCGAGGCGGGCAACAACTGGATCGGGTTCGCCATCCACCAGGCGCCGGGCCCGATGCTGGCCGTCCAGCCCACGGTCGAGCTGGCCAAGCGCAACTCGCGCCAGCGGATCGACCCGCTGATCGACGAAAGCCCGGAACTGCGGGAGCGGGTCAAACCGGCGCGATCCCGCGATGCGGGCAACACCATGCTGTCCAAGGAATTCGCGGGCGGCATCCTGATCATGACGGGCGCGAACTCGGCGGTCGGGCTTCGGTCCACCCCGGCGCGCTACATCTTCCTCGACGAGGTCGACGCCTATCCCGCCTCGGCCGACGAGGAAGGCGATCCGGTCACGCTCGCCGAGGCGCGCTCCCTGACCTTCGCCCACCGGCGCAAGGTGCTGCTGGTCTCGACGCCCACGATCCGGGGGCTGTCGCGCATCGAGCGCGAGTACGAGGCCAGCGACCAGCGTCGGTTCTTCGTGCCGTGCCCACAATGCGGCCACGCACAATGGCTGAAGTTCGACCGGCTGCGCTGGCAAAAGGGCCGCCCGGAGACGGCCGAGTATCACTGCGAGGGCTGCGACGCGGCAATCGCGGAACACCACAAGACGGCGATGCTGGAGGGTGGCGAATGGCGGGCGACCGCCACGGCCGCCGATCCGACCACAGTCGGGTATCACCTCTCGGCGCTCTACTCGCCGATCGGCTGGCTGAGCTGGGAGCGGATCGTGCGGGCCTGGGACGCGGCCCAAGGGTCGGACGAGGCGATCAAGGCGTTCCGCAACACGATCCTCGGCGAGACCTGGGTCGAGACCGGGGAAGCGCCCGACTGGCAGCGGCTCTACGACCGGCGCGAGCGCTGGACATCCGGCACGGTGCCTGCGGGCGGGTTGTTCCTGACCGCCGGGGCCGACGTGCAGAAGGACCGCATCGAGGTCGATGTCTGGGCCTGGGGTCGTGGTCTGGAAAGCTGGCTCGTCGATCACGTCGTGATCGAGGGTGGGCCCGACCGGCACGATGCCTGGTCGGAACTGACGAAGCTGCTCGACCGGTCCTGGCCCCATGAACGCGGCGCGCATCTCAGGATCGCGCGACTCGCCATCGACACGGGCTACGAGGCTCCGGCGGTCTATTCCTGGTCGCGGGCGCAAGGCGCTGCGCAGGTGTCGCCCGTGAAGGGCGTCGAGGGGTTCAACCGCTCGAGCCCGGTGTCGGGGCCGACCTTCGTCGACGCGACCGAAGGCGGTAAGCGGCTGCGGCGTGGCGCGCGGCTCTGGACCGTGGCGGTCTCGACCTTCAAGGCCGAGACCTACCGCTTCCTGCGGCTGGCGCGGCCGACCGAGGAGGAGATGGCCGATGGTGCGGCGTTCCCGCCCGGCTCGGTGCATCTGCCGCACTGGGTCGAGAACGAATGGCTGAAGCAGTTCGTCGCCGAGCAGCTGGTGACGGTGCGCACGAAGCGCGGCTTCGCCCGGCTGGAATGGCAGAAGCTGCGCGAGCGGAACGAGGCGCTGGATTGCCGGGTCTATGCCCGCGCTGCCGCCTGGATTGCGGGTGCGGATCGCTGGCCGGACGAGAAATGGCGCGACCTCGAGGATCAGCTCGGGGCGGCGCCGACCGACAGCGATCCCGCCGGGCAGATCAACCGACAGGGACAGGCCCCGCAGGGCAAGCGCCGCTCCGACTGGCTCGGGCGGCGCGGAGGATGGTTCTGACATGGTGAGGACCGGTCCGCGAAGCGGATGCGAGGCTCCAGTGGAGCGTCGCGAGGGAACGAACGCACTGAGCGGGAGCGAAGGGCATGGACTGGACGGAAACCGAGCTCTCGGCGCTGCGCCGCGCCTATGCCAGCGGCACGACCCGGGTCAGCTATGACGGCAAGTCGGTGGATTACGGCTCGGCCGAGGATCTGCTCGCCCGCATCCGCACCATCGAACGCGCCATCGCGGGCACGACCCGGCCGTTGCCGGTGGCCGGGCTCGCCGGCTTCAGCCGCGGGGATCGCTGATGCCTGCAAACTGGTTCGATCACGCCATCGCGTCGGTGGCGCCGCGCATGGCGGCCCGCCGCGTCATGGCGCGTCAGGCATTCGAGACCCTGACGCGGGGCTATGACGGCGCCGCGCGCGGGCGGCGGACGGACGGCTGGCGGGTGCCCGGATCCTCGGCCGATACCGAGATCGGCGTCGCCGGGGCGCTTTTGCGCGACCGGATGCGCGATCTCGTGCGCAACAACCCGCACGCGGCCAAGGCCGTCGCGGTGCTGGTCAACAACATCATCGGCGCGGGGATCATGCCGCGCGCCGCGAGTGGTAACGAGGCGTTGGACCGCAAGGTCGACACGCTCTTCGAACGCTGGACGGCGGACTGCGACGCCGACGGCCAACTCGACTTCTATGGGCTCCAGACCCTGATCTGCCGTGAGATGGTCGAGGCGGGCGAGGTCCTGGTGCGCCGCAGGCTGCGGCGATCCTCGGACGGCCTGCCCGTGCCGCTGCAATTGCAGGTGCTGGAGGCCGACTTCCTCGACGCCTCGAAATCCGGCGCCATCGGCGCGGGCCGCCTCGTCCAGGGGATCGAGTTCGATCCGGTCGGCAAGCGCCGAGCTTACTGGCTCCATGCCGAGCACCCCGGCGATGCCTATGGGGCTTTGCAGAACGGCCTGCAAAGCCGCCCGGTCCCGGCGACCGAGATCGCCCATGTCTACGAGAAGCAGCGCACGCAGGCGCGCGGCGTTCCCTGGGGCGCGCCGGTGATCCGCAGCTTGCGCGATCTCGACGACTACGAAGTGGCAGAACTGGTGCGCAAGAAGACCGAGGCCTGTGTCACCGCCATCGTGTTCGGCGACGACGAGGCGCAGCAGGGCATCGCGCCCGCGGTGGTCGATGCCGATGGCAACCGGGTCGAGCAGTTCGAGCCGGGGCTGATCGCCTATGCGCGGGGCGGCAAGGACATCCGGTTCAACCAGCCCGCTGCCACCGGCGGCTATGGCGAATACAAGCGGGCCAGCCTGCACACGATCTCGGCCGGGTTCCGGGTGCCCTACGAGTTGCTCACCGGGGACCTCTCCCAGGTCAACTATTCCTCGATCCGGGCGGGGCTGGTCGAATTCCGCCGCCAGATCGACGCGGTGCAGTGGCAACTGTTCATCCCGATGTTCTGCGCCCCGGTCTGGCGCTGGTTCACCGAAGCGGCGTGGGCCGCGGGTCAGATCCCGTCGCCGACCGTGCCGGTCGAATGGCAGCCGCCGAAGTTCGAAGCGGTCGATCCGCAGAAGGATGCAATGGCGGACCTTCTGGCCATCCGCTCGGGCACCATGACGCTGGCGCAGGCCATCGCCCGGCAGGGCCGCAACCCCGACGCCGTGCTGGCCGAGATCGCCGCGACCAACGCGAAGCTCGACGAACTCGGCCTCGTGCTCGACAGCGACCCGCGCCGCGTCACCAAGACCGGCAGCGCCCAGGCGGGCGACCCGACAGCCCCCGCCGATCCGGAAACCACCCCGGCGCAGGCCGACCAACAGGATTGACCCATGGACACGATGATCGAACTACCGGCCCTGCGCCGGTCGGCGGAACTTGCGCCGAACAGCGTCGACAATGACGCGCGCACCGTCGAGGTGATCTGGTCGGCGGGCGCCCGCGTCCGTCGCGCCAGCTTCTTCGGCGAGCCCTATGACGAGGAGCTGAGCCTCGATCCCGCCCATGTCCGGCTCGACCGGCTGAACGCGGGCGCGCCGTTCCTGAAGGTCCATGAGATCGACACGCTCGACGCCGTCATCGGCTCGGTCGTGCCGGGTTCGGCGCGGATCGAGAACGGCCGCGGCATCGCCTTGGTCCGGATCAGCGAGCGTGCCGATGTCGAGCCGATCTGGCGCGACATCCAGGCGGGGCACATCCGCGCCGTCTCCATCGGCTACCAGGTCCACCGGTTTGATATCTCGAAGCCTGATGGCGCCCGCGAGCTCTGGCGCGCGGTGGACTGGACGCCCTTCGAGGTCTCCGCCGTCGCGGTCGGAGCCGACCCAGCAGCGGGCTTCCGCGCCCAGCACCCCCTTCACGACTGCGTCCTCCACCGCCGGGACGCCCCTTCCACCACGAAAGGACCGATCCCGATGACGGACACGACCCAGACCCCGGCGAGCGACGCCGCAACCCCCGCCAACACCCAGCCGACCGCGCCGGTCGAAACCGAGGACACCCCCATGACCGAGCCGAAACCGGCTGCGCCCGACCCGAAGGTCGCGGCCAGCGAGACGCGCAGCCAGAAGACGCAGGTAACTCCCGCGCCCGATACCGAAGTGGTCGCCACCCGCGCCCGCGAGGCCGAGCGCGACCGCGTCTCCACCATTTACGATCTGGCCGGGCGGCTGAACCTCGAGCGCGGCTTCGCCGAGGATCTGGTCAAGCGCGGCGTCAGCATCGACGAGTCCCGCCGACTGATCCTCGACCAGGTCGCCGCGAAATCCGACGAGACCCGGAACTTCCCCCATGTCTCCGTCCCGCTCGGCGGCCGAGACGAGTGCATCACCCGCCGTGACGCGGTGGCGAACGCACTGCTGCACCGCTACAGCCCAACGCTGTTCCAGCTCGAGGACGCCGCGCGCCAGTATCGCGGCATGACGCTGCTGGAGCTCGCCCGCGAAAGCCTCGGCAATGCCGGGGTCAACACGCGCGGCCTGTCGCGTGACGAGGTGGCGACGCGCGCGCTGCACTCGACCTCGGACTTCCCCGAGATCCTGTCGGCCGTCACCAACAAGACGCTGCGGCAGGCCTACGAGGCCTATCCCCGCACCTTCATGCTGTTCTGTCGCCAGGTGCTGGCGACCGACTTCAAGGCGATGCATCGCGTCCAGCTCGGCGAAGCCCCGCAGCTGCTCGAGGTCGGCGAAAGCGGCGAGTTCAAGCGCGGCACGCTGGGCGAGAGCAAGGAGAGCTACAAGGTCAAGACCTATGGCCGGGTGGTCGCCATCACCCGTCAGACGCTGATCAACGACGATCTCGACGCCTTCACCCGCATCCCGGCGATGTACGGCAACTCCATCGCCCAGCTGGAGTCGGACGTGGTCTGGGGCATCATCACCGCCAACCCGGCGATGGCCGACGGCAATGCGCTCTTCCACACCACCCACAAGAACCTGGCAGGCACCGGCGCGGCGCTCGATGTCAGCAGCGTCGGAGCGGCGCGCGCGGCGATGGCCAAGCAGACCGGCCTCGACAAGAAGACGGTGCTGAACGTCCGGCCTGCCTTCCTGATCGTGCCGGCCTCACTGGAACTGAAAGCCGAACAGCTGGTGGCCCAGAACCTCGTGCCCGCCGCGACGTCCAGCGTGGTGCCGCAGTCGATCAGGACGCTGGCGCCGATCAGCGAGCCCCGGCTCGACGCCGCCAGCGAGACCGCCTGGTATCTGGCGGCCAGCCCGAACCAGATCGACACCATCGAGTACGCCTATCTCGAGGGCCAGCAGGGCGCCTATATCGAGACGCGCAACGGCTTCGACGTCGACGGGGTCGAGATCAAGTGCCGCCTCGACTTCGGAGCCAAGGCCATCGACTGGCGCGGCCTCTACAAGAACCCGGGCGCGTAAGGCGCGCTTCCTGAACCCTGACACACGGGCGGTCCTGACGGGCCGCCCTTCGTCTTTCCACGAGGATCCCCATCATGAAAACCTACGTCCAGCCCGGCAACACCATCACCCTGACCGCGCCCTATGCCGTCGCCTCCGGCGATGGCCTGCTCGTCGGCTCGATCTTCGGCATCGCCAGTGGCACCGCCGCCCTCGGCGAGAGCGTCGAGACCGCGCTCGTCGGCGTCTTCGACATCACCAAGGTCGGCTCGCAGGCCTGGACCGCAGGTGCCAGGATCTACTGGGATGACACCAATAAACGCACCACCAACGTGGCCACCTCGAATACGCTGATCGGTGTCGCCACCGAGGCGGTCGCGGGCGGGGCCGGAGACACAATCGGTCGGGTGCGGTTGAACGGCTCGTTCTGATGAGCGCTTTCGCCGCCGCCGTGGGTGCGCTCTTCGCCGATCCGAATATCGGCAGGGACGCGGTCTACACGCCCGAGGGCGGCGCGCCCGTTCTGGTGCGCATCGTCGCCCGGCGTGCGGATGCGGTCACGGATTTCGGCGATGCCCGGCTCTGGTCCGAGACCACCCGGATCGACCTCCGCGTGGCCGAGGTTCCATCCCCGCGCCCAGGCGATCGCATCGAGATCGACGGGGACGCTTTCCTGATCCAGGGCGAACCCGTCCGCGACCACGAGCGGCTGGTCTGGACCGTCGATCTGAGGCCCGCGTGAAACTGAAGCTCGACATCGATCCCGACATCGTCGCGATGGTGCAGGCCGAGGTGGCAGCGGGGGAGCGCGCCGTGACGGCCGCCATGCGCGAGGCCGGGACCGGGCTGAAGGCCGCGTGGCGCTTGCAGGTCACCGGCGCAGGGCTCGGCACACGCCTCGCCAACACGATCCGCAGCCAGACGTTTCCGAAGGCAGGCGAGAGCCTGGACGCCGCCGCGCTCGTCTGGTCCCAGGCGCCGGTCATCATCGGCGCGCATGACTCGGGCCCGCTGATCCGTTCCAAGGATGGGTTCTGGCTCGCGATCCCGCTGCCTGCCGCAGGCAAGTCGCTGCGCGGCGGCCGGATCACGCCCGGCGAATGGGAGCGCCGCCGTGGCCTCCGCCTGCGGTTCGTCTATCGCCGGACAGGTCCAAGCTTGCTGGTGGCGGAGGGCCGGCTGAACACGAGGGGTCAGGCGGTGGTGTCGCGCTCGAAGACCGGGCGCGGAAAGGTCACCGCGCCGATCTTCCTGCTGGTCCCACAGGTCAAGCTGCCGAAGCGGTTAAACTTGGGAAGGGATGCCGAGCGTGCGCACGAAGCCCTGCCAGGGCTAATCGTGGCAAACTGGTTGGACGGACAGCTCCGATGAGAAATGCGTACCTCTGCATTCAGGACGGAGGTTGAGTTTCGGCAGCACTTCTGGTCATCCTCTGGGCGTCTAAAGAAAGTACTCGACATGGCAGTGGATAGCATTCGGAAGCGTACATCATTCGCGCCGCAAAAGAAGATTGAATGGCGCGATCATCAGGGCGAGGGAATTCAAAATTGGATTCATCAAACTGAAAAGGCCGAGGAGAAGTGGATCGAAGAAACCACGAAAACAATCGGCGTCTGGCGTGACATTTCTCGAAGCGTTTACCTCCGGTGGGCGATAACGATAAACGCAATGCACGTTTCGGCAAGACATTACGCTAGTCTGCCTGCAGATCGACGCCTCAAGACTGAAACCATTCGCTCGCTGGACGGCAATGCGGTAAAGGTGCCGCTCGCGGTTTGGACCGGGGCCGAAGCATCCGAAAGGTATGGGGAGTCTCAAGAACTAATCGCTGCCTATGGCTTCGCAGACATGTATGGCGTAATCGAAGATCTAGTCTTCGATGCCCATGAAATCTTCAGGCGTCATCAACCGGGTGACTTGATCAAAGGTTCTGAGTTCAAAGATCTCCGCCGCCTTTACGCCAAACAGGGTGAAAATCCAGATGCGTGGGCGTCCGCCTGGTCCAAACGCTTTGAGGATTGGCGCAGAAAGAAACTATACGATGGACTTCCGCGAGTTGCCCTCTCGTATTGGACCGGATGCGGCCTG
This sequence comes from Pararhodobacter sp., assembly GCF_034676075.1. GTDB lineage: Bacteria > Pseudomonadota > Alphaproteobacteria > Rhodobacterales > Rhodobacteraceae > Pararhodobacter. The sequence continues at coordinate 47,029 of NZ_JAUCCQ010000002.1, read as the reverse complement.
AAAGAGCCATCCACATACAAGTACACGAATGTTTCTGATTGGATGGACACAATCAAAATGTTTTCTGTCCTTCGTAACCACATTACACACAGCGCGCCAACTGTTACTCAAGAACTTGAGGAATCGTGCAAAATAAAGGGAAACATGGGTTTCAATTTCTCGGCAGGCGCCGAGTTGAAGGTTGAGCTCTTTCACCTGATGGCTATCGAGTGTTTCATTGATCAGTACCTGACTGCCCTGAATATGTCGCTCCTCGAGCTTGTGTACGGCAAGGGCCATTGGGCCAAGCTAGCCAGAAAATTTGAGCAAAACCCCAGCTGAATTCTTTCAGGTACAGATGCCCACCCCCCGCGAAACCATCCTCGCTGCGCTGCACACGCGGCTCTCCGCGCTGCCAGCGGCCGCCCTGCGCGGTGAGGTGCTGCCCGAACGCGTCCCGGCCGAGGGCCTGCTGATCCTGCGCGACGGCGAGCCGGGGGAGCCGGAGGTCACGCTCTCGCCGCTCGCTTACCACTATCAGCATCGCGCCGAGATCGAGGCGGTCGTGCAGGGCGCCGACCGTGACGCTGCCTTCGACACGCTGACCGCGAGCATCGGCACGGCGCTCGCCGCCGACCGCACGCTGGGCGGGCTCTGCGACTGGGTCGAGGCGGAAGCGCCGCGCCCGGTCGATCTGCCGGTCGAGGGCGCGGCCAGCCTGAAGGCCGCCGTGATCCCGGTGGTCCTGCACTACACCACGGCCGACCTGCTCGGCTGATCCAACCGACAACAGGAGTTGAGACATGGCACGAGCCCAAGGGGCGCGGGCGCAGATGGCGCTTGCGTTCGAGACGACCTACGGCACGTCGCCCGCAGGCGGCTTCACGAAAATGCCGTTTGCCAGCACAACGCTCGGTGCGGAGCAGCCGCTCCTCAACTCTGAACTTCTCGGTTATGGCCGCGATCCGCTGGCGCCGATCAAGGACGCGGTGACGGCTGACGGCGATGTCGTCGTGCCGCTCGACGCCGAGGCCTTCGGCTTCTGGCTGAAGGCGGCCTTCGGCGCGCCCACGACCACGGGCGCGGAAGCGCCCTACACCCACGAGTTCCAGTCCGGGTCCTGGACGCTGCCCTCGATGTCGATCGAGACCGGCATGCCGGAGGTGCCGCGCTACGCGATGTATTCCGGCTGCGTGCTCGACCAGATCACCTGGCAGATGCAGCGCTCCGGCCTGCTGACCGCGACGGCCCGTCTGGTGGCGCAGGGCGAGACGGTGGGTACGACCACCAGCGTTGGAACGCCGGCCGCGCTGGAGCTGAAGCGATTCGGGCATTTCAACGGGTCGATCACGCGGAACGGGACAGCGCTCGGCAACGTGGTCTCGACCGAGATCACCTACGCGAACAATCTCGACCGGATCGAGACCATCCGCTCGGACGGCCGTATCGACGGCGCGGACACAAGCATTGCGGCGCTCACTGGCCGGATCGAAGTGCGTTTTGCCGACCAGACGCTGGTGACGCAGGCGATCAACGGCGAGGCCTGCGAGATGGAATTCGCCTACGTCCTGCCTTCAGGCGAAAGCTTCTCCTTCACCGTGCACGCCGTCTACCTGCCGCGTCCACGGATCGAGATTTCCGGGCCGCAGGGCGTCCAGGCGACATTCGACTGGCAGGCCGCGCGCGACAGCGTCGTCGGCCGGATGTGCACCGCCACCCTCGTGAATGACGTGGAGACGTATTGATGCTGACGCTCGACCTGACCAACGCGCCGCGCTGGCATGACCTCGCCCCCGGCGTCCGGGTGCAACTGCGCCCGCTGACGACCGCCCTGATGGTCGCGACGCGCAGCGACCCCGCCGTCGAGGCGGTGCCCGAGGAGGCGTCCGACGAGGAGCGCGCCGTCGCCTTCGCCAAGGCGCTGGCGCGACGGGCTGTGCTCGGCTGGGAGGGCATCGGCGATGCCGACGGCAACCCGATCGATCCCACCCCCGAGGCCATCGACGCGCTGCTCGACGTCTGGCCGATCTTCGAGGCCTTCCAATTGACCTACGTGTCCAAAGGCCTGCTGCTGGAACAGGAAAAAAACGCCTCCGCGCTCTCGCCGAGTGGTCCTTCGGCGGGGGCGAGCGCTACTGCGAAGCCTGCGCGCAAGCGTGCGAAGACTGCCCGACGCGCCTGAACCGGCCGCTTACCCATGAGGGCTGGCAGGTCTGGGATCTCGTCGGCCGCCTCGGCGGTCAGTTGCGCGTGCTGCCCGGCGCGGTGGTCGGCTGGGACCTGTCCGCGGCCCTCGCTCTGGGAAATGCGCTCGGCGTCCCGCCCGCTGCTGCGGGTGAACTCTTGCCCGTCATCGAAGCGGTGATGGTGGCCAAGCTCAACGAAAAGATGGATCATTCCCATGGCTGAGAAGAGGGTCAGCGTCCGCCTCGCGGCCGTGGGCGGACGGCAGGTGCGCGCCGAACTCGAAGGCGTGGGCGAGGCCGGGTCGCGCGGCTTCGGACGGCTGAGCCGGGAGATGGAAGCCGCGAACGCCCGGCTCGCGGCCTTCTCGCGGCGGGTGCGGGTCGCGGCTGCCGCTGCCGTGGCCGCCGCAGCCGCTGCTGGCGTGGCGATGATCCGGTCCAGCCTGCAGACGGTCGATGCGCAGGCGAAGCTGGCGCAGTCGCTCGGCACCACCGTCGCCTCGATCCAGACGCTGGAGCGCGCGGGCGATCTGGCGGGCGTCTCCATGTCCGGCATCGAGCAGGCCACCAAGGATCTGACGCGCCGTCTCAGTCAGGCGGCCGCCGGGACCGGCCCTGCTGCCGACGCGCTCGACCGGCTGGGGCTTTCAGCAAATGAGCTGATCGCCTTGCCGCTGGACCAGCGCGTGGGCGCGATCAACGCGGCGATCGAGAGCTTCGTGCCTGCCGCCGAGCGCGCGGCGGTCGCGGGCCAGCTCTTCGGCGAGGAAGGCTCCATCGCGATGAGCCGGATCGACACCGCGACGCTGCGCCAGGCGACAGAGGACGTCCTCGCCTTCGGGGTTGTCGTCTCCGAGCAGGACGCCGACCAGATCGAGCGGACGAACGACGCCATCTCGCGGCTCGGGTTGGTCTGGCGCGGGCTCTCGAACCAGTTGGCGGTCGCAGCGGCACCTGCGCTGGAAGCCGTCGCCGATGCCATGGCGGCGGTGGCCAGCCGCACCGGGCCGCTCGGCATCGCGATCCGCGGTCTCTTGGACAACATCGGCCGCCTGACCACCTATGCCGCCACCTTCGCGGCGTTCCTCGCGGGACGTTGGGTCGCCGGCATGGCGGCTGCGGCGCTCTCGGTCCGGGGCCTCGCCACGGCGCTCGTTGTCCTGCGCGGGGCGCTGATCCGCACCGGCATCGGCGCGCTGATCGTCGGCGCGGGCGAGCTCGTCTACCAGTTCACCCGGCTCGTCTCCGGCGCCGGCGGTTTCGGAGAAGCGATGTCGCTCCTGAAGGACCTCGCGGTCGAGGTCTGGGAACGCATCAGTATGGGCGCGGCGGCGGCGGGCGCGGCCGCCACGGCGATGTTCTTCGACCTGAAGGCGGATGCCGCATCGGGCATGCAGAGCGCCATCGAGAGCGTGGTGGGCTTCGGCAACACGGCCGCGAACACCTTCGAAGGCGCCTACGAGGCGATCAAGGCGATCTGGGGCCTGCTGCCCGCCGCCATCGGCGATCTCGCGTTCCAGGCGGCCAACAGCCTGGTCGATGGCGTCGAGGCGATGCTGAACGGGGTGGTCTCGCGGATCAACGGCTTTATCGGCGGCATCAACCAGGGGCTCGAAGCGCTCGGGTCGGAGCGGCGCATATCGCTGGTTCCGGACCTCGACCTCGGCGAGATCGAGAACCGCTTCGAGGGAGCGGCGACTGCCGCAACCACGGCAGCTCAGGCGGCCTTCGATCGGGCCTTCGAGGACAATCCGCTCTCCGCGCCCGATCTCGGTCTGACCGAGGCGGCGAACAGGGCGCTCGAGTCCGCCAACCTTTACCGCGGCGCGGCGCGCGACCTGGCGGAGGGGGCCCGTGCGCCCCTCGAAAGCTGGCAGGCGCTGCGCGATGCCGTACGCGGCACCGACGAGGACGGCGCCGACGCACTGGCCGAGACCACCGCTGCGGCGGAGCGCCTGGAGACGTCCCTCGGCGACGCCGGGCGCGCCGCAACAGATGCAGGTGTGGCGGCCGGAGCTGCTGCTGCGGTAGCGGAGCCCGCGACCGACGCGGCCGTCACCGGCTGGCGGGCGGTCACCGCCGCGCTCTCCGACTACGCCAGCAAGGCCCGCGAGATCGGTGGCGACATCGGCCAGAGCCTCGTCGGCGCCTTCCAGTCGGCCGAGAACGCGGTGGGCCAGTTCGTGAAGACCGGCAAGCTCGACTTCCGCGATCTGGTGACGTCGCTGCTGGCCGATCTCGCCCAACTGGCGGCGCGGCGGTTCATCCTCGGGCCGATCGCCAATGCGCTCTCCGGCGTCTTCTCCGGGGCGGGCGGCATCTTCGCCAACGTCCTGCATGCGGGCGGGATGGTCGGATCGGCTGGACCCTCGCGGATGGTCCCGGCCATGGCCTTCGCCGCCGCGCCGCGGATGCATGGTGGCGGCATGGCCGGGCTTCGTCACGACGAGGTGCCCGCGATCCTGCAGCGCGGGGAACGCGTGCTGTCGCGGCGGGAGGCACAGAGCTACGGCGCGGGCGGCGGGGTCAACGTGACCATCATGGCCCGCGACGCCGAGAGCTTCCGGCAATCGCGAACGCAGGTCGCCGCGGATATCGCCCGCGCCGTGTCGCTCGGTCGGAGGGGCATGTGATGGCGTTTCACGAGGTCCGGTTTCCCGACAACATCAGCCGAGGTGCGCGGGGCGGACCGGAGCGGCGCACGCAGATCGTCGAGCTCGCCTCGGGCGACGAGGAGCGCAACGCCAGCTGGGCCAATTCGCGCCGCCGCTACGATGTCGCCTATGGCATCCGCCGCGCCGACGATCTGGCCGCCGTCGTCGCCTTCTTCGAGGCGCGCAATGGCCGCCTGCATGGCTTCCGGTTCAAGGACTGGGGTGACCACAAGTCCTGCCTGCCTTCGGGCACGCCGTCGCCCACCGATCAGTCTATCGGCACGGGCGACGGCGCGACGACCGCCTTCCAGCTGGTCAAGCGCTACGCCTCGGGTGCGCAATCCTGGACGCGCGCCGTCGCGAAGCCGGTGACCGGAACCGCGCGCATCGCGCTCGGCGGGGTCGAGCAGCTGTCCGGCTGGTCGGTCGACACCGCCACCGGCGTCGTCACCTTCAGCACCGCGCCGGGCGCTGGCGCCGCCATCACCGCGGGCTTCGAGTTCGACGTGCCGGTCCGTTTCGACACCGACGCGCTCGACGTGACGCTCGACCTCGAGCGGCTCGGCTCGATCACCTCCATCCCGCTTCTGGAACTGCGCCGATGAAGTCCCTCGACCCCGACCTGCAGGCCCATCTCGACGAGGGAACGACGACGCTCGCCTGGTGCTGGCGGATCGTGCGCGCCGACGGCACGAGTTTCGGCTTCACCGACCACGATCGGACGCTCAGCTTCGAGGGGACGGATTTCGAGCCCGAGAGCGGGCTGACGGCCTCCGAGGTCCGTTCCGGCTCGGACCTCTCGGTCGATGCGCAGGACGCCGAGGGCGTGCTGACCTCGGACCGGATTACCGAGACCGACATCCTCGACGGCCGCTGGGATAACGCCGAGGTCGAAGTCTGGCGGGTGAACTGGGCCGACACGAACCAGCGCGTGCTGATGCGGCGCGGGGCCATCGGCCAGATCCGGCGCGGGCGGCTGGCCTTCGTCGCCGAAGTCCGCTCGCTCGCGCATGTGCTTGGCCAGACGATCGGGCGGACGTTCCAGGCGACCTGCGATGCCGCGCTCGGCGATGCGCGCTGCGGCGTCGATCTGGAGAACCCGGCGTTCAAGGGCACGAGCGTCGTGATCGACCTTCTACGCGACCGCGCCTTCACCGCTTCGGGCCTCGGCGGCTTCGCCTCCGGCTGGTTCACCTTCGGGACCATCGAATGGACCAGTGGCTCCAACGCGGGGCGTCGGGCCGAGGTTCTCGGCCATGATGTGACGGACGGCATCGCCGTGCTGACCCTTCTCGAGGCGCCGGTGCGCGAGATCTCCGAGGGCAATGCCTTCACCATCCGTGCGGGCTGCGATAAGCGGATCGAGACCTGCGGCGCCAGGTTCGCCAACACGGCCAACTTCCGGGGGTTCCCGCACATCCCCGGCCAGGATGCCGTGCTGCGCTACGCCACCAAGGATGGCGGCCACGAGGGAGGCGTGCTGTGACGCAACCTCTCGCATCGGCCGACCCCGCGCGTGTCGTCGCCGTCGCACGCTCCTGGCTCGGCACGCCGTACCACGACCAGGCCAGCCTGCGCGGCGTCGGTTGCGATTGCCTCGGGCTCGCGCGGGGGGTCTGGCGCGACGTGGTGGGGCCGGAGCCGTTCCCGATTCTGCCTTACAGCCGCGACTGGGGCGAGACCGGCCCGCGCGAGGTTCTGGCCGAAGGCGCGCGGCGCATGATGATCGAGGTGTCGCCTGCCGAGGCCGGTCCCGGCGCGCTGGTCCTCTTCTGCATGAGGCCCCGCGCCATCGCCAAGCATGTCGGGATCCTCACCGGTCCTGCCACCTTCCTCCACGCCTATGAGCGGCTCGGCGTGATCGAGGAACCGCTCACCAATGCCTGGCGGCGGCGCATCGCCTTCGCCTTCCTCTTCCCGCAACGCTGAGACCCCGACATGGCAACGCTTGTTCTCGGTGCAGCCGGCGCCGCCATCGGCGGTTCGATCGGCGGGGCGATCCTCGGCGTGAGCGCCGCGACCATCGGCGGCTTCATCGGCTCGAGCATCGGCTCGGTCGTCGACAGCTGGATCATCTCGTCGCTGGCGCCGACCCAGCGCATCGAGGGCGCGCGGCTCGACACGCTGCGCATCACCTCGGCCACCGAGGGCGCGGTGATCCCGCGGCTCTATGGCCGGATGCGGATGGGCGGCAACATCATCTGGGCGACCGATTTCAGCGAGGAGACGAAGACCACGACGCAGGGCGGCGGCAAGGGCGGCGGGGGCGGCAAGGTCAAGACCACCGAGTATCTGTACTACGCCAGCTTCGCGGTGGCCTTGTGTGAAGGCCCGATCACCGGCATTGGCCGGATCTGGGCCGACGGCAAGCCGATGGACCTCTCCGGCGTCACCTGGCGCTGGTATCCCGGCGACGAGGCGCAGACGGCGGACCCGTTCATTGCGGGGAAGATGGGCGCAGCCAACACGCCCGCCTATCGCGGCACCGCCTATGTCGTCTTCGAGGAACTGGCGCTTTCGACCTACGGCAACCGCCTGCCGCAGCTGTCCTTCGAAGTCTTCCGGCCGCTCGCCGATCCCGACACCGCCGAGGGGCTGACCCGCGCCGTCACCATGATCCCGGCCTCGGGCGAGTTCACATATGCCACGCAGGCCATCCGCAAGACCGATGGCGGCGCGACGATGCCCGAGAACCTGAACGCGCTGGCCGACTCCACCGACATGGTGGAGGCGCTCGACCGGCTGCAAGCGATGGCGCCTGCGGTCGAGAGCGTCAGCCTCGTCGTGGCCTGGTTCGGCGACGACCTGCGCGCGGGCTCCTGCAAGGTGCGGCCGGGCGTCGAGGTCTCGGCCAAGTCGACCACGCCCGCCAGTTGGTCGGTGAACGGCGTGAGCCGTGCCAACGCCTTCCTGGTCAGCCGCGACGACCAGGACCGCCCGGTCTATGGCGGCACGCCGTCCGACTTCGCCGTGGTGCAGGCGATCCAGGAGATGAAGGCGCGCGGGCTGCGCGTGACATTCTACCCATTCATCCTGATGGACGTGCCGCCCGGCAACACCCTGCCGAACCCCTATTCCGACAACGCCGCCGAGACCGGCCAGCCCGCTTTCCCCTGGCGGGGCCGGATCACCTGTTCTCCAGCGGCAGGCTACGCGGGATCGGTCGACAAGACTGCCACGGCCGCAAGCCAGGTCGCGGCGCTGTTTGGCGCGGCGACACCTGCGAGCTTCAGCGTGGCGGGTCAATCGGTTTCGTGGACAGGCACGCCCGGCGACTGGGGCCTGCGCCGCATGGTGCTGCACTATGCCCATCTCTGCGCGGCGGCGGGCGGGGTCGATGCCTTCCTGATCGGCACCGAGATGCCGGGGCTGACGACGGTCCGCTCGGGCGCGGCCACCTATCCGGCGGTGCAGGGCTATCGGGACCTCCTTGCCGATGTGCGGTCCATTCTCGGGGCCGGGACGAAGATCGGCTACGCCGCCGACTGGTCGGAATACTTCGGGCACCAGCCGGGCGACGGCTCGGGCGACGTGTTCTTCCACCTCGATCCGCTCTGGGCGGACCCGGAGATCGATTTCGTCGGCATCGACAATTACATGCCGCTGTCGGACTGGCGCGACGGGTTCGAGCACGCGGATGCGCAGGCGGGCTGGCCTGCGATCTACGACCGGGCCTATCTGCAGGGGAACATTGCGGGCGGGGAAGGCTTCGACTGGTTCTATGCCAGTGCGGCTGATCGGGTGGCACAGGTGCGCACCCCGATCAGCGATGGCGCGGCGGGCAAGCCATGGGTTTTCCGCTACAAGGATCTTCGCGCCTGGTGGTCGAACGCGCATTACGACCGCCCGGGCGGGGTGGAGAGCGGCACGCTGACGGCGTGGGCGCCGGAGTCGAAGCCGATCTGGTTCACCGAGCTCGGCTGTCCCGCCATCGACCGGGGCACGAACCAGCCGAACGTCTTCTTCGACCCGAAGTCGTCCGAGAGCTTCACGCCGCATTTCTCGCGGGGCTGGCGCGACGACGCGATCCAGCGCGCCTATCTCGAGGCGACGTACCTCTGGTGGGGCGTCCCGGCGAACAACCCGGTGTCATCGGTCTACGGCGGCCGGATGGTGCATGTGCCGGAATGCGCCGCCTGGACCTGGGACGCGCGGCCGTACCCGTTCTTTCCGGCGCTGACCGATGTCTGGACGGACGGGGCGAACTGGCGGCTGGGGCACTGGCTGACCGGACGGCTTGGCGCGGTGTCGCTGGCGGCGCTCGTGCGGCACCTCTGCCTGCGCGCCGGGCTGCCCGAGTCCCGGATCGACGTCACCGGCCTCTGGGGCGCGGTCGAAGGCTACGCCATCACGGCGCTGGAAAGCCCACGCGCCTCGATCACAACGCTGTCGCGGCATTTCGGCTTCGACGCCGTCGAGACAGAGGGGGGGATCCGCTTTGTCATGCGCGGCCGGGCCTCCGTCGCCACCCTCGCGCCCGACGATCTGGTGGCCACCCGCGAGGGCGATGTGCTGGAACTGACGCGCGAGCAGGAGACCGAACTGCCGCAGGCCCTGAAATGGCAGGTCGCCCGCGCCGACGAGGATTACGACGCGGCCCTCGTCGAGGCCCGGCGCATCACCGTGGACACGACCCGGATCGCGTCCGAGTCCTTTCCAATGGCGGTGCCGCCCGAGGAGGCCGAGAGGCGCTGCCGCCGCGCGCTGATGGAGGCGTGGGTGGGCCGCGAGACGGCGGCGTTCCGTTTGCCACCCTCGCGCCTCGCGTTCGATCCGGCCGATGCGATCCGGCTCGCGCATGACGGGCGTCTGGTCGATCTGCGGCTCGTCTCCATCGCCGACGCGGCAGCGCGCGGCATCGAGGCGGTGCGGCAGGACCGTGCGACTTACGATCTGCCGCCCGGCGATCCCCGCGCGGCGTCGCTGACGCGGGCCGTGGTGTTCGGCGCGCCGGACGCGGTGCTGATGGACCTGCCGCAGCTGACCGAGGACCAGCCCGCGCATCGACCGTTTGTCGCGGCGCACGCTCTTCCCTGGCCGGGCGAGATGGCGGTGTTCCGCAGCCCCTCGACGGACGGGTTCGAGTTGCTGACCACGTTCGGCAGCCGCGCCCGGATCGGAGCGCTGGTCTCGGACTTCTATCCGGGCCCCACCTCACGCTTCGACCACGGCAATGCGCTTGTGGTCGATCTGCTCACCGGCACGCTGGAGAGCGTCACCGACCTGACGCTGTTGGGCGGCGCCAATGCGCTGGCTATCGAGAGCGCGCCCGGCACCTGGGAGATCGTGCAGGCGGGCGCGGCCGAACTGCTGGCGCCGGGTCGATACCGGCTGACCCGGCTCCTGCGCGGCCAGCGCGGCACCGAGGGCGCGATGGGCAATCCGGCGCCCGCTGGCGCTCTTGTCGTGGTGCTGGACGCGTCGCTGGCGTCCCTGCCGATTGCCGAGGCCGATCTCGGATTGCCGTGGAACTGGCGCATCGGTCCGGCGAGCCGCCCCGTCAGCGACGAGACCTATGTGGCGCAATCCTTCACGCCCGCGGGCGTCGGGCTGCGGCCGTTCTCCGGCGCCCATGTCGAGCAGCCGTGGCGCAGGCCGCGCACGCCCGGCGATCTGACGATCCGCTGGACGCGCCGGTCCCGAGCTCTCGCGGCCGACAGCTGGGGCGGGCTAGAAGTGCCGCTCGGAGAAGAGCTCGAAGCCTACGAGGTCGAGATCCTTGATGGCGCGACCGTTAAGCGGGTGCTGAGCACCGCCACCACCAGCGCGGTCTACACCGCCGCAGACCAGACCGCCGATTGGGGCGCGCCGCTCGGCCCCGGTGACACGCTCGACAGCCGCATCTACCAGCTCTCCGCCCTCGTCGGGCGGGGCGCGCCCAAGACCCTCACGCTGATACTCTGAAGGCCATCCCATGTCCGACGCCACGACCCATCTCCTGCTGCCCTACATCCTGGCGGCGCAGGCCCAGAAGCACGTCACCCACAACGAGGCGCTGCGGCTGCTCGACGGGCTCGTGCAGCTCTCCGTGCTCGACCGCGATCTGACAGCGCCGCCCGGCAGTCCCGCCGATGGCGATCGCTACATCGTCGCCTCGGGCGCGACGGGCGAATGGTCCGGATGGGACCTGAACGTCGCGCTCTGGACCGATGGCGCCTGGCTGCGACTTCCCCCGCGGATCGGCTGGCGCGCATGGGTCGAGGACGAGGGCCTGCTGCTGGTCTACGATGGCGCGGGCTGGCTCGGGACCACACCGGCGGCGCTGCAGAACATGGCGCTCCTCGGGGTTGGCACCACGGCGGATGCATCGAACCCGTTCTCGGCCAAGCTCAACGCCGCGCTCTGGACGGCGAGGACCGTGGCCGAGGGCGGCACCGGCGACCTGTTCTACACCATGAACAAGGAGGCGGCCGGCGACGATCTCGGTTTGACCCTCCAGACCGGCTTCGTGACCAAGGCGCTGGTGGGGCTGTTCGGGTCGGACCGCTTCCGGCTCGCGGTCTCCGCCGACGGCAGCACCTTCTTCGACGGGCTGAGCGTCGACAACGCCACCGGCATTGTCGATCAGCCCCGGCTGCCGCGGTTCAAGGCTTACACGAACTACGACAACTACGTCGGCGTCGGCACCTGGACCAAGATCGGCCTTAACAACACCGACTACAACGATCAGGGCGCGTTCGACGCCGTGAACAACCACTTCGTCGCCCCCGTGGACGGCACCTACCTCTTCGGCGCGACTCTGCTGTACAAGATCAACGCCAGCGCCACCGCCCGCATGCGCGGGCGGCTCGTCCTGAACGGCACGACCGAAATCCGCGGCTCCCTCGGCGAAATCTCCGCCACTCATGTCTCGCTCGCTACCGCGATCTGGCTTCAGACCATGGTGCCGCTGACGGCAGGCGATACCGTCGAGCTGCAGGGGTATTTCCGGGTCGCGGACGGCTACTTCGCCGCCGACCACACGTCCTTCTGGGGCTGCAAGGTCGGCTGAGCGGCGGAAGGAGGATCCGATGAACCCACCCCGATCCGAGGGCTTCGTGCGCATGCCCGACGCCGAGTTCGAGGCGATCTTGACCCGGGCGGCGGAGGAAGGCGCCAAGCGTGCGCTGGCCGATGTCGGCCTCGACGGCGACGAGGCCGCGCTCGACATCCGCGATCTGCGCTCCCTGGTCGACTGCATCCGGCTGGTCCGCCGCACCGCGATGCAGACCGCCGTCCGCATGATCACCACCGGCGTCATGCTGGCGCTGCTCGCGGGTATAGCGATCAAGCTGAAGATCTTCGGCGGCGGCCCGTAGCCGCTCAACACCCCCGTTCACCAGCCCAACCGCACCCGCCCTCGAGGCGGTTTTTTTTCGTTTCGGAGGACCCTCATGACCACGACCTTCCACCGCCATTGGCGTGATGTGCCGGAGAGCGCCTGGCGCTGGCCGAATTTCTCGCCCGCCGAGATTGCATGCCGGGGCACCGGCAAGCTGCTCGTGAACGAAACCGCGCTCGACAAGCTGCAGGCGCTGCGCGACCGGCTGGGCAAGCCGCTGATCGTCCGCTCCGCCTACCGCAGCCCAGAGCACAACCGTGCCGTGGGGGGCGCGGGCCGGTCGAAGCATCTCGACGGCGCCGCCTTCGACATCGCCATGGCGAACCACGATCCGGTGGCCTTCGAGGCTGCGGCGCGCGAGGTCGGATTCCTCGGCTTCGGCTTCTACCCGCGATCGGGGTTCATCCATGTCGATCTCGGGCCCGCGCGGCAGTGGGGCGAGCGGTTCCCGGTCCGGGCGACGGCATTTGCAGCCGAGACGCCGCCCGCGCGCGAGGTGCTGGCTGACAGCCGCACCATGAAGGGCGGCGGGGCAGCCGGTGTGGCGACGCTGGGCGCGGCGGGCGTCGAGGTGGCGCAGCAGGTGCTGGCCGAGACCCAGACCGCGATCTTGCCGCTTGTGCCGTATCTCGACACGTTGCGTTGGGTATTCATCGCCGTGGCGCTTGGCGGCATCGCGGTCACGATCTACGCGCGTCTCGATGACTGGCGCCGAGGGCAGCGGTGATGGCCCCGCTCCTGATCGGGTTCGCCGCCAGCCCATGGATGCGGGCCGCTTTGCGCTACGGCGCCATCATCCTCGCCCTGCTCCTGTTCCTGCTTTCGCTTCGGCGGTCCGGCGAGCGAGCGGGACGCCTCGCTGAACGCCTTCAGACCACGGAGAAAGCCAATGATGTCCAACGCCAGATGCTCGAGGCGACGGCTCGTCGTCCTAGGTCTCGCGACGAGCTTGCTGAGCGGCTGCGCAACGGTCGGTTCTGAGCCCGGCATCGCGACCGTCTGCCCGCCCGTGGTAGAGTACAGCCGCGAGTTCCAGGCGCGCGCAGCCGAGGAGCTCGCGCGGCTGCCGCACGGGTCGGCCATCGCCGAGATGCTGAGCGACTACGCCGTGATCCGGGATCAGGTCCGTATGTGTTCTCGCCCCTGATCAAGAGCCGAATTGGAGCCTCAAGGTCAGGCAGCAGCGTAGCTGGTAAAGACCTCGTTCGATCCGTCGCGCCGGATCAGAAACACGTCGTAGGCCTCGCGCTGGCTTTCCGGTCCCATCCCGGGCGAGCCGTAGGGCATGCCTGGCACTGCGAGGCCGACCGCGTCGGGGCGTTCCAGCAGGAGACGGCGAATGTCGGCAACAGGGACGTGACCCTCGATAATGTAACCATCCACACGACCCGTATGGCAGGAGACCATCTCCTGCGGGATGCCGTTGTCCAGCTTGTAGCGCATCAGAAGCGTTCCGGCGCTCGCCTCGGTCGTGACGACAAAGCCGTCGTTTTCGAGGATCTCGATCCAGGCCGAGCAGCAGCCGCAGTTTGGGTCCTTCATCACGTGGATCGCCGGTCCGGCGCCTTGCCCCAGAGCCCTCAGGGGCGACGCAGCCGCCAGCGCAGCTGCGCCAATCAGGAGCTTGCGGCGGGAAAACATGTCTTGGGTCATCTGATGTTCCTTTCGAGGTTGGATGTGTGGGCTGGCAGATCAGAGGTCGACCCGCCTGAGCCGCAGGGCGTTGGTGATCACCGAGACCGACGACAGGCTCATCGCCGCCGCCGCGATCATCGGCGAGAGCAGAAGTCCGGTGACAGGGTAAAGCAGCCCGGCGGCGATGGGGACGCCAAGCGCGTTGTAGGCGAAGGCGAAGAACAGGTTCTGCTTGATGTTCCGCAGGGTGGCGCGGGCGAGCTTGCGCGCCCGCACGATGCCCATCAGGTCGCCGCCCAGCAGGGTGATGCCTGCGCTTTCCATCGCAACATCGGCCCCGGTGCCCATGGCGATGCCGACATCGGCGGCGGCGAGCGCGGGGGCGTCGTTCACCCCGTCGCCCGCCATGGCGATCTTGTGGCCGTCGCGGCGCAACTGGTCGATCAGGTCCTTCTTGGCCTCGGGCAGGATGCCTGCGCGCACCTCGTCGATGCCGAGCTTGCCCGCCACCGCCTGCGCCGTGCGTTCGTTGTCGCCCGTCGCCATGATCACCCTTAGCCCTTGGGCATGAAGTTCCCGAATGGCCTGCGCGGTACTCTCCTTGATCGGGTCGGCGACCGCCACGATGCCGACGAGCGCGCCGTCAAGCGCGACGAACATCGCCGTCTTGCCCTCGGCGCGCAGGGTGTCGGCCTTTGACTCGGCCTGCGCGGTGTCGAGCCCCATCTCCCGCATCATCGCCGCGTTGCCTAGCGCCACCGCGCGCCCACCGACCCGGCCCTGTACGCCCTTGCCAGTGACGGCGTCGAAGTCCGTGGCCTCCTGACGCGGCGCACCCTGCGCCTCGGCTCCCTCGACAATCGCCTCAGCCAGCGGGTGTTCCGAGCCACGCTCCAGCGCTGCGGCCAGCGACAACAGGTCGGTCTCGGTGACGTCCCCGAGCGCAACCGTATCGGTCAGCTTCGGCTTGCCCATGGTCAGCGTGCCGGTCTTGTCGACGATGAGCGTATCGACTCCTGCCATTCGCTCCAGCGCCTCGGCGTCCTTGATCAGCACGCCCGCCTGTGCGCCGCGCCCCGCCGCCGTGGTGATGGAGATCGGTGTCGCCAGCCCCAGCGCGCAGGGGCAGGCGATGATGAGGACCGACACGGCCGAGGCGATTGCGAAGACCAGCGCGGGCTCCGGGCCGAAGATCAGCCAGACCACGAAGGCGACGATGGCGATGACCACCACCGTCGGCACGAATATCGCCGACACCCGGTCGGCCAGCCCCTGGATCGGCGCACGGGACCGCCGCGCGTTCGACACCATCGCCACGATCTGCGCCAGCACGGTATCGGACCCGACCTTGCCTGCCTCCATGACCAGAGAGCCGTTCTTGTTGATCGTGGCGCCCGTCACCTCATCCCCCGGCCCCTTTTCCACCGGCATTGACTCGCCGGTCAGCATGCTTTCGTCCAGCGACGAGCGGCCCTCGATCACCGTGCCGTCGACCGGAATGGCGTCGCCGGGACGGACCCGCAGCCGGTCGCCCTCCATGATGTTCTCCAGCGGCGCATCGTATTCAGTGCCGTCCGGCAGGATGCGCCGCGCGGTCTTCGGCGCCAGATCCAGAAGCGCGCGGATCGCATCCCCGGTGCGTTCTCGCGCTCGGAGTTCCAGCACCTGGCCCACGAAGACCAACGCGACGATCACCACCGCCGCCTCGAAATAGGTGCCGACGCCGTGGCCCATCCGGTACTGTTCCGGAAACACCCCCGGCAGGAACGTCGCGACGAGCGAGTAAAGGTAGGCCGCCGCCACGCCGAGGCTGATCAGCGTCCACATGTTTGGGCTGCGGTTCACAATGGAGTCCCAGCCGCGCCGGAAGAAAGGCAAGGCGGCCCAGAGGATGATCGGCGTTGCCAGCACGAACTCGAGATAACTTGCGGTCTGATGCCCGATCCAGTCGCGCACTGGCAGCGCGACCAGTTCACCCATCGTCAGGATGATGAGCGGCACCGCCGCCGCCGCCGAAATCCACATCCGACGCGTGAAGTCGGTCAGCTCCTCGCTGGGCTCATCCGACGGCACCATCGGTTCCAGCGCCATGCCGCAGATCGGGCAGGACCCCGGCGCATCGCGGACGATCTCGGGATGCATCGGACAGGTGTACTGGACGTTGGCCGGAGCAGCCTTCTTCTGTCCGGCGGCCCGGCCCGAGGCGTAGAACCACGGATCCGCCTTGAACTTCGACTGGCATTTCTCCGAACAGAAATGAAAGGTCTCTCCCTGGAACTCGGCGTGACGCCCGTCCGGCTTGACCGCGACCGTCATCCCGCAGACCGGGTCCTTTGCGGTATTCGCCCCCGCCGGAATGTCGGGCGCCGCGTGATGGTGATCGTGCTCCATAGTCTGCCAGCCTTTCGATCTCTTGTTTCAGCTTGCCGCTTCCAGCCGTTGGAAGCTCAAGCTCTTTTCAATGGTGGTCGTGAGCGCCTTCCAGGGCGGGATTCCGTGCGAGGAAGATTCCGACGAACAGGAACACCAGCGCCATGCCGATCGCACCCAGGACGACGATCAAGGGGTCGGACTGCCATTTCATCGCGGCGAAGGCGGCCAGCACCACGGCATCAAGTGCGATTGCCGTCAGCAACACCCAGCCCCGAGCGCCGATTTCTTCGCGCAGATGCCGGAACACGCCAAAGTGGATGATCATGTCCATCACCAGATAGAAGAAGGCCCCGAGCGAGGCGATGCGGCTGAGATCGAAGAAGACCGTCAGGAAGCCTGCGATCACGACGGTGTAGACGAGTGTGTGGTCCTTGATCGTGCCTGGCATCCCGAAATGGCTGTGCGGGATCATCTTCATGTCCGTCAGCATCGCCAGCATCCGCGAGACGGCAAACACGCTGGCGATCAGGCCCGAGGCAGTTGCCACCAGCGCAAGCGCCACCGTCAGGTAGAAGCCGGTTTGCCCGAGGGCTGGTTGGGCCGCTTCAGCCAGCGCGTAGTCCTTCGCCGCCACGATGCGATCGAGCGGCAGGCTGGAGCCGACCGCGAATGCGACCAGCAGGTAGACGACGACGCAGATGGCGATGGACAGGACTATGGCCCGGCCCACGTTCCGATGCGGATTGGTCACCTCGGCGCCGCTGTTGGTGATGGTCGTGAACCCCTTGAAGGCGAGAATGGACAGCGCGACCGACGCCACGAACCCACCCGCACGAAAATCTCCGCCCGACGCTTCGAACGAAATGCCGCTGGCCCACAGACCGGCCGCCCCGAACAGCGCAATGCCGCCCACCTTGAGAATGGCCATGATAATGGACAGCAGCCCGACCGACCGGTTGCCAGAGACGTTCACGAGATAGGCGAAGACGATCAGCCCCACGCCGAGGACCGGCACGAGAATGCTGTCCGGATCGCCGCCGAAGGCTCGCAGGGTGTAGGTTCCGAAGGTGCGAGCGACGAGGCTTTCGTTGATGACCATCGACAGCGCCATCAGGAGAGCTGCGCCCGCCGCGACCGTCGTCGGTCCGTAGGCTTTCTTCAGGATCATCCCGATGCCGCCCGCAGACGGGTATGCGTTCGACATCTTGATATAGGTGTAGGCGCTGAAGGCGGTCACGATGGCGCCGACGACGAACGAGAGCGGGAAGAGAGGCCCGGCGAGTTCGGCGATCTGGCCGGTCAGCGCGAAGATGCCCGCGCCGATCATCACGCCGGTGCCCATGGCTACCGCACCAGGAAGGGTGATGCTGTTCTTCTGGTACTCGCTTCCGGTCATGGATTTCCCTTTTCAGGCTTTTGCCGCATGGCTACCCAAAGCAGTGGCAGGCCCGTCAAGAGGCCGAGGCCAAGTACTGCCCATGTCGCCCGGCCCAGATCTCCGCTCACCGCCTCGCCGCCGAAATGGGCCAGCAGGAAGCTTGCCGGAATGATCCCCGCCAGTGTTGCCAAGGCGAAACGCCAGGCGTGCAATCGGCTCAGTCCGGCCGCGTAGCTGATCATGTCGAAGGACACGAAGGGCATCAGGCGGCTGGCAAGAACCGTCGCCGTCAACGCGGTCTGCGAGCCGAGAAGCCCGGCATCGACGCGATCACCGAACACCCGCCGCAAGACATCATGCCCCAGAACCCGCGCGAGACCGAAGGCGATCAGCGCCCCGAGCTCGGCGCCGATGACGACCTGCACGGTCCCCCAGAGATGTCCGTAGGCCGCTCCGGCCGCCAGTGCGATGGGTGCACTCGGGATTGGGCTGGCCACGACCGCGATGGTCATAAGCGTGACGATCAGGACCGGCCCCCAGAGACCCGCACGCGCCACCAGCGTTTCCAGACGCTCGGGCTCCAGGAGGCTGCGCGCCTCGGCGAACACCGAAGGCGCGAACTGCCAGACAGCGAGCAGTCCGATGCCGAGGATCGCAAGGCCCGCGAGAATGGTGACGCGCAGGCTCATCTCAGACCGCCGCGACGGCCTTCGCCAGGAGGTCGCGCACCTCGCCCGCCACGGCCGTCAGTTCGGCGTTCTCAATCGCCTGCATCGACGCCACAGGATCGATGGCGCTGACTTCCACGCCACCGTCGACCTCGCGCAGGATGACGTTGCATGGCAGCATCGCACCGACGCGCGGTTCGATCCCGATGGCCTGATGCGCCATCTTGGGGTTGCAGGCGCCGAGGATGCGGTAGGCGGGCATCTCGACATCTAGCTTCTTCTTCATCGTCGCCTTGACGTCGATCTCGGTCAGGATGCCGAAGCCGTGGTCGGTGAGGGCCTTCCGCGCGCGAGCGTCGACGTCGTCGATACCGGCGTCGGGGAACATTCGATTGATCGTGTAGGTCATTGCCAACTCCTTTTTTCTATTTCCGAAGATACTTGATCAGCGCTGCTATGGCCAAAACCAGCAGCACGAGGATCAGCAGGCCGAAGAGCCAGCCAAACCCCATTCCGAAACCCATTCCGGGGCCCATGTCGTTCCAGTTCATCATCTCATCCTCCTGATTTTTACCCGCAGGGTGCGTCTTTTGGCCGGCCCTCACGACAACATGGGGCAGGACAGACCAGGATCGGTGCCGGGCGGGGCGCCATGTCCGGACGACCCGCTGGGATCAGACGGACGCCGTGACCGCGAATTCGGTCATCATCCCCGTCGTAAGGTGCGGCATGTGGTGGCAATGCAGCATCCATCGGGCGGCCTCACCGACATCGAGGGCGACATCGACCATCGACATCGGTGGCACGTGAACCGTGTCGCGTAGTGCACCGGCGACCCGACGCCCGTTCAGCCCGACGACCTGGAACACATGGCCGTGCAGATGCATCGGGTGCGCCATCATCGACATGTTGTGGAACGACAGCACGACCCGCTCACCGCTGCGTGCGGTGATCGGCTGGTGCTGGCCCCAGACTGCCCCGTTTATCGTCCAGACGTACGGCTGCATCGAACCGCCCAGCATCAGCATCTGGCTGCGGTCCACGGGTCGATCCGGCAGAGCGTCCAGCGCGATGAGGCGCGCCTCCTGCGCCAGATCGGTGTCGAACGCGGGCGCTTCGGCATCCGCCATTGCATCGAGACGCCGCACTTCGGCACCCTGCGTGGCGAGGATCAGGCCGGTGCGCTCGCGCGCGCCTTCGCGCAGGGCGAGGATCGGCCAGGCGCCGCCTTCGTGCGGCAGGTCGATCTCGATGTCCAGACGCTGGCCCATTGCCAGACCGAACCGCGTGCCGGCGAGAGGTTCGACCGCGTGCCCATCTACCGCGACCAGCCGCGCCTCGGCACCGCCGGTCTCGATCCAGAATACCGTCGCCGCAGCGGCGTTGATGACCCGAAGCCGGATACGGCCACCGCGCTCGACCTGGACCACCTCCGGGTCCGACAGGGTCCGGTCATTGGCGAGATAGGCGTCCCAGTCATAGTCGTTCAGGTCCATGGCCATGCCGCCCATCTGGCCGCCCATACCCATCATCCCGCCCATTCGGGGCATGTTGCCCATCGGCATGCCGCCCGTGGCGCCATGGCCCATGGCCCCGTGATCCATGCCCTGCATCGCCCCCATGCCTCCCATGGGAGCGCCCTGATCGGGCAATGCACCGGCACCATGGCCCGCGCCGTGCCCGCCGCCATGACCTGCGCCGATCTCGGCCAGAACCTCCTCGGGGGCCTTGAAGGAGAAGTCATGAAGGAACATCACGACGTCTTGCCGGTCGGCAGCAACGTCCTCGGCCGAGCGCACGATCAGCGGCGCGGCGAGCAGCTGCATCTCCTGGGTGGGCACATGGCTGTGCATCCAGTGCGTGCCGGGCCGTGCCTCGAAGTCGTAGGATCGGGTTTCACCCGGTGCGAGGAGGGGCATCGGCATGTCCGGCACACCGTCCTGCGCGTTGGGCGGGATCTGTCCGTGCCAGTGGATGATGGTACCGACGTCCAGGTCGTTGGTCAGATCGACCCGGAACCTCTGGCCGGGGTCGAGGATCAGTCCCTGACCGCGGGGGCCGGCAAGCCCGAAGACCGTGGCAGCGCGACCGTCGATGTCGAGCGTGCGCGTCGCAGCGGAGAGGCTGATCGGCGCCACCCCTTGCGCGAAGGCGATGCGGGGCAAGTGTGCAGCGCCAATGGCGGCCGCACTTGCGGCAAGAAAGCCGCGTCGAGAAAGCATGTTCATGGTCGTCTCCTCGGGACTTCCGTCCCGTTCATCAATACCGATGGGGCGCCTCGGGCGTCTGCCCGGGCGCGCTCAGAGGAGACGGAGCTTGGGAGGTCGTTCGTTCAGTCCCGGCGCACGGCTGACGTGGATTGCCGCGGACGGGACGTCATGACTGGCGGCGCCGTAGGCGTGCCCGGCTTCCTCGCCTGCCGACGTCAGGAAGGCAGAGAGGCCTGCGCATACGAACTCGCACATCTCGGCATCGGCCGATCCACAGTGCTCTCCAGCGTCACAGTCGAAGCCCGAAATGACCGGAGAGTGCATCATGTCGGCGACATGCATCGCGTGATCCACACCGGAATTCATGCTCATGCGTGTCGCATGCGCGGAGGTCACCGTCGTCACCACGGTGATCGCGAGTATGGCAAGCATGGTGACGACACGTTCGAGCATGCTGCAAAGATAGGCATTGCTCACGAGAATGTCCATTGTCGCAGGCGCCTCGCCGCTGGCACAACGTGGTCTCGACCAAACGCGAATGTTATTCCGCAGTGATCGGCGATAGACGTCTTGAAAAAAGCTCTCCGAAATACTGTCGTGATCGGTCTGGTCGTCGGAGGTGTGATCCTCGCGGTCTTTGCTGGCTGGCGTTATGCCGGTACCGCATCCACCGCCGTGGCGTCGGCGGACATCATCGCGCAAGGACGCCAGATCTATGCGGATCAGTGCGCCGCCTGCCACGGCGCGGAACTGGAGGGCCAGCCGGGCTGGCGCTCGCCGCTTCCGTCCGGCCGGTTGCCGGCGCCACCCCACGACGCCAGCGGCCACACCTGGCACCATCCTGACGATGTCCTGTTCCGCATCGTTAGGGAAGGCACCGCCGCCGTGGTCGGCGGCGGATACGAGAGCGACATGCCCGGCTTCGCAGACGTGCTGAGCGACGCGGACATCCGCGCCGTTCTCGACTACATCAAGAGCACATGGCCAGAGCGCGAGCGCCGATACCAAGAGAGGGTGTCGGAGGCAAACTGACATTCCCCATGGTCGTCGGCTGCTACTCGCGCCAGGCCAGTTCGCAGACCGAGTTAGAGGAACGTCGCCGACCAGGTCAGCACCATGAAGCCGCCGAGCGACTGCATCATGTTGACCATCCGTATCGGCCCGGTTGCCTCGATCTGCGTGTACCCGAGCGTGGCGAAGTTGACGCCGGAGAAGTAGATCAGGCCGCTCCAGCATGGGTCGTAGCTGCCGTCGAAGCCTCCCACGCCCCAGCCCTGCAGCGCCCTGTAGACTGCGGCGAAAGCCAGGATTTCAATCGTGTGGAGCGCGAGCAGCCCGACGAACGCCACCATGATCGCCGCCTGCGGTCTCTCTTTCGAGTTCGGCTTCACGCCCCGGACGGCCAATAGCCCCGTAGTGGTGCGCGACCAGATGGCGGCCACCAGCGCGAAACCGAGCAGAAGCCCGATTCCAGTTGCAGCATGTTGAGCACTCGCGGCGGAACAGTACCCCGAGGTTTATGTTCTCAGCGCTCGGCCCTGCGGCATGGCAGCGGAACCATCGCCCTGCCGATGATCTGATCTCAGGCCTCACGTTCCGGATCAAACGCAAGAAGCCGCAGCGCGTTCAGTGTGACGAGCACCGTCGCGCCGGTATCTGCAAGGATCGCGATCCACAGCCCGGTAGTGCCGAGGATCGTCGTCACCAGAAACACCGCCTTAAGGCCGAGCGCGATCGCCACATTTTGCCTGATGTTCGCCATGGCTGCGCGAGCAAGGCGAATCTTGCCGGCCACATCGGTCACGCGATTGCGCAGGATCGCGGCGTCGGCGGTTTCAAGCGCGACGTCCGTTCCGGAGCCCATGGCAACTCCGATGTGGGCGGTGGCGAGCGCAGGGGCATCGTTGATGCCGTCGCCCACCATCATCACGCGGTCTCTGGCGGTCATCTCACGGATCGCGGCGACCTTGCCTTCGGGCATCAATTCGGCGCGATGGTCAATGCCCAGCCCAGCGGAAATGGCTGCTGCCGTGCGCCGGTTGTCGCCGGTCAGCATCACAGACGCGATGCCAAGCGCCTTGAGTTGCTGCACCGCGCGGGCGGCATCCTCTCGGGGTTCGTCCCGGAGCGCTACGAGTCCGACCAACTGGCTCCGGCGGAAGACCGCGACGACTGTCTTGCCTTCATCTTCCATGCCGACCACCGCCCGGAGCGCGTGGTCGTCCAACACACCGCGCTCCCCGGCGAACCGTGGAGAGCCCACCCAGGCGGTTTCACCCTCAACGACTGCTTCGGCCCCTTTGCCCGGAAGCGCTTTGGCGGCGGTCGCGGCCAGGAACGGCGCTCCCGCAGCTTCCGCGCGGGACAGGATCGCCTCCGCCAGAGGATGGCTCGACCCCGCTTCGACGGCGGCAGCCAGCGCCAGCACCTCTGTCTCCGATCCCGAGATCGGCACCACGTCCGTGACGCGCGGCCGTCCGTGGGTCAGGGTTCCGGTCTTGTCGAATGCGACATGCGTGGTGGCCGCCGCGGCCTCGATCACGGCGCCTCCTTTCATCAGCAGCCCGCGACGCGCGCCTGAAGAAAGCGCAGAGGCGATGGAAGCCGGTACCGAGATCACCAGCGCGCAGGGGCATCCGATCAGGAGAAGCGCGAGCGCCCGGTAGATCCACGTATCCCAGCCTTGCCCGAACGCGAGGGGCGGGACGATGGCCACCAGCACCGCAACTCCGACGACGGCCGGCATGTAGATGCGGCTGAAACGGTCGATGAAGCGCTCGGTCGGGGCCCGGGCGCTTTCCGCTTCCTCGACCAGCCGGATGATACGGGCAATGGTGTTGTCCTCGGCCGACTTGGTGACCCGAACACGCAGCGCCGCCTCGGAATTGATGGAGCCGGCAAAGACGGAGGCACCGGGTTCCTTCAGCTTCGGCACACTCTCGCCCGTGACGGCGCTCTCATCGACGCCCGAGGTGCCCTCGATAACTTCGCCATCTGCCGGGACCCGGTCTCCCGGGCGCACCAGAACGATCTGGTCCACCTGCAGCTGGTCGGCTGGTATCACCCGAGTCCGGCCGCCGATCTCCAGGATCGCGGTCTTCGGTACCAGACGAGCGAGCGCCCGGATCCCGTCGCGGGCCTTGTTCGCCGCAACACCTTCGAGAACCTCCCCGACGGCGAAGAGGAAGACGACGAGCGCCGCTTCCTCGGCGGCGTCGATGACGAGCGCGCCGCTGGCGGCGATTGTCATCAGCATCTCGATCGTGAACGGCATCCCCGCTCTGGCGGACGCGACGGCGCGGCGTGCGATAGGGGCGACACCAATGAGCGTCGCGAGGATGAATGCCCACGTTGCCACATCCTGGGAGGCGAGCAGTTTCACGGCCCATGCCGCCGCGAGGAGGAGACCGGTGCCGATCACCAGTCTGCCCTTCGCGGTCTGATACCAACGCGAACCGGGCCCGGGACCGCTCTCGGGCCCTGTCGATCCAGCGTTGGGCTCGAGTCCTGCGGCATCTCGCGAGCCGTCCGCACGGGACGCTTGCTCATCGTCCGGCAGCACGAAGCCTTTCCGATCGGGGCTCGATCCTTTCGCCGCGATCCCGTAGCCGAGCCGCTTGACGATTGCTTCGATCTGGTTGCGAGGGGTCTGCCCTTCATCCAGAGTCAGCCGAAGCCGCTCGGTCATCAGCGCCACATCGACGTCGCTCACGCCAGGCAGGCGTTCGACCGCACCCCGGACCTTGCCGGCGCACGACGCACAGTCCATCCCGGAAACCGTCCATTCGTAGGTTGCACTGTCGTTCGCCGTCATCACGCCCTTCCAACCCGCCCAGCGGGCAACATTGTATTTGCTGAGTCGGGAACCTAAGGTCTCTAGTAGCTATAGCTTCAAGAGGAAATCTGATGCTCACCATCGGAAAATTGGGCGAAGCGGCCGGCGTGAAGGTTCCGACGATCCGCTACTACGAGCAGATCGGGCTCCTGCCGGAGCCAGATCGCAGTGCCGGGAACCAGCGGCTCTATGGGCAGTCGGCACTGGATCGGCTAGCCTTCATCCGCCATGCGCGGGAGCTCGGTTTTCCGCTGGACGCTATCCGAGACCTTCTGAGTCTCTCTGACAGACCCGATCAATCCTGCGCAGCCGCCGATGTCATCGCCAGGGCGCAGCTGGCCGAGGTTGAAAGCCGCCTTGCGCGCCTGACTGCGCTGAAAGGCGAACTTGAGCGCATGGTCGTGCAATGTGCAGGCGGTCGGATTGCCGATTGCCGGGTCATTGAAGTTCTGGGCGACCATTCGCTATGCGCAACCGATCACCAGCATCCGGAGAGCGAGGCGGCATCGTGAACGCACCCGGCACCCTCGCCATCTACATCGGTGCCGCTCTGGCCGAGATTGCGGGCTGCTTTGCGGTCTGGGCATGGATGCGGCAAGGCGCGAGCGCGCTCTGGCTGGTCCCCGGCCTCCTGAGCCTGGCCGTCTTCGCTTGGCTCCTGACCCTTGCCCCCTCCGATTTTGCGGGGCGGGCCTACGCAGCTTATGGCGGGGTCTATATCGCAGCCTCGCTCCTCTGGCTGTGGCTCATCGAGAAGCAGCGCCCGGACACTTGGGACCTGACAGGTGCCGCAATCTGCCTCGCCGGTGCGGCCGTCATCCTGTTGGCGCCGAGGGCGGCTGGTGGATGATCGGGGGTGCTCTCCAAGATCAAGGCAGCCGACTGCCGCTCATCGTTGCCGACATCACGATAGAGCCAACCTTTGCGGACGGACTCCCGCTCTTCCAGCGTAGCAGCTGTGCGCATCAAATAAAATCAATGACTTATACTGGAGAAGGTTGGACGTCAGACCCATCCCCTCCGCCACCTTCCCCTGATTGCAGCGCGATAGGGCGTCCGCCGGGCGAGGGCCTTGTCCGTTGCTTCAGCCCGATGGTCGGATCGGCCCGGCCGAGACGGCCGCCGTCCCGCCGCAGGCCCGCCCCTGTCACCCCTCGCCGCGCAAGAGGGCGGTCAGGCGGATCGGGCTGCTTTGGCCGGACAGCAGTGCACGGTAGATGATGACCGATTCGGTGACGCGCATGACGTAGTTGCGGGTCTCGCTGAAGGGGATCATCTCGACCCAATCCACCGGGTCCACGCCCGGGTCGCGCGGGTCGCCATAATCCTGCGCCCAGCGGCGGGGGCGGCCGGGGCCGGCGTTGTAGGCGGCGCTGACCATCGACAGGGTGCCGCCGAACAGATCCGACATCTCCTGCAGATAGCCCGCGCCCAGCGTCGCGTTATAGGACGGGTCCGAGGTCAGCCGCCCCTCGTCGAAGGGCAGGCCCAGCCGCTGCGCCGTGTGCCGCCCGGTCGCAGGCATGACCTGCATCAGACCGCGGGCATCGGCATGGCTGGTGACGCGCGGGTCGAATTCGCTTTCCCGCCGGGCGATGGCCAGGGTCAGATCGGGCGGCACCAGCAGGTCGGCCTGCGCCAGTTCCGTCACCGGGAAATAGGCGTTGGGCAGCAGGATGCCGCGGCCGATTGCCTCCTTGGCGATGCGCAGGGCAAAATTCGGCTCGCCCCGGTCGAGCCAGAGCTGGGCCAGCGCGCCGAGTTGGGCCTCGTCGGACAGGTTCTCGGCCAGTTGCAGGGTGAAGCGCCGCGCCTCGTACCATTGGCCCGCGTCGTGCAGGAGGAGCGCGGCCCGCAGCAGATCCGAGGAGACCAGCGGCGTGTCGTGCCAGTCGGGGTAGTCGGGCGGCGCGATCAGGGCGGGGTCGAGGTCCATCCCCAGCCGTTCCGCCGCCAGCTGGCCATAGAACGCCGTCTGATATTGCGCGCCAAAGGCGAAGGCCTCGCGCGCCGCCTCGGCATTGCCCAGGGCCTCCTGCGCGCGGCCTTCCCAATAACCGGCGCGGCCCAGCGTGATCGGGCTGACCGAGCGGTTCCTGAGCGTCTGGAAATGCGCAAGCGCCTCGGCGGGTCGGTCGAGGAACCGGAGCGCCACATAGCCCGCCAGCCATTCGAGGTCGGCCATGCTGGTGCCGTTGTCGGTGAGCCCGTGGCGCGCGGCCAGGGCGAAGGCGGTCTCGTACTCGCCCGCCTCCATCGCCCGCCGCGCCAGCCGCGCACGCTGGGCGGCCCATTTCTCGGGGCGGCCGAGGTTGTCGGGCGAGACCGAAAGCATCAGCTCGGCCGCCTCGTCCTGAAGCCCGCGGTTGAGACGCCAGTAGAAACGGTCATAGGCCAGCCCCGGGTCCCCGGCGCGCGCCGCGGGCACGGCATCGATCAGCGCGTTGACCCCGTCGGCCCGGGCCTGCAACGCCAGCCGGGCGCGGGCCAGCGCCGCATCGGCAGCGCCGACGCGGGGGATCATCCGCTCGCTGGCGTTGCGCTCGCCCTCCCAGAGCATCGCATCCAGCCTCTCGGCGGCGAGCGGGCGCAGCTGGTCGCCGAAGCGGGTCAGCAGATCCGTCTCGATTGCTTCGGTCAGTGGATAGCCCAGCCAGAGCGCGCGCAGCGTCTCGGTCGGGTCGCGGTCCAGCGCCACCTCGGCCCTGAGCCGGGCGAGATACCCTTCCGAGGTGCGGGGCGGATGCAGGCTGAGCCAGCTCAGCACCGCCTCGGGCGGCTCCCCGGCCAGACGGGCCTCGGCACGGGTATAGAGCAGGTCCATCCCCGGCCAGTCCTGGTGATGGGTGGCGAAGGCGGCATAGGTCGAGAGGTCCCCGGCGATCCCCTCGCGCAGGATCCGCCAGGTGGCGATGCGCACGCCGATCGGCCCTGCCGCCTCGCGCAGGATCTGGAAGCGGTCGACGTCGCCGAGCCGGACGGCGCTGACCAGCGCGCCGATGGCGCCGCCCGCGCGGGGCGGCGGCGCTCCCTCCCAGGCCAGGGAGGGCCGGGCAAGGGGGACTTGGGCCGCGACGAGGGTTGCGGCGGTCATCAGGGTCTTCAGCAGGCGCATGGATGCTCTTGAAAAGGGGCGCCCAAGAGTCTAGTCGCACAGGATGCCTGCGCAACACACAAAGGGGTCAGGAGACTGGCACCGGCGGCAGGCTGCCAAGAGGAGCAAGAGATGATCCGGGGTTCGCTTCCCGCACTGGTCACGCCGTTCACGAACGGTGCGGTCGATTACGAGGCGCTCGAATCGTTGGTCGAATGGCAGATCGCCGAAGGGTCGCACGGGCTGGTTCCCGTGGGCACCACCGGCGAGAGCCCGACGCTGACGCATGACGAGCATGAAGAGGTCGTGGCCTTCGTCGTCAAGGTTGCCAAGGGCCGCGTGCCCGTGGTGGCCGGTGCCGGCTCGAACAACACGGCCGAGGCGATCCGTCTGCTCAAACACGCCGAGAAGGTCGGCGCCGATGCGGCGCTGGTTGTGACCCCCTATTACAACAAGCCGACCCAGGCCGGGCTGATCGCGCATTTCACCGCGTTGGCGCAGGCCTCGGCGCTGCCGATCATCATCTACAACATCCCCGGTCGTTCGGTCGTCGACATGATGCCCGAAACGATGGGCGAGCTGGCCAAGCTGCCGTCGATCATCGGCGTCAAGGACGCGACCGGCAAGATCGAGCGCGTCTCGATGCAGCGCGCCAGCTGCGGGGCGGATTTCGTCCAGGTCTCGGGCGAGGACGCGACGGCGCTGGGCTTCAACGCCCATGGCGGCGTCGGCTGCATCTCGGTCACCGCGAACGTGGCGCCGAAGCTCTGCGCCGAATTCCAGGAGGCGACGCTGGCCGGCGATTACGCCCGCGCGCTGGAGTATCAGGACCGCCTGATGCCGCTGCATACGGCGATCTTCCTGGAGCCGGGGCTGGCGGGGGCGAAATACGGCCTGTCGCGGCTGGGCCGCTGCTCGACCGAGGTACGGTTGCCGCTCCTGGGCGTGACCGAGAAGACCGCCGAGGCGATCGACGCGGCGATGCGCCACGCGGGCATCCTGAACTGAGATTGTCCCTTTGGGGGCTGGCAGGGGCGGCTTCGGCCGCCCTTTTGCTTTGCGCCCTTGCCGGGATCGCGGTTCGGGTGGCGACCCCGGGAGGGTTTTCCACCCTCCCGGACCCTCCCGAGGATATTTTCAGAACAAAGATGGGCGCGGTAACGGGCAGTTAAGGTTAATGCGGGGCGCCTGTGCTGTGGCCGAGGGGGCTAACGCCGGTTCGGCAAGATTCCTGTAGGACGAGGGCTCCGGTCGGGGCCGGCCCGGGCTCGCGGCGTGGGACGCCATGCCGCGCGGGGCGTGACCGGCGAGCGGGGCCTGACACGCAAGAAGAGGGCCCGGCGTCGAATGCGCCGCGCCCTCGAGTGCCGCAGGCGCGGACCGAGGCCAGCCAGCCCGCCCGCCCGCCATCGCGCCCGCGCCTCGAATTAAGGTTAACACCTCCCTGCGCCTTCTTTGCGCGGCAAATATCCTCGGGGGATCCAAGGGGGTGGAAAACCCCCTTGGCCCCGGTCGCCATCGGGACCCAGGTCCATCAGACGCGGGCCGCCGCCGCGCCGAGACGGGCGCCGCCTTGGTTGCAGAGGGTGTCCTCTCACGATCTGTTCGCGGGTAAGGGGCAGGGCAACCGACTCGGGGGGGCTCCCCGGCATCAAGACGTTGGCAGATTGTCTTGGGCCTGCACCCCCTTGCGAGTCAGTCGGGTCCGGCGAATCACGGGGAGTTGACGACGGGCCTGGGGAGGCGGGCAAGGCGCCTGCGCCCTTGGCCGGGAAAGCTGTCCGCAACCGCCAATTCGCCCCTTGATTTCCCCGGCCCGGTGCCGTAACCCCCGGCGCAGGATAGGGGTATAGCTCAGCCGGTAGAGCGACGGTCTCCAAAACCGTAGGTCGCGGGTTCGAACCCTGCTGCCCCTGCCACCTCCCTCCCGACATCGCTGTGTTGCAGAAACGTCAACATCGGCGGCTTCGTGCCCGCGGAATGGGCGCCAGCGGCCCCGGTGGGTTGAAAGGCGCGCCCCTCCGGCGTATCTCGGCGCCAACCGCCGCGTCGCTGCCCCGCGCGGCCCTTCGATCCCGCAAAGGTGTGACCATGGCCCGGACCAATCCGTTGACCTTCCTCCAGCAGGTGCGTTCGGAAACCGCCAAGGTCTCGTGGCCGACCCGCCGCGAAGTCGGCGTGAGCACCGTGATGGTGCTGGCGCTGACCGGCCTGACGGCGGTGTTCTTCTTCCTCGTCGACCTCCTGATCCGCACCGGTCTCGGCGCGCTTCTGGGGCTGGTGAGCTGAGGCCGCGCAGGACGCGAAATCCGGCCCGGGCCCTTGAAACTTGCGGCCGGGAACGATAAAGGCACCAGCAATACCCGGCACGATGGCGCGCACCGATTCGGTGCGCACATTTTTTGTCTGCCGGAGTTTTGCGATCTGGTCGGGCGCAAGCCTTTGACATGAAACGGAAATACGCGTCGGCTGAAAGCTGGTGCAGACGGGGAAATGGCATGGCCAAGCGGTGGTATTCGGTGAGCGTCCTCTCGAACTTCGAGAAGAAGGTCGCCGAAGCAATTCGCCAGGCTGCCGCCGAGGCGGGGCTTGAGGACGAGGTCGAAGAGGTGCTCGTGCCGACCGAGGAGGTCATCGAGGTCCGCCGCGGCAAGAAGGTGACGTCCGAGCGGCGCTTCATGCCCGGCTATGTGCTGGTGCGCATGGAGATGTCGAACCGGACCTACCATCTGGTCACCTCGATCAACCGGGTCACCGGCTTCCTGGGTCAGCCCGGCAAGCCCAGCCCGATGCGCGACGATGAGGTCAACCTGATTCTCAACCGCGTCGAGGAAGGTCAGGAGGCGCCGCGCAACCTGATCCGCTTCGAGATCGGCGAGCAGGTGAAAGTGTCCGACGGGCCCTTCGACGGCTTCTCGGGCATGGTCGAGGAAGTGGACGACGACAATGGCCGCCTGAAGGTCATGGTCTCGATCTTCGGCCGGCCGACGCCGGTCGAATTGGAATTCACCCAGGTCACCAAGGGGGCCTGAGTGTTCGCGTGGGAGGCGGGGCCAAGGCCCCAGCCGAACCACTAAGCAGGTCCCGGTCCGGGGCCGTGTGAGAGAAGGAGCGGCCAGATGGCCAAGAAGATTATCGGGCAGCTGAAGCTGCAAGTGAAGGCGGGTCAAGCCAACCCGTCCCCGCCCGTCGGCCCGGCTCTGGGTCAGCGCGGCATCAACATCATGCAGTTCTGCAAGGACTTCAACGCGCGGACTGCGGACATGGAGCCCGGCTCGCCGGTTCCGGTCGTGATCACCTACTACCAGGACAAGTCGTTCAGCATGGAGCTGAAGACCCCGCCTGCGTCGTGGTTCCTGAAGAAAGCCGCCGGCCTGAAGCCCGTCGGCAAGCGCAACCGCGCCAAGGGCTCGACGAAGCCCGGCCGCGAGGTCGCCGGCTCCGTGACCGTCAAGCAGGTCCGCGAGATCGCCGAAGCGAAGATGAAGGATCTCAACGCCACCGACATCGAAGGCGCGATGCAGATCATCCTCGGCTCGGCCAAGAGCTGCGGTATCGAGGTGAAGGGGTAAGTCATGGCCAAGATCGGTAAACGGACGGCCAAGGCTCGCGAAGCCTTCGGGACCCAGACCAACCTCTCGGTCGAAGATGCGGTGAGCCTGGTCAAGGGCGCTGCCTCGGCCAAATTCGACGAGACCGTCGAAGTGGCGATCAACCTCGGCGTGGACCCGCGTCACGCCGACCAGATGGTCCGCGGCGTCGTGTCGCTGCCCAACGGCACCGGCAAGACCGTGCGCGTGG
This sequence comes from Pararhodobacter sp., assembly GCF_034676075.1. Classification (GTDB taxonomy): domain Bacteria; phylum Pseudomonadota; class Alphaproteobacteria; order Rhodobacterales; family Rhodobacteraceae; genus Pararhodobacter. The sequence continues at coordinate 15,895 of NZ_JAUCCQ010000002.1, read as the reverse complement.
CGGTTTTCGCCCGTGGTGCCAAGGCTGAAGAAGCCCAGGCCGCCGGTGCGGATATCGTCGGCGCCGAAGAGCTGATGCAGTCCATCCAGGGCGGCACCATCGACTTCGACCGTTGCATCGCCACCCCGGACATGATGCCGCTGGTCGGCCGTCTGGGTAAGATCCTCGGCCCGCGCAACCTGATGCCGAACCCGAAAGTGGGCACGGTGACCATGGATGTCGCGCAGGCGGTCAAGGACGCCAAGGGCGGTCAGGTCCAGTTCAAGGTCGAGAAGGCGGGGATCATCCACGCCGGCGTCGGCAAAGTGTCGTTCGCGCCCGAGAAGCTGGCCGAGAACGTCCGCGCCATCGTCGACGCGGTGTCGAAGGCGAAGCCTTCGGGCGCCAAGGGTGCCTACCTGAAGAAAGTCTCGCTCAGCTCGACCATGGGTCCGGGCGTGAGCGTCGACCTGGCGTCGGCCACGGCGCAGTGAATGCCTGTAGGATGGGCAATATTGCCCATCCTACGACGAATTCCCCGGGTTTCGGCCCGTGGGATGGCGGGGCGGCGACGCCCTGTCCTGTCCGAGACGGTGGGTGCCTTGCATCGGACCCGAAAGGGTTTAGGTAAGGCTTAATTTCCTGCCTGAGATGGGAACGAGACGCATTTCTACCGGGGGTCCCTTCGGGCATTCCTCGGGCGGTTTTGGCCTCGGTTCCTTTCGGACCCGACGCCCGGCCTCAGGGAGCGATCCCGCCGGTCCGGGCAGACTTGAGCCGGGGGGCAACCCCCAAACTTGGAGCATACCTGTGGATAGAGCCCAAAAAGAAGCGTTGGTCGAGGAACTCGGCCAGATCTTCGAAAGCTCTGGCGTGGTCGTGGTTGCACACTACGCGGGTCTGACGGTTGCCGAGATGCAGGATCTGCGGGCGCGCATGCGTGCCGCCGGCGGTTCCGTGCGCGTTGCCAAGAACAAGCTCGCCAAGATCGCCCTTGAAGGAAAGCCCTGCGCAAGCATCGGTGACCTTCTGACGGGCATGACCGTGCTTTCCTATTCCGAAGACCCCGTCGCTGCGGCGAAGGTGGCGATCGGCTACGCCAAGGATAACAAGAAATTCGAGATCCTTGGCGGCTCGATGGGTGGCACGGCGCTCAATCCGGATGGTGTCAAGGCCGTCTCCGAACTGCCGTCGCGCGAGGAGCTCATCGCTTCCGTCGTGGCGTGCATCGGGGCCCCGGCTTCCAGCATCGCCGGTGCGATTGGCGCGCCTGCTTCGAACATCGCGGGCATCCTCTCCACCCTGGAGGAGCGGGAAGCCGCTTGAGCAATCCTTGGCCCGCGTGGCGGTTAACCCCCTCATGTCGGCAAACCCCTGTTAGAATGGAACCTGAAAATGGCTGATCTGAAAGCTCTCGCCGAGCAAATCGTGAACCTGACCCTGCTGCAGGCTCAGGAACTGAAGCAAATCCTGAAGGACGAGTACGGCATCGAGCCCGCCGCTGGCGGCGCTGTGATGATGGCTGCCGGTCCGGCCGCGGCTGCTGAAGCCGTGGAAGAAAAGACCGAGTTCGACGTGATCCTCGTCGACGCCGGCGCCAACAAGATCAACGTGATCAAAGAAGTGCGCGGCATCACCGGTCTGGGCCTGAAAGAAGCCAAAGACCTGGTCGAAGCCGGCGGCAAAGCCGTGAAAGAGCAAGCTTCGAAGTCGGAAGCCGAAGAGCTGAAGAAGAAGCTCGAAGCGGCTGGTGCCAAGGTCGAGCTGAAGTAATCCGGTGGGGTGCCCAGCACCCTGACGGCACGAACAGGCTGGGTCCGGCATCGTCCGGGCCCGGCCCAAACTGTTTCTGAGGCAGCTTCCGGCAGCGGGTTTCGCGAAACCCCCTTCCCGAAGCAGCCGAGGCTCGGGAGCGGTCCTTTGGGACGGACCGCAGGAATGGAGCCTCCGCTTCTGATTCGCATGGGGTGCAGCCCGGCCGAGGCCCGACGGCAGGCGCATCCGCGAACGAATGAAAGGTGATACCGAGCATGGCTCAGTCCTATGTTGGCCAGAAGCGCATCCGCCGGATGTTCGGCAAGATCCGTGAAGTCCTGGAGATGCCGAACCTGATCGAGGTGCAGAAGTCGTCCTACGACCTGTTCCTGCGCTCGGGTGACAGCGACAAGCCGCTGGATGGCGAAGGCCTGATGGGCACGTTCCAGTCCGTCTTCCCGATCAAGGACTTCAACGAGACCGCGGTTCTGGAATTCGTCAAGTACGAGCTGGAAAAGCCGAAGTACGACATCGACGAATGCCAGCAGCGCGACATGACCTATTCGGCGCCGCTGAAGGTCACGCTGCGCCTGATCGTGTTCGATGTGGACCCCGATACCGGCGCGCGTTCGGTCAAGGACATCAAGGAACAGGAAGTCTTCATGGGCGACATGCCCCTGATGACGCCGGTCGGCACCTTCATCGTCAACGGCACCGAGCGTGTCGTCGTGTCGCAGATGCACCGTAGCCCGGGCGTCTTCTTCGACCATGACAAGGGCAAGACCCACAGCTCGGGCAAGCTGCTGTTCCAGTGCCGCATCATTCCCTACCGCGGTTCGTGGCTGGACTTCGAATTCGACCCCAAGGATCTGGTGTTCGCCCGGATCGACCGTCGCCGCAAACTGCCGGTGACGACGCTGCTCTATGCCCTGGGGCTGGATCAGGACGGCATCATGGATGCCTATTACGACAAGGTCTCGTACCGTCTGGAAAAGAACCGCGGCTGGGTCACCCGCTTCTTCCCCGAGCGCGTGCGCGGCACCCGTCCGACCATGGACCTCGTGGACGCCGCCACCGGCGAGGTGATCCTCAAGGCCGGCGACAAGGCGACCCCGCGTCTGGTCAAGAAATGGATCGACGAGGGCAAGATCACCGAACTGCTGGTACCCTTCGAGCATATCCTCGGCCGGTTCGCGGCGCAGGACGTGGTCGATGACGAGACCGGCGCGATCTGGATCGAGGCCGGCGACGAGCTGACCTGGGAGACCGACAAGGACGGCGACGTCAAGGGCGGCTCGCTGAAGACGCTGCTGGATCAGGGCATCACCGAGATCTCGGTGCTCGACATCGACAACGTCAACGTCGGCGCCTACATCCGCAACACGATGGCCGCGGACAAGAACATGAACCGCGATCAGGCGCTCATGGACATCTACCGGGTCATGCGCCCGGGCGAGCCGCCGACCGTCGATGCCGCCGTGACCCTCTTCGACACGCTGTTCTTCGATTCCGAGCGCTACGATCTCTCGGCCGTGGGCCGGGTGAAGATGAACATGCGCCTCGACCTCGACGCGCCGGACACCCAGCGCACGCTGCGCCGCGAAGACATCATCGCCTGCATCAAGGCGCTGGTGGAACTGCGTGACGGCAAGGGCGAGATCGACGACATCGATCACCTCGGCAACCGCCGGGTGCGCTCGGTCGGCGAGCTGATGGAGAACCAGTACCGTCTGGGCCTCCTGCGCATGGAGCGGGCGATCCGCGAGCGCATGTCGTCGGTGGATATCGACACCGTCATGCCGCAGGACCTGATCAACGCGAAGCCCGCAGCGGCCGCGGTGCGCGAGTTCTTCGGCTCGTCGCAGCTGTCGCAGTTCATGGACCAGACCAACCCGCTGTCGGAAGTCACCCACAAACGCCGTCTCTCGGCGCTTGGCCCGGGCGGTCTGACGCGCGAACGCGCGGGCTTCGAGGTCCGCGACGTTCACCCGACCCACTACGGCCGGATGTGCCCGATCGAGACGCCGGAAGGTCAGAACATCGGTCTGATCAACTCGCTGGCCACCTATGCCCGCGTGAACAAATACGGCTTCATCGAGACCCCCTACCGCAAGGTCATCGACGGCAAGGTCACGGACGAGGTCCAGTACCTCTCGGCCACCGAGGAGCAGCGCCACGTCATCGCCCAGGCGAACGCGACGCTGACCGAGGACGGCGAGTTCGTGAACGACCTGGTGTCGACCCGCAAGGGCGGCGACTTCATGCTGAACCCGCGCGACGTGATCGATATGATCGACGTGTCGCCGAAACAGCTGGTGTCGGTCGCGGCCTCGCTCATTCCCTTCCTTGAGAATGACGACGCCAACCGCGCGCTGATGGGCTCGAACATGATGCGGCAGGCCGTGCCGCTGCTGCAATCGGATGCGCCGCTGGTCGGCACCGGGATCGAGGGCATCGTCGCCCGCGACTCGGGGGCTGCGATCATGGCTCGCCGCGCCGGTATCGTCGATCAGGTCGACGCGCAGCGGATCGTTATCCGCGCGACCGAGATGCTGGAAGCCGGTGAGCCGGGCGTGGACATCTACCGTCTGCGCAAGTTCAAGCGCTCGAACCAATCGTCCTGCATCAACCAGCGTCCGCTGGTGAAGGTGGGCGACGTGGTCGACCGCAACGCGGTCGTGGCCGACGGTCCCTGCACCGACATGGGCGAACTGGCCGTGGGCCGGAACGTCGTCGTCGCGTTCATGCCGTGGAACGGATACAACTACGAGGACTCGATCCTGATCTCCGAGCGGATCCTGAAGGATGACGTCTATACCTCGATCCACATCGAGGAATACGAAGTCGCCGCGCGGGATACCAAGCTCGGCCCGGAAGAGATCACCCGCGACATCCCGAACGTCGGCGAGGAAGCCCTGCGCAACCTCGACGAAGCCGGTATCGTCTATATCGGGGCCGAAGTTCAGGCTGGCGACATCCTGGTTGGCAAGATCACCCCGAAAGGCGAAAGCCCGATGACGCCCGAGGAGAAACTCCTCCGCGCCATCTTCGGTGAAAAGGCCTCGGACGTGCGGGATACCTCGCTGCGTCTGCCCCCGGGTGCCTACGGCACGGTGGTGGAAGTCCGCGTCTTCAACCGTCACGGTGTCGACAAGGACGAGCGGGCGCTGCAGATCGAGCGCGAAGAGATCGAACGCCTGTCGCGCGACCGCGACGACGAGCAGGCGATCCTCGAGCGCAACATCTACTCGCGTCTGAAGCAGCTGATCCTCGGCAAGGTCGCGGTGAAGGGGCCCAAGGGCGTGCGCCCTAACTCGGAAATCACCGAGGAGCTGCTGGACTCGCTGTCGCGTGGCCAGTGGTGGCAGCTGGCGCTGGCCGAAGAGGCCGAGGCGCAGGAAGTCGAGGCGCTCAACGCCCTCTTCGACCAGCAGAAGCGCCAGCTCACGCACCGCTTCGACGACAAGGTCGAGAAGGTGCGCCGCGGCGACGACCTGCCTCCGGGCGTGATGAAGATGGTCAAGGTGTTCCTGGCGGTGAAGCGCAAGCTGCAGCCCGGGGACAAGATGGCCGGTCGTCACGGCAACAAGGGCGTGGTCTCGAAAGTGGTGCCCGAGGAGGATATGCCCTTCCTCGCCGATGGCACGACCGTGGACCTGGTGCTGAACCCGCTGGGCGTGCCCTCGCGGATGAACGTCGGTCAGATCCTCGAGACGCACATGGGCTGGGCCCTGCGCGGCCTCGGCATTCAGATCGACGAGGCGCTGCAGGAATATCGTCGCTCGGGTGACCTGACCCCGGTGCGCGAGGCGCTGGTGCATGGCTATGGCCAGCAGGTCTATGACGACGCCTTCTCCGGCATGGAGGAAGAGGCGCTGGTCGAGGCCGCGGGCTCGGTGACCAAGGGCGTGCCGATCGGCACCCCGGTGTTCAACGGCGCCAAGGAAGCGGATGTGAACGACGCGCTGATGCGGGCGGGCTTCGACAAGTCCGGCCAGTCGGTGGTCTATGACGGGCGTTCGGGCGAGAAATTCGCGCGTCCCGTCACGGTCGGCGTCAAGTACATGCTGAAGCTGCACCACCTGGTCGACGACAAGCTGCACGCGCGTTCCACGGGTCCGTACTCGCTGGTCACGCAGCAGCCGCTGGGCGGCAAGGCCCAGTTCGGCGGTCAGCGTCTGGGGGAGATGGAGGTCTGGGCCCTCGAGGCTTACGGCGCCGCCTATACCCTGCAGGAGATGCTGACGGTGAAGTCGGACGACGTCGCGGGCCGGACCAAGGTCTACGAGAGCATCGTCAAGGGCGAGGACAATTTCGAGGCCGGTGTGCCCGAATCCTTCAACGTTCTGGTGAAGGAAGTCCGCGGCCTCGGCCTGAACATGGAACTCCTGGATTCGGAGGAGGAGGAGTGAGGCAGCTCGCTCCGTAGGATGGGCAATATTGCCCATCCTACCCTTCCCGTACCCCCTTCAAGGACGTTGAGATGAACCAGGAACTCACCACCAACCCGTTCAACCCGCTGACCCCGGCCAAGCAGTTCGACGAGATCAAGATCTCGCTGGCCTCGCCCGAGCGGATCCTCTCGTGGTCCTACGGCGAGATCAAGAAGCCCGAGACGATCAACTACCGGACCTTCAAGCCCGAGCGCGACGGCCTGTTCTGCGCCCGCATCTTCGGGCCGATCAAGGATTACGAATGCCTCTGCGGCAAGTACAAGCGCATGAAGTATCGCGGCGTCGTCTGCGAGAAATGCGGCGTGGAAGTCACGCTGCAGAAGGTGCGTCGCGAACGCATGGGCCATATCGAGCTGGCCTCGCCGGTCGCCCATATCTGGTTCCTGAAGTCGCTGCCCTCGCGCATCGGCCTCATGCTGGACGTGACGCTGCGTGACCTCGAGCGCATCCTCTACTTCGAAAACTACGTCGTCATCGAGCCCGGCCTGACCGAGCTTTCCTACGGGCAGCTGCTGACCGAAGAGGAATACCTCGACGCGCAGGACAATTTCGGCTCGGACAGCTTCACCGCCGGTATCGGCGCCGAGGCGATCCGCGAGATGCTGTCGAACATCGACCTGCAGGCCGAAGCCGACAAGCTGCGCGAAGAGCTGAAGGAAGCCACCGGCGAGCTGAAGCCGAAGAAGATCATCAAGCGGCTGAAGGTCGTCGAGTCGTTCCTCGAGTCGGGCAACCGGCCCGAGTGGATGATCCTGACCGTCCTGCCGGTGATCCCGCCGGAACTGCGCCCGCTGGTGCCGCTGGACGGTGGCCGTTTCGCGACCTCGGACCTCAACGACCTCTACCGCCGGGTCATCAACCGGAACAACCGCCTGAAGCGCCTGATCGAGCTTCGTGCGCCCGATATCATCGTGCGCAACGAAAAGCGGATGCTGCAGGAATCGGTCGATGCCCTGTTCGACAACGGCCGTCGCGGCCGGGTCATCACCGGCAACAACAAGCGTCCGCTGAAGTCGCTCAGCGACATGCTGAAGGGCAAGCAGGGCCGCTTCCGTCAGAACCTTCTGGGCAAGCGCGTCGACTTCTCGGGTCGTTCGGTCATCGTGACCGGCCCGGAACTCAAGCTGCACCAGTGCGGTCTGCCGAAGAAGATGGCGCTCGAACTCTTCAAGCCCTTCATCTACTCGCGCCTTGAAGCCAAGGGGCTGTCGAGCACGGTGAAACAGGCGAAGAAGCTGGTCGAGAAAGAGCGTCCCGAAGTCTGGGATATCCTCGACGAGGTGATCCGCGAGCACCCGGTTCTGCTGAACCGCGCGCCGACGCTGCACCGTCTGGGCATCCAGGCCTTCGAGCCGATGCTGATCGAGGGCAAGGCGATCCAGCTGCACCCGCTGGTCTGCTCGGCCTTCAACGCCGACTTCGACGGCGACCAGATGGCCGTGCACGTTCCCCTCTCGCTGGAAGCCCAGCTTGAGGCCCGCGTGCTGATGATGTCCACCAACAACGTGCTGTCGCCCGCCAACGGCGCGCCGATCATCGTTCCGTCGCAGGACATGGTGCTGGGTCTCTACTACACGACCATGGCGCGCGACGGGATGAAGGGCGAGGGCATGGTCTTCGCCGATATCGAGGAAGTCGAGCACGCGCTCGCCTCGGGCGAGGTGCACCTGCACGCCAAGGTGCAGGGCCGCATCCTGCAGATCGACGAGAACGGCAACGAGGTCGTCAAGCGCTACGAAACCACCCCGGGCCGTCTGCGTCTGGGTGGCCTCCTGCCCTTGAACGCCAAGGCGCCCTTCGAGCTGGTCAACCGCCTGCTGCGGAAAAAGGACGTGCAGAACGTCATCGACACCGTCTACCGCTATTGCGGTCAGAAGGAATCGGTCATCTTCTGCGACCAGATCATGGGTCTGGGCTTCCGCGAGGCGTTCAAGGCCGGCATCTCTTTCGGCAAGGACGACATGCTGATCCCCGAGACCAAGTGGGAGCTGGTCAACCAGACCCGCGATCAGGTCAAGGAATTCGAACAGCAGTACCTCGACGGCCTGATCACCCAGGGCGAGAAGTACAACAAGGTCGTGGACGCCTGGTCGAAGGCCTCGGACGCGGTGGCTGCGGCCATGATGGCGGAAATCTCGGCCGTGCGCCGGGACGATGCCGGCCGTGAGCTGGAGCCGAACTCGGTCTACATGATGTCGCACTCCGGGGCCCGGGGTTCGCCCGCCCAGATGAAGCAGCTGGGCGGCATGCGCGGCCTCATGGCCAAGCCGTCGGGCGAGATCATCGAAACGCCGATCATCTCGAACTTCAAGGAAGGTCTGACCGTTCTTGAATACTTCAACTCGACCCACGGCGCCCGGAAGGGTCTGGCCGATACCGCGCTGAAGACGGCGAACTCGGGCTACCTGACCCGCCGTCTGGTGGACGTGGCGCAGGATTGCATCGTGCGCTCGGACGATTGCGGCACCGAACGCTTCATCACCGCCTCGGCGGCGATCAACGACGGTGAAATCGTCGCCTCGCTGGCCGAGCGCGTGCTGGGCCGTGTCGCGGCCGAGGACGTGGTGCATCCGGCGACGGGCGAGGTCCTGGTGGTCAAGAACCACCTGATCGACGAACGCGACGCCGATCTGATCGAGACCGGCGGCCTTGCCACGGTCAAGATCCGCTCGCCGCTGACCTGTGACGCGGAAGAGGGCGTCTGCTCGAAATGCTACGGGCGCGACCTCGCGCGCGGCACGCTGGTCAACAAAGGCGAAGCGGTGGGCATCATCGCCGCGCAGTCGATCGGTGAGCCGGGCACCCAGCTGACGATGCGGACCTTCCACATCGGCGGCATCGCGCAGGGCGGTTCGCAATCGTTCCAGGAATCGGGCTCGGCCGGTAAGGTCGAATTCCGCAACACCAACGTGCTCGAGAATGCCTCGGCCGAGCTGGTGGTCCTGGGCCGGAACATGCAGATCGCCATCATCGACGAGAACGGCATCGAACGGGCGGCCCACAAGCTGACCTATGGTGCCAAACTCTTCGTGCGCGACGGTCAGGATGTGAAGCGGGGCGACAAGCTCTACGAATGGGACCCCTACACGCTGCCGATCATCGCCGAGCGTGCGGGTACCGCGAAATTCGTGGACCTAGTCGCCGGTCTGTCGGTGCGCGAGGACACGGACGATGCGACGGGCATGTCGCAGAAGATCGTGACCGACTGGCGTTCGGTTCCGCGGGGTGGCGATCTCAAGCCCGAGATCATCATCATGAACAAGGAAACCGGCGAGCCGATGCGCAACGACGCGGGCAACCCGATCACCTATCAGATGTCGGTGGATGCCATTCTGTCGATCGAAGATGGGCAGGATGTGTGGCAGGGTGACGTCGTTGCCCGGATCCCGCGCGAGGGTGCCAAGACCAAGGACATCACCGGGGGTCTGCCCCGCGTGGCGGAATTGTTCGAGGCCCGTCGTCCGAAAGATCACGCCATCATCTGTGAGATCGACGGCTACGTGCGCTTCGCGAAGGACTACAAGAACAAGCGCCGCATCACCATCGAGCCCGTGGACGAGAATGTCGACGCGGTGGAATACCTGGTGCCGAAGGGCAAGCACATCCCCGTGCAGGAGGGCGATTTCGTCCAGCGCGGCGACTACATCATGGATGGCAACCCCGCGCCGCATGACATCCTGCGGATCCTCGGCATCGAGGCGCTGGCGAACTACCTGATCGACGAAGTGCAGGACGTCTACCGCCTGCAGGGCGTGAAGATCAACGACAAGCACATCGAGGTCATCGTCCGTCAGATGCTGCAGAAGCTGGAGATCCTCGACAGCGGGGATACGACGCTGCTGAAAGGCGAGACGGTCGACAAGTTCGAGTTCGACGAGGCCAACGACAAGGTCACCGCCATGGGCCTGCGCCCGGCGCGGGGCGAGCCGATCCTTCTGGGGATCACCAAGGCCTCGCTGCAGACCCGGTCGTTCATCTCGGCCGCCTCGTTCCAGGAGACCACGCGCGTGCTGACCGAGGCCTCGGTCATCGGCAAGCGCGACAAGCTGGTCGGTCTGAAGGAGAACGTCATCGTCGGTCGCCTGATCCCGGCCGGGACGGGTGGCGTGGCCACGGCGACCCGCAAGATCGCCACGGATCGCGACGATGTGGTCATCGAACAGCGCCGCGCCGAGGCCGAAGCGGTCCTGGTGGCGCCGGAGATGGAACCGGTGTTCCGCGACATGCCGGCGGACGACGACGACCGCTGAGGTCTGTGGCCTGACAGACATGACCCCCCGCAGCGCAGGTTGCGGGGGGTTTTTCGTTGTCCTGTGCGTTGTCCGGGCGGGGGAGGGGTTTCGCCCTCGTTGCCCGCTGTCGCGGGCGCCTCGGGCGACGGAAGCGGGGGGCCAGCCCCCCGCACCCCCCGGGATATTTGCAGAACGAAGAGGAGGGGGGCGGGCGCTATCGGCGGGGCCTTCCCCCTTCACCTGTTAAATGATACCGGCGGAGGGGGCGGGTGCCGGAGGAAGGTCCGGTCCCGGGGCGGAGGGGAATCATGCTGACCGACAATGCGCGCGGCGCGCTTCTGATGGTGGTGGGCATGGCGTCGTTCACCCTGTCCGACGCGATCATGAAGCTGCTGTCGACCGAGCTGCCGATGTTCCAGACTCTGGTCTGGCGCGGTCTGGGGGTGAGCCTGGTGCTGGTGGTGCTGGCCTGGCGGAAGGGGGCGTTCCGCGTCACCATCGCCCGGGGCGACCGCTGGCTGGTGCTGGTGCGCACCCTGGCCGACACCGGGGCCACCTGGTTCTTCCTGCAGGCGCTTTATCACACGCCGATCGCCAACCTGACCGCCATCATGCAGGCGCTGCCGCTGACCGTGACGCTGGGGGCTACGCTGTTTCTGGGCGAGAAGGTCGGCTGGCGGCGGATGACGGCGATCGCGGTGGGTTTCCTGGGCGTGCTGCTGATCGTGCGGCCCGAGGCGGGGGGCTTCGACCGCTATGCCGTCTATGCGCTGGTCTGCATCGGCTTCGTCACTACGCGGGATCTGCTGACGCGGCGCATGTCGCGCTCGGTCCCCTCGCTGACCATCGCCCTGGCCAATGCGGTGGGGGTGATGCTCTTCGGCCTGGCGGGCAGCACGACGGAGAGTTTCGTCCTGCCCTCGGGCACCGCGGCGCTGCTGCTGCTGGGGACCTCGGCCTTCATCGTCGGCGGCTATGTCCTGACGGTCAGCGCGGTCCGTACCGGGGAATTGGGCTTCGTCACGCCCTTCCGCTACACCGGGCTGATCTGGGCGCTGGTGCTGGGCTTTGCGCTTTTCGCCGAATGGCCGGATACGCTGACCCAGCTGGGCGCGGCGCTGGTGGTGGGGACCGGGCTTTTCACCTTCTACCGCGAGCGGGCTAGCGCCCGGCGCGCGCGCGCACCCATTCCGCATTGACCCCGAAGGCGCGCTGGAACCGATCCTCCTGCTCGCGGGTCAGGAGTTTCATGTTCTCGCCCAGCCGGTCGCCGGAATCGTTGAAGCTGTTCACCCCGCGGATGAACATGTCGTTGTCGACACGGCTGATGGTCGGCATGTGCTGCCAGACCTGGTGATGGGCGAAGTTCATCACCGTCAGGTCGACATCGGGGCGGAAGACGATGGCCAGCGCCGCCGTCGGGTAATGGGCCTTGGCGGGTTCGGCCAGGATCCCCTCGGGCGTGCCGGTGGCGTGCCAGCCGCGGGTGAAGCTCAGCGCCACATGGCGCGAGCCTTCGAACAGCGGGAAATGCTGGAACAGCATGTTGCGCAGCTTGTGGACATAGCCCACGCCCATGGCGTCGTCGTCGTCGAGGCGGAACTGGATGGAATACTTGCCCGCCTCGCGCACCGAGTTGATGGCGCTGGCCATGACCTCGCGGTGGCGGCCGGGGGGATGGGCCTGGATGACGATCTGCGGAATGTCGGCGGTCAGGGCGCGCAGCTGTTCCTCGCGCTCGGGCGGGAAATCCTCGCCGATGACGATGAGGAAGGTGAAATCGTCATTGGTCTGGGTGCGGATTGAGGGCAGGGTGAACATCTCGAACAGGCGAAACCGCTCGTCCAGACGCTCGGGCGCATAGAGGAAACGGGCGCGTTCCTCGGGGCTGTCGTGCTCGGTCTTGAAGCCACCGATGGCCGGGTAGGAAAAGCGGCATAGGCCGATCACCTGGGCATTCTGCGCCACCCGGCGCCGGGAAAAATAGCCTGGGAGACGCATGCCTCTGCCCCTTCATTTTTCCGCCAGCCTAGCAGCGCGGGGCAGGGCGGGCAACGCGGCGCGACACCGGGGAAAGGGGCCGGCGAGCCATGTTGACAAGGCCCGCGACTCCCCCTATACGGCGGCCACCCGGGGTCGGCATGCGCTGGTTCTGGGGCTTAGAACACAGTTGTGGTCATGATCCGGGCGGTGCAAGCCCCGATCCTCTGAAATTCCACCGCGATGCCAACCCTCGGAATGGGCGCATCGGCGGTTTTGTGCTTTGCGGACGCGCAGGGTGCGAGACGAAGAACTGCCCCCGGATACCTCGCTGACGAGCGGTGGTTGAACGGGCCGCAAGATAAGGCGATGTGAATGCCTACGATCCAACAGCTGATCCGCAAGCCGCGGCAGCCGAAAGTCCAGAAGTCCAAGTCCCAGCACCTGGAGCAATGCCCGCAGAAGCGCGGCGTCTGCACCCGCGTCTACACCACGACCCCGAAAAAGCCGAACTCGGCTATGCGGAAGGTGGCCAAGGTCCGCCTGACCAACGGTTTCGAGGTGATCAGCTACATCCCCGGCGAAAAGCACAACCTACAAGAGCACTCGGTGGTGCTGATCCGCGGCGGCCGGGTGAAGGACCTTCCGGGCGTCCGTTACCACATCCTGCGCGGCGTGCTCGATACGCAGGGCGTCAAAGACCGTCGTCAGCGCCGCTCGAAATACGGCGCGAAGCGTCCGAAGTAAGGAGAGACCCCCATGTCGCGTCGTCACGCTGCTGAAAAGCGCGCTGTCCTGCCGGACGCCAAGTTTGGCGATACCGTGCTGACGAAATTCATGAACAACCTGATGGTCGACGGCAAGAAGTCGGTGGCCGAATCGATCGTCTACAACGCGCTCGACCGCGTTGAGAAGCGCCTGAAGCGCGCCCCGATCGAGGTGTTCCACGAAGCCCTCGACAACATCAAGCCGTCGGTCGAAGTGCGCTCGCGCCGCGTCGGCGGTGCGACCTATCAGGTCCCCGTCGAAGTCCGCACCGAGCGTCGTGAGGCCCTGGCGATCCGCTGGCTGATCACCGCCGCCCGCAAGCGCAACGAGAACACCATGGAAGAGCGCCTCGCCGGCGAGCTTTCGGACGCGGTCAACAACCGCGGCACCGCGGTGAAGAAGCGCGAAGACACCCACAAAATGGCCGACGCGAACAAAGCGTTCAGCCATTATCGCTGGTAAGGAATTCCGATCATGGCCCGCGTATATCCGCTCAAGCGATACCGCAACTTCGGCATCATGGCCCACATCGATGCCGGCAAGACCACCACGACCGAGCGTATCCTCTACTACACCGGCAAGTCCCACAAACTCGGCGAAGTCCACGACGGCGCCGCGACCATGGACTGGATGGAGCAGGAACAGGAACGCGGGATCACCATCACCTCGGCCGCGACGACCACTTTCTGGCAGCGCCAGGAAGATCCGACCGCTGATGGCACCTCGGATACCAAATACCGCTTCAACATCATCGACACCCCCGGCCACGTCGACTTCACCATCGAAGTCGAGCGTTCGCTGGCCGTGCTTGACGGTGCCGTCTGCCTGCTCGACGCCAACGCCGGTGTCGAACCGCAGACCGAAACCGTGTGGCGTCAGGCTGACCGCTACAAGGTTCCGCGGATCGTGTTCGTCAACAAGATGGACAAGATCGGCGCCGACTACTTCAAGTGCGTCGAGATGATCAAGGACCGTACCGGCGGGACCCCCTGCCCGGTCTGTCTGCCGATCGGTGCCGAAGACAAGCTCGAAGGCCAGATCGACCTGATCAAGATGGAAGAATGGGTCTGGAAGGGCGAAGACCTCGGCGCGAGCTGGGTCCGTCAACCGATCCGTGACGAGCTCAAGGACCTGGCCGACGAATGGCGCGCCAAGCTGGTCGAGCTTGCCGTCGAGCAGGACGACGAGGCGATGATGGAATACCTCGAGGGCAACGAGCCCGACGAGGAAACCCTGCGCAAGCTGGTCCGCAAGGGCACGCTGGCCATGGCCTTCTTCCCGGTCTTCGCCGGTTCGGCCTTCAAGAACAAGGGCGTGCAGCCGCTGCTGAACGCGGTGATCGACTTCCTGCCGGGTCCGCTGGACGTTCCGGCCTATGTCGGCTTCGCCCCGGGCGACGAGACGGAAACCCGGAACATCGAGCGTCACGCCAATGACGACGAGCCCTTCTCGGCTCTGGCGTTCAAGATCATGAACGACCCCTTCGTGGGTTCGCTGACCTTCACCCGGATCTATTCGGGCGTCCTGAAAAAGGGCGACTCGATGCTGAACTCGACGAAGGGCAAGCGCGAGCGCGTCGGCCGGATGATGATGATGCACGCCATCAACCGCGAAGAGATCGACGAAGCCTATGCGGGCGACATCATCGCGCTGGCGGGTCTGAAGGAAACCACCACCGGGGACACGCTCTGCGATCCGACGAAACCGGTCGTGCTGGAAACCATGACCTTCCCCGAGCCGGTGATCGAGATCGCCGTGGAACCGAAGTCGAAAGCCGACCAGGAGAAGATGGGCCTCGCCCTCGCTCGCCTCGCGGCCGAAGACCCCTCGTTCCGCGTCGAGACGAACTTCGAATCGGGCCAGACGATCATGAAGGGGATGGGCGAACTCCACCTCGACATCCTCGTCGACCGCATGAAGCGCGAGTTCAAGGTCGAGGCCAACATCGGTGCCCCGCAGGTGGCGTATCGTGAGACCATCAGCCACAAGGCCGAGGTCGACTATACCCACAAGAAGCAGACCGGCGGTACCGGCCAGTTCGCCCGCGTCAAGCTGGTGATCGAACCGACCCAACCGGGCGAGGGCTACTCGTTCTCGAACCAGATCGTCGGCGGCGTGGTTCCGAAGGAATACGTGCCGGGCGTCGAGAAGGGCATCAAGTCGGTGATGGACTCGGGTCCGCTCGCAGGCTTCCCGGTGATCGACTTCAAGGTGGCGCTGATCGACGGTGCCTACCACGACGTCGACTCCTCGGTTCTCGCGTTCGAGATCGCGGCCCGTGCCGGCATGCGCGAAGGTCTGAAAAAGGCCGGCGCCAAGCTGCTCGAGCCGATCATGAAGGTCGAGGTCGTCACGCCGGAAGAATACACCGGTTCGATCATCGGGGACCTGACCAGCCGTCGTGGCATGGTCCAGGGCCAGGACAGCCGCGGCAACGCGAACGTCATCAACGCGATGGTCCCGCTGGCGAACATGTTCGGCTACATCAACAACCTGCGCTCGATGTCCTCGGGCCGCGCGGTGTTCACGATGCAGTTCGACCATTACGACGCCGTGCCGCAGAACATCTCGGACGAGATCCAGAAGAAATACGCTTGACGGTGTGGCGGGGATAACCCCGCCCTACCACCCCCGTAGGGCGGGGCCATCCCCGCCGCCCGTAACACCGACTTAGGAGAAGCCATCATGGCGAAGGCAAAGTTTGAACGGACGAAACCGCACGTTAAC
>NZ_JAUCCQ010000001.1:0-285193 GCF_034676075.1 Pararhodobacter sp. | reverse complement strand
GCTCGTCCGCGACGATCAGCCGGGGTTCCGCCGCGAAGGCCGAGGCGATCAGCACCCGTTGCCGCATCCCGCCCGACAGCTCATGCGGATAGGCGCGCAAAACACGGTCTGGCTGCGGGATATGCACATCGTGCAGGATCTCCTCGGCCCGGGCCCGGGCGCGGGCCTTGTCCCAGCCGAGGATATCGACCAGCCGGTCGCTGATCTGCGGTCCGATCCGCCGCGCCGGGTTCAGCGCGGTCAGCGGGTCCTGCGGGATCAACGCGGCCTTCTGGCCGATCAGATGCCGCCGCTGCCGCGGTGGCAGTTTCAGCAGATCCACCCCGTCCAGCTCGATGGAGCCTCCGACGATCCGGGCCGAGCGCGGCAGGATGCCCAGAACCGCCTTGCCGATCATCGACTTGCCGGCGCCGGATTCGCCCACCAGCCCCATCACCTCGGTCGCGCCGACGTCCAGCGACACGCCCCTGAGCAGCCGGTGGTTGGTGCCGCGCAGGATGACCGAGAGGTCGCGGATTTTCAGGAAACTCATGCCCGCCCCTTCAATTCAGCACCGGGTCGAAACGGTCCTTCAACCCCTCGCCCAGTTGCGAGAAGGACAGGACCGTGAGGAACAGCGCGATCAGCGGGAAGACCAGCACCCACCACGCCTGATGGATGGACAGCCGCCCCTCGGCGATCATGCCGCCCCAGGTCGGGTCGTCGGTCGAGACCGACAGGTTGACGAAGGACAGGATCGCCTCGACGATCACGGCGATGCCCATCTCCAGCGTCAGCAGCACGGTGATGGTGGACAGGACATTGGGCAGGATCTCGGTCATCAGCGTCGACATGCGGCCCCGCCCGGCGATCTGCGCCGAGGCGACATAGTCCATCGCCCCCTGCGCCATCGCCTCGGCCCGGACGACGCGGGCAAAGCGGGTCCAGTCGATGACGATGATCGCCACGACGACCGAGGTCAGCCCCGTCCCCATCACCGCGATCAGCAGGATGGCGAACAGGACCGGAGGGAAGGCCATCCAGATGTCGACCAGACGCGAGATGACCATATCCACCCAGCCCCGGTAATAGCCCGCGATCAGGCCCAGCGTCGCGCCGATCAGCGCGGTTGCGGTCCCGGCGATCAGCGCCACGACCAGCGCCACCCGACCACCGTAGAGGATGCGGCTGAGCACATCGCGGCCCAGGCTGTCGGTGCCCAGCAAATACCCCGGCTCGGCCCCGTCCATCCAGAAGGGCGGCAGGCGGCTGGTGAACAGATCCTGCATCAAGGGATCCTGCGGCGCGATCCAGGGCGCTCCGACCGCCCCGATGACCAGCAACAGCAGCCACCCGGCCGAAAGCCAGAGCCTGAGCCCGGCGGTGCGTTTTACGAGCGAGCGGCCGTCAAGCATGGCGCAGCCTCGGGTTCAGGACGGCATAGAGCAGGTCGACGACCAGATTCACCAAGGTGAACAGCAGCGCGAACAGCAGCACGATCCCCTGAATGAGCGGCAGGTCGCGGTTGATCACCGCATCAATCGCCATGTTGCCCAGCCCCTCGTAAGAAAAGAGCCGCTCGATGATCACCGTGCCGCCGATCAGGAAGGTGAACTGCACGCCAATCAGCGTCAGCGTCGGCAGGACCGCGTTGCGCAGGGCCTCGCGCAGGATGACATGGTTCTCGCTGTAGCCCTTGGTCCGGGCCAGCGTGACATAATCAAGGTGCATGGTTTCCTTGAGGCTCTGCTTCAGAAGCTGGCCGATGATCGCCGCCAGCGGGATCGCCAGCGCCAGCGCGGGCATCAGCATGTGCTGCACGAGGTCGAGCCAGAGGTCGAACCTGAGGCGCAGCACACTTTCGAACAGGAAGAACGAGGTGGCGAATTCCGGCACCAGTTGCGGCGAGACCCGGCCCGAAATGGTGAAGACCGGCCAGAGCACCCCGAAGAGCAGGATCAGCACCAGCCCCCAGAGGAAATCCGGCACGCTCAGCGCCATGCCATTGGCCACATCGAGCGCGCCCTCGGTCCTTGTGTAGCGCAGCCGCGTGCCGGTCAGCGCGACCAGCCCGCCCAGAGCGACCGCAATGACCAGCGCCATGACCGACAGTTCCAGCGTGGCCGGCAGGCGCGACAGCACCAGGCCGAGCACCGGCTGGCGGGTGGTGATCGAGGTGCCGAAATCACCCTGCACCACGCCCCCCAGCCAGATGAAGAATTGCTCGGGAATGGATTTGTCGAGCCCGTAGAAGGCTTGCAAACGGGCGATGTCGGCCTCGGTCGCGCCGGGGGGCAGCATCATGGCGACGGGATCGCCGGGGACGATACGGATCACGGCAAAGACGATCACCGCCACGCCCAGAAGCGTGACGAGCGTGGTCGCGACCCGTGTCAGAAGACGGCGCAGGATCATGGGAACCTCGGGCAGCCGGGGGGCGGGTCGTGCCGCCCCCCGGGGTGTGTTACGCGCGCGTCATCAGATGCGGCAGCAGCGCACCCGAGGCATGGGGCACCACGGTGACCCCCGAGGCATGCAGGATCGGCTGCACATATTGCAGCAGCGGCAGGACATAGGCGTGCTCGGCGATATAGCGCGAGACGTCCTTCCACCCCTGAATCCGCGTGTCTTCGTCCGGTTCGGCCCAGAGCGGCGCGATCTTCTCGATCAGGTCGGGGCTGTCCCAGACCGAATGCGGCGAAGGGCCGAACATGGCAAAGCCGGTCGAGGTCGTCGGATCGCCGACCGAATTGCCCCAGTTGTAGAAGGCCGCCGGCGCCAGCTGGTCGGCCGCGCGCAGCTCGTAATGGCGGGCGACTTCGTAGACCTCGATCTCGGCCTCGATGCCGACCCGGCGCCACATGCCGACGATGGCCTGGATCATCTCGTAATCCTTGGGCTTGAAGCCGCGCGTGGTCTGGATGGTGAAGCGCACCGGGTTGTCGGTGGAATAGCCCGAGGCCGCCAGCAATTCGCGGGCCAGATCGGGGTCATAGGGCACTTCGATGGTCGGATCGAAGGCCGCGTATTCCGGCGTCTCCAGCGTGCTGATCGCCACGCCATAGCCCGAGAGCAGGCGGTCGATGATCAGCTGCTTGTCCACGGCATGCACGGCGGCGCGGCGGACGTTTTCATCCAGCATCACGTCGATGTCGTTGAAGAAGATCATCGCGATGTCGGAGACCGGCGCGGCAACCCCGCCAAGGCCCGAGCGTTCGCGCAGGCGGTCGTATTCCTCGTAGGGGATTTCCAGCGTCACATGGCTGCGGCCCGATTCCACCTCGGCCACGCGGCTGGCGGCATCGGTGACAAAGCGGATGGTGACGGTCTCGAATTCCGGCACGCCGTTCCAATAATCCGCGTTCGCCCGCAGCCGCACGAAGGCGTTGCGCTCGTATTGCTCGACCTTATAGGGGCCGGTGCCGATCGGCGCGGCCTCGAAGCCCTCGGCGCCGACGCGCTCGTAATAGGCTTTCGGCAGGACGTAGCCGGTGAGGAAGTACATCCACTTGAAGATCGTCGGGTCGAACTGGGCGACATCGGCGATGACTCGGTTCCCTTCCACCCGGTGGTTGGCGAGCGTGCCCCAGACGAACTGGATCGGGTTGCCGGTGGCGGGATCGGCGGCACGGGCCAGCGACCAGGCGACATCCTCGGCGGTGAAATCCGAGCCGTCATGCCATTTGACGCCCTCGCGGACATCCATCCAGACCTGCGTGCGGTCCTCGTTCCATCCCCAGTCGGTCAGCAGACCCGGCGCCGGGGTCAGGTCCGGCTGTTGCAGGATGAACTGGTCGAAGACCGATTGATAGAGGCCCTGAATCGTCGGGTTCACCGCCGAGGGGCCGACCGTCGGGTCCCAGCTGGGCAGGTTGACGTTATAGGCGATGACCAGCTCGTCGATGGCCTGCGCGAAGGATGGCAGAGCGACGGACAGCGTCACCGAGGCGGCTGTCATCTGCAGAAGACTGCGGCGTGAGAGTTTCATGGTTCATATCCCTGTTGGTCTGTGGTTCATTGCACGCCCCGTTGCTCGGGGTCTGGTTCATGTCAGGCGTTGCGCCAGCTGATAGCCGGGTCCGGCGCCGGTTCCTGCCCCGGGCCAGACAGCGGCCCCGGTCAGATGCAGGTTGCGGATCGGCGTGCTGCCATCGGCATGGCCGGGGGCAGGACGGAAAAGGAAATGCTGCGCCAG
Source organism: Pararhodobacter sp. (assembly GCF_034676075.1). Taxonomy (GTDB): domain Bacteria; phylum Pseudomonadota; class Alphaproteobacteria; order Rhodobacterales; family Rhodobacteraceae; genus Pararhodobacter. The sequence continues at coordinate 281,019 of NZ_JAUCCQ010000001.1, read as the reverse complement.
ATGATGGCTGCCGCAGACCTGATCGCCGCCCACCAGATTGGGGTTGTCGGCCTCCAGTTCGGCGGGCGTGACGATGCGGCGGCCGAGGATCTTGGCCCGTGCGCCGGGGGCGTAGCGCTCTAGGATATCGAGCGCGCGCTCGGCCATCAGCTCCGCGGCCTCGGCCCAGTCTCGGGCGGTGATCTGCCCCGCCGCATCGCCCTCAATCGTGCCCGGCACCATGCGGACCTGCATCCAGAGGACATGCTTGCCCTCCGGCGCGCGGGAGGGATCGAATACGGTGGGCTGGCCGACGACGATCACCGGCTCGTCCGGCAGCAGCCCGGCCTTGGCCTGCTGATAAGTCCGCGCCATCTGATCGAGCGAGGGCGCCAGATGGACATAGGCGAAGCCCTTCAGCGCCTCACCCGCCGCCCAGTCGGGCAGGGAGTCCATCGCAAGATGAATCATCATCGTGCCGGGCGCATGCGCGTAATCGGTCATCCGCTGGTCGAAGCCCGCGTTGCCGGTGCCGCCGGTCAACCGGACCAGCGCCCTGGGTGCCAGATTGGCGATCACCGCCTTCTTCGCGGCGATCCGGCGACCGTCAGCCAGCGTGATCGCCCGGGCCACGCCGCCCTGATGCTCGATCCCGGTGACCTCCACCCCGCATTCGACGTGGCCGCCGCGCGCCTCGATGGCCTTGACCAGCGCCCGGGTGACGGTATCGGCCCCGCCCTGCCCCAGCGCCATGCCGAAGGCCTGCCCGGCCATCCCCTCCAGATAGGGAAAGAGCGCGCCGCCCGCGCTGTCGGGCGCATAATCCAGATGCATGCCCCAGGCGCCCAGCATCGCCCGCAGCTTTTCGGACGCGAAAGTCTCGGTCAGCCAGGCGCGGGGCGAGGCCAGCAGGAAGCGCGCCAGCTCCAGCGCGCCGTTCATGCCGCGGCGCCGCCATAGCCCCCAGAGGAAAGATGCTAATGCATGCATCTTCATCTTGGCACCGAGCAGGGCGAAGACGTCTTCAGCCCGGGTCGGGAAGGTTTCGCTGAGCGAATCCCAGACCTTCGCATCCGCCTCGGACAATGCTGCGATGCGGCTACGGTTGGCGGCCTGATCCATCTCGATCCCCAGCCAGGTCGCATCCGGGAAAGCCGAGGCAAAGGGCCGTTTGACCGGCACGAAGCTGAGACCGTGCCCGGCTAGTTCTTGAGCGAATTGCTTATGAAACTGGCTTCCCGCGAAGAGCGAGAGGTTCATCGCCGCCCAGTCGTGACGAAAGCCCGGCAGGGTATACGCGCCGCTTTTCACTGCCCCGCCGGGCACAGGCGCGCGCTCGTAGACACCCACCCGCCAACCCTTTGCGGCAAGGGTCAAAGCACAGGCCAGAGAATTATGTCCGGCGCCGATCAGCACCGCATCGAGATCATCCACGACCAAGCCCCCACGAGTCGAAATGATATTTGCAAATGCATATAAATCTGTCTAGTCTGTTTTTATGAAGGGCCGACACAGGCCCCGTGACAGGGAGAATCGCCATGAATGCATCCAATGTTCTGACGCAGCTTGCCGGCCTCCTGGCCAGCGGCGGTATCGAAGTGGTGGATTGCACGGGGACGCTGGGCCCCGACACGCCGCTGCTGAAGCTGCCGCCGGAACTGGCCAAGGACACGCCCCCCATCAAGATCCACCGCATCAGCGAATACGATCAGGACGGGCCGTTCTGGGCCTGGAACTGGCTGGAGCTGGGCGAACACTCGGGCACGCATTTCGACGCGCCGCACCATTGGATCACCGGCAAGGATTACTCGGACGGCTATACCGACACGCTGGACATCAAGCGCGTCGTGGCCCCGGTCAATGTGCTGGATTTCAGCGCCGAATGCGCCGCCGACCCCGATTTCCTGCTGACGGTCGAGCATATCGACGCCTGGGAAGCCAAGCATGGCGCGATCAACGCCGGTGAATGGGTCGTGCTGCGTTCGGACTGGGACAAGCGCGCGCATGACGAGGCGCTCTTCCTCAACGCTAACGAGACCGGGCCGCACACCCCAGGGCCGACCGCCGAGGCGATCCAGCACCTGATCGCCAAGGGGATCGTCGGCTGGGGCAGCCAGTGCATCGGCACCGATGCGGGGCTCGCGGGCGGCATGAACCCGCCCTTCCCGGCGCATAACCTGTTGCATGCCAACAACCGCTTCGGCCTGGCCTCGCTCGCCAATCTCGACAAGCTGCCGCCCAAGGGCGCGATCCTGATCGCCGCGCCGCTGAAGATCGCCCAGGGCACCGGCTCGCCGATCCGGGCGCTGGCGCTGGTCGCGCGGGACTGATCCCATGGCGGCCAATCACGTCATCATCGGGTCCGGCATCAACGGGCTCGTGGCCGCGGCCATGCTGGCGCTCAAGGGCCACAAGGTCACGGTGCTGGAACGCGAGGACCGACTGGGCGGCTGCCTGCTGACCGACACCGTGACCCTGCCCGGCTTCCGGCATGACGTGATGGCCGCGACCTGGGTGTTGTTCATGACCTCGCCCGCCGGGGCGGCGCTGGGTCCGCATCTGGCCAAGCACGGGTTCGAGTATTGCCACAGCCCGCACCCCACGGCGGTGCTGCGGCCCGATGGCAGCGCGCTGGTGCTGACCATGGACCCGGCCAAGAACCGCGAGACCTTCAATGCGCTGGCCGCGGGCGACGGCGACCAGCATGCCGCCGATACCGGCCAGATTGGCGCCGATGCGCCCTTCCTGTTCGGGCTTCTGGGCGGGCCGCTCTGGTCCTGGGGCACGGCGAAACTGCTGTTCGGGCAGGTCCGCCAGCGCGGGCTGCGCGGCCTTGCCGGCTGGATGGGTCAGGCGCTGGCTCCGGCCCGCGGCTGGCTGGAGGCGCGCTATCGCAGCCCGCTGGTTCAGGCGCTCTGGGCGCCTTGGGTGCTGCATTGCGGCCTGACCCCCGAATCCACCTATTCGGCGCAGATGGGCAAGGTGATTGCCTTTGCGCTGGAGGCCGCCGGGGCGCCGGTGGTCAAGGGCGGCTCGGGCGCGGCGGTTGCCGCGTTCGAGTCTCTCATCAAGGCCCATGGCGGCAGCTTCCGTACCGGCGCCGATGTCGCAAAGATCGAGGTCTCGGACGGCCGGGTCACCGGCGTGACCCTGACCTCGGGTGAGACGATCGCCACGCGGTCCGTGCTGGCCTCGGTCGCGCCGGGACAGCTTTACGACCGGCTTCTGCCCGATGCGCAGCTGGCCCAGGATCGGGCGGCGCTGCCCGATTTCCGGCACGGGCGCGGCAATTTCCAGCTGCATTTCGCGCTGGACCGGGCGCCGGAATGGCTGACCCCGGGGCTGGAGGAAGTGGCGCTGATCCACCTTTCCGACGGGATCGACGCCGTCTCGAAATCCGCCAACGAGGCCGAGCGCGGGCTCTTCCCCGAGACCCCGACCATTTGCGTCGGCCAGCCGTCGAAACTGGACCCGAGCCGCTGCCCCGAAGGCAAGGCGATCCTCTGGCTGCAGATCCCCGACGCGCCGCGCTCGATCAAAGGCGACGCCGCCGGCCAGATCCCGGGCCGTAACTGGGACGAGGCGACGCGCGAGGCCTTTGCCGACCGGATCGAAGCCATCCTCGCCCGCCACATCAGGGATTTCGACCAGATCAAGCTGGCGCGCCGGGCCTATTCCCCGGCCGATCTGCAGGCACTCAACATCAACCTGGTGGGCGGCGATCCCTATGGCGGGCATTGCGGCATCGACCAGTTCTTCATCTGGCGGCCCTTCTCCCATTCCACCAACGGGGTTGGACCCGTGCGCGGCCTGATCCATATCGGGGCCTCGACGCATCCGGGGCCCGGCCTCGGCGGCGGATCGGGGTTCAACGCGGCGAAGAGGCTGGGTGCATGAGTGATCAGGGCAAGAGACGGACAAGACTGGGCGAGACCGGGCTGGAGGGTTTCGCGCCCTACCTGATGAACCGGATCATGGGGCGCTACAACGCCGAGATCCGCTCGGCACTGGGCAAGAACGGCCTGTCCACGCCGAAGATGCGGGCGCTTGCCGTGCTGTCGGTGGTGCAGGCGCCGCTGATCCGGGAACTTGCCGTCTATGCCGTGACCGAACAATCGACGCTCAGCCGGGCGCTCGACCAGCTGGAGGCCGATGGCCTCGTGCGGCGGGAAACCGACCCCAACGACAGCCGGGCGACGCGGATCTTCATCACCGCCGCCGGGCGCGAGGTCTTCGAGGGCCTCTGGCCGCATATGACCGACGCCCAGGAAGTCATGTTCCGCGGCATTTCCGACGACGAGCGGCAGGCCTTCCTGCTCACCCTGCAGAAGATGCTGCGCAACATCCGCAAACACGAGTTCTGACACTCAGCCCCGAAGGGATCCCGCCATGAAGACCCTCGCAGCCGCCGCCCTCCTTGCCTCCTTGTCGCTGCCCGCCCTTGCCGATCCGCTGCCGGGGATCCGCGGCGTCAACCATATCGGGCTGACGGTGCCGGACCTCGATCAGGCTGAGACCTTCTTCACCGAGGTTCTGGGCTGCGAGCGGGCGATGGCTTTTGGTCCTTTCCGCGACGACGAAGGGACCTTCATGCAGGATCTGCTGGGCGTCGATCCGCGCGCGGTGGTCAACCAGATCCGCATGCTGCGCTGCGGCTTCGGCAGCAATATCGAGCTGTTCAGCTATGACGCGCCCGATCAGGCGACGATCCGGCAGCGCAACAGCGACATCGGCGCCTATCACATCGCCTTCTATGTCGATGACATCGACGCGGCTGCGGCCTCTCTGCGCGAGGCGGGGATCCAGACCAACATGGGCCCCCTGCCGGTCAGCGACGGCCCGGCGGCGGGGCAGAGCATCCTCTATTTCTCGGCGCCCTGGGGCCTGCAGTTCGAGGCGATCTCGTTCCCCCAGGGCATGGCATACGAACGCGAGGGCGGGCCGATCCTGTGGTCGAACACCGCGCCTTCCGAATAAGACGGAACGGGTAGGACAGCATGGCGGAACGGTCATTCAAGGCCGAGGTCGCGGACCTGCGCAAGGGCGCGGGCGAGACCTTCACCGGCGAGGGGATCCTGGCGATCACCAAGGCGCTTCTGGAAAATGGCGTGGGCTATGTCGGCGGCTATCAGGGTGCGCCGATCAGCCATCTGATGGACGTACTGGCCGATGCCGAGGACCTGCTGAAGGAACTCGATGTCCGGTTCGAAGCCAACGCCTCGGAAGCGGCCGCGGCGGCGATGCTGGCGGCGTCGGTGCATTATCCGATCCGCGGCGCCGTGACCTTCAAGGGGCCGGTGGGCGTCAACGTGGCCTCGGACGCGCTGGCCAACCTCGCCTCCTCGGGCGTGACGGGCGGCGCGCTGATCATCGTCGGCGAGGATTACGGCGAAGGCTCCAGCATCATGCAGGAGCGCAGCCACGCCTTCGCGATGAAATCGCAATTCTGGCTGCTGGACCCGCGACCGAACCTGCCCTCGATCGTCAAGGCGGTCGGCGACGGGTTCGCGCTGTCCGAAGTCTCGAACACGCCCGTCATGCTGATGGTCCGCATCCGGGCCTGTCACGTCACCGGCCAGTTCGAAACGCGCGACAACAAACGCCCGCCGCTCAGCGTGCGCGAAGCCTTGGCCAAGCCCCAGCGCAATGTCTCGCGCATCGTGCTGCCGCCGATGAGCTACGCGCAGGAGCACGACAAGATCAACAACCGCTGGCCCGCCGCCGAGCGCTACATCCGCGAGCACCAGCTCAACGAACACTTCGGGCCGGAAACGGCACCGGTCGGCATCGTCTGCCAGGGCGGCATGTACAACGGCGTGATCCGCGCGCTGCAACGGCTGGGTCTGGCCGACCTCTATGGCAACACGCAGGTGCCGATCTATTGCCTGAACGTGACCTACCCGCTGCTGCCCGACGAATTCGCCAGCTTCTGCGCGGGCAAGGAGGCCGTTCTGGTGGTCGAGGAAGGCCAGCCCGAATTCTTGGAACAGGCCTTTGCCACGATGATGCTGCGCTCGGGCTCCACGACCCGGCTGCACGGCAAGGACATTTTCCCGATGGCCGGGGAATACACCGGTCAGGTGATGAAGGATTCGCTGGAAGCCTTCCTGCGCCAGCACGCCCCGACCCTGCTGCCCGCGCAGGTTCTGGCGCCGAATACCGAAGCGCCGGCGATCCCCGACCTGTCCAAGACCGTCCCGATCCGCCCGCCGGGGTTCTGCACCGGCTGCCCGGAGCGCCCGATCTTCGCCGCGATGAAACTCGTGCAGAAGGAACTGGGCGAGCATCAGATCAGCGCCGATATCGGCTGTCACCTCTTCGCCTCGCTGCCGCCTTTCAACATCGGTGGCGCGACGATGGGCTACGGCCTCGGGCCTGCGTCGAACGCCGCCTTTGACGGCGGCAAGGCGGGCGGGGCGGAGAAACGGTCCATTGCCGTGATCGGCGACGGCGGCTTCTGGCACAACGGGTTGTCCTCGTCCTTCGGCAACATGGCGTTCAACAAGTCGGACGGCGTGGCGGTCATCGTCGACAACTACTATTCCGCGGCGACCGGCGGGCAGGACGTGATGTCGTCCCGCGCCAAGAACCCGACCAAGGCCACCAACAACCCGATCTCGAAGGCGCTGCGCGGCATCGGCATCGACTGGGTGAAACAGGTGGACCGGACCTATGACGTGGCGGGCATGCGCGACATCCTGCGCGAGGCGCTCACCACCGACACGCCCGGCCCAAAGGTCATCGTCGCCTCGTCCGAATGCATGCTGAACAAGCAGCGGCGTGAGAAGCCCCTTCGCAGCGCCGCGATCCGCGAAGGCCGCCGGGTCGAGGCGCCGCGCTTCGGCGTGGACGAGGCCGTGTGTACGGGCGACCATGCCTGCATCCGGCTGTCGGGCTGCCCGTCGCTGTCTCTGAAGAAACTGGACGATCCCTTGCGCGACGATCCGGTCGCCTCCATCGACACCTCCTGCGTCGGCTGCGGCAATTGCGGCGAGGTGGCCGAGGCCGCGGTCCTCTGCCCGTCCTTCTACGAGGCGCGGGTGATCCATAACCCCTCGCCCTTCGAACGCCGCCTGAACGGCTGGCGGCAGGGGGTGATCGGCTGGCTGGCGAAGCGGCGCCAGTCCCGCCGCCTGAGCTTTGAGGAGAGCGCGGCATGAGCGTCACTTTCCCCCCGCCCGCCGACGCGGGCAATGTGATCAAGCTGGCGATCCTGGCGGTCGGCGGTCAGGGCGGCGGCGTGCTGGGCGGCTGGATCGAAAGCCTGGCGCGTTCGCAGGGCTATGCGGTGCAGGCGACCTCGGTCGCGGGCGTGGCGCAGCGCACTGGCGCGACGATCTATTATCTGGAGATGGCGCCGCAGGGGCCGGTCGCGCCGGTCTTCTCGCTCGCTCCCGCCGCAGGCGATGTCGATGTGATGATCGCGGCCGAGATGATGGAAGCCGGGCGGGCGATCCTGCGCGGCTTCGTGACACCGGACCGCACCGTGCTGATCGCCTCGACCCATCGGGCGCTGGCGGTGAGCGAAAAGATGGTGCCGGGCGACGGCATCGCCGATGCCGACGAGGTTCGGGCCGCGGCCGAGGTCGCCGCCCGTGGGCTGGTGCTGGCGGATTTCGAGGCGGCGGCGCTGAAAGCGGGATCGGTGATCTCGGCCAGCCTGTTCGGCGCGCTGGCGGGCTCGGGCGCCCTGCCCTTCCCGGTCGAGGCCTTCGAGGCGGCAATCCGTTCGGGCGGCAAGGGCGTCGAGGCCTCGCTCCGCGCCTTTTCCGCCGGGCGCGAGGCGGCGCTGGCGGGCAATGTCCCCGCTCCGGTTAAGGGCCTGCCGAAGACTCCGGGCGCCGCGCGCGGGCCGGAGAAGCTGACCCGGGGCTGGCAGGCGCTGGCCGACCGCGTTGCCACCCTGCCCGGCGCCGTCCGGCCGATGGCGCTGGCCGGTCTTCGCAAGGTCGTGGATTTCCAGGATCTTGCCTATGGCGGGGCCTATCTGGACCGTCTGGAAACCGCCGCCCGCGCCGATCACGGGACGGACCACGCCTTCGCCATTGCCGCCGCGAAATACCTCGCCAATGCCATGGCCTACGATGACGTGATCCGCGTCGCCGACGCCAAGACCCGGCCCGAGCGTCTGGACCGCATCCGCGCCGAGATGGGCGGGGCCGAGGTGATGCAGCTGACCGAGTTCACCCATCCCCGGGCCGAGGAAGTGGTCTCGCTGCTGCCGCGCGCTTTGGGTCAGACGATCATGGACCGGCCCCGGCTGCTGGGCTTCATCGACCGGCGGGTGAACAAGGGGCGGCGCCTTCGGACCGACCGGCTGCTGCCCTTCCTGCAATTGCACATGCTCGCCTCGATGCGCAGCTGGCGCCCGCGCAGCCTGCGCCATGCCGAGGAAATGGCGCATCTGGAGCGCTGGTTCACCAAAGCGCTGGACCGCGCGCCGCGCGATCTGGCCCTCGCCACGGCGACGCTGCAGGCCCGGCGGCTGGTGAAGGGCTATTCCGACACCCATGCGCGGGGGCTGGGCAAGTTCGACCGGGTGATGGAGGGCATTGCCCTGGTCGAGGGGCGGGACGATGCCGCCGATTGGGCGCGCCGCCTGACCACCGCGGCACTGCAGGACGAAGAGGGCGTGGCGTTGGACGGCACTCTGCAAACGATCCGCAGCTTCCTCGACTGACCCGGCTCAGCGTGGGGCGCCGAGGCGGCCGATGGCCAGGGCGCTCCGCCGCAACACATCCAGTACCCGCTCCAGCCGCCCCGGCTCGTCGAAGGCGTTGACCGAGGCGGTGGTCGCCAGCACGAAGGGCACCTGCCCCAGGGCGCCCAAGGGCACCGCCACTCCGGCCGCGCCCAGTTCGAACTCGTCGCGGGCAAAGGCATAGCCCTGTTCGCGGGCGGTCTCGACCGCGGTGCGCAGGCGGTCGGCGTCCAGCTCCGTCGCCTCGGTATAGGGGCTCGGGGATCGGGCGGCGAGGGCCTGATCCAGCACCTCGGGTCCTGAGCGCGCCAGCAGCATCCGCCCGACCGCCGTGTGCAGCAGGGGCAGCGCGCTGCCGATGCCAAAGCCCAGCGTCACCCGGGCCGAGGCCGGGGCCGCACGATCCACATAGACCGCGTGCAGCCGGTCACGGGTGGCGAGCGCCACCTCCATGTCCAGCTCCTCGGCCGCGTGGCGCAGGACCGGCTGCACCACCCGGCCGACCTGCAAGCCACCCAGAAAGCCACCCGCCAGCGTCAGCACCCGGGGCGCAAGGCGCAGACCTCCCTCGCCCTCCTCCAGATAGCCGCAGCGCACCAGCGTCAGGCAAAGCCGCCGCACCACCGCCCGGTCCAGACCCGACCGGCGGGTGATTTCGGGCAGGGTCAGCTGGGGCATGCCGCCCTCGAAACAGGCCAGAACCTCCAGCCCCTTGGCCAGGGTCTGGGCGAAATCGCGATCGCTCATTTGACAGGTCTCCCGCGCTCTGGCAAAGTTCGTATATCGCCCATTGTGTGCGATAATCGCACCATTTGCAAGGGGAGCCTCTGCCGATGACCGCCGAAACGCCACCCACCGAGGGCTGGGTCCAGATCGCCACCTCGACCGATCTGGATCGCCCCCGTCCGCTGATCCCGGTGACGCTGGCCGGCCGGCGTCTGGTTTTGTTCCGCGACGACGAGGGGCAACTGGGCTTGATCGGCCGTCATTGCCCGCATCGCGGCGCCGATCTGTGCTACGGTCGGTTGGAGGACAACGGCCTGCGCTGCCCGTTCCATGGCTGGCATTTCGACCGCACCGGGCAATGCGTGGAGCAACCGGCCGAGCCTGAGGGATCGCGGATGCATGAACAGATCCGCATCCCGATGGTGCCGGTCCGCGAAGTGGATGGCGCGATCTGGGCACAGGTCGGGGTCGAACTGGAACAGGCAGCCGCAGCGGGGACAGAAGCATGATCAGCCAGCACCTCAACGACCGCATCACCCGCATCGCGCCCGGCACCCCGGCGGGCGCCGTGCTGCGGCAATACTGGCAACCCGCCGCACTGGTGGATGAGCTGGCGCATGGCCCGCTGGTGCCGGTGAACCTGCTGGGCGAACGGCTGGTCCTGCGCCAAGGCACGCAGGGGCTGGAACTGGCGACTCGCGTGGCCTCGCCCGATGAGCCGCCGACGCATTACCCCGCGTCCGAGGACATTCAGATCGACACCGCGGGTCCGGTCTATCCGACTGAGACCCGTGCGGGCCTGGTCTTCGCCTATCTTGGCGCAGGCGACCCGCCGCCCTTCCCCGCCTTCGACTGCTTCCGCGCGCCCGACAGCCATGTCTTCGCCTTCAAGGGCCTGTGGGAATGCAACTGGCTGCAGGCACTGGAGATCGGCATCGACCCGGCCCATGCCTCGTTCCTGCACCGCTTTCTTGAGGATGAGGACCCGGCCGACAGCTATGGCAAGCAGTTCCGCGACAAGGCGGGCGCGACCGAGATCCCGATGACCAAGCTGCTGCGCGACTATCCGCGCCCGGAAATCAAGGTGGACGAGACCGACTACGGGCTGAAGATCACCGCGCTCCGCCACATGGAGAACGGTCATACCCATGTCCGCGTCACCAACCAGATCTTCCCCGAGGCGATCTGCATCCCGATGTCGCGCGAGATGACCATCACCCAATGGCATGTCCCGGTCGACGACCAGACCTGCTATTGGGTCACCGTCTTCACCAGCTTCGACAAGCCGGTGAACAAGGAACTGATGCGCGCTCAGCGGCTGAAAGAACACCGTCTGCCGGATTACGCACCGCTGAAGAACCGCCGCAACGATTACCATTACGACCCGGCCGAACAGGCGGCGCTGACCTATACCGGCATGGGGCTGGACATCAACGTCCACGACCAATGGGCGGTCGAGGGGATGGGCGCGATCCAAGACCGCACGCAGGAGCATCTGGGCCGTTCGGACGTGGCGATCATCCGCTACCGGCGGATGCTGCGGCGGATGATGGATGCGCTGGAACAGGGCGACCGCTCGGCGCTGCCGATGCACGGGGCCGGGGCCTCGGCGATCGTCGGGCCCTTGTCCAACGACGCGATTGCCGAGACCGCCGACTGGCAGGCGGTGAGCCGTGCGGCCGATCTGACGCGGCGGGCGTCCTGTCCCTGGGACGCGACGGTGTGACGATGGACGGGGCGATCAAGGGCGCGCTGTTCGAGCGCGGATTGCTGAGCGAGGATCAGGCGCGCGCCGGGGCGGAACTAGCTGCGCGGGTGATGGCCGAGGGGTTCGAGACGGTGCGTCTGCTTTTCGCAGACCAGCACGGCATCCTGCGCGGCAAGGCCATTGCCGCGCGGACGCTGGGCTCGGCGCTGGCCTCGGGGCTGTCGGTGCCCTCGACCCTGATCCTCAAGGACACGGCGCATCGCACGGTGTTCGACGTCTGGAAGGACGGGCTGACGCTGGACGGCGTGTCGCTGGCCGGTGCCGGGGACCTGTTGCTCGTGCCCGATGTCGCCACCTTCACCCCCCTGCCCTGGTCGCCGCATTCGGCGCTGATCCTCTGCGATCTGGCCTATCGCTCGGGGCAACGGGTATCGGTCTCGTCGCGGGGCGTGTTGCGCAAGGCAATGTCCGCCCTCGCCCGAACCGGCCATGACGCGGTGACGGGGCTGGAGGTGGAGTTTCAGGTCTTTGCCATCAGCGACGACGGCCTCGCCCATGATCAGGCGACCATGCCGCCCGCCCCGCTCACGACCCGCAACACCACGCAGGGCTGGGCCTTTCTGACCGAGAGCCGCTATGGCGCCATCGAGCCGTTGATGGACGAGTTGCGCCGCGCGGCCGAGGCGATGGGCCTCGCCCCCCGCTCGATGGAGATCGAGATGGGGCCGTCGCAGTTCGAATTCACCTTCGACGCCTCGGACCCGCTGACCCAGGCGGACCGTTTCGTGCTGTTCCGCATGATGGTCAAGGATGTCTGCCAGCGGCAGGGCCTGCACGCCAGCTTTATGCCCAAGCCCCGCGTCGCCAATGCGGTGGCGAATGGCTGGCACATCCACCAGTCGATGGTCTCGCGCCAGACCGGGCGGAACGTCTTCACCCCCGCCGTCGATGGCGAGCCCACGGCCGAGGCCAGCGCCTGGATCGCCGGGCTGCTGGCGCACGCGCCCGCCACGTGCCTGCTGACCAATCCCACGGTCAACGGCTACAAGCGGTTCAGCGCCTTCCAGCTGGCCCCGAACCGGGTGCAATGGGGCACCGACAACCGCGGCGCCATGCTGCGGGCCTTGCTCTATGCCGGTGACCCGGCCTCGCGGATCGAGAACCGCGTCGCCGACACCGCCGCCAATCCCTATTACGCGCTGGCCGGTCAGATCCTGTCCGGGCTGGACGGGCTGGACCGCGGCGCCAAGGCCCCGCCGCCGACGCTGACGCCCTATGCCGAGGATCAGGTCAGCCTGCCCGCCACGCTCGATGCCGCGATCACCGCTTTCGAGGCCTCGCCCCTCTATGCGCAGGCGCTGGGACCGGATTTCGTCCGCTACCTCGCGCATCTGAAACGCGCGGAATGGGGGCGGTATCTGGCGACCATCTCGGAATGGGAACAGGCCGAGTATTTCAACCTGTTCTGAGGCACGCATGGCCAATCTTCCCGTCGCCGGACGGTTCTTCGAGGATATCATCGACGGCTATTTTCCGCTGGGCGAGAGCTTGCGGCAGATGCTGGCGCGGCAGGATTTCGGCGCGGCGCTGGTGGTGATCACCCATGCACCGCTCCTGCATTTCCCCGGCGATGACGGGACCGGCCCGGTGCCGATGCGGCTGCGGCAGGCGACGGCGGGATTGCTGCGGTGGTCCCTCGCCCTCGCGGTGCTGGAGGGCAACGGGCTGCGGCTGAGCGGCGTCGCCGACTGGCGCTGGCCCGAGAATGAGCGCGGATTCGGCGCGGAGACGCGACTGGCCGAACCCGCCTTCCTGCGCGGGATCGGACTACGCCCGGGACCGGAGGACGGCGGTGCCTTTGGCGGGGTGCGCAGGGAAGAAGGCTCGGGACTGGCTATCACCGGTCACGGCTGGGGCTTCACCCGGATGCTTGAGGGTATCGAGCGCGACGCGACGGCCATCGCGCAACCGGACACCCCCGGCGGCAATGGGCCGCAGCTGATGGTCGATCTGTCAGACCCGGGCCGCGCCGCAGCCTCGGCAGCGATGGCGCGGGACCTCGGCCTTTAACCGTCAGATCGGAATGTCGCGCCCGGCGGCAATCGATTCCATGGTGATCAGCGAAGTAACATTCTCCAGCTCCAGCCGGGCGATCAGCCGCTGATAGACCTGATCGAAGCCGTTCATGTCAGCCGCCACCACCTTCAGGATATAATCGTATTCGCCGGCGATCCGGTACATGTCGATCACCTGCGGAATGGCCAGAACCTCGCGCCGAAAAGTCTCCAGCCAGGGCTTCGAGTGATTGCGCGTGCGGATCATCATGAAGACGGTCAGCGGCAGGCCCAGTTCCGCCGCATCCAGCCGGATCGTCTGGCCCTTGATCACGCCGTCGGCCTGCAAGCGGTTCAGCCGTCGCCAACAGGCGTTCTGGCTGAGGCCCACGGCCTCGGCCAGGGCACGCTGCGGCTGGGATGCGTCCCGCTGCAGCGCGCGCAGGATGCGGCGATCAATTTCGTCCAGTTTTGGGGCTTCGTCGTTCATATGATCGAAAGTAGCCGTATCTTGGGCAAAGTTCGATGGAAATTTTTGCCCCCGCCTTGGGTAGCCTTCGTCCCAGCGACAGGAGCCCCCATGCCCGAGACCTCTTTCTTCGACCGTTTCCGCAACCAGCTCGCCGGCCCCGACCGCCACCAGCGTCTGCAACAGGGGCTGATCGGCGACGGGCAGGTCTTCGACGGGCCTTTCGGGCCGCGCCCGCTGATCTATGCCGATTACGTGGCCTCGGGCCGGGCGCTGCGGCAGGTGGAAATGACGGTGATGGACGAGGTGCTGCCCTTCTATGCCAACAGCCATACCGAGGGCTCCCATTGCGGCGCCTTCGTCACCCGCCTCAGGCGCGAGGCGCGGGCGGTGATCGCCCGGCATTGCGGCGCGGACCAGCGGTTCGCCACGATCTTCGCAGGCTCGGGCGCCACGGCGGGGCTGAACCGGCTGGTCGCGCTGCTGGGCCTGCCGCAGGATGTGGCGGCGGGGCGTCGGCCGCTGGTGCTGATCGGGCCCTACGAGCATCATTCCAACATCCTGCCCTGGCGCGAAAGCGGCGCCGAGCTGCGCGAAATCCCCGAGGATCCAGCGACCGGCGGCCCCTGCCTGACAACGCTCGAGTCGGAACTCAGGGCGGCCGAGGGTCGCCCGGTGATCGGCGCCTTCTCGGCCGCGTCGAACGTCAGCGGCATCCTGACCGACACGGTGGCGGTGACGCGGCTGCTGAAACGCCATGGCGCGCTGGCGGTTTGGGATTACGCGGGCGGTGCGCCCTATATCGCGATGTCGATGGACGCGGGCACCGACCATGAAAAGGACGCCATCGTCTTTTCGCCCCACAAGTTCATCGGCGGGCCGGGGGCATCGGGCGTGCTGATCCTCAGGAAAGACGCCGCGCGGCGCGACACACCGGTCTGGCCGGGCGGCGGGACGGTCACCTATGTATCGGAATGGGGACACGACTACAGTGCCTCGCTGGAAACGCGCGAGGAAGCGGGCACGCCCAACGTTCTGGGCGACATTCGCGCGGCGCTGGCCGTCGTGGTGAAGGAGGCGATGGGTCAGGACTGGCTGGACGCCCGCCACGCCGCGCTGCGGACCCGGGCGGTGACCGCCTTCGACGCGCTGCCCGGCTTCCAGTACGCGGGCAAGGGCACCCCGGCGCCCGCCCTGCCCTTCTTCTCGTTCTGGCTGGAGGGCCGCGACCGGCATGCGCAGATCACCCGGGCGCTGTCGGATCATTTCGGCATCCAGACCCGCAGCGGCTGCGCCTGCGCCGGACCCTATGGGCACCGGCTCTTCGCCATCGGCCACGAGGAAAGCGACCAGATCCGGCGCCGCATTCAAGCCGGCGACGACACCGCCCGGCCCGGCTTCACCCGCTTCAACCTCAGCGCGCTGATGACGGAGGAGAAGGCCAATCTGATCCTCGACGCCATCGCGCAGATCGCCCGGGACCCGGCGCGGTTCCTGGCTCCCGGCCCCCTCGCCCGGGCTAGCTGAAAGCAGAAACGGCCCCCGTGAGGGGGCCGTTCGCCGGACAGCGGTTGGGACTGTCCGCCCGGGTTATTCGCCCGGAACTCGGGCGGCCGCAGGCGCGTCGTGGTGATGGTGCTCCTTCACCGGGCGCATCATCATGTTGGCGATGAAGCCAACGACCAGCAGCGCCGCCATGCAGTACATCGTCGTGTTATAGAGCGACGGTGTCGGGTCGATGGTGCCCGCGGGCGCGATCTCCATCAGCCGGGCGATGGTCACCGTGCGGGCCGCGACCAGCTGGTCGAGCTGCGCCAACGGCGCGCCGAACCGTTCCGCGAAAGCCGCCGCATCGACGCGCGAAGCCAGGTCGCGGATGGCGCTGTTGACCGACATCTCGCGCAGTGAGGTGATGGCCAGCGGCCCCAGCACCCCCGCCAGCGACCAGGCGGTCAGCAGGCGCCCGTGGATGCCACCCACATGCATCGTGCCGAACATGTCGGCCAGATAGGCCGGGATCGTGGCGAACCCGCCACCATACATCGAGAAGATGATCATCGTCGCGATGTAGAAGCCGATCAGGTAGATGATTGCCGGATTGGTCGCGACCGCGCTCGCGAAATAGGGGATCGAGAGATAGAGCAGCGTCCCCAGCGCGAAGAAGCAGGTATAGGTGGCCTTGCGCCCGATGTAATCCGAGGTCGAGGCCCAGAAGAACCGCCCCACCATGTTGAAGACCGAGATCATGAACACATAGGTCGAGGCGAAAGCCGCGGTCACGATCAGCGGCATGACCGAGCCGAAGATCTCGCTCATCATGGTCTTGGCCACGCCGATCACACCGATCCCGGCGGTCACGTTGAAGCACAGCATGATCCAGAGCTGCCAGAATTGCGGTGTCTTCAGCGCCTGGTCGATATGGACGTGGTTCTGCGAGACCATGCCCGAGGCGACGGGCTTGGGCTCCCATCCCGCCGGTTTCCAGTTGGGCGCGGGCACGCGGTACTGGAAGGCGGCCAGGATCATGACGATGAAATAGACCACGCCCAGCGTCATGAAGGTGCCCGCAGCGCCGGTGTTGCCGGTGCCGATGACATAGACACCCGCCTCGCCGCCGAAGGGCGCAGCCTGCGCGGCGGTGGCGATCACCACCTCGACCCGGCCGGCGGCGGTTTCGGCGAAGACCCGGCCGTTTTCCACGATCGTCGCGACGGCATCTTGCGCGCCCAGGAAGTCGGGCGCCTTCTGGAACATCTCCAGCAGCCAGCCCTTGACGGGCGTCGCGATCATCGCCCCGCCGCCGAAGCCCATGATGGCCATGCCGGTGGCCATGCCGCGGCGGTCGGGGAACCAGCGGATCAGCGTCGAGACCGGCGAGACATAGCCCAGCCCCAGCCCGCACCCGCCCAGCACCCCGTAGCCCAGATAGAGCAGCCACAGCTGGTGGGTCGAGATCCCGAACGAGCCGATGATGAACCCGCCGCCCCAGAGGATGGCAGCGACGACGCCGACCATGCGGGGGCCGACCTCTTCCAGCCATTTGCCGGCGAAGGCGGCCGCGAGGCCCAGGAAGACGATGGCGACCGAGAAAATCCAGACGACCGAGCTGAGGCTCCAGTCCTCGGCCGAGGAGGCGACGACGCCCAGCTCCCGGGTCAGCGGCGGGTTGAACACCGACCAGGCATAGACCGAGCCGATGCAAAGATGGATGGCGATGGAGGCGGGCGGAACCCGCCAGCGGTTGTATCCCGGTTCGGCGACGATGTGGCTCTTGTGCAAGAACCCCAGCGCGCCCCCTGACGCTTTGCTCATTCTCGATCCTCCCTGTCGGTTCCCCGGGGTCGCGGCCTCCTACCGCGGGTCCCGTGGCAGCATGCGACGGCATGCCACAGACGAATGGCACCGCCCGAGCCTTTCCTGTCAAGGATTTTCTGCATAAATAACAATAACTTAGATTGATTGCATCGGACATTCTGTCCGCCTGTGCCCGCCCTAAGTCACCCCGATTGGGACATTCTGTCCCGCGGGCGCCGCACCGACTGCGCCGATTTGCGTCAAAGTGACCGGATCACGCGCCCGGGGCCAGGGGCAAAGAAATTTCGAACCGCGTACCTTTGCCGGGCTCCGACCGGGCCGAGATCTGCCCGCCGACCTGCCCCACCAACTGCTGGCTGATCGACAGGCCCAGCCCGGTGCCCTGCGCCTGCTTGGTGGTGAAGAAGGGGTCGAAGATCCGCGACAGAACCTCGGGCGGCATGCCGGTGCCGGTATCGGACAGCGTGATGACCAGATGCCCGTCCCGCGCCTCGGTGCCGACGCTCAGCACCCCGCCCTCGGGCATGGCATGGACCGCGTTCAGCACCAGATTGACGATCACCTGCTGCAGCTCGGTGCGCGACATGCTGACCTGCCCGGCGCTGTCGAAGCGCGTCTCGACCCGGATCCCGGCGGCCTCCAGCTGGCGCCGCGTCAGGACCAGACAATCACGGGCCACATCGGCGGGGGCGATCAGGGTGCGGGCGCCGGAATAATCCTCGGGCCGGGCGAATTGCAGCAGTTTCGAGACGATGACGCTGATGCGGTAGACCTGATCGTCGATCAGGCGGAATTCCTCGCGCACCGGGGCGGCGCCCTCGCCCAGGATGCTCCGCGCGAGGTCCAGATTGCCCTGGATCACCGCCACCGGATTGTTGATCTCATGCGCGACCGAGGCGGTGATCTCGCCCACCGTCGCCAGCTTTTCGGACATGATCAGCCGCTCGGTGGTGCGCTCGATCTGCCGGTTCGCCTCGCGAAGGTCGGCGGTGCGTTCCTCGACTTTGGCTTCCAGGCTCTCTGCCCAGTCGCGCAACTCGCGGTCGCGCGCCTGCACCTGGTCGAGCAGCTTGTCGAGATGCGCGGCCACCTGCGTGATCTCGTCGGGATGGCCGCCCACGTTGTTGCGCGCCTGAAGGTCCCCGGCCTCGACCTGGGCCATCGTGCGGTTCATCCCCTCGAGCGGCAGGAAGATGCGCCCCGCCCACCGCAGGAAGATCGGGATCGACATCAGCGCGATCAGCAGGAAGGCCCCGGTCAGCGCCAGCGCCGAATTGCGCTTGGCCTCGCGGAACGGGGTTTCCAGAAAACCCACATAGAGCATGCCGACCCGCTGGCCGAAGCTGTCGACAATGGGTTCATAGGCCGAGATATACCAGTCGTTCACCACGAACGCCCGGTCCAGCCAGATCCGCCCCTGATCCAGCACCTGCGCCCGAACCTCGGCCGAGACGCGGGTGCCGAGCGCGCGCACATTCTCGAACAGCCGCACATTGGTCGAGACGCGCACATCCTCCAGGAACAGCGTCGCGGTACCCTGGCTGCCCTCGGGCAGGCTCTGCTCGCGGTAGACAAGGTCGTTGATCGTGTCGATGAAGCCGAGGTTCTGGTTCAGGAGCGTCCCTCCGACCAGCGCCGCCACCCCGCCCCCGGGCAGCCGTACGGGCGCCGCGGAATGGATGACGATGCCGCGGTTCTCGACGCTGCGGTCGGTCGGCACGGCGCCGCGGGTCGGCACCAGCGGCAGCGCGGCGCGGATCGCCAGCGCCGGGTCCAGCGCGGACAGATCCTCGGCCGTGAAGATGTCGACGGCGCTGTGCCAGCGACCGTTCAGCGCGGCGGTGACCACCGGCCAGCGCCCGGCAGCGTCAGCCTCGGCCAGATAGAGGAAATCGAGGCCCAGCCGCTGCCGCTCTCCTTCCAGAAACGCCGACAGCCCTTCGGCCGTGATCGCGTCCCGCAGATCGGTCGAGCGCGCCACGGCATCGACCCGCTCGCCCGAGAATTCGACCAACCGGCGCAAGTACTGATCGGCAATCGTCAGATCGCCCGTCACCTTGTTGATCAGGATGTCGTCGATCTTGCCCGACCAGCGCCACATCGTCCCGCCCAGCATCAGGGGCAGCAGCACCACCATCGGCAGCAGCGCAATGACCAGCAGCCGCACGCGCACCGAGGTGATCCACCGCCCGAGCCGCTCCATTCAGAACCCCCAGGCCGCGCATTTCCGGTCGATGGTCTTGCGCGACACGCCCAAAAGCCGCGCCGCCTCGCTCCGGTTGCCGCCGGTCAGGTCCAGCGCCCGCAGGATCTCGCGCCGCTCCAGATCTTCCAAGGGCGTGACCGGCGCATCGCTGGCGGGCACGCTCAGGGTCTCGATGGGGAAATGGCCGAAGATCAGCGAGCGTTCGATGAAATTGCGCAGCTCGCGGATATTGCCGGGCCAGTCGTGCCTGAGGAGCGCCGAGCGCAAGGCGGGCGTCAGGTCGAGTTTCGGCAGCGAATGCGCGGCCGAGATTTCACTCAGGAACAGTTCGGCCAATTCCAGGATGTCGGTACCCCGTTCGCGCAGCGCGGGCATGGCGATCTCGACCACCGTGGCGCGGAAATAGAGGTCCTCGCGGAAGGCCCCGCTTTCGACCGCGGGCAACAGCGGGCGGCTCGA
The DNA here is from genome assembly GCF_034676075.1 of Pararhodobacter sp. Taxonomy (GTDB): domain Bacteria; phylum Pseudomonadota; class Alphaproteobacteria; order Rhodobacterales; family Rhodobacteraceae; genus Pararhodobacter. The sequence goes on along the minus strand of NZ_JAUCCQ010000001.1, from coordinate 261,402 downwards.
CGACAGCACGAAGCGCAGGTCCAGCTGCTGGTCGCGCTCTGTCCCCACGGGGCGGATCACGCCGTCCTCCAGCACCCGCAAGAGCGCGTTCTGCGCCCCGGGGCTGAGTTCTGCCACCTCATCCAGGAACACCGTCCCCCCTGCGGCCGAGGCCAGCAGCCCCTCACGCGCATCCTTGGCCCCCGGGAAGGCGCCCGCCGAATGGCCGAAAAGCTCCACCTCGATCATCTCATTCGGGATGGAGCCGCATTGGATCGCGACGAACGGCCCCGAGGCCCGGGCCGAGCGCGCGTGAAGATGCCGTGCCGCGACTTCCTTGCCTGACCCGCAGGGGCCGGTCAGCAGCACCGGCGTCGGCACATTCGCCACCCGTTCCAGCAGCGTGCGCACCTCGGTAACCGCGGCCGAGGCGCCGACCAGCTCGGTGCGTCGCCGCTTGCCCAGACCGACCGTCTCCAGCTCGCGCAGCAGAAGCCGGTTTTCGCGCCGGAGACGGGCAATCTCCAGGCAGCGCCTGAGCGCGGTCAGGATCTGATTCGAGCGGAAGGGCTTCAGCACGAAATCCGATACGCCCGCCCGGACTGCCTCGATCGCGGTTTCCAGATCGGCATAGGCGGTGATCATGATCGTATCGCCGAACCCGCCCCGGAACCGCTGTTCGGCCAGCCAGTCGAGGCCGCGTTGGCCGGGCATCATGTTGTCCAGCACCATGACGTCGTATTGCCGTTGGCGCAGCAGGACCGAGGCCTCTTCGGCCGTCGCCGCCTCGTCCACCCGGCGGCAGAGCGGCTCCAGCGTCTTGACCAGAAAGTGGCGCATCCCCGGCTCGTCGTCGACGACCAGAACGCTGGCGCTGGCCAAGGGGTCCTGCCCCGGTGTTCCGCCCGCGCCCATGACGTCATTCCCTCCCCCGCCTGAGGGCCGAACGCTACCCGCCCTGCCTCGGGCTTGTCCAGCCGCGAGGGCTTGCACGGGACCTCGGCGCTGGTTCGGGCGGATTCCAATCCTGAAATTGCATCAGGAGCTACGAAATTCAATGGTCATAATCAACCGATTTTGCGCGCTACATGAACGAATACCAATCAAGCCCATCATTCACGATAAGTACCGATTATCGTGACTCTTGATCTGACCTCCAAAATGCGCAACGCTGGGCACGGAAATCGGCCAGAAACGCCGCCCTCAGCCTCCGCGCACTCTTGCCCACGGGTCCCCGATGCCCCTACCCCTCATCCCCGGCTCTGCGCTTTCCGCGGACGACGAAGCGGCCCTGGCCGATCTTTACCGCCGCGGTACGCCCGCCAATACGCTGCGCGCTTGGGAAAGCGACCTCGCCTATATCGCCGCCTGGAAGCAAGCGGTCTTCGGCCGCCCCCTCGCCTGGCCCGAGGATGAGACCGTCGCCCTGCGTTTCATCCTGCACCATGCCGAGGATCTGACCGAGGCTACGGGTCCCGCGCGGGACGCGGCCGAGGCGCTGATTGCCCAGGGGCTGCGCCGGGCCTTGACACCCCCTGCCCCGTCGACGCTGGACCGCCGGATCGCCAGTTGGCGGGCCTTCCACCGGATGCGGAACCTGCCCTCGCCCTTCGCGGCGCCCTTGGTGCAACAGGCCCGCCAGAAAGCCCGCAAGGCGCTGGCCCGTCCCCGCACGCCCAAGTCGCCCCGTCCGGTCACCCGTGAGGTGCTGACCGCGCTCCTCGCCAGTTGCGACGACAGCCGGCGGGGGATCCGGGACCGGGCGATGCTGACGCTGGCCTTCGCTTCGGGCGGGCGACGGCGGTCCGAAGTTACCGGGCTGGATCTGGCGGATGTGGACCTCAGGCCGTTCAAGACCCGGGGGCTGATCTGGCTGCGGCTGCTGGAGACCAAGACCACCGGCAAGGGCGACGCCCCGCGCCTGCCGCTCAAGGGGCCCGCCGCCCGCGCGCTGGTGCATTGGATCGAGACGGCGGAGCTGAGCGGCGGCCCCTTGTTCCGGCCGGTGTCACGCAGCGACCGGGTGTTGAACCGCCGCCTCGCCCCTGACGCGCTGCGGGTGATCCTCCGGCACCGGCTGGCGCTGGCCGGCCTGCCCGAGGATTTCGCCACCCCGCACGGGCTGCGCGCGGGGTTCTTGACGCAGGCTGCTCTGGATGGTGCGCCGCTGGCCGCTGCGATGGCGCTGTCCCTGCATCGCTCGGCAATCCAGGCGCAGCGCTACTACGCCGATGTCGAGATCAGCGCCAATCCGGCGACGGATCTGCTGGGGGAATGATCCCCCAGCATTCTGTCCCCGCGGGGACACTCACTGATCGAGCGCCGCGAAAAAAGCGGCGACGGCCTTTTCCAACCGCAGCCGGTCGATGGCCGAGAAGTCGCGCGGCAGCCGCAGTTCGACCCGCCCGTCCGATGCCGTGCATTGCGCGATCTGCGCCCCATGCGCGACGCGCAGCGTGGTCTTGGCACCGGGCTTGCGTGGCTTGCCCTCGGCCCCGGTCACAGGCGCAGCCTCGGGCGTGTCGGCCAGGACGCGCAGCAAGGCCAGTTCACGCTCGGCGTCCCGCTCGGGCTCGGCGCGCAGGCGCCGGGCCAGCCGGTTGACGAAGCCCGGCTCCTTTTCGACCCGCTTCCACAGCGACAATCCCAGCGCCCGCGGCATTGCCGGGGCATGCGCCAGCTCCTCGCCAATCGCATCGAGCAACATGGCAAAGTTGCGGATGTAGATCCGCTTCTGCCGGTTGGCCGAAGCAAAGAGCGTCTTGATCGCCTCGTCCAGCGACCCCGCCGGGCACTCAGGATCGCGAACATAGGCCCGCGCCAGTTCCGCCATTTCGGCAAAGGAGATATCCCGCCGCACCAGGTTCTCGTCGACCATCCGGCGATAGAGCAGCTCGATCCCCTCACCGGGCGGCACCAGCCCCGCGGGGATGGTGGCATAGGCCGCGTCGCCGGTTTCCGCCAGCAGCTCCCGATAGGCCGTGAGCCGCCGGAAGCCCTGGACCAGTTCGTACCCCTCGCCGCGCTGCACGACGCGGATCGGGTTCGAGAGACCGATCTCGCGGATCGATTCCTTCAACTCGTCCAGTTCCTCATCGCGCTCACCGGACCGGTCGCGGGTGATCTCGTCGGCGCGGATGCGGTCCAGCGGGATCAGATCGACGACCAGCCCCAGCTGCCGCAGCCGAACGAATTCATGGGCGAGCGAATCGTTCTCCTGCCGGATCCGCGCCTCCAGTTCAGCGCGCTCGCGCAGCGCCTCGGCGTTCTCGGAGATGGCCGAGGCCATCGGGCCGCGACGGCTGGGGGTCTCTGTCCCCGCGGGGACAGCGGGTTCGGTCACGGGCGGCGTGTCGCCCGGGAAGCCGATATCGAAGATACGCCGCTTGCTCATGCCTCACCCCCCATCTGGTCCCAGGCGGCAAGCGCATGGGTGCGGAATTCCTCATAGGCGCGGTCGAAGGAAAGCCGCGCCCGCCGCCAGGTTTCACGCGTCATCTGCCGGTAGTCGATCTCATAGATCGAGGACAGGAAGCGCCCCGATTGCTCGACCGCGCGCGTCAGCTCTATCGGATGCTCGGCCATGCGGTCGCCAAAGACCTTGCCGAAAGCCTCCTGCATCGCCCGGTGCAGATCGTTGTTCGGCTCGAACCGGGTCAGCAGGAACCGGACATCGAGGAAGGTCTTCGGCAGCGTGAATGTCCCCGCGGGGACAATCCCGGAAAAGCGGCTCAGATCCTCCAGTGCCTCGGACAGCTGACCGATGAACGAGGTGGTGGAATCGTATTCCCAATAGCCGGGGCCCGAGGGGATATAGAGCAGGTCCGCCGCGAAGACCGCGTTCATCGACTGGTAGCCGATGGCGGGCGGGCAGTCGAAGATGATCAGGTCGTAGCTGTCGGCGGGCAACTGGTCCAGGAACCGCGACACCGCAGCGAAGAAGGACCATTCCGGGTTCAGGTGCCGGTACTGGGCACTGGCGAATTCCACGAAAGCGGCATTGGCACAGCTGGGCACGATGTCGATGGTCGGCCAGCTGGTCGGCTTGATGAAATCGGCAAGCCTGAGGTCGGCCAGCCCCATCTCGGTGATCGAGGCCGGCAGCTTGCGCTGGGGCAGGGCGGTGCCGCTCTGCGCGCCACGGGTCGAGGAATTCATCCGCTCCGTCTCACGCGTGAGGTCGCGGGCCATGATGCCCCAGACGGTGAATTCCTCGGCCACGTCGGACAGCCCCATCGAGTGGCTGAGCGTCGCCTGCGGGTCGAAATCGACCGTCAGCACGCGGTAGCCATCCAGCGCCGCGGCATGGGCGAAGTGCAGCGCCACGGTCGACTTGCCGGCGCCGCCCTTGAAGTTGGCAATGGCCGCGCGCAGCGCCCGCTTGCCGGCGGGACGCGCCGGAAGCAGCGACTGGCGGTTGATGCGCAGCCGGCGGCGGATCTCGTTGATCTCGTCGAGCGTGAACCAGCGCTGGCGCCCGTCCTCCTCGACCAGACCCTGCGGCAGGGAGGGATCGGCCGCGAGTTTGCCCCGCAGCGTCGATTGATTCACTTTGAGGATCAGCTCGCCCAACTCCCAGCTGGAAAAGCGGCGCAGGGTCTTCTCATTCTCCGGCGAGAAGGTTTGCTGGCGAATCCAGCCCTGCATTTTCAAGGATTGCGCCTGCAGGCGCGCCAGGTCTTCGTGTGTGTACATGGTCGCTCAACGCTGTTTGCTCGATGCCGGGAATTTACGCGGAATATCGGAAAACGCAAATCCAGAAGTTCCCCTGAACAACGTTTCCCGCTATTCTGTCCCCGCGGGGACACGAAACAGGCTCTTCCTCCTGTCTTCGCAGGCGTTTCCGCCCCATCGTGATTCGGGCGAGGGACCGCAGAAAGAGGGATCGCTGGTCGGCACTCGGCGCCGCCTGAAAACGGATTGGGGGACAATCCCGCGCTCTTTCCGGGATTTGAGGGGACAGTCAGCCGGCATTGAGGGGACAGTCAGGGTGTCCCCCAATACCTATAAACCGGATTTTTCAAATCTGGTTTTGGGGTCTGAATTCCCCGGGTCACAGAATCGTTGACACCATCGAAGCTCCCAACGTAAATTCCTGGCATACCGGGAATAGCGTTGGGGTGGTTGGCAACAAGGCCAACAACTCTGTGCCATATCCCGGAAAATGGGCATCAAGACCCAATGAGAGCAGAGCAGCATCCCCGAACCGGGAACAGCGAAGGGACAGGCATGAGTACCGTCAGACCATTGGGCAACGGGGCGGCAGCGCGCAAATACGATTTGCTGACGGCGCTGGGGACCATGGGCCTTGCCGCGACACCGGGCGAACAGCGGCTGGTGCTGCGCCTCATGGTCGCCATCACTGCCCGCTACAACTGGGCCAGCGATACGCTCGCCGTGGCGCAGAGCGAATTGGCGAAACTCTGGGCCGTGGACGAACGCACCGTCAAACGCGCCATGGCTGAATACCGGGCACGCGGCTGGCTGCGGCTGAAGCGGCAGGCAGCGCGGGGCAGGGTGGCCGAATACGGGCTGGGGATCGACAAGCTGATGGAGGATACGCGCCCGGTCTGGGCAACGGTCGGCGCCGATTTCGCCGCGCGCCTCACCCCGGCCGAACCGGCCCCGGCGCCCGATCCGAAGATCGTGCGATTCCCGTTGCCCGCGACCGAAGGAATCCTCTGGCCGCGCGTCCTGCAGCTGATCGCCGAAAGCGATGGCGACACCGCCCGCGCCTGGCTGCAGGGCCTGGGCGAGGAACCGGCCCCGCCCGGCGTGCTGAGGCTCGTGGCCCGGGGCCGCTATCAGGCGAGCTATGTGCGGACCCATCTGGCCGGGCGCCTGCTGGCGGCGGCCCGGCGTGTCGATCCGGCGATCACCAGCGTCGAGATCGCCTGCGAAACGGCCTGAGACGCCGCCACCCGGTCAACCCTTCGACAGGACAGTCGAATTGACCTTGTTGCGACGTGCATTCATGTCATCGTACCTGATATCACCTATTTCCTATCTCGATGACGGCGGATCCGGCTCATGGCATTCTGGAAACAGCTCTTTCTGAGCCTCGTGCTGCTTTGCGGTGCCCTGTGGGCGGCCGCGCTCTGGGTGCCGGGGACAGCCGGAATGCTGCGGTCCTGGGGTTTGGGTCCGGTCATGGACCAGGTGGGTATCCCGGCCGAGGCGGCTGAACCGGCGGCGCAGGATGCGGGCCGGCCGCGCGGGGCAGGGGGCGGCGCCATGGTTCGCGCGGAACCGCCGGGCGAGGGGCGCGTCGCCGATACCGTCGCCGCCATCGGTGACGGGCGGGCGTTGCGGTCGGTGACGCTCTATCCCCAGACGCCCGGACACGTGGCTGAGGTTCTGGTGCAATCCGGCCAGCGGATCGAGGCGGGCGCGGTCATCCTGCGACTGGACAGCGAAGCCGAGGAGATCGGTCTGGAACGCGCCCGGCTGGTGCTGGACGACGCCCGCACCCGCCGCGACCGGGTGCAGCAATTGCGCGGCTCGGGGGCGGCGACCGATGTGCAGATCCGCGAGGCGGAGCTGGCCGTGCGTCAGGCCGAGCTGGGGCTGCGTCAGGCCGAGTTCGATCTCACCCAACGCACGCTGCTGGCGCCCATCGACGGCTGGCTGGGCATTCTGAACGTGGAGCCCGGCACCCAGGTCGGCACCCAGACCGAGATCGCCCAGATCGACGACCGCAGTGCCCTGCTGGTCGACTTCCGCCTGCCGGAAAGCATGGTCGGCCGGGTCGGCATGGGCGACAGTGTCGAGGCCGAGATCCTCGCGGGAGGGCAGGGCAGGGTGACCGGCCATGTCAGCGCCATCGACAACCGGGTCGATGCCGCGAGCCGCACGCTCAGAGTTCAGGCGCGGCTGGAGAATACCGAGGACCGGCTTCGCGCGGGCATGGCCTTTTCCATCCGCATCGCGCTGCCGGGGATCCCGGCCGCCTCGGTCGATCCCCTCGCCGTGCAATGGAGCCGCGAAGGCGCCTTCGTCTGGGTGGTGCGCGGGGGCACGGCGACCCGCCTGCCCATCACTATCCTGCAACGCGCCGATCAGGCGGTGATGGTCGAGGCCGATTTCCAGCCCGGCGATCTGGTGATCGTCGAGGGGGTGCAATCCGTGCGCCCCGGTGCCCCCGTGACCCTGCAGGGCGAGGGCTGAGCCATGGCCACCCGCATCGAACGTAGCGCGCATCTGTCGGGCACCGCCACGCTGATCCGGCGGCCGATCCTGGCCTTCGTGCTGAACGCGCTGATCCTGCTGGCGGGGATCGCGGGGGGATTGGGCGGCGAAGTGCGGGAACTGCCGGACGTCGACCGCCCGGTCATCACCATCACCACCAATTACAGCGGCGCCGCCCCTGAAACCATCGACCGCGAGATCACCGCGCTCATCGAAGGCGCGGCGGGGCGGGTGTCCGGGGTCAGCGCGATTTCATCGAGCTCCCGCTTCGGTCGCAGCCGGGTGACGGTGGAATTCTCCACCTCGACGGACCTCGATGTGGCGGCGACCGACATGCGCGATGCCATCGCCCGGATCACCAACAGCCTGCCCGACGACGCCGACGCGCCGCGCATCGTCAAAGCCGACGCCAATGCCGATGCGGTGATGCGGCTGTCGCTGACCTCGGCCACCCGCAGCCCCCAGGATCTGACCCGGATCATCGAGGATCTCGTGCAGGACCGGCTTCTGTCGGCCGACGGGGTTGCCGATCTGCAGGTCTATGGCAACCGGCAAGAAGTGTTCCGCATCGACATTGACATGCGGCAACTGGCGGCGCGGGGCCTGTCGCTGGCCAATATCCGCGATGCCGTCTCGACCGTGTCCTATGACGCGCCGGCGGGCTCGCTCGCCTCGGAAAGCCAGTCGCTGGTGGTGCGCACCACCGCGGCCATCACCACGCCCGCACAATTCGAGGCGCTGGTGCTTGCGGATGGGGTGACGCTGGGCGATGTGGCGCAGGTCAGCATGGGGCCGGGCCTGGGCGAATCCGTGCTGCGCGCCAATGGCGAGGCCGGGATCGGCCTGGGCATCATCCGCGCCGCGCAGTCGAACACGCTCAGCATTTCGGCCGCCGTGACCCGCGCGGTCGAGGAGATCCGCCCCCTGCTGCCGCCCGATGTCTCGCTGACCATCACCTCGGATGACGCGACCTTCATCCAGGGCGCGCTGGATGAGGTGATCTCGACCCTGGCGCTGGCCACGCTGATCGTCATCGCCGTGATCTATGTCTTCCTGCTGGACCTGCGGGCGACCTTCATTCCGGCCATTGCCATGCCGGTGGCGCTGGTCGGGACACTGGCGGCGATCTGGATTGTCGGTTTCTCCATCAACATCCTGACCCTGCTGGCGCTGGTTCTGGCCACCGGGATGGTGGTGGATGACGCCATCGTCGTGCTGGAAAACATCGTCCGCCGCCGCTCCGAAGGGATGGGCGCCCGCGCCGCCGCCGTGCTGGGAACGCAGCAGGTGTTCTTTGCCGTCGTCACCACCACGGCGACGCTGGCCGCGGTCTTCGTGCCGCTGTCGTTCCTGCCCGGGCAGGCGGGGGGCCTGTTCCGCGAGTTCGGCTTCACGCTTGCGATGGCGGTGATGCTGTCCTCGGTCGTGGCGCTGACGCTCTGCCCGGTGCTGGCCAGCCGCCTGCTGCGCGACCACAAGGCGCCCGCGAAACGCGGCCCGATGCAGCGGCTGGGCGATGCGCTGGCCGGGTTCTACCGGGTGACGCTGAAAGCGGCGCTGGCCGCGCCGATGGTGGTGCTGGTGGCGAGCGCGCTCTTCGCCGGGGGGGCCTTCCTGTCGGCGGGGCTGATCCACCAGGAGCTGACCCCGCCCGAGGATCGCGCCGTGGCCCTTCTGCGCATCTCGGCGCCGCAGGGCGTGTCGCTGGACCATACCGCGGCGGCGATGCGCGAGGTCGAGGATCTGTTGCAGCCGCTGATGGACTCGGGCGAGGTGACGAACCTCTTTTCCATCGCCGGGGCGGGCGGATCGACGAATTCCGGCTTCATGGTGATGACGCTGGCGCCTTGGGACCAGCGGACTCGTAGCCAGCAGGAGATAGTCGGCGAAATCAACGGCTTGCTGCGGCAGGTGATCGGCGTTCGCGCCTTCGCCATGCAGCCCAACAGCCTGCGGATTCGCGGGGCAGGGCAGGGGCTTTCCTTCGCCATCGTCGGCCCCAGCTATGACGCGCTGGCCACGCAGGCCAGCGAGCTTGTCGCCGCGATGGAGCGTAACCCCGCCTTCGGGCAGGTGCGGATCGACTACGACACCACGCAGCCGCAGCTTTTCATCGAGGTGGACCGCGCGCGCGCCTCGGATCTGGGCATCTCGATTGCCGGTCTGGGCGAGGCGTTGCAGGCGGTGCTGGACGGGCGCACCGTCGGCACGGTCTTCATCGGCGATCGCAGCCATGACATCCAGCTCATGTCCACCGCCGATCCGGTGAACGACCCCTCGGATCTGGAGCGGGTCTTCATGCGCACGGCCTCGGGGCAGATGGTGCCGATCTCAACTTTCGTGACGCTGGAAGAACGCGCCGTGGCGCCGGAACTGGGCCGCGAATCGCAGATGCGTTCGATCCCGATCAGCGCCAGCCTGACCGACGATCTGTCGTTGGGCAGTGCGTTGTTCCAGGTTCAGGCGCTGGCGGCCGAGGTTCTGCCCGCGGGCAGCCGCATCGTGCCTCTGGCCGAGGCCGCGACGCTGGGCGAGACCAACGCCGGGATCTTCCTGACCTTCGGCTTCGCCATCCTGATCGTGTTCCTGGTCCTGTCCGCGCAGTTCGAGAGTTTCATCTCGGCCTTCATCGTCATGTCCACCGTGCCGCTCGGTCTGGCCTGCGCCCTGCTGGCGCTGTTGCTGACCGGCGGCAGTTTGAACGTCTATTCCCAGATCGGGTTGGTTCTGCTGGTCGGGATCATGGCCAAGAACGGCATCCTGATCGTCGAATTCGCCAACCAGTTGCGCGATCAGGGCCGCAGCGTGCGGGACGCGATCATGGAGGGTTCGGTGATCCGGTTGCGGCCGGTGATGATGACCATGGTCTCGACCGTGCTGGGCGGCGTGCCGCTGATCCTGTCGCAGGGCGCGGGCGCCGAAGCGCGAGAGGCCCTGGGCTGGGTCATCGTCGGCGGGCTGGGGCTGGCGACGCTGGTCACGCTCTATCTGCTGCCGGTGGTCTATCTGCTGATCGCCGGGTTCAGCACCCCCAAGGCGGCCGAGGAAGCCCGGCTGCGTCGCGAACTGGATCAGGCGGAAGCGCAGGCCGAGGGCGCGTAAGGCGCCCTCAGTGCCGGCGGCGCTGGGTGACGAAGGCGGCCAACTCACTGCGATTGGCGCAGCTGAGCTTTTCGAAGCAGCGGTTCACATGGGTCCGCACGGTGGAAAAGCTGATCCCCAGCACCCGGGCGATATCGCCATCGGTGCAGCCACGCGCCACCAGCTCGGCGATCTCGCGCTCGCGGGCCGTCAGAAGGTCCAGTTCCGACCCGACCGGCCGGTCCAGCGCCTGCGTCAGATAGACCGCCAGCGTGTCGATCAACATCAGGTCCCGCTCGGCGAAGGGTGAGCTGGAGCGCCCGCGAAAGATGCGGAAGTCGCACAATTCCCGCCTGCCGCTGCGCAGGAAGACATTGACGCCGTGGTACATGTCCTCGGGCCGGAGGAAATCGTTGTAGAAATCGGTCTTCTCGAAATCCTTGAGCGGCAGGACATCGGCGATCCGCATGGCCTTGCTGTAGCGTCGCATCCGGGGCGTGATCGGATCGTTGTCCTGCAGGGTCTTCATGTAATCGGCAGCATGGGTCGTCTGCAGATTGATCAGCAGGGGCTCATGATACCGCCCCGTCGCCGGGTCCAGCCGATACGAGGCCATGCGCTCGGCGCCGGTCAGGGTGAAGATCGCCTTGGCCGTCGCCTCGCGCGGCGAGCAGGAAGTCTCGCCTCGACTGAGCAAGGCGACCGTGGAGGTCAGCAGATCCAGTTCAGATGCGGTCAGGGTGCAATGCATGGCGGAGGTCGCGTGATCGGTTCCGGCCGCCAGCCTACGTCATTTCCCGGCGAAGGTCCAAGAATCAACGAAGATGGTCCTCCAGCGCCGCAGCCCAGCCCAAAAGTTCACCGTCCGCCCCCGGAAGTGCCTCAAGCATCATGCCGACCGGCAAACCGTCTTCGTCCCGCCCGGCCGGAAGGGTCAGCGACGGCGCCCCGGTGAGCGTGGCGAGGCTGGTGTTGCGGACCACCGTGAAGAAGGTCGGATGCGGCTGGCCGTCGATGAGCAGCGTCTCGGCCTCGGTCCAGAGCGGCGGCTGCACCGTCGCGGTCGGCGCGACCATCAGGTCGAGCCGGAACCCGGCAAAGACCGCCGCGACCGAGGCGATCAGCGCGGCGCGCTCCTGCGCCACAATCGCCTCGAGCCGCGGGCGGGAGTCCTGCGCCAGCCGGGGCATGTCGGCAAAGGTCTGCCGGACATGCGGATCGCCCAGCCGGGCGGCGAAATCGGCCAGCGTGCAGCCCAGGGTCTCGCGGCAGAAGGCCTCCCACATCGGCAGCGCCTCGCCGAAGACGAGGGGCAGGCCCATCTCGGGCTCCAGCCGGTCGTAGGTCAGGGGCGGCAGGGCCACCACCTCGATCAGCCCGCGTGCGGCGAGCCGGTCCAGAGCGCGGCGAAAGGCCGTCTCGACCGGGACGGAATGGCCGGGCAGCGCGTCCTCGGCCAGGCCCAGCCTGAGCGCGCGGTCCGGCAGCGATGCGGGCCGCGACGGATCGCTGGCCAGCACCGCATCGACCTCGGCGATATCAGCGACGCTGGCGGCGATGATGCCAATCGTGTCGCGGGTCGGCGACAGGCCCAGCATGCCGTCTGCCGGATAGCGCCCCTGACTGGGACGAAACCCCGCCACCCCGCAGAAACTGGCCGGGATGCGGACCGATCCGCCGGTATCGGTGCCAAGCGCCACCGGCACGATCCCGCGCGCCACCGCCGCGGCAGACCCGCCCGAGGATCCCCCTGCAGTGCGGAGGGGATCGGCGGGGTTCGTCACGGCGCCGAAGGCGGAGTTCCACGAGGTGACGCCAAAGGCCAGCTCGTGCATGTTCAGCTTGCAGGGCAGGATCGCCCCGGCGGCGCGCAGTCGTGCCACCGCTGCGGAATCGCCCGGCGGGCGGTTGTCCCGCAGCGCCGGTGAGCCGCCGGTCGTGGCAAAACCCGCCACGTCGATATTATCCTTCACCCCGATGGGAATGCCCGACAGCGGGCCCGTCCGGTGCTCGGTCGCCGCGAAATCGGCGGCGATCACGGCACCATGCCCGGGGGCTTCTGCCCGCTCGCCCAGCCGGGCCAGCGCCGCGGCCAGCCCCCCTTGCGCCATCTGGCTGCGGTATTCCGCCAGGGTGAGGGGATGCGACGCGCCGAGGATACGTCTGTCAGTCACGGCATGACCTTTCGGTTCGGGGGCAGGCGGCGGGGCAGGGGGTCAGGCGACCTCGAGCACCTTGCTCAGCAGGCTTTGGGTATAGGGATGGCTGGGGGCGCCGATCACCCGGGCGGTCGCGCCCTCTTCGACGATCAGCCCCTGGTTCAGGACGATCACCCGGTCCGAGATGCTGCGCACCACGCCCAGGTCATGCGTGACGAACAGGATCGCCAGATCTTCGCGCATCAGGGATTGCAGCAGGTCGAGGATCGAGGCCTGCACCGAGACGTCCAGGGCCGAGGTCACCTCGTCGCAGATCAACAGGCGGGGATTGCCGATCAGCGCGCGGGCAATGGCGACCCGCTGACGCTCGCCGCCCGACAGTTCGGACGGAAAGCGGTCGGCCATGGCGGGGGGCAGGGCGACGCGGGCCAGCACCTCGGGCACCGCCTCGCGCGCGGGGCGGGCGTCCGGCCCCGCAGTGAGGCGCAGCGCGGCGGCAAGGGACGCACCGATGCTGCGCCGGGGATGCAGCGAGCCATAGGGATCTTGAAAGATGTACTGCATGTCGCGGTGCATCCAGGTCGGCCGCGCCCGGATCCGCCGCGGAACCGGCACCCCATCGAGCAGAACCTCGCCCTGCATGTCTTCGTGCAGGCCGATCAGGCAGCGCGACAGCGTGGATTTGCCGCTGCCGGATTCGCCCACCAGCGCGGTGCAGCCACCGGGGCGGAGGTCGAAAGAAATGTCCTTCAGCACCGGTTCCGCCCCATAATGCGCCGACAGGTTGCGCACGCTCAGCAAGGCCGGCCCGGCGGTGTCCGGCGTGGCCTCGGGACGCGCGGCGGCGGGCTTGCGGTCGCGTCCGGCATGGAGGCAGCGCACCACGCCCGCGGCAAAGGGGGTGAGCGGCGGCATCTCGCGCTCGCATTCGGGGGTCGCCAGATCGCAGCGGGCAGCGAAAAGGCAGCCCGTGATCGCCGCGCGTTCGGCCAGGGGCGGCACGCGACCGCGAATCCCGCGCAATTCCTTGCGCATCCGGGTCGTCGGCATCGCCGTCAGCAGTGCCTGCGAATAGGGATGCGCGGGGGCGTCGAAGAAGGGCGCACTGGGCGCGGCTTCGACGGTTTGCCCGGCATAGAGCACCATCACCTCGTCGGCGACCGCCGAGATCACGCCCAGATCGTGCGAGATATAGAGGCTGCTCATGTTCAGCTCGGCGTTGAGCCGCGACACAAGCTCCAGCACGCTGGCCCGGTTCGAGGCATCGAGCGCCGTTGTCGGCTCGTCCAGAACCAGAAGGCGGGGATGGGTGACAATGGCCACGGTCAGGCCGACGCGCTGAAGCTGGCCGCCGGACAGCTCGCCCGGATAGCGGTCGAGAAAGGCCTTGCCGGTGGGCAGGCCAACGCTGTCGAGCGTCTCGCGGATGCGGGTCTCGGCCTGGGCGTCGGACATGCGGTCGGCGCCGATCCGCAGCCGCTCGATCATCTGGCGCCGGATCGGCACCGCCGGGTTGAGCGCACTGGACGCGTCCTGCGGCACATAGGCCACCAGCCGCCCGCGCGCGCCCCGCCGCCCCGCCTCGGACAGGCCAAGGATATCGGTGCCGCCGACCAGGAAACGGCCGCCCGCGATCCGCAACCCCGGCGCGGCATAGCCCAGCAGCGCCTTGCCGATGGTGCTCTTGCCTGAGCCGCTTTCGCCGACCAGACCCAGCACCTTGCCCGGGGCGATGGAAAAGCCGATGTCGCGAACGATGGGCGTGCCGCCGAGGGTCTCGACCCTGAGGTCCTTCAGGACGATCGGCTGGGTGTCGCTGGCAGTCATCGGTCAGTTCCCCGTGCGGCCGATGGCGCGCGTGACACCTTCGGCGAAGATGTTGCAGCCGATGGAGAACAGCGCGATCAGCAGGATCGGCGTCAGCACCGCGTAAGGCTGGATCGCCAGCGCGTTCCGGTTCTCGTTCACCATGAGGCCCCAGTCGGCGGCCGGGGGCTGGATGCCGTAGCCGAGGAAGCTGAGCCCCGCCAGCAACGAGATCGACCACATCATCCGCAGGCCGAATTCCACCAGCAGCGGCGAGGTGGTGTTGGGCAGCACCTCGGACAGCAGGATCCGCCACGAGGGCATCCCCACCGAGCGCGCCCATTGCACGTAATCCTGCCGCACCACCGACAGGGCGACGCCCCGCATCACCCGCGCCACGCTGGGCGCCTGAGAGATGCCGACGACCACGGTCAGCAGCAATTTGCCGGGGCCGAACATGGTCACGAACAACAGTGCGAAGACGATGCTGGGGAAGGCCAGCTTCAACTCGATCAGGCGCATCAGCAGCAGGTCGGTCAGCCCCTTGTAATAGGCCGCGGCAAGGCCGATGGCGGTGCCCAGCGTCAGGCCCAGAAGGGTGGCTGCGGCGGCCATCCAGACCAGATCGTGACCGCCATGCAGAACCCGGGACCAGACGTCCCGGCCCAGGTTGTCGGTGCCCAGAAGCGCGCCCTCTGCCGCCATGTTGTAGGGGCGGCCGATGAATTCCGAGGGCGTGTAGGGGGCGACATAGGGTCCGAGGAATGCGATCGCCGTCACCAGCAGGATCAGCGCCATGCCGACCTGGGCCGAGCGGTTCGCGGCAATCCGGGCGATGTATCCGGCGCGGGAGGGAGGGGTGCTCTCGCTCATGCCTGACCTCCGCGGCCGGGCGGCGTCAGCATAAGGGTGATGAGGTCGGTCACGATGTTGGTGGCGAAGAAGATCACCGCGATGGTCAGGGTGATGGCCTGCACGACCTGAATGTCGCGCGAACCGACGGCCTCGGCCAGCGCGGTGCCGAGCCCAGGGAAGGCAAAGACGTATTCGATGACCACGACCCCTCCGAACGAGATGGCAAAGATGGTTCCGGCGGCCTGCACCGCGGGCACCAGGGCGTTGGGAATGGCATGGCGCCACAGGATGACGCGCTGCGGCATGCCCTTGAGCCGGGCGAATTCCACATAGTCGCTGTTCAACACGTCGATCATCGTCGCGCGGACCAGCCGGTAGAAATAGGACATCTGCAGCAGGGCCAGCGTCAGGACCGGCAGCGCCACGCGCGGCAGCTGCGCCCAGACCGATTGCTCGGGGCTGAGAAGGGCGACGGGCGGGAAGATATGGAAGACCTTGACGCTGAGCAGCAGGACCAGCAGCAGCGCCAGCACGAATTCCGGCAGCGCGTTCAGTGCGATGCTGACCAGCAGCACGATCCGGTCGCCCAGACCGTCGGCATGGACGGCGGTGAAGACCCCCAGCAGCAGGGAGATCGGGATCGACAGCGCGAAGGACAGGATCACCACGACCAGCGTGTTCGAGATGCGGGCGGCGACGATATCGCCGACCGGCTGCTGCGAGATGAACGAGGTGCCGAAATCGCCCTGCAGCAGGTTTCCCGCCCAGAGCAGGTATTGCTGCCAGACCGGCGCATCGAGGTTCAGCAGGCTGCGCAGCCGGTCGACCTGCGCCGGTGTCGCGTCACGGCCCAGGACCATCAGGGCGATGTCCCCCGGCAGCGCCTGCGTGGCGGCGAAGACCAGCATCGACATGACGATCAGAAGGACGAGGCTGATCGCCAGCCTCGTCCCGATGATCCCAAGGTTCTTGCGGGTGCCCGAAGGCACCCGCCGGGCGGGGTCGGCGGTTCCCGTCATGACTTGGAGACGACCCGGAGGTTGTTGAACGCCGAGTTCACCACATAGGGGACGACGCCCTGCACATTGGCGCCGACGGCGTGGAGCGTGTTGGCGAAGCCCCAGACGATATTGCCGCCACGCTCGTGCTCGATGGTGCGCATCTGGTGGATGATCTCGCACCGCTCGGCCTCGTCCGAGGAGGCGGTCGCCCGCTCGAAGAGCGCGTTGAACTCGGCATCATTCCAATGGGTGTTGTTGAAGGTCCCGCCCGGCACCAGGCTGCGCGCGACGACCGGCAGATAGGTGTCCGACAGGAAGTCGACCCCGAAGCTCCAGTTGCCGTAATTGGCCAGATAGGTGGCTTCGTCCATGACATTGGCACGGATCGAGATACCGGCGGCGCGGGCCTGTTCGGCCAGGATCTGCGCGCATTCGACCATGCCGGGCGTGCCGGCCGTGGTGGCGATCTCGACATCGAGATCGGATTGCCCGGCCTCGGCCAGCAGGGCGCGGGCGCGCTCGATATCCTGGGTGCGCTGCGGCACCGGCGTATCGCCGCAGGGGGTGACGTTGCGGCCCTGCATGTCGTTGCCGACCACGCCGTAGCCCGACAGCGCGATCTCGACCATCTGCTCGCGGTTGGCGATCAAGCGGATCGCCTCGCGGACCCGGGGATCGTCGAAAGGCGCGACATCGGTGCGCATGTAGATCGGGATCGACAGCATGCTCGGGTTGTTGACCAGCTGCATCGACGGGTCGGCCTCGATGATCGCCGCTTCGCTGATCGGCACCAGATAGGTCATGTCGATCTGGCCGCTGCGCAGCGCGTTGATCGCCGCCGTGGCATCGGCGATGTTCGAGATGACCACGCGCTCGACCAGCGCGGGCTCGCGGAAATAGCCGTCGAACCGGTCAAAGACCGATTCCCGACCGGGGGTGAAGGACACGACCTTGAAGGGGCCGGTCCCGTCGGGCGCGCTGGGGTCGAAGTCGCGCGGCACCATCCGCAGGTAACGGTTGGCCCAGACATCGCGGAACGGGCCATAGGCGCGCTTCAGCCGGAAGAGGACGGTCTGGGCATCGACCGCCTCGAGCCCCTCGGCATCGACGAAGGCGATCAGCGAGGCGCCGCGGGTCGGATGCTCGGGGTCCAGGATCCGCCGCACGCTGGCGATCAGATCCTCGGCCTCGTAGGGCCGGCCGGCATGCGTGGTCACGCCCGGGACCAGCCGAACCGTCCATTCGGTGGCATCCGCATTCGGCGTGAAGCTTTCCGCCAGCACGTTCTGGACAGTTCCGTCCGGCGCATATTCGCACAGCCCGTCGAACAGGTTCGAGAAGCGGACGATATCGGTGACCTGCCCCTGCGTCCGGTGGGGATCGAGCGAGTCGCTGGCGCTGCCGTTGCAGGCCACCCGCAGCGTGCCGGTGCTCTGGGCGAAGGCCAGGGTCGCCCCCGACATGAGGGCGGCCCCCAGCGCGGTTGCGCTGATCCCGGCAAGGATCTGACGACGGTTGGGTCCGGTCTTTGTGCTATCCATGGTCATGATCTTCCTGTTGGCTGAGTTCGGTTCTTGAGGGCCGTGTCAGGGGCGGCTGCGAGCGGCCGCCTGTGCCGCGGCCAGCATCAGCGGGGCGATCACGCCCGGCCCCCGCGGGTCGACATCGGGGTCGAAGGAGCTGAAGCTGCAGGCGAGGATCTGGAAGCGGTCGGCGATCAGGGAAAGCCCGGCGCTCACCTGCTCGGCGGTCAGCCCGCCCTCGGCGCAGTGGCGGTTGGCGCGCAGTTCCGAAGGGTCCAGCACGTCGGTATCCACATGCACATAGACCTTGGCGCAATGCGCGCGCAGCATGTCCAGCGCCGAGGCCAGCGCCGTCTCGAACCCCAGCCGGGCGATCACCGGCGGGTCGATCACCGTGCCCATGGGCGGGCTCGCGTCCTTGCGGCCGCCCGCGGCATAGACCTCGTGCATGCCGACCGAGATGATGCGCTGCTCGGGGATCTCGCGGAACCCGGGGACCTGCCGGCGGTAGAGCGGCCAGCATTTGCCGGCGATGGTCGTGGTCAGCATCCCCTCGATGAAGCCGTTGGCCGAGGTGTCGGGGGTCTGCGCGTCGCCATGGGCATCGAACCAGATCATCCCGATCGGGCCCTCGACATCGCCGATCCCGCCGATCATCCCGAACGAGGACGAACAGGTGCCCGCCGTCACGATCGGCACGCGCCCGCGGGCGATGGCCTGGCGCACTTCGCGGGCAAGCCGGATGTTCTGCACCAGAACCCGGCCCATCTGGTCGCCCGCCGGGATCCGCCGGAAATCGCCGCCGTTCTCTTCGGCACTGGCGGATTCGGCGTTCTCGATCATCGTGCATTCGACATCGCGGAAGACGCTACGCAGGGCGGCGGGGGCGTTTTCCTCCTGCATCAGCACTTCGGGGCCGACGGCCATGGCGTTGCCAGGCACCCGCCCGCGGGTGCCGCAATGATAGGGTAGGGCGATCAGCGAAATGGGCTGTTCGGCGGCAAGGCTCACGTCCGGTCCTCCAATAACGATTGTCAGAGCGTACAGGCTTTCCCGCGGCCGGGGATCGTCAGTATTGTCGATATGCCATCGGCCTATGGCAGGGCCTTTCCAGGTTGCGGATCCGGGTGACGATGATTGATATTCAATCACTTAGATGGCGATGGGGGGCGGCAGCCGCGCCTGCGCCCCCGCCGGTCTATGCCGACAGCACGACGACCGCGCCCGGAGGGCCTTCTTCCGCGCAGCGCCCGATGACCGAGCGCAGGATGCCCCGGGCCAGCGAGACCAGCTCGCTCCCCGCGTCCTGCCTGCGCCAGACGAGGTCGCGATAGAGCAACGGGTTTTCCACCTTCTCGAAGGTCCAGCTCCCGGCCGCCAATTCCCCGGAGAAGGCCGAATAAGGCCCAAGCGTGCGGGCCTGCCCCTTTTCGACCAGACGCTTGATGCTGGCGATCGAGGCGAGTTTCATGTCGATATGCGGGGCGCGACCCAGAGAGGTCATGGCCTCTTCGGCGATCCTGAAGAACGCCTCATCCGCGTCGGGCACAGCGAAGGGCAGGCCGCCCCTCTCCGTTTCCGGCTCGCGGGTGGCGAAATACAGCGGCTCGACGAAATAGGGTTCCGCCTCCAGCCCTTCGCGTCGAGGGCGGCGCGAGACGACGGCGATATCCAGCTGACCCTCGGACAATTGCTTGAGAAGGCGGCAGGAATCCTCCTCCTCGATGGTCAGGATCACCTCGTCGATGTCGCGGTAGACACTGCGCACCACCTGATCGAGCAACATCAGGCTGACCCCCGGCGGCATCCCGATCCGCAGCTGCCGCTGGGCCATGTCGCTCTGGGCCGTCAGATCGTGCAGATCGTCGAACTGCCGGATGATGGCCGCGGCGCGCATCAGCAGGACCTTGCCGGCCGGGGTCAGATCGACCCCCTGCGAGGAGCGGACGAACAGCTCGCAACCGAGGTCGTATTCCAGCTGGCTCATGCGTCGGCTCAGGGCGGGCTGGGCGATGTTGCGATGTTCGGAGGCCTTGTTGATGCTGCGGAAGGCCGCGACGTCGATGAAATATTGAAGCTGGTTGCGGTCAATGCCCATGCTCAGATCCCTTCCGACGCCGACAGCGCGATCTCACCGAGTGAACACCACTTCCCCCGGCGCCCCCATCGGCAGAATCAGGGATCCTTGATACAGGATCGGGCGAAGCGCCCATAGGCCACGGCCAGCTGATCGCGCACCTCGCCGCGGATCATGGCGAGGGTCGCGTCATCGGGCACCGGGGTCGTCGGGACGTCCCGGGGTTCCCGGTAGGCAAATCCGGTCGCCTCCCGGATGTCGCGGACGGTCTGGCCGGGATGCACCGAGGCCAGCTCGAACGCCATCTGCCCCTCGTCGAACCGGAACAGGCAACGGTCCGTCAGCAGCCATTTCGGCCCGCCCTGCCGGAAGGCCCCCGCCGGTGCGAGGGGCGAGGCCGAGCGGAAATCGACCGCGTCCACCAGCGTCCGGCGGCTGTGCGCGGGGAAGAACAGCACGATGTTGGGGATGAGGTAATAGAGGCCCGCGGCGCCGAAGGACCCGGTGAACCGCTTCTTGGGCCGCCCCGGGTCGCCGATCGAGACGAGGTTGATATTGGCCTGTCCGTCCACCTGGACCCCGCCGAAGACGAAGGTGTCGAGCCGTCCCTGCGCCGCCATGTCGAAGGGTTCGGCGCCGCCGTCCACGAAGGGCGTCCGGTCCGGATCGCCATGGATCGACACGAAGAAGCCCGGGCTTTGCCGTTCATGCAGCAGGCCCGCCGCCGCCGGAATCGGCGAATTGACGCCCGAGACCATGAAGCGCCCGGTGCCGAACAGCCCGGCCATGGTGGCGATCAGGAATTCTTCCTTGGTGAATTCGGTCATCACGCAACCCCCGGCTCGTTCAGGAAATCCGACAGCCAGGCGTCGAATCCCTCGCGTGTTCTGGCCGCGCCGGCATAGGCATCGAGCATCGCGCCATCCGGCCCATAGTCGGGCGGCAAGGCGGTCGGCGCCGCGCCGCGCTCGGCCAGGGTAATCCGGTCGACATAGGGCCGGGTCAGAAGGCCGGGGGCCATGGCGCTGTCATTGATCAGGTTGCCGGGATGGATCCTCTCCACCGTCGCGAGGACCAGCGCCGAGGCGCGCGCCATGGTCTTCACCTCGCGCCGGTTGCCGACCCAGACATTCCCGGCCTCGTCGGCGAGGGGCGCGTGCAGCGCGGTGATGTCGGGCAGGATCGCCGGGACCACCACCACCGGGTCGTGAGGCGGGAAGGGGTTGTCGAGCGTGGTCCAGTCGCGCCGCCGCGCCAGCATGTCCGAGCCGAAGACGCCGCGCACGGCCATGAAGGGCAGCCGCTTCTCGCCGGCGATGAAGCCTGCATGGGTGGCGGGGCAGGTGGAATCGATCATCTCGATCTCGCCCGCCTCGACCGCGGCGCAGAACCGGGGCGCAAGACCCCGCGCGCCGAGGCTGACGCCCGCCGCCTCGACCGAGGCGACGCAGCCCGCGCCGACGAGGAGGTCGATGGCAAAGCCGCCGGTCGGCCCGCCGACCAGACGCAGATCCCGTGCGCCGCGCCGGATCAGCGCCCGGATCAGGCGGACCGGCACGCCGGAATTCTCGCTGGGCAGGGCCAGCCGCGCGCCGTCCGGGATCAGCGCGGCCATCTCTGCCAGGGTCAGGGAGGAGGGCGTCATGGTTTCGGGCTCCGCAAGGGCAGGAGGCTTTCGTCGGGGTGAAGCTGCGCGATGCGCGGCAGATCCTCGAGGCCGCGGAACCGGGCGAGCAGCGCCTGACCCTCGGCCTCGGGCAGCGCCATGAGCCCGAGGGCCTTGTTCTCGACCTGGCGAGACAGCTCCTCCATGTCCCCGACCGGCTTGCCGGCATCGGCATGGGCGGCGATCCGGCGGCCATCGGTCAGGGTGAGGGTCAGTTCGGCCGCCTCGAACCACAGGGCCGGGTCCTTTTCGACGATCACCTGCCGGGCGGTGGCCTGAAGATCGGCGCGCGCCGTGGTCGCCGCGTCGAACCGGGCGGGGTCCGAGGTATCGACGCCATGCACGGCCATGGCGAGGCAGAAGGGCAGGTTGAACTTCGCTTCCAACCCGTCCCTGGGCGGATCGGTCAGCACCAGCCGGTGGCGCTCGCCCTCGATGCGGACGCGGATCTCGGCAATGTCGGACCGGCCGAGGGCGTGGCGTCGGGTCAGCTCGTCCCAGGCCAGCAGGGCGGCATGGGTCAGGAAGCAGGAGGCATGGACCTTGAAGAGGTTGCGGTAGAGATGCCAGCCGCCCTCCGGCGGCGCCAGCGCCTCGGCCATCGAGAACCGGCCGCCATAGACCTCGACGAAGCCCTTGCCGCGCTCGAGCACATCGGCCCGCCCGGTGATGCCGCGGGAGGCCCAGACCGCGGCCCGCAAACCGGCCTGCGCCGCGAGGCCCACGTTCAGGCATTTCGCCATCGAGCCGTAATTGCCATGGAGGCCGCCGGCCTGCGCGACGGCAAGGGCCATGGCCATCTGCGTGCCGTGCTGGTCGAGGCGCAGCAGGCGGGCACAGGACGCCGCCGCGGCGATGGCGCCCAGCGTGGTGCCCTGCCAGCCCTGATGGAACAGGCTCGACTCGAAACCCCGGCCGAGTTTGCATATCAGCTCGAACCCGGCGATGAAGGCGGTCAGAACCTCGGCGCCCGAAGCCCCGACATCCTCGCCCAGGGCCAGCACGGCGGGGGCGATGTTGATCGTCACATGCCCCGGCACCGCATTGTGCACATCGTCATAATCCAGCACATGCCCCGCCGTGCCGTTGACCAGCGCGGCCAGCGCGGGCGACATCGCGCCGCGCTGGCCGATCAGACGGGCGCGGGGGCCGGTCGCCTCGGCCCGGGCGTCCTCGGTCAGCGGCGGCACGGGATCGGTCTGCGCCCCGGCCATCGTCACCGCATACCAGTCGAGAAGCGCAAGCCGGGCCATGGTCCGGGCGCGTTCGGGAACCTCGTCCAGCCGCAAGCCCGTGACATCGGCGGCGAGCGTGGCGGAGAGATCCTGAAGGCGGGACGACACGCCCTCCATCCCCGTCACCCCGTCACCCCGTCGCGCACCCGCACGAGCTTGGTCTTGTGCGACGAGCGCGGGATCGTCCCGGCGGGCAGGATCGTCACCTTCGCCGGGATCCGCAGCCTGTCCTTCAGGCGCCCCTCGATCTCGGCGGCCAGCGCGTCGAAGGCATCGGGCGAGACGCCGTCGCCCGCCTCGACCGTCACGGCGACCGGCGGCACCACACGCGGCGGCGGCGCGTCGAGCACGATCTCCAGCTGCCCGTTGGTGCGCGGGCGCAGGCCCTCGACCACCTCTTTGATCGCCGAGGGGAAGATCTTGATGCCCCGCACATTCAGCAGGTCGTCGGCGCGGCCCTGCACCGAATAGCGGGTACCGAACTCGCCGCAGTGCGGGCAGGGGCCGACATGCAGGGTGATCATGTCGCCGGTGGCATAGCGCAGCCCGGGCCCGGCCTCGTAGTAAAGCCCGGAATGGATCGCCTCGCCCGTCGCGCCGTCCTCCAGCGCAATCGGAGCGCGGGTGGCGGGATCGACCAGATCGTAGCGGAAGCAATATTCGTCGGCGAGGAAATGCAGCCCGTTGTGATGGTCGCCGCCGCATTCCAGCGCGGCGTTGTGCCAGCCGCCCAGCATCGTGTCATAGAGCGTCGCGCCGAACCCCTCCTGCAGTTTGCGGCGCACCGGCGGAATCGCCGGGCCGGGCTCGCCGCCGGAAAAGACGATCTCCACCCCGAATTCGCTGGCCGGCCTGCCCAGTTCCTCGGGCGCGCGGTCGATCAGGTAGCTCAGGAACGAGGGCGTGCCGCACAGGATGCGGGGACGGCAGGCGGCAAGGTATTGCAGCGCCCGGCTGACGCCCGCCTCGGCGCCAAGCGGGATCGGATGCGCGCCATAGGCCTCAAGCGATTGCATGAAGGTCGTGCCGCCCAGCCACATGCTGAGCCCGAAGAGATGCAGCGCCGTATCGCCGGGACGCACCCCCGCCTTCTTCAGCATCCGTCCGACCACTTTGTAGGTCAGGTCCAGATCCCGCCGCGAGAACAGGTAGAAGGTCGGCATCCCCGTGGTGCCCGAGGTTCCCGCCACATGCACGATGGCCTCCTTGGGCGCACAGAGGTGCAGGCCGAAGGAATGGCCGTATTTCTCCAGACTGGCCTGCTGCGACTCGCGGTGCTCGGCCTTGGTCATCAGGGCCGGAAGCCGCCGGAAGTCGTCCATGCTCCGGATATCCGCCCCGCGCGACAGGCCGGCCGCGCGCAGTTTCGGGCCGTAGAACTCGTTCGGCAGGCAATGGTCGATCTGGCCCGGGACCCGCGCGAGGCGGATGGCATCGAGGGCGGCGAGATAGGCCTGCGCGTCCTCGCGCGCCACCGCGTCATCCCGCATGGCCAGAAGCTGGGGCAGAAGCTCGGCCGGAAGCTCGGTCTGTGTCATGGTCTCTCCTCCCATGGATCAGCCGCGGGCGGGGCTCGCGCCGCCTTCGGCTGCTCAGTGCGGAACCTGTGTAGGTTCGGATCGCAGCGGGGGCGTTATACTGTCTTGATATAAGCGGGCGGTCCCCGGCCGCGCTAAGCAGGAGCCTGGAGTTGCCGGGCGACGCGACGGGCGCCCGGCAGGACATCACAGAAGCGAGGCCCCATGTCCGACCTGCAGCCGCCCGACTACAAATCCCTGTTGCAGCGCGCCGGGGCCCCCGATCTTGATGACGCGGATCTGGCCGATCTGACCCCCGGCCTGCGGGCCATCGACGGCAAGATCGCCTTCCTGCGCGAGCTGGCCGCGGCGATGGCGGGAACGCTTCCGTCTCCCATCGCCGCGAAGGACGACCAGGATGTCTGATCTTGACACGATCGCCGGGGCTTCGGCCGCCCTCGCCGCGGGGCGTCTGAGCGCCGTGGAACTGGTGCAGGATCGTCTGGCCCTGTGCCGCCGCCTCGAGCCCGCCCTGCACAGCTTCCTCACGCTCGATGCGGAGGGAGCCCTGACCGCCGCGGCCGAGGCGGATGCCGCGCGCGCCGCGGGGCAGGCGACGCCGCTGACCGGGATCCCGCTGGGGGTGAAGGATGTGATCGACGTGGCCGGATTGCCGTCGACCGGCCATTCGCGGCTCTATGCCGACCGAAAGGCGGAAGCCGATGCCGTTGCCGTGGCGCTGCTGCGCAAGGCCGGCGGCATCCTCCTCGGCAAACTTGCGACCAATGAGTTCGCCATCGGGCTGCATGACCCTCAGACGGCGCTCGCCCCGCAGCCCTGCAACCCCTGGAACCTTGCGCATAGCGCGGGCGGCTCGTCGTCCGGGGCGGGCACCGCCGTCGCGGCGGCGGAAGTGCTGGGCGCGCTCGGCACCGACACCGGCGGCTCGATCCGGGTGCCCGCGGCCTTCAACGGCATCGCCGGGCTGAAGCCCTCGCGCGGGCTGGTCAGCCGGACGGGCACCATGCCGCTGTCCGAGACGATGGATTCGGTCGGTCCCATGGCGCGCAGCGTCGAGGATCTGGCGCTGATGCTCGACGCCATCGCCGCCCCCGATCCGCGCGAGACCGCGCGGCTGGCGCGGCCCGTCGCCTCCTATGCGGACGCCAGCGGCACCTGCCCCGAAGGCGTCCGCTACCTGCGGCTTCGGCGCTATGACCGCCTGCTGTCGGACGGCCAGCTGGCCGCGCTCGACGCGGCCGAGGCCGCGCTTGTCGCCACCGGCGCGCGGGCCGTCACGGTTGACCTGCCCGATCTCGATGCCCTCGACGCGGTCGGCACGCTGATGGCGACCAGCGAAAGCTGGCATTATCACCGCGAGCGGCTGGCCCGGCATCCCGAGCGTTATGGCCGTGATGCCAAGCTGAAACTGATGATCGGGGCGCTGATCTCGGGTGACGACTACCTTCTGGCCGCGCGGTTGCGCGACCGGCTGAGCGCGAGAGTGGCAGGGATGTTCCGCTCGGTGGATGTGGTGCTCACGCATCCGGCCCTCGGCGCGGCGCCCGTGGCCCCCGCCCGGCCCAAGGTCAGCTTTGCGACCTGGGCCCATGCGGGGTTCAACATGCAGGCCAATGTGACCGGCATTCCCGCGCTGGTGTTCAGAACCGGGATGGAGGCTGGCCTGCCGGTCGGTGCGCAGCTCTGGGCGAAGGTGAACAACGATGCCCTGCTGCTGGCTCTGGGCCGCGCGATGGAGCGGCAATTGGCCGAGGCCGGGGCGCTGCCGGGCTGGCCCGTGGTCGCCGTCTGACCGGCGTCATCTGCAGCGCGGGGCGGTCATCCGGTGCTATGCCGAAACGGCATTTCCCGGGCGCGCCGAAGCATGGGGTTATGGGGCGGGTTTGGCCCGTCAAAGGAAAGGAGCCGTCTGTTGAGTGAACGCATCGTCAAGGTTGCCGCCGTGCAGAGCGAGCCGGTCTGGTTCGATCTGGCCGCCACGACCGGGAAAACGATCCGCCTGATCGCGGAAGCGGCGGGGCAGGGCGTCCGGCTCATCGCCTTCCCCGAGCTCTGGCTGCCGGGATACCCGGTCTTCCTGTGGCTCGGCGACGACGCCTGGCAGGCCGAGTATCGCCGCCGTTATGTGGCGCAATCGGCCGAGCTGGGCGGGCCCGAGCATCAGGCGATCGCCGCCGCCGCGAAGGAGCATGGGATCGAGGTCGTGCTGGGCCTCTCCGAACGCGATGAGGCGGGGCGGATCTACATCGCGCAATGGGTGATAGACGCCGAGGGCAGGACGGCGATGACCCGCCGCAAGCTGAAGCCGCCGAGCCTCGAGGGCGAGTTCTTCTCGCGCGGGGATCCCGAGACCAACCTGAACGTCATCCGCACCGCCGTCGGCACCATCGGCGCGCTCAACTGCGCCGAACACAAGCGCCCCCTGCTGCGCCACATCCTCTACGGCAAGCGCGAGGAGATCCACGTCGCCGCCTGGCCGGCGCTGGGGCTGGTGCCGAAGGTGGTGACGATGAGCGCCAAGGTGAACATGGGGATCACCAGCGCCTATGCCTCGGAAGGCGGCATGTTCGTGATCGCCGCGACGCAGGTCATCGGCCCCGAGATTTTGGCGGAGTTTTCGGACACGCCGGAACGGGCCGCGAAGATCTCGCGGGGCGGCGGCGCCTCGCATGTCTTCGACCCCGAAGGTCAGGACGCCGTGTCGCCGCTGCCGCATGACGCCGATGGCCTGCTGATCGCCGAGATCGACCTGACCAAGGTCAGGCCCTATTTCGACCCCGATCCGCTGGAGCCACTGCCCGCGGTCTGACCCCCGGGCCGGAAGGTCAGGACGCGGGCAGGCTGACGCCGCGCGTCCGGTAGGCAATCAGCGCGGCGGTCAGCGACAGCACGGCGAAGAACGCCAGCAGGACCGAAAACGCCGCTCCCACCGCGCCCGGACAGGGCGCGGCGCAGGCCAGGGTCAACCCGTTCAGCGAGCGAAAATAGATCAGCGTGCCCAGGCCGACGCCCAGGCTGGCGCCGACCGTCCGGCTGAGCTGGATGAAGGCCGTCACCCGGCCGAGCATCTCTGGCGCGGTGCTGCTCTGGACGCAGATCGTCACCACGTTCAGCGTCGTTCCCATGCTCAGACCGGCGACGCCCAGGGTCAACGCGGTTTCCCAGGCGCTAAGCCGGTCCAGCAGCAGGGCCAAGGCCGCCAGAGCCACGGCAAAGACAGCCAGACCCGCGGCGGGAAAACCCATCGTGCGCCCCGTGGCGCGGACCAGAAGCCCCGTCAGGATCGAGCCGACGCCGACCGCGCCAAGAAAGGGCATCATCACCACCCCGATGTGTTGCAGATCAAGGCCGTAGTGATCACGGAACAGGATCGGGAACAGGCTGATGACCCCGGTGAAGAGCGCGCCATAGAGGAAGACGATGAGCCCGCCCTTCCAGACCATCGGGATGCGGATCATCGAGACAGGCACCAGCGCGTCCTCGGCCCGGTACATCCAGCCGATCATCGCCGACAGGGTCAGGCCGAAGCCCCCGATCCACATCAGGGCGGGGATCAGGCGGTCGGGTTCCGCCAGCGTCTGCGAGGCGAAGATCAGGCAGGACACGGTAAGGACCAAGAGGCCCGTCCCGATCCAGTCGAACCGCAGGTCCAGAACCGGCCGCGGCGGCGGCGTCTGGTTGCGCGCGCGCCAGAGAAGCGCTGCCGCCAGCAGGGCCATGGGAATCAGCGCGTAGAAGATCGCGCGCCAGCCGAAGGCCGCGATCAGCAGGCTGCCCGCCACCGGCCCGAAGGTGTTGGACAGGAAGGCCACGGCGACGAGGTAACCCTGATAGGCCGCGCGGTCTCGGGGCGGGATCCGTTGCGCGAGGAAGGCCTGCGGCAGCGCCATCAGCCCGCCGCCGCCGATACCCTGCACGAAGCGGGCAGTCAGCAGCACGGCGTAGCCCTGCGATTGCGCTGCCAGAAGGCTCCCCGCGGCGAAGAGCAGCAGCGCGAAGACCAGCATCCGCATCGGCCCGAAAGCGTCGCCCAACCGGCCGAAGACGATGGTCGCCACCGAGGCGGGGATGAAGAAGGCGACCAGCAGCCAGACCAGACCCGTCTCGGCCCCGGCCAGCCGGGCGATGGTCGTGGCCGATGTCGCCATGATGGATTGCTCCAGCCCGGCAATCGCGATGGGGATCGCCGCGAGGACGATGTATCGGAACGGATGCACGCTTGGGTCTTTCTGATCTGTCATCGGCTCGGCAATGCCGCCCCCTCCGTCTTACAGAGGACGCGCGGTCAATGGCCTATGCCGATTGCCGATAGCGCCAGCGGACCCCGCACCGCGGGGCGGTTTCAAGGGGGTGGCGCGGCGCTTGCGAGACCGGGATCAGCGATCCCTGGGGGCGAGGTCGCGCTCTGCCTCGGCCCAGCAGCGCCGCAGGGCCTCGGGCTCGGCCAGCGCGCCATAGACGCCGATCACCTCGGCGGCCATCCGGTTGGCAAGCTGCGCCGCCACCGCGGGCGGGTGACCCTCCAGCCGCGCCGCCAGATAGGCGCCGTTGAACCCGTCACCCGCGCCGGTGGTGTCGCGCGGCGTCACGTCGGCCCGGGCGGGAATTCTCTGCCCAGGTGTCCCCGGCGCGGCGATCATTGCTCCGTCGGCGCCCAGCTTCAGCGCCACCTCGGGCACGCCCAGCGACAGGAGGCGCCGGCAGCAGGCCTCGGGACCCACGTCGCCGAAAAGCGTGCCCTCGTCCGGCCAGCTCGGCAGGGCGATGTCGCAGATCGCCAGAAGGTCGTTCATGGCGGCGCGGGCGGCCTCAGGGCTCTGCCAGAGCGCCGGGCGCCAGTTCGGATCGAAGGCCACCAGCGCGCCGCCTTCCCGCGCCCGCGCCAGTTCGTCGCGCAGGACGCGCCGGGCTTCGGGCGTCAGGATCGCCAGCGTGATGCCCGAGACATGGATCAGGTCCCGCCCCGCCAGGCTGAGGCGCAGCGCGGCGGGATCATCCGCCAGCCGCCGCGCCGCGCTGTCCGAGCGCCAATAGGAAAACGACCGCTCCCCCGCCGCATCGAGCGTGATGGCGTAGAGTCCCGGCCGCAGTCCCGGCAGGCGGGGGCTGGTGGCGGTGCCGATCCCCTGGGCGGCCATGAAATCGCGCTGCTGCTCGGAGAACGGATCATCCCCGAAGGCGGTGACGAAATCCGCCTCGGCCCCCGGCGGCAACACCGCGCGCAGCATCCAGAGCGTGTTGAACGTGTCCCCGGCATGGCCCAGATGCCAGCCGGTCCCGCGCGCCTGCAGTTCCAGCATGCATTCCCCGACCGAGGCCACCCGGATCATGCGGCACCGCCCATCAAAGCCGCTACATGCCCGGCGACCTGCCGGTTCCAGACCGGATCATCGCGCAGGGGCGGCGGGACCAGACCGGGCAAGGCCATCAGCGCCGCGGTCAGCGCCACGGGATCGCGCGGCACGCCCTGAAGGCGGGCGCGGATTTCCTCGGCCCGGGGATCGCGGAGCGGCTCGTGCTGCGCGGCGTGCCAGACCCAACCAGCCGTCACCCGGGCGAAACTGTCGGTGTCGCCGCCGCGCGCCAGCACCTCGGCCGCCGGGGTAAGGATGCGGGGCGGCAGTTTCTGGGTGCCGTCCATGGCGATCTGTTCCAGCCGGTGGGCGATGGCGCGGTTGCCAAACCGCTCCAGCAACGCCGCGGCATAGGCGGCAGGCTCGACCCCCGGCACCGGCGCCAGGGTCCGCGCCGCGGCCTCCAAATGGGTCTGCGCGGCACGGGCGATGGCGGGATCGGCGATCGCGTCACGGACGAATTCATGCCCCGCGGCCAGCCCCAGCCAGGCCAGCAGCGAATGGGTGCCGTTGAGCATGCGCAGCTTCATCGCCTCATAGGGGGCGACATCCTGCACGAAAAGCGCCCCGGCACGGTCCCAATCGGGGCGGCCCTGGGCGAAGCGATCCTCGATCACCCATTGCAGGAAGGGCTCGGTCTCCACCGCCAGCGGGTCGTCGACGCCCGTCAGACGGCGCGCATCGTCGAGGGTGGTCTGGGTGCTGGCCGGGGTGATGCGGTCGACCATGGTGCTGGGGAAGGGCACCTCGGCCGCGATCCACTCGGCCAGTGCCGGGTCGCGCTGCGCGGTGAAGTCCAGGACCAGCCGCCGCAGCAGATGGCCATTGGCCGCGAGGTTGTCGCAGCTGAGCGGCGTGAAGGGCGGCAGGCCCGCCTCGCGCCGGGCGGCGAGCCCCGCGGCGATCAGGCCCACGGCGCTGCGGGGTGGGGCGTTGCCGGTCAGATCGGCAGCAATGGCGGGGTGGTTCAGGTCCAGCCCGCCGGTCGCGGGATCGAGGCCATAGGCCTTTTCCGTCAGTGTCAAGGTGACGATGCGGATCTCGGGCGCGGCCATCCGCGCCAGGATGCCCTCCGGCGCGATACCGCCCAGCACGGGACCCAGCACCTGCGCCCGCGTTTCGGCCCCGTCGCGGACCAGCAGGGTGAAGCAGCCCTCCTGCGCCGAGAATTGCCGGGCGACCTGCGCATCGCGCAGGCCCGCAACCTCGATCCCCCAGTCACCGCCGGTCGCCTGAAGCGCTCCCTCGGTATAGACCGCCAGATGGGCGCGGAAAAAGGCGCCCGGGCCCAGATGCAGGATGCCGGGCCGGGGGCGGTTCGGGCTGGCCAGCAGAGCGGCGAGAGGATGGGTCACAGCGCATAGGCCCTTTTTGCTGCCTCGCCCGACAGATCGGCGGCGAGATGCGCGGCTTCGCTCCGGTCCAGCCGGTGTTCGGCCACCAGCCGGGCCAGGAACCCGGCCACGCCCCGGCGCCAGACATCGTGCCGGGCGGGAATGGAAAGCAGCGCGCGGGTGTCGTCGTTGAACCCGGCGAGATTGGCGAAGCCCGCGGTCTCCACCACCTGATCGAGGTAGCGGCGGATCCCCTCGGCGCTGTCGTGGAACCACCAGGGCGGACCCAGCATCAGGCAGGGCCAATAGCCCGCCATCGGCGCCAGTTCCCGCGCATAGGCGCTTTCATCCAGCGTGAAGACGATGAGACGCAGGCCGGGTCCATGGCCATGGCGATTGAGCAGCGCGTTCAGCCCGCCGACCCAATCGGCGCGGCCCGGAATATCGGCGCCCATGTTGGCGCCGCGGGTGGCGAACATCGCCCGGTCGGTGTTGCGCCGCGATCCCGCGTGCAATTGCATGACCATGCCGTCCTCGGCCGAGAGGCCCGCCATCTCGGTCAGCATCTGCGCGCGGAAGAGCTCGGCCTCGGCCGGGGTCAGACTGCCCGCGCGGGCGCCGGTCAGAAGGCGCTGGCATTCGGCCAGCGGCAGGTCGGCGGTCAGGGGAGAGGGCGTGCCGTGATCGGTCGCGGTCGCCCCCAGCGCCCGGAAAGCGGCGCGGCGGCGGCGGTGGGCCTCGATCATCCCCGCCCATTCGGCGGTATCGCAGCCGGTCAGCGCCCCCAGCCGGTCGAGGCCTTCGACGAAGCCCGGCGCCTCGGGGTCGGTCACGGCATCCGGGCGATAGGTCGGACGCACCCGCGCGCCCCAGCCCTGCGCCGCCAGCGCCGTGTGATGCTCCAGACTGTCCAGCGCGCCATCGGTGGTGGCGATGACCTCGACCCCGAAGCGGTCCATCAGCGCCCGGGGACGCGAGCCGGGCTCGGCCAGCACCGCGCCGATATGATCGAAGAGCGCATCGGCGTTCTTCTCGCTCAGCCGCTCGGGGCAGCCCAGCACCGCGCCCATGGCGTGATCCAGCCACAGGGCCGAGGGTGTGCCCGTGAAGAGAGGGTAGTGCCGGGCAAAGCAGCGCCAGGCCGCGCGCGGCTCGGCAACCGGCGCCCCATCGAGCCGCGGGACGCCCAACACGTCGTAGGACACTCCCTGGCTGTGCAGCATCCTGAGCAGGTAATGGTCGGGGGTGACCAGCAGGCTGGCCGCATCGGTGAAGGCCGCATCGCTGGCGAACCAGGCGGGATCGGTATGGCCGTGCGGGCTGATGATCGGCAGGTCGCGCAGGCCGTCATAGAGGTCGCGGGCGATGCGGCGCAGGCCGGGATCGGCGGGCAGCAGCCGGTCGGGATGCAGGAAACCGTCGCCCAGGCTCATGCGAAGGCCCCCGTAACGCTGAGCGCACGTTCCACGCCGCGCAACTCGGCCAGCCCGCGCAGGCGGCCGACCAGCGGATAGCCGGGCTGGCCGCCGCGGCGCAGGTCGTCGGCGATTTCCTGCCCGTGGTCGGGGCGCATCGGGATCACGTGATCCTCTCGGCCTTCGGCCCGGCGGCGGGCTTCCTCGCGCAGGACGGCGGCGATCAGCGCGACCATGTCGGTTTCCCCCTCAAGATGCTCGTCCTCGAAGAACGAACCATCCGCCTCGCGCCGGACGTTGCGCAGATGCAGGAAATGCACCTTCGGCCCGAAGCGGTCCATCATCGCCGGCAGGTCGTTGTCGGCCCGCGCCCCCAGCGACCCCGAACAGAGGGTCATGCCATTGGCGGGGCTGTCGACGGCCCCCAGAACGGCGTCGTAATCCGCGGCGGTGGACATGATGCGCGGCAGGCCGAGCAGGGGGAAGGGGGGATCGTCGGGATGGCAGCAGAGCCTGAGGCCCAGACGTTCCGCCACCGGCACCACCTCGGACAGGAAATCGATGAAATGGCCGCGCAGCCGTTCGGCGCTGATCGCGCCATATTCGGCCAGATGGTCGCGGACGGCGCCCATGTCCATCGCCTCGGTCGAGCCGGGCAGACCCATGGTGATGGCATCCGCCAGACCGCGACGGGCCGCGTCGTCCATGCCCTGAAGCCGCCGCGCCGCTTCCTCGACCACGGCAGGGGCGAAATCCTGCGCGGCGCCCTCGCGTTGCAGCAGATGGATGTCGAAGGCGGCAAAATCGGCCATGTCGAAGCGCATGGTCCGCGCCCCGGTGGGCCGGCGCCAGCGCAGATCGGTGCGGGTCCAGTCCAGCACCGGCATGAAATTGTAGCAGATGACGCGGATCCCGGCCCCGGCTAGATGTTCGAGCGAGGTCTTGTAGGCCGCGACATGCGCGCGCCACTCGCCCTTCTGCTTCTTGATATCCTCGCTGACCGGCAGGCTTTCCACCACCTCCCAGGCCAGGCCCGAGGGCCTGCCGTCCGAGGCCATCGCCACCTCGGCCTGCCGCCGGGCGATGGCCTCGGCGGTCCAGATCTGGCCGTTCGGCACGTGATGCAGCGCCGAGACGACGCCCTGCACCCCGGCCTGGGCGATATCCTCGGGGCGGATCGGATCGCGCGGACCGAACCAGCGCCACGTATGCCTCATCTCGTGCCTCCATCGGCGAGGATCTGGGCCTCGATGGCCAGCCGCGTGACCCTGAGCGCATGGCCCCGGGGCATGGCGGTCTCGGTGCGGTCGCGCACATCGGCCAGGAAGCGGGTAAAATAGGTCAGCGGCTCGGCCGAGCAGTCGATATGCCGGGTGCCGTGGCGGTCGCAGAGGAACAGGTGATCGGCGCCGGGCCGCCCGTCGGGGTCCAGATATTTGCGCAGCTCGATCGTGCCCTCGGTGCCGGTCAGGAACAGCCGCCCGTCGCCCCAGGTCGGCAACCCGTCCGGCGTGAACCAGTCGACGCGGATGAAGCCGCGGGCGTCTTCGCCCTCCAGCAGGATATCGCCGTAATCGCGGAAGGCGGGCACATCGGGCAGGGCGCGGTTGGCGGTGGCGGCGGCAATGATACGGGCGCTGTCCGAGCCGGTGAAATGCAGGAACTGGTCGATCTGGTGGCTGGCGATATCGGTCAGGATGCCGCCGAAGGCCTCGGGCCGGAAGAACCATTCGGGCCGGATCGCCCGGTTCAGCCGGTGGGGGCCCAGCCCCGTGGTCTGGATCACCCGGCCGATCGCACCCTCGGCCACCAGCCGCGAGGCAGCCTCGCAGGCGCGCACGACGAAACGTTCGGAAAAGCAGATCGACAGCAGGCGCCCGGTCTCGGTCGCCACCTGTTCCAGCGCCGCCACCTGATCGAGGGCCGTGGCGCCGGGCTTGTCCAGCATCACATCCTTGCCCGCGCGCATCGCCCGGATGGCGATGGCGGCACGGTCCACCGGGATCGCGGCGCAGAGCACGATCTCGATATCGGGGTCGTCAAACAGCGCCTCGCGCGGACGCGGGGTCAGATCGGGGAAGCGCTCGCGGAACCCGTCCAGCACCCGGGGATCGCTGGTCTCTGGGCAATAGCCCGCACAGACCGCCCCGGCGGCCAGCAATTCGCCGACCATGTGATAGATGTGGCGGTGGTCCAGCCCGATGGCGGCAAAGCGCAAAGTCATGCCCGCACCCTCACCGGCTGGCCCTTGGCGCCGGTCTCGATCAGGGCGTCGATCAGACGATGGACGCGCAAAGCCTCCTCACCCGTCACGCGGGGGTCGCGGCCCTCGGCAATGGCCTCGGCGAAATCGGCCATGACGGCGCGGTGCCAGTCATGCGGGAAGGCCATCGGATCGGCCCCGGTGCCGCCCGCGCCGGTATCGGCCTCTACCCGCTCCTCGGTCCCGTTGTGGAACCGAGCGAGGAGCGTCCCGCCGCGCAGGGCCAGCGTGCCGCGGGTGCCGGTCAGGGTGATTTCCTCGTGAAAGCCGGGATAGGCGGCGGTGGTCGCGTCGATGGTGCCGATGGCGCCCGAGGCAAAGCGGGCCGCGGCGCAGACCATGTCCTCGGTCTCCATCTTATGCACGGCGGTGGTCTCGGCAAAGCCCGTCACCGTCTCGACGGGACCGGCGAGCGAGAGCATCAGGTCCAGCGTATGGATCCCCTGCGAGATCAGCACCCCGCCGCCATCCCGCGCCCGCGTCCCCCGCCCCGGCTCGTCGTAATAGGCCTGCGGCCGCCACAGCCGGATGGTGGTGGAACAGCCGACGACCCGCCCCAGCGCGCCCGCGGCGAGCAGCTCGGCCGCGCGCATTGCGGCAGGACGGAAGCGGTGTTGCAGCACGACGCCCAGTCGCACGCCCGCCTCGCGGCAGCCGGTGACCAGCGCCTCGGCCCGCGCGGTCGAGATGTCGAGCGGCTTCTCTATCAGCACATGCCTGCCCGCCCGCGCGCAGGCGAGGCCGATCTCGGCATGGCTGCTGGCGGGGGTGAAGACGGCCACGGCCTCGACTCTGTCGTCGGCCAGGATCTTGTCCAGGCTGTCGGTCAGCGGGAAGGGATAGCGCGCGCCGAAATCCGCGCGCCGGGCGGCCGAGGGAGCGAAGGCATGCAGCACCTCGATCCGGTCGGACAGGTCCATCAGCCCGCGGGCATGGGGGGTCACGGCCATGCCCAGCCCGACGATGGCGATACGCAGACGGCTCATGCCGTGGCTCCTTTCATTGTCCCAGCCAGCGCAGCGGGACCTGGGTCAGCGCCGGCACGAAGGCCACCAGCATCAGCACGACCAGCATCGCGGCAAGGAAGGGCAGGACGGCGCGGAAGGTGGCGACCTGATCGGCCCCGCCCGCCCGCGCGGTGGTGAAGATCAGCACCCCCAGCGGCGGGGTCAGCGCGCCGATCACCAGATTCATGACGATGACGAGGCCGAAGGTGATGGGGTCGAACCCGGCCAGCACCACCAGCGGCACCAGGATCGGCACCAGGATCACCAGCGCCGCGATCATCTCCATGAAAAGGCCGACGATCAGCAGGAAGGCGTTGATGGCCAGCATCAGAAGCCACGGACGCTCGACCAGCACGGCGAGGCCTGCGGCGATGCGCTGCGGCACGCGCTCGTAGGCCAGCACCCAGGCGAAGGGCGCGGCGGCGGCGATGATGACGACGATCACCACCGTGTCCATCATCGCCTCGCGCACGGCGGCGACCAGGGCGCGGCCGGTCAGCTTGCGATAGAGGAAGGCGCCGCAGAAGAGGGCATAGATCATGGCCACCGCCCCGGCCTCGGTCGCGGTGAAGACGCCGAAGCGCACCCCGCCAACGATCAGCACCGGCAGGATCAGCGCCGGGATCGCCATCACCAGCCCGCGCAGCCGGTCGCGGCCGCTGGCCTTGGGCATGTCGCCGCCATAGCCCCGCGCGCGGGAGATGATGTAGACCACCATCATCAGCGCCGCCGCCATCAGGAGGCCCGGCACCAGCGTGGCGACGAACAGCGCCCCCACCGAGACCGAGGCCAGCGCGGCATAGATGATCAGCCCCAGCGACGGCGGGATCAGGTTCGCGAGCGTGGATCCCGCGGCGGTCAGTGCCGCGGCGAAGGGCCGGTCATAGCCGCGCTTGGCCATTTCCGGCACCAGAAGCTTGGCCACGGTCGAGGCATCGGCGGTGGACGAGCCCGAGACGCCCGCCAGCATGGTGTTCGTCACCACATTGGCCTGCGCCAGCCCGCCCCGCAGATGGCCGACCAGCATCATCGCCAACTCGATCAGCCGCGGCGTGATGCCGCCGACATTCATCACCGCCGCGGCGAGGATGAAAAAGGGGATGGCCAGCAGCGTGAAGGAATTGAGCGAGGCGCCCATGTTCTGCGCCAGCGTGACCAGCAGGATCGGGTTGGCCGAGGCGAAGGCGGTGAAGGTGCCCAGGATCAGCGAGAAGGCCACCGGCACGCCCAAGAGGATGGCGCCGAGCCCCACGCCCACCAGCACCCAGGGGCCCGAGGCCGGGGAATAGAGGAAGCCTGCGCCATGGCGGACGGACCAGTAGATCAGCCCACCCAGGGCCAGGATCGCCAGCCCCTGTAGAAAGCCGCGCTGCCCGTCGGGCCAGGCCAGGAAGAAGAGGTTCAGCGCCGCGCCGACCGGCACGGCCAGGAACAGGTATTTCATCGGCATCTGCAAGGCGGGCGAGGCGGCGATGGCGCGATCCACGTAATCCATGCCGTGGATGACCAGCACCAGCGAAGCCGCGACCATCACCGCGAGGGTCACGAACTCCAGCCCCCGCTTGGCACGCCCCGGCAGCAGCCGGGGCACCAGGTCGATGGCGATATGCGCCCCCCGTCCCGTGGCCAGCGCCATGCCCAGCATCACCGCCCAGGTGAAGAGCCAGGTCGCCACCTCTTCCGGCCAGGGCAGGGCGGCGCGGAAGACATAGCGCATGACGACCTGCAGGCAGGCCACGCCCACCGCCCCCAGAAGCAGGGCAACGCAGGCAAATTCCACGCCCTGATCCACGCGGCGGCGCAGGGTGAGGACAGGTCCGGGGTCAGGCGCCACCACGGGGGCGCCTGCGGGGGATGCAGAAGTCATGCACTCAGTCTCAGCCCAGGGCGCGGATGGCGGCGATCATCTCGGCCGTTTCGGGGCTGACCGATCCGAACTGCTCGAACAGGGGTTCGGTCCGCGCCTCCATCTGCGCCAGCTCGGCCTCGGGCAGGGCGAAGATCTCGACCCCCTGCGCGCGCAGCCCCTCCAGCGTCTGGTCGGCCAGCGCGCGGTTGACGCGGCGCTGCTCGGCAAAGGCCTCCTGCGCCGAGGACCGCACCAGATCCTGCAGATCCTGCGGCAGGCTGTCCAGCCAGGCGGCATTGACGCGCACGGCCTTCGGCAGGAACCAATGCCCGGTCAGCGTCAGGTAGCGCGCTTGTTCGTAGAAGCGGAACCCCTCGATCGAGAAGACATCCGAGTCGATGGCGTCGATGATCCCGGTCGACAGCGCCGAATATTGCTCGGAATAGGGCAGCGGCGTCGGCGCGGCGCCCAGGAGCGACCAGAAATCGACCCAGATGCGCAGTTGCGGCACGCGGATCTTCAGCCCTTCCAGATCGGCCAGCGACTGCACCGGGCGCTTGGCCAGGATATGCCGGAAGCCGGTCTCGCCGTAGGCCACGAATTCGACCCCGGTCTTTTCACGGGCGATCTGCGAGGCACGGCGGCCCAGTTCACCCTGCAGCACGGCGTCGACATGGGCCTCGTTCTTGTAGATGAAGCCCGGCGCCCCGCCCAAGGCGGCGATCTCGGGGGCGATGGCTTCCTCGCTGTCGGGACCGGCGGTGGTCACCTGGATGGTGCCGATCCGGCTGCCCTCCAGCGCCTCGGCCAGGCCGCCCAGCTGTGCGGCGGGGAAATGCTGCGCGTCGATGCGGCCACCCGAGCGGGTGTTCAGCATCTCGGTCCAGGCGTCGAAGGCGTTGGTGATCGGCGTTCCAATTCCCTCGGTATGCGCGATGCGGCAGGTATAGGTCTGCTGTGCCAGCCCGCGCGTTGCCAGCGCAGGCATGGCCAGCGCGGCGGCGCCGGTCGCCAGAAAGCTCCGGCGAGTCTGCCGGGTGAGCGTCTCGATGGTCATGGTCTCTCCTCCCTTGGCCCTTGGTGCGATCGAGGCGGGCAGGGCCTTCTCCCCCCTGCAGCCGTGGCTTGCCTCCCAACCACCATACCGGTATGTTGCATATCGGGCTCCCGTTGACAACCGCAAATCGTGCTGACAGGAACTGGCTGATGCAGACCGCGCTTGAACCCACGAAACCCCTGGCTCCGCAGCTGATCGCGCTGCTGCGGCGGCGGATTGCGGCCATCGATCTGCCGCCCGGATCAGCGCTGTCCGAAAAGGATATCGCGGCGCAATTCTGCGTCTCGCGCCAGCCGGTGCGCGAGGCTTTCATCAAACTCTCGGAAGCGGGCCTTGTCGAGATCAGGCCCAGCCGCGGCACCTGGGTGATGAAGATCTCGGTGCGTGAGGTCTGCAACGCCCGCTTCGTGCGCGAGGCGATTGAAAGCGATCTGGCCCGCCACGCCGCCCGCCTAGCCACGCCGCAGCAGGTCGCAGCACTGCAGGAGCTGATCGACCGCCAGCGCGTGGCGTCCGAGGCGGGCGATTTCGCCGGGTTCAACGCGCTGGACGAGACGTTTCACGGCACGATCACCGATACGCTGGGCAATGATTTCGCCCTGCGGATCGTCGATTCCGCCCGGTTCCAGACCGACCGGGTGCGGCTGCTGTCGCTGCCCAATGCCACGCCGATGAAAGTGCTGATCGGCCAGCATCAGGCGATCCTGGATTGCATCGCCCGGCGCGATGGCGAGGGCGCAGCCGAGGCGATGCGCCGCCACCTGCGCGAAATCCTGCTGGCGCTGCCCAGCATTGCCGCGGCCCATCCCGAGTATTTCTCGGACACCGACCTGCCCGATCACGCCAAATCGCTGGTGCCCCGCGACACGCCGACCGAATCGGCCGGCTGAGGCTGTCGCGAGCGCCGTCGTCAGCGCGCCGCTTGATCGTCCGGAAAGATCTTGCGCGGGTTCATCAGGCCATAGGGATCGAGCGCCGTCTTGATCCGGTGCATCACTTCGAGCGCCGCGCCGTGCTCCCGCCGCATGTATTTGCGTTTGCCCAGCCCCACGCCATGTTCGCCGGTGCAGGTGCCATCGCAGGCCAGCGCCCGTTCGACCATGGAATCGTTGATGCGCGCGACCAGGGCGCGCTCGTCCTCCGACTCCGGGTCGATGGCAAAGACCACGTGGAAATTCCCGTCCCCCACATGGCCCATGATCGACGCCGGGACCGGGCAATCCGCCAGCAGACCCTTGGCATGGTCGATGCAGCCGGGCAGGGCCGAGATCGGTACGCAGACATCGGTGGCCCAACCCCTTGCGCCCGCGCGTTGGCGCAGGGTGGCGGTATAGGCCGAATGCCGCGCTGCCCAGAGCTTTGCGCGCTCCGCCTCGGTCGCGGCCCAGCGGAACCCCGTCCCGCCATGCTCTGCCGCGATTTCTTCGAACAGGGCCACCTGCTCGTCGACACCGGCCTCCGAACCGTGGAACTCAAGGAACAGCGTTTCGGCTTGCGGTTCGCTCAGGCCGGAGAAGGCGTTGACGGCGCGGATGCAGCCCGCGTCCAGATATTCTATCCGCGCCAGTGGCAGGCCGATCTGGATGGCGGTCGAGGCGGCCTCGCTTGCCGATAGCGGGTCAGGGAAGATGCAGCGCGCCGAGCGCACCGCCTCGGGTCGCCCGTGCAGGCGGAGCGTGACCTCGGTGATGATGCCGAGCGTGCCTTCGGACCCGGTGAAGAGATGGGTGAGATCATAGCCCGCCGAGGATTTGCGCGCCCGCCGCGCGGTGCGGATGACCTGCCCGTCCGGCAGGACGATGGTCAGGCAGATGACGTTGTCGGCCATCGTTCCATAGCGCACGGCGGTGGTGCCCGAGGCCCGCGTTGCCGTCATGCCGCCCAAGGTGGCGTTGGCGCCGGGATCGACCGGGAAGAATAGACCCGTATGCCGCAGGTGATCGTTCAGCGCCTCACGCGTGACACCGGCCTCGACCGTGCAATCGAGGTCGCCGGGGCGCACCTCTAGAACGCGGTTCATCAGAGTCATGTCGAGGCATAGCCCGCCCTCGGCCGCCGTGGCGTTGCCTTCCAGCGACGAGCCGTTGCCATAGGCCACGACGGGCGTCCCGTAGAAGGCGCACAGATTGACGATCTGCGACACTTCCTCGGTCGAGACGGGGCGGGCGACGGCGTCGGGCGGCATTGGCACGTGATGCGCCTCGGTCCCGGCATGGGCCTCGCGATCGGCCAGGCTTTGCGTGAAGCGATCGCCCAGCAGGGTTCCGAGCAATTGAATGAAGTCCGGAGCAAGGGTCAAAACGGCATCCTTCGGCGCGAGGGTGGCACGGTCAGGATAGCCAGGCCGGGCGGGCAGCGCGCTATACCAATGAGCGATAGCCTGCAGCCCCGGTCCGGACAGGCACCTATGCCGAATGAACATAACAGGGCCCGCGGGCTTCACGCTTAGCCTTCACCTTGCTCGTTCCGCAGAGCCTCGGAGGGCAACGCCCCTCTCGACAGACCAATCGTCCAACCAACGGGAGCCCTGACATGTCCGCCACTTTCGCCCGCCTGCTGAGCACCGGAGCGCTTGCCTTCATGCTTGCCTCGCCCACCTCGGGCCTGGCGGAAGCCGTCACCCTTCGCTTCGCCACTTTCGAGCCTCCGACCACGCCGGTCTCGGTGATGTTCCAGACCTGGATCGACCAGGTGAACGCGGCTTCGGAGGGCGCGCTGGATATCCAGTTCTTCCCGGGCGGCGCGCTTGGCCGCGATCCGCGGACGCAGCTGGAGCTGGTGCAGAACGGCGTGACCGACATTGCCTTCGGCTTTCCGTTCCTGACGCCCAACAAATTCCCCGACGACATGGTCACCACCCTGCCGCTGATCATCGCCAATGCGCATGAGGGCACCTATGCCCATTGGCGCCTCTATGAACGCGGGCTCCTGCGCGGCTGGGACGATGTCGTGCCTCTGATGCTGTGCACGCCCTCGCCGGTCAACGTGCTGTCGACCGAGGAAGTCGCCGATCTTTCCTCTCTCACCGGGCTGCGCGGCTCGGCGACCTCGCCCATCGCGCAGGAAATCCTGACCGCGCTGGGGGCGGTCCCGGTTTCGGGCTTCAACTTCTCGAACGCGGCCGAGGCCATGTCGCGCGGTCAACTCGACTTCGATCTGATCGGTTTCATGCCGGCCAGCGTCTTCCGGCAGATCGAGGTCGCGACCTCGGCCCTGATGATCCCGCTCGGAGCGAGCCCCTGCGCAGTCTTCATGAACCGCGATGTCTATGAAGGCCTGCCCGAGGCGGCGCGCGCGGTCCTTGACGAACATCGCGGCATGCCGCTGGGCCTGATGTGGGCCGATGTGATCGACAGCGTCGAAAGCACGGTGCGCGCGCAATTCGTCGGCCAGGAAGGCAACTCGATCAACGAGCTGACCGACGAACAGATGGCCCGTGCGACCGAGGTCACGCAGCCCATCGTCGATGCCTGGATCGCCTCCAACCCGAACGGAACCGCGCTGGTCAGCGCGCTGCGCGAAGATGTCGAGGCCCTGCGCAACGGAGCGGAATGGTGAGCATGTCCGGGCTTGAACGGGCGCTGCACCACCTCGCCCGGCTTTCGGCCTATCTGTCGGGGCTGTTGATCCTGAGCGCGGCGCTGGTGACCATCCTTGATGTCGTCATGCGCTCGGTGATCAACCGTCCCTTCTTCGGGGCAAATGACATCGTCCTCTATCTGCTCACCATCGGCGTGGTCGGCTTCTTCCCGCTGATGGTGGACAGCGCGCATCACATCAAGATCGAAGTGCTGGGGTCGCGGCTGGGCAAGCGTGGCGTCAGGCTGGTCGAGGGCTTTGCCAATCTGGTCACCCTGCTGGTCCTGGCGGGGTTCACCTGGCAGTTCCTACTGCGGGGCAACCGGCTGGCGTCCTTCGGTGACGCCAGCCAGATCCTGCAACTGCCCGTCGCGCCGATGTGGTGGATCGGGGCCGGTTTCATGGCGCTCGCCGTGGTGATCCAGGCGGTGATGGTCGTGACCGGGCATAGCCAGCGGGTGCCCGTCGGGCAGACCCTGGACGAGTACGAACGGCGGCGCTGATGGATCCTGTCACCCTCGTCCTCCTCGCGCTGCTCGCGATCTTCATCCTGCTGTTCCTGCACGTGCCCATCGGTATCGCTATGACGGCGGTGGGTGTGATCAGCTTCGGCGTCTATACCAATTTCCGGGCGGCCTTTTCGCTGATGGCGTCGGAACCGGCCTCGATCCTGGGCACGGTCGATATCTCGGTGATCCCGCTGTTCCTCCTGATGGGCAGCTTCGCCAATGCCGGGGGACTGGCCGACGACATCTATCGCCTCGCCTCGGCCCTGGTCGGCCGGGTGCGCGGCGGGGTGGCCATGGCCACGGTGCTGGGCTGCGGGCTGTTCGGGTCGATCGCCGGGAGCTCGGTCGCCACGACCGCGACCTTCGGCACCCTCGCCCTGCCGCAGATGAAGGAGCGCGGCTACGACCCGGGCTTCGCCGCGGGCACCGTCGCCGCCGGGGGCACGCTGGGCGCCATGGTGCCGCCTTCGATCATTCTGGTGGTCTATGGCATCATCGCCGAGCAATTCATCCTGAAGCTCTTCGTCGCGGTGATCATCCCGGCGGCGCTGGCGGTGATCGGCTATCTGGGCGCGATCTGGATCATGGGCATCGTCCGGCCGAAGTCGATGCCCGACCCGCAAGCCGTCTCGTCCGGCGAGCTGCGCGCGGCGGCCCGGAACTGCCTGCCGGCGCTGATCCTCTTCGCCATCGTCTCGGGCGGGATCTACGGCGGTGTCTTCACCGTCACCGAGGCTGCCTCGCTCGGCGCCGTCACCACCTTCCTCATCGCCGTGATGCGCTCGCGCGTGACCATGGCGGGCTTCCTCGCCGCGCTGAGAGAGGCCGCGGCGAACACCGCGATGATCTACATCTCGATCATCGGCGCCTCGATCATGACCTATTTCGTCGGCCTCACCCGGGTGTCGAACGATCTGGCGGCCGTGCTGGTCTCGCTCGACATCCCGCCGCTGATGGTGATCGCGCTGCTGGTGGTGCTGTATCTCGTGCTCGGCGCGATCTTCGACGAGATGGCGGCCATGCTGATCACGCTGCCCTTCGTGCTGCCGGTGGTC
Organism: Pararhodobacter sp.; assembly: GCF_034676075.1. Lineage (GTDB taxonomy): Bacteria > Pseudomonadota > Alphaproteobacteria > Rhodobacterales > Rhodobacteraceae > Pararhodobacter. The sequence continues at coordinate 217,872 of NZ_JAUCCQ010000001.1, read as the reverse complement.
ACCGGGCTCGGCTACGATCCGGTGTGGTGGGGCGTGGTGATGCTGGTGCTGATCAATCTCGGCATGATGACCCCGCCGATCGGCATGAACGTGTTCCTGCTCAACAAGCTGGCGCCGGATGTGGGGCTGCTGAACATCTACCGCGGTGTCACGCCCTTCATCATCGCCGATCTGCTGCGGCTGACGCTGCTGGTGCTGTTCCCGTCGATCTCGCTGTATCTCGTCGGGGTGTTCTGACCGCAAGCGAGCCTGCCGAAACGCAAAGGGCCCGGAGATGTCTCCGGGCCCTCTGGTGTCAGAACGGGTAATGCTGGTGCGGATCCTCGATCGTCACCCAGCGGATCGTGGTGAAGGCGTCGATCCCCGCCTTGCCGCCGAAGCGCCCATAGCCCGAGTTCTTGACCCCGCCGAAGGGCATCTGCGCCTCGTCGGACACGGTCGGGCCGTTGATGTGGCAGATGCCGCTTTCGATCCGGTCGGCGACGGCCATCGCCCGCTGGATGTTCTGGCTGAACACCGCGGCCGAGAGACCGTATTCGGTGTCGTTGGCCACCCGCACCGCCTCGTCGTCATTGGCGACGCGGATGATCGGCTTGACCGGGCCGAAGCTTTCCTCCTGATAGATCGTCATCCCGGCGTCGACATGGTCGATCAGCGTGGCGCTGACGACCGAGCCGTCACGGCTGCCGCCCGCTGTCACGGTGCCGCCCTTGGCGGTGGCATCGGCGATGATGCGGTCCATCTTCTCCGCGGCCTCGGGCGTGACCAGCGCGCCCAGAACCACCTGCCCGCGCGGGTTGCCCGCCGGCAGCGCGCTGGTCTTGGCCGCCAGCGCCGCGACGAAGGCATCGGCGATGCCCTCGTGCACGATGATCCGCTCGGTCGACATGCAGATCTGGCCCTGATTCATGAAGGCCCCGAAGGCTGCCGCATTCACCGCGCCCTCCAGATCCGCGTCATCGAGGATGACCAGCGGCGCCTTGCCGCCCAGTTCCAGCAGCGCGGGCTTCAGATGCTCGGCCGCCTTGATGGCGACGATCCGGCCCACACGGGTCGAGCCGGTGAAGTTGACATGCCGCACGGCCGGTGCGGCGATCAGGGCCGAGACGATCTCGGCCGCATCCTCGGGCGCGTTGGTCACGACGTTCAGCACGCCCGGCGGGAAACCGGCCTCGGTGAAGGCCTCGCCGATGGCGAGCTGCGTCGCGGGCGACAGTTCCGAGGCTTTCAGCACGACGGTGTTGCCACAGGCGATCGCCATGGCCACGGCGCGCGTGCCCAGGATGACCGGCGCGTTCCAGGGCGCAATGCCCAGACAGACGCCCAGCGGCTTGCGCTGCGCCATGGCCAGCATGCCGGGCTTGTTGGCCGGGATCACCTCGCCGGTGATCTGGGTGGTCATCGAGGCCGCCTCGCGCAGGATGCCCGCCGCCAGCATGCAGTTGAAGCCGATCCAGGGGCCGGTCGCGCCGGTCTCGGCGATGGCGGTGGCGATGATGTCGGGGGTCTTGGCTTCCAGCCGGTCGGCGGCCTTGTTCAGCAGCGCACGCCGCGTCGCCGGGCTGGTCGCGGCCCAGCCGGGGAAGGCCCGCGCGGCGGCATCGACCGCCCGCAGCGCATCGGCCACCGACGCGGCGGGCGCCTCGGTGGCGACGTCGCCGGTCACCGGGTCAAGCCGCGAGAAGCTGCGGCCGCCTTCGGCCTGCACATAGGCGCCGTCGATAAGCATAGAGATTTTCATGGATTTCTCCTCCAAGGCTTCGATACTGACGATCAATCAGGACTGATCGCGATGTTCAAGAGGACCTGCCGTCGCTCCGTTCGGGCGACGCGGATCGCGCGTTCAAGGGCCGCGGGCAGATCGCTGCCCTCGGTGACGGTCTCGGTATAGGCGCGGCTGGCGGCGGCGGTCAGGGTGAAATCCGGGCTCGGGCGCAGACTGGTCAACGGCACCTCGTTGGCGCGGTCGGCCTGTCCCCCGGGATAGAGGCCCAGAACCGATTGCCGCACGGCGCCCCATTCGCCGTTGTTCAGGACCAGCACGATCACCGGCAGCGCGTGCGCCTCGGCCACCTGATGGCAGGCGGTGGGATTGGCGAACATGTAGCTGCCGTCGCCCATGGTGGCGAAGATCAGCCGGTCGGGATCGACCAGCTGCGCCCCCAGCGCCGCGGGCAGACCCCAGCCGAGACCGCCCGAATGCGGCTCCTGGAAATAGCTGTTGTGGGCGTCGAGATCGAGATGGGGCAGGGGGCAGCCCAGTTCGTGGAAGATCGTGGCCGGCCGGTCCTGCGCCTTGATCGCCCGGCTCAGGCAGGCGCTGACCCAGGCCTTGGTCATCGGGCTGGCGCAGCCGCGCTCGGCCCGCTCGCGCAGGGCCGCCCGGTCGGCGTCGGCGGCCTTGGCGATCCGCGCCCGGCGGGTCTCGAGCAAGGTGTTGTCGCGCGGCTGGTCCGCCATCGCCGCGATCAGCGCCAGCAAGGTCGGCGCGGTTTCACCGACCAGAGCCACATCCGAGGGGAAGTTGCGGATCGGCGTGCGGGTGAACAGCGGGTCGGGGCCCAGTTGGATGACCTTCACGTCGGGACGCAACTGCACCCGGTCGGGCCACCAGGGCGCGAGGGAATCGAGCACCAGGATCACATCCGCCTCGGCCAGCCAGGCATCGGGATCCCAGCCGATATGCATCGGATGCGCCATCGGCAGCGCCAGCCGCGTCGCCCAGTATTGCGAGACCGGCAGCGCGAATTCCTCGGCGAACGGGCCGAAGGCGGCGAAGGCCTCGGCGCTGCCGGTGCCGCGCTGCGCGATGACGAGGGGCGCCCTGGCCCCGGCCAGGAGGCGCGCGGCCTCGCTCAGGGCGGCGGGGTCCGAGGCCGGAACCACCGGCGCCATGCGCGAGGGACGGTCGAGCCCCTCGGACGGTGTCTGCTCGCACAGCACCTCGCGCGGGAGGCTCAGATAGACCGGCCCCTGCGGGGTCGAGGCGGCGATGGAGAAGGCGCGGTCGAAGGCTTCGGACACCTGATCGGGGAAGCGCAGCTCGTATTCCCACTTGGTGCATTCGCGGACCATGGCGGCCTGATCGAACATCTCCTGACCCCAGCCGATGGGAACCGTCCGCGCGCCGAAGCGGCGGTGTTCGGCCACCGGCGTGCGGCCCGACATCGTCATCACCGGCACGCGATCGACCCAGGCGTTGATCGCGCCGATCGCCCCGTTCGCAAGGCCCACATTGGTGTGCAGCATCACCGCCGGGATCTTGCCCGAGATCAGGTTGTAGCCATGCGCCATGCCCATCGCCACGCCTTCATGCGGGCAGGTCACCGGCTCGGGCAGCGGCAGGTCCTGACGCCGGGCCTCGATCAGCCCCTCGACGATGGGCGGGAAATCGGTGCCGGAATTGACGAAGACATGCTCGATCCCCAGCGCCCGAAGCTTGCCGAAGATCGCGCCGCCCGCGGTGATGGTGGTTTTGGTCATGCGTGAAGCGCCTTCTGACGGGTGCGGTAGGCCGGCATCGAGTCCGCCAGCCTGATGAGGGTGGTGAGGGTGCGATTCAGCCCCACCGCGACGCCGAGCGCCTCGCCCTGATCGGCGACGGCGCCATTCAGCGCGTCGATCTCGGTGCGGCGTCCGGCCTTGCGGTCCTGCAGCATCGAGGGTTCGTGCAGAAGATGGTGGGCGGTCGCCTGCGCCACGAGGTCTGCCACGCGCGCGCCATCGGCGGGGATGGCGAGGGCCTGCGCCACGCTGACCGCTTCGGCCGCGACGGCATGGGCGAGGGCCAGCGAGGCCGCGTCGGCCCCGATCCCGCCGGGCGTGCCCTCGGTCAGCGCGCAGATCGCGTTCATCGCGCAGTTGAAGGCCGCCTTCTCCCAGATCGCCGCCTGGATCGCCGGATCGGCCTTGGCGCTGATGCCGCCCCGCGCCATGGCCGCGACGAGGTCGTCCAGAATCGGCCGATGCCGGCCGTCGGCGCTGTAGAAGGCGGTGGTGGCCGGCCCGTGCGAGGCGACCTTGCCGGGACCAAGGAACTCGGCCGGAGTCATGGTCATGCCGACGATCACCTGCGCAGGCGGGACCACGGCCGCGGCACGCTCGGCATTGCCGATGCCGTTCTGCAGGGTCAGCACCTGCGCCGCGCCGAGCTGACCCGCGATCGCCTGAAGCGCGGATTGGGTGTGGAAGACCTTGGTGAACAGAAGCACCACATCGACCGGGCCGGTGAAATCGGCCGGACGCATCGCCGGGAGGGACAGGCGGTGGAGCGTGCCGTCAAGGTCGACCTCCAGGCCCTCTTGCGCGATGGCCGCCAGATGCGCCTCGTTCACGTCCAGAAGCGTGACCATGGCCCCGCCGAGCGCCAGCCGCGCGCCAAAGACCGAGCCCATCGCGCCCGCGCCGAGAACCGCAATCCGCATGTCTTCCCTCCCCCTGATGGCGAAGACAATGGACCCGCAACGAATTATTGTCCAAATTATCTTTGATATGGAGGATATTGATGAAATCAATAAAACTCGAGGCGCTGGATCTGAACCTGCTGAAGCTCTTCGTGGCGATCGCCGAGACGGGATCGGTGTCGCGCGCCGCGCTCAAGGTCGGCCTGACCCAGCCCGCCACCAGCAACGCGCTGTCGCGGCTGCGCCTGTCGCTGGGCGATCCGCTGTTCCTGCGCGACCGCAGCGGCATGGTGCCGACGCGCTACACCACCGCCGTGCTGCCGGCGGTGCGCGCCGCGCTCGAGTCGGTGATGGAAGCGCTTGGCGAGGCCAGCCGCTTCGATCCCGCGCAGAGCCGGCGCTGTTTCCGCCTGTCGCTGTCCGGTCTGGGTGAGGCGATCTTCTTGCCGCAGATCGTCGACAGCCTGTTCGCCGAGGCGCCGCATATCTCCTTGCAGAACAACCCGGTCCCGCTGTCGCTGCTGGCGGAAAGCCTGCAACGCGGGGAGATCGACCTGGCCCTCGGTCTCATCGCCCTCGACGCGCCCGATGTCGGCGTGATGCCCCTGTACGAGGAACGCTATGTCGTGGTTGCCGGTCCCGGGACAGGACCGCTTCCCGATACGCTGGAAGCCCTTCGGCGCGAGCGTCTGGTCGTCGCTGCCCCGGCCGCGACCTATGCCTCCGAGATCACCGCGATCCTAGCCCGCACCGGGCTCAGCGCCAATGTCGCGCTCTATCTGCGCGAATTCTCGGCCCTGCCGGAATTGCTGGGCAGCGGGCGGTTTCTCGCCATCGCGCCGGGCGGCTATGGCGAGATGCTGGCGCGGGCGGGAAGGGCGCGGGTGCTGCCGGTGCCGCTGGGCTCGGCGGGGTCGCCCGTGACGATGCTGTGGAGCACGCGGGCCGAGGCGGACCCCGGCCTGCGCTGGTTTCGGGCCCGGGTGAGCGCCTGTCTGCGCCCCGCCCCGCCGCCGGATCAGGCCACCAGTTCGGCGATCACCGCCAGCACCGGGCCGGGGCCGCGATAGATCGCCTCGCCCTCGAGGATCAGGCGTTCGCCGTCGCGCCCGATCACCAGCTTGGGCACGCCGGGCGTCAGGCTCTGTTGCAGGCGGTTGGTCTCGGCGATCCGGGCCTCGGCGCGGGCCGCCAGATCGGCATCGCCGGTGAGGCGGCTGGCGAAGGCCTCGGCATCGAAGGGCAGACCCGCCTCGGCCATCTCGGCCCCCGCAACGGCGGCCACGACCTCGGGGCGGGACGTGTCCTGCGCCAGGACGTAGCGCGCGTGTTGCGCCCGGTGCAGGAACCGCGGCTCCAGCCCGCGGTCGATCTGACCCAGCGCGACCAGCGCCCGCGTCAGAAAGCGCGAGGTGAAGACCCCGCCGGGCGCCTGCAGCACGTCGTCCCGATAGGCGGTGCTCAGGGGCAGACCGGCGATGGCGGCGATCCTCTGGTCATTGCTCCAGGCATGGCCCGCGATGGCCGACACCGGGCGCGGCGCATCGAACAGGCCCGAGGGGCGCATTCTCAACTGGTCGGGGAAGCGGTCGGCGATCCCCGCCAGCATCGCCGAACTGGCGTAGCACCAGCCGCAGAGCGGATCGAAGAAATAGTCCAGCGAGAGGGACGCTGCGGTCATGGGAACTCCGAGTCTAGGGGGTGAGGCGCGAGGCAGGGAGGCCGGGGTCGCGCCGGATCGGCAACAGGTCGCGGCCGATCAGACGTTTGAGCGCCCCCCAGGCGCCTTGCGGCGACAGCAGGGTCACGGCGATGGCCAGACTGCCGAGGATGATGAAATAAAGCGATCCCATGTCCGACAAGGTCTCGCGCAGCAGGAAATAGACCGCGACGCCCAGGATCGGTCCCTCAAGCGTGCCGATCCCGCCCAGGATCACCACGAACAGGACGATGGCCATCCAGTTCATCGAGAAACCCGAACCGGGGCTGATCTGCAGGGCGATCATGTAATAGGCTCCGCCCGCTGCCCCGGCGATGGCGGCCGAGAGGGTCAGGACGATGGTCTGGGTCCGGCGGATGCCGACGCCCATCGCCTCGGCCGCGCCAGGATTGTCGCGCAGCGCCCTGAGCGCCAGACCGAACCGCCCGCGCAGCAGGAAGACGCAGGTCAGCAGCGCCACGACAAGGATCGCCGCCGCGGTGCCATAGGTCATCATCAGCCGCAGATCCCGCGGCACACCGCGCATCGCCAGCAACGAGATCCCGCCCCCGGCGCCCAGGAAGGGCGTGTGATAGACCGCGAGCCGCACCACCTCGGCGATCACCCACGAGGCGATGGCCAGCTGCGCGCCCGACAGGCGGAACAAAACCGGCGTGATGGCGAAGGCGAAGACCGCACAGACCCCGGCCGACACCAACACGAAGGGGAAGGGGATCATCCCGGAAGCGTTGGCCGCGACGAAGAGCGCATAGCCACCCAGCCCCACGAAGACCTGAAAGCCCATGAAGACGATGCCGCCGAACCCGGCCAGCAGGTTCCACATCATGGCGATGGCCAGGACGGCGGCGATTTCCGTGGTCAGGATGATGGTCTGGCGTGAGCCCAGGACCGGCACCAGCACCAGCGCCAGGACGATCAGGGCGACGACCAGCATCGACCGAACAAAAGGCGTGTTCCTCATCATCCGCGTCCTTTCCGCGACAACAGCCCGCCCGGCACCAGCAGGAGCCCGACGAGGAAGACCAGATGCCCGACCAGCGCGCCGAAGCTGGGGGTGACGAGCGTGCCCGCCGATTGCGCGATGCCCAGGATGATGCCGCCCAGCAGCGTCCCCCAGACCGAGCCGAGGCCGCCGAGGATCACCGCCTCGAAGGCGAAGAGCATGCGCTCGGGCCCGGTCGAGGGGTCGAAATTGCCGCGCATCCCGTAGAACACCGCCGCGACGGCGGAGGTTGCCAGCGCCAGCCCCATGGCCACGGCAAAGACGCTGCGGGTGGAGATGCCCATCAGCTGGGCCACCCCCTCGTTGTCCGAGGTGGCGCGGACCGCGCGGCCGAAGCGGGTATGGCCGAACACCGTCGCGACCAGTGCGAAGATGCCGACCGATACGGCGAGGGTCAGAAGCGGCAGCACCCCCAGCGACAGCCCGGCGATATCCACCGACGCGGCGCCCAGCGGACCGGGGTTCAGGTTGCGGGTATCGGCGCTGAAGGCTTCGAGCATCCCGTTCTGCAAGATGATCGACAGGCCGAAGGTCACCAGGATGGGCGGCATCTCGCCGCGTCCGAGCGTTCGTTCGATCACCAGCCGCTGCGTCAGCACCCCCAGCGCGAACATGACGATCACCACAAGGGGCAGTGCCACCAGCGGGTGAACCCCCAGCGCCGTGGTGACCTGCAGCGCCAGAAAGGCCGAGAGAACGATGAAATCGCCATGCGCCAGGTTGATCTGCCGCATCAGCCCCAGAGACAGGGACAGGCCGAGGCCGTAGAGGCCGTAGAGCGCGCCGATGAAGGCGCCGTTGATGAGCACTTCCATGCGGGTCAGGCCTCCATGCCGAAATAGGCGTCGGAAATCGCTTGCCGGTCGGCGGCGGCCGAGGGGCCGTCCAGCACGATCCGGCCGTGTCTCATGCAGGCGTAGCGGTCCGAACCGGCGAGGGCGCGGCCGATGTCCTGTTCGACCAGCAGCATGGTCATCCCCTCGGCCCTGAGCCGCGAGACCGCGGCATAGACGGTGTCGACGGCCGCAGGCGACAGGCCCAGCGAGAGTTCGTCACACAGAAGGACGCGGGGGTTCGCCATCAGCGCCCTGCCGATGGCGACAAGCTGCTGTTGCCCGCCCGACAGGTGCATCGACGGGCGGCGGCGCAGCGGCAGCAGGGTCGGGAAGACCTCGTAGACCCGATCGAGCGTCCAGTCGCCCCTGCGCCGGGCATGACCGCCGACCAGCAGGTTCTCCTCGACCGTGAGCGAGGGGAAAAGCCGCCGTCCCTCGGGCACCATGGAGAGTCCGGCTTCGACGATCCGCCGCGGCGAGGCGCGGGCGAGATCGAGATCGCCGAAGCGGACCTGCCCCTGGGTCGGCCGCAGGAATCCGGTCAGCGTGGCGAAGGTGGTGGACTTGCCCGCACCGTTCGAGCCGATCAGCGCCAGGGTCTCGCCCGCGGCGATATCGAGCGAGACGCCGAACAGGACGGGCAGCGGGCCATAGGCCGCGTGCAGGTCAGAGATCGAGATCATGGGCGTCAGGCTCCATACCAAAATAGATCTGCCGCACGCTCGGCAGCTGCATGGTCTGGTGCGGCTCGCCGCAGGCGATGATCCGGCCCTCGCCCAGAACGGCGATCCGGTGCGCGGCATGGGACAGCACATGCACCAGATGCTCGATCCACAGGATCGCCACGCCGCCCGCCGCCAGAGCCTCGACCGTGCGCACGACGCCGTCGGCCTCGTTGTCGGTCAGGCCGCCGGCGATCTCGTCAAGCAGCAGCACCCTGGGTTTCGTTGCCAGCGCACGGGCCAGTTCCAGCCGCTTGCGATCCAGCAGCGACAACCCGCCCGCGATGGCGCGTGTCCGGTGCGCGAAGTCGCATTGCGCGAGAACCTCGTGCGCGAGGGCCTCGGCCTCGGCCCCGTGGAGCCCCGCACCGAATTCCGCCGCGACCAGAAGGTTCTCGAACACCGACATGTCGGAAAAGGTCTGTGGCACCTGGAAGGTGCGCCCGATCCCGGCGCGGGCGCGCTCTGCCGCCCCCAGCGCCGTGACCGGCTCGCCTGCCAGCAGCACCCGCCCGGCCGAGGGCGCGTGCATGCCCGAGATGACGCCGAAGAGCGTGGTCTTGCCCGAGCCGTTCGGACCGATGATGCCGAGGATTTCGCCGGGATGGACGGTGAGTGTCACATCCTCCAGCACGTTGGGGCCGCCATAGGACTTGGCGACCCCCTCGACAGAGAGCACGGGGGCAGAGGTCATCGCTCAGCCAAGGCCCAGCCGGAAATCGGACTGGATCGGCACTTCGGGCGCCGCGGTGTTGTAGGTGACCACCAGATCGTAGGTGCCGTCGGGCTGAAGCCGCCACTGGCCGCCCGCGATCTTCAGCTTGGCGACGTTGCGGATCGGGCTGCCCGCCCAGTCGATGTTGCCCACGACCGTGGTCATGGTGGTGGCGCGGATCGCCGCCTGCACGGAATCGGGGTCGGTCGGGTCTTCGGCGGTCTTCAGCGCGTTGAGGCCCAGTTCCCACAGCGCGTGGATCACGCCGATCGGCTGCGTCCAGCGCCTGCCGGTCGTGGCGGTGTAATCCGCCGCCAGCTCCGCGCAGCTTTGGCCGGTGATGGTCGAGACATAGGGATAGGAGGGTGTCCACCAGATCTCGGTCGACATGCCGTCGCCGGTGTTGCCGAGCGCCTCGATGCCCGAGGGGAACAGCAGCGCCCGTGCCGGAGTGGCGATCTTCGGGCGGAAGCCCAATTGCTGCGCCTGACGCCAGAACAGCGCCCATTCCGGCGGGGCGAACAGGCCCGTGACAATCTCGCATCCCGCATCGCGGAAGGCGACGATCTGGCGCGAGAAGTCGTCGGCGCCGGGCTGGAAATTGCCGACATCGGTGATCTCGTAGCCGCCGGACGCCAGCGAGGCCGGAAAGCCGATATCGGCGCTGCCGAACACCAGACCGGGCGGGTCGTTGGACCAGACGGTGCCGACCTTCTTGTTGGTATCCTGCCCGTCCCACATGCCGATGAAGGTCGAGATGATGTCCTCGATCCCCCAGAAGAAGTGGTTCACATACTCGAAGCCGGTGTCCGGGGTGCCGCCCAGCGGGAACATCCAGCCCTGCCAGGGGTCCATGGTGGTGATGCAGGGCACGCCCGCGACCTCGCATTGCGAGGCGACCGGCACGTTGGTCAGGGCGCCTTGCGCCAGCATCAGGTCGATGCCGTCGCCGTTGATGAGCTGGTTCGCCGCAGTTGCCGAGCGGTCCGAGTTCGACTGGTCATCGACCGCGGCGATCTCGACCTCGTAGGTCGTGCCGTTGAGGGTAAGCCCCTGGGCGACCGCGGCGCGGACCTTGTCCAGCATGAAGGGATCGGATTCCGCGAAGGCGGCCATGGTGCCGGTGAGCGGGCTGACATAGCCAAGCCGCAGCACCCGGGCCGAGGCCAGCGCCGGCGCCGCCAGTGTCGAGGCCAGACCGAAACTTGCCGCCCCGCTGCCCAGCGTGGCCAGAGCCTCGCGCCGGGTCATCCCGGCGACTCGTGAACGCTTTGATGTCATGATGATCTCCCTTTGGTTCTTGTTCTTGTGTGCCGAGTGACCCGCAGCCTTGGCCCCGGGCCCTCGTGGAAAAGCCTAGGTTTGCCCCGGGTTCCCCGCGATCCGCAGTTCTGGGGATGGCGGGGTCACGATGTCCCCTCGCGAACCCGCGCCAGATACTCGTCTTCGGTGATCACGCCGCCTTCCTGCGCCGCACGGCCCTGGTCGCGCGCGTGCAGGAAGGGCTGCAGCCCGTCGATGCGCTTCCAGGCCGGGAACGGCTGGGCGCCGCTATCGTCCGGCACATGGACCGAGCGCTTCTCGACCCGGCGGTGCTTGTGGATGTAGCGGGCGCAATTCTGGAAGACGCGGGTGACCTGAACCTCGACCACCGTGTTGCAGCCCGGGAACTGCGCCATCAGCCCGGGATCCGTGGACAGTGTGGCCCGCCCCTGCACGCGGATGCGCCAGGGCGTCTGGAAATCCATGAACAGAAGCCCGACCTGCGCCGCCTCGGCGATGTTGCCCAGCGACAGCCACATGCCGTTGCCGTCGTAATTGGGAAACACGATGCGGTCGTCGCCCAGGGCCCGGACAAAACCCAGGGCGCCGCCCTTGTAGGACACGGTCGGCTCGCCCGCGGCGCTGACGGTCGACAGGAAGAAATAGTCGCGGCTGTTGATGTAGTCGGTGTGGATCGGCTCCATCCGGTCGCGCACGATGGCGTGGACCACCGCGGTCGCCAGTGCCTCGTCGCCATTCAGGGCCTGAAGGCGCCGCTGGGCATCGGTGTAGAAATCCTCGGGTAGGGTCATGGCGTGGTCCCCGGTTCCGGGGGGCGGCCCGGCAAGACCGCCCCGTTGCGGTCAAACGCTGGTGTCGGCGTGGCGCGGGGTCTTGGCCTTGGGCTCCTGCGGCGCCGGTTCCTCGACCCGCTCCCACCGGTCGGCGACGTCGAAGTCATGCACGGGGCGCTGGCGCTGGCGGTTGATGAGCAGCCGGGTGCTATCGCGCTTGGCGTAATGCCCGGCCGGATCGGCTGCGGCCTTGGCATAGCCGATCATGTGCAGGTCGATCTCGGCATAGACGATGCCTTCCTGATCGTGCGGCAGGCTGGTGCCGATCTCCTGCCCGTCGGGCGCGTAGATCTTCGTGTAACCCCCGCCGAGGGGGCAGAGCTTTTCCTTCTCGGGATCGCCCTGACAAACGGTGTCCTGCACCTCCTTGGTGACCAGCGCACAGGGGCCGAGGACGAAGCAGCCGCCTTCGACTGCGTATTGCCGCGTCGCGCCGTTGTTGACCTGATGGCCCAGGGCGAAGGCGGTGCCTTCGTAGAGCGCGAGGTTGGGCCAGGCGGCGATATGGACCTGCTCGTTCTGCGCATACATCGCGTATTTGCTCAGCGGCTGGAAATGCTCCCAGCAAGCCAGCTGACCGATCTTGCCCAAGGACGTGTCCACGACCCGCAGGTCCGACCCGTCCCCCTCGCCGAAGACCGACCGCTCCACCCCGGTGGGCTTCAGCTTGCGGCGGCGGTTGATGACGGTGCCATTCTCGTCGAAATGCCATTGCGCGATGTAGAGGGAGCCGCCGTCACGCTCGCTCACCCCGATCGACAGCTGGATGCGGTTCTTGCGGCAGGCCGCGGCGAGGATCGCCTCCTGCGGGCTGCCGGCGACGATGGAATTGTCGAAATAGCGGCCGACGAACTGCATCTGCCAGGCGACCGGGCCCAGCCAGATGTAATTGGGGTAGCCCGGGAGCCACGTCTCGGAGAAGGCCACCAGCTTCGCCCCCTCGGCGGCAGCTTCCTCGATGTAGCGAACTGCCTTGGCGATCCCGGCATCGAGGTCCAGAAAGCACGGAGCGGCTTGAACTGCGGCAACTTTGTAACGTGTGGTCATGGGCGTCCTCCTGTTTTCGGGAGAGTGGCAGGCGGACGGCAGCGCTGCTTTCGCGCCCGGGCCAAAAGAATTGCGTTTCCGCGCAGCCTGTGTGACGCTTTTTGCGAATCTGAGGGATTTGGCGGGAATGGTCGAAAGTCGGCAGTATTCCACAAGACAGGTGGCGCCGAAGGACCGCTTTGCCTTCTGGGCGGATGCGGTCTGTGCCAGTTTCGTCCGACTGGGATGCGAAGCCCCGCAAACGACTGACTTTTCGGGTGACCTGGACCTGCGCCGTTTTCCCGGCCTGACGGTGTCGCATGTCAGCGGCGGCGCCCATTCGGTGGTGCGCCGCCAGAGCGATATCCGCAGCGAAACCGACGATTACTTCCTGGTCAGCCTGCAGACCCGCAACACGTCGCGAATCACCCAGTTCGGCAATACGGCGCTGCTGCAACCGGGGGATATGGCCATCTACGACAGCACCCAGCCCTATCTGATCGACCTGGGCGACGGCTTTGCCAAGACCGTGATCCAGCTTCCGCGCGAGCGTCTGCTGGCGCGGCTGCCGCTGGCGCGGATGATGGGCGGGCAGCGGATCGACGGGCAATCGGGCATCGGCAAGCTGGTGCGCGAGAACATCCTGACCTTCGCCGAGACCATGGATGGCCGCGACCCGGCGGTGACGGCGCTGTTGCAGGACATCGTGATCGATCTGGTGGCGACCGGGCTTGCCTCGGTCGCGGACGGGCATCTGGACCTAGCCTCGCCCGAGCAGCTGATCCTGATCCGGGCGCGGTCCTACATCAGCGACACTGTCACCGATCCCGAGCTGAACCGCAGCAAGGTCGCCGAGCATATCGGCCTGTCGGTGCGCCGCCTCAACGACATCTTCGCCAAGGACGGCAGCTCGATTTCCGAGGAAATCCGCCGTCAGCGGCTGGAGAGAGTAGCGGCCGATCTGCGCGACCCGCGGCTTCAGGGCCTGTCGATCAGCGAGATCGCCATGCGCTGCGGCTATGAGAACCTGCAGCATTTCTCGACGCTCTTCCGCTCGGCCCACGGCGTATCGCCCCGGGCCTGGAGGGCAGGCGAAGGCTGAACTGCCCGCCCCGCAAAGTTCGTCAGACGAAAGAGGCCCGACCTGACCCCGGGAAGGGATCTTCCGCAACGGTGCCTTGACTTGCATACGAATGCATTGCATACGAATGCAAGACAGCGGGCCCGGGGAGGGACGCCGCGACTCACATCCGGGAGGAGACCATGAAGACACCGTTTCTTGCGGCGCTGACCCTTGCGGCGAGCCTGCTTGCCACCACGTCGATGGCGCAGACCGTCATCCGCATCGCCCATGCGCAGCCCGAAAGCTCGCCGCTGCATCAGGCGATGGAGCATTTCCGCCAGACGCTGGAAGAGCGGTCGGACGGCGGGTTCGAGGTCGAGATCTATGCCGGCGGCCAGCTGGGCAGCGTCACCGAGACGCTGGATCTGGTGCAATCGGGCAATATCCAGATGGCGACCGGCGCCTCGGTCAACCTGTCGCCCTCGATCCCCGAGCTGGGCGTGCTGGACCAGTTCCTGCTGTTTTCGGACGAAGAGCACGCCCGCGCCACGCTGGACGGCCCGGCCGGCGACAGCCTGAACGCGGCGATGGAGGCACGCGGCCTGGCCGGCATGGGCTTCCTCGAACTCGGCTTCCGCAGCTTCTCGGGCAACCGGGCGCTCGACAGCCTCGCGGCGTTCCAGGGTTTCCGCCTGCGTTCGGCCGACAACCCGGTGCAGATCGCGGCCTGGCGGGCCATCGGCGCGGTGCCGCTGCCGCTGGCCTGGGGCGAGATCTATTCCTCGCTGCAACAGGGTCTGATCGACGGTCAGGAAAGCGCGCTGTCTTCCATGGTAGTCGAACGCTTCTACGAGGTGCAGAGCAATGTCTCGCTGACCGGCCATATCTACTGGCCCGAGGTCTGGTTCGCGAACCTCGACTTCGTCAACAGCCTGTCCGAGGAAGACCGCGCGCTGATGAGGGAAGTCGCGGCCGAGACGGTGACGCTGCAGCGCCAGCTGGTGGCCGAGGCCAATGCCGCGACGCTGGCCCAGCTGACCGAGGCCGGCCTCGAGGTCACCGAACTGCCGGCCGAGGATCGCCAGCAGATGGCCGCGACGATGAACGCCGCCATCGAAAGCCTGATCCGCGAGCGGGTCGGCGACGCCTTCTTCGACCAGTTCCGCGCCTCTCTCGCGCAGTAACGGGCTTGCCGGTCGGCCAATCCGGCCGACCGGCGCACCAGGCATCGCGCAGGAGGAGCGCCCATGCAACGCTGGCTGCGACTGGCCGAGAGGTATTTCGAGCCGATCATCATCGTGACCAGCCTCGGGGTGGTCATCGTCCTGCTCTTTGCCGATGTGGTGGCGCGTTTTGCCTTCCAGACCTCGGTTCCCTGGGCCGGAGAGGTCGCGCGCTTCGCTTTCGTCTACATGATCTATTTCGGCATCAGCTATGCCATCCGGGAAAAGCGGCACCTGCGCGTCACCATCCTGGTCGACGCGGTGCCGAGCGCGCTGCGCCGCTGGATCATGGCCTTCGCCGAAGCGGTCTTCCTGGCCTATTCCGTCGCCGTCTGCGTGCTGGGCGTTCAGATCACCGCCAATGCCATCGAGCGCGGGCAATCGCTGTCGGCCACGCAATGGCCGACCGGCTGGCTCTATGCCGCGATCATCTTCTCGGGCGCGCTGTCGGCGCTGCGGCTCAGCCATTCGCTGTGGATGATCCTGCGGCACGGCCAGGAACCCCTGCGGGAGAACACGGCGCTCGAGGATGAGGGGATTCAGCGCGAGGGAGCGGGCTCATGACCACCGCCATTCTGTTCGGCAGCTTCGCCGTCCTGCTGCTGGCGGGCGTGCCCATCGGCATCGCCCTCGGCGCGGCCAGCCTGCTTGCCATCGCCTATATCCCCTTCCTCGGCTTCGATTTCTACGCCCTGGGGCTGGTCAGCGGGATCAATTCCTTCACCCTGATCGCCGTGGTCCTCTTCACCCTCGCCGGCAGCGTCATGAGCCGCGGCGGCATCTCGCGCCGGCTGATCGCCGTGGCCGAGGCGTTTTTCGGCAACGCGCCGGGGGGCTTGGGCACCGTTACCATCATGGCCTGCCTGTTCTTCGCGGCCATCTCGGGCACCGGCTCGGCCACGGTCGCGGCCATCGGTCTGGCGATGATCCCGGCGCTGGCGCGGCGTGGCTATGACCGGGCCTATGCCGGGGCCATGGTTGCCTCGGCCGGGGCGCTGGGGGTGATGATCCCGCCGTCCGTGGTGATGATCATCTACGCGGTGACGGCGCAGGTCTCGGTTTCGGCGCTGTTCCTCGCGGGCATCATCCCGGGCATCGTCATTGCCATCGCGCTGATCCTCTACAACATCTACCAGACCCGCAAAGGCGGCTGGGAGGCCAAGGGCGTCGCTGCCACTTGGCGCCAGCGCTGGGAGGCCGTGAACCAGGCCAAACTGGCGCTGCTCATGCCGCTCGTGGTGCTGGGCGGGATCTATGGCGGCATCGTCACGCCGACCGAATCCTCGGCCGTCGCCGTGGTCTATGCGCTGCTCGTCTCGACCTTCGTCTACAAGGAACTGTCCTGGCGCGAGCTTGGCCCGATCATGCTGCAATCGGCCCTGCTGGTCAGCGCGGTTCTGGTGATCATCGGCGCCTCGGTCGCCTTCGGCCGGATCATCGCGCTGGAACGCATCCCGCTGGAGCTGTCGCGCTTCGTCCTTGGCATCACTGACAACTGGATCGTCGTGCTGCTCGCCATCCTGGTGCTGCTCTTGATCATCGGCACCTTCCTCGAAACGCTGGCGGCCATCGTCATCCTCACCCCGGTCCTGTTGCCGATGGTGACGCAGCTGGGCATCGACCCGATCCATTTCGGGGTGATCATGATCGTCGCGCTGGCCATCGGCTTCGTGACGCCACCGCTGGGCGCCAACCTGTTCATGGCCTCGCAGGTCGGCGGCATCCCCTTCGACGATTTGGTCAAGCGGATCTTCAAATGGGTGCTGGTGATGACCGCGGCCCTGCTGGTGATCAGCTTCTGGCCGGATCTGTCGCTCATCCTTCCTCGCCTGTTTCTGGGCTATGGGTCATAATCAGGAGTTCCCATGACCATCACCTATCTGAAGACCGCCAAG
Organism: Pararhodobacter sp.; assembly: GCF_034676075.1. Lineage (GTDB taxonomy): Bacteria > Pseudomonadota > Alphaproteobacteria > Rhodobacterales > Rhodobacteraceae > Pararhodobacter. The sequence goes on along the minus strand of NZ_JAUCCQ010000001.1, from coordinate 201,149 downwards.
CCCGCCGCCGAGCGTGCCGAGGATGATGCCAAGGTCCGCTCCACTGTCGAGGCGACGCTGCGCGAGATCGAGACCGGCGGCGATGCGGCCATCGCCAGCCTGAGCCAGAAGTTCGACGGGGTGAGCCGCCCTTCGTTCCGCCTGACGCCCTCGGAAATCGAGGCGGCGATGTCCCGGGTCAGCACCCGCGACATGGAGGATATCCGCTTCGCCCAGACCCAGATCCGCCGTTTCGCCGAGGCGCAGCGCGCCAGCATGACGGATATCGAGGTCGAGACGATGCCCGGCGTGGTCCTCGGCCATCGCAACATACCGGTGCAAAGCGTCGGCTGCTACGTGCCGGGCGGCAAGTTCCCGATGGTGGCCAGCGCGCATATGTCGGTGCTGACCGCCACCGTGGCGGGCGTGCCGCGGATCGTTGCCAGCGCTCCTCCGGTCAAGGGCGAGCCCCATCCCGCCATCGTCGCCGCCATGCATCTGGGCGGCGCGCATGAGATCTATGTGCTGGGCGGCATCCAGGCGGTCGGCGCGATGGCCATCGGCACCGAGACCATCGAGCCGGTGCATATGCTGGTCGGTCCCGGCAACGCCTTCGTGGCCGAGGCCAAGCGCCAGCTCTACGGGCGCGTCGGCATCGACCTGTTTGCCGGGCCGACCGAGACGATGGTCATCGCCGACGACACCGTCGATGCCGAGCTGGTGGCGACCGACCTTCTGGGCCAGGCCGAGCATGGCTACAACTCGCCCGCCTGCCTGATCACCAATTCCCGCGCGCTGGCCGAGGCCACGCTGGCCGAGATCGACCGCCTGCTGGCCATCCTGCCCACGGCCGAGACCGCCTCGATCAGCTGGCGCGATTATGGCGAGGTCATCCTCTGTGACAGCCATGACGAGATGCTCGTTGTCGCCAATGACATGGCCTATGAGCATGTGCAGGTGATGACCGACCGCGACGATTGGTATCTGGCGCAGATGCACAGCTACGGCGCGCTGTTCCTGGGTCCGCGCACCAACGTGGCCAATGGCGACAAGGTCATCGGCACCAACCACACCCTGCCGACGAAGAGGGCTGGCCGCTACACCGGCGGACTCTGGGTCGGCAAGTTCCTGAAAACGCACTCCTACCAGCGCGTCACCAGCGACGAGGCGGCGGCGACCATCGGCGCCTATGGCTCGCGGCTGTGCATGCTGGAGGGTTTCGTCGGCCACGCCGAGCAATGCAACATCCGCGTGCGCCGCTACGGCGGGCGCAATGTCGGCTACGGCATGGCCGCGGAATGAGCCTGCCCCGCACTCCGTCGTTCCGGCTCGAGGGCAGGCGCGCCCTGGTGACCGGCGCCTCCTCCGGCATCGGTCTGGCCTGCGCGAGCGCGCTGGCCGATGCCGGGGCCGAGGTCATGATGGTGGCGCGCGGCGCCGACCGGCTGGAGGAGGCTGCGGCCGCCCTCCGCTCCGGTGGTGCCAAAGTCGGCAGCCGCGCGCTCGACATCGCCGATATCCCGGCGCTGCGGGCGTTCGTTGCAGCCGAGAAACCCTTCGACATCCTGGTCAACGCGGCCGGCATGGCGCGGCACAGCGCCGCGCTGGAGACGACCGAGGCGGATTTCGACGCCGTCGCGGCGATCAACATCAAGGCCGCCTATTTCGTCGCACAGGCGGTGGCGCAGGGGCTGATCGCGGCGGGCAAGCCCGGCAGCCTGATCCAGATCTCCAGCCAGATGGGCCATGTCGGCGGCGTGGACCGCGCGGTCTATTGCGCGACGAAGCACGCGGTCGAGGGGATGACCAAGGCCATGGCGATGGAATGGGGCCCGCACGGTATCCGCGTCAACACGATCTGCCCCACCTTCATCCTGACCCCCCTCACGCAACCGACCTTCGACGATCCCGCCCGCCGCGCCTGGATCGAGGAAAAGATCAAGCTCGGCCGCGTCGGCCGGGTCGAGGACGTGATGGGCGCGGTGCTGTATCTTGCCTCGGACGCGGGTGCGATGGTCACCGGGACGGCGCTGAAGGTCGACGGGGGATGGACGGCAGGATGAGCACCAAGGGTCGCATCACGGCGCAGGATGTCGCGCGTCTGGCGGGGGTCAGCCAATCGGCGGTCAGCCGGGTTTTCACGCCAGGCGCTTCGGTCTCGCCCGCGACGGTCGAGAAGGTGCGCGCGGCGGCCGAGAAGCTGGGCTACCGGCCCGACGCGCTGGCCCGCGCCATGATCACCGGCCGCAGCCGGATCATCGGTCTGGTGGTCGCCTATCTGGAGAACCAGTTCTATCCGCTGGCCATCGAGAAACTCTCGCGCGCCCTGCAGGCGCGCGGCTATCACGTGCTGATCTTCATGGCCGAGAATGCCACGGACAATGTGTCCGAGGTGGTGCGCGAACTGATTGATTACCGCGTCGACGGGATCATCACCGCCTCGGTCTCGCTGTCGAACGACCTCACCGGTCGTCTGGCGGGGCAGGGCATCCCGGTGGTGAATTTCAACCGTGGTCAGGAGGATCCCCGCCTGACCGATGTCACCTCGGACAATGTGGCGGGCGGGCGCCGGGCGACCGAATACCTGATCGCGGCCGGACACCGGCGCATCGCGCATATCATGGGCTGGCAGGGGTCCTCGACCGGGCGCGACCGGGCCGAAGGCTTCCGGCAGGCGATGGCGGCCGCGGGACTCGATCCGGTGGCGATGATCGACGGCATGTACGACCGCGAGGCGACGATCCGGGCCACGCGCGACCTCTTCGACCGCGCCGACCGCCCCGATGCGCTGTTCGTCGGCAACGACCACATGGCCTTCGCGGCGATGGACGAGCTGCGCTTCGGGCTGGGTCTCAGCGTGCCGGGCGATGTCTCGGTCATCGGCTATGACGACGTGCCGATGGCCGCCTGGCCCGCCTATGACCTGACCACCATCCGCCAGCCAGTGAACCGCATGGTCCGCGCCACGGTCGAGGCGATCCTCGGCATGATCGAGGGCGATGTCGCGCCCCAGAAAACCCACATCGACGGCCCGCTGGTCGAGCGCGGTTCCGCCCGCCGCCCGCCCACCGATCCTGTCTGATCCATTCCGGCCCCGGGCCGCAGAGCCCGGCGCGCCGATCCCAAGCTGAAGGAAACATCATGATGACGCCTGCCCAGATGGACGCCCGCATCGTCCGCTACGGGGATCTCAAGCCCTGCAAGACCGCCTTCATCGACGCCCATACCCCGGGCAGCGACCAGAAGGAGAATTTCACCATCATCGGTGGTGGCGTCTCCGAAAGCGCCGACCAGCATGTCCACATTACCGAGACGCCGGGCTTCAACATCGGCGCCGCCGGGCAGCCGCCGAAATGCCGCAACAGCCTGCACAGCCACCGCACCGCCGAGGTGTTCTTCGTCCTGAAAGGCCGCTGGCGCTTCTTCTGGGGCCGCTGGGGCAGGGCTGGTGAGGTGGTGCTGGAGGAAGGCGACATCTTCAACATCCCGACCGGGATCTTCCGCGGCTTCGAGAATATCGGCACCGATTATGGGATGATCATGGCGGTTCTGGGCGGTGACGACGCCGGTGGCGGCGTGATCTGGGCGCCTCAGGTGATCGAGGACGCGCGCGACCACGGGCTGGTGCTGGGCGAGAACGGCAAGCTCTATGACAGCAAGAAAGGTCAGAGCCTGCCTGCGGGCGTCTCGCCCATGCCGGTGCTGACGGAGCAGCAGCTCAGGGACTTCCCGGAACTCGGCACCGCGCAGGTGGTGCCGGATTATGTCGCCCGCTACTGGGACATGGTGGCGCTGTCGGATCGCCAGCCCTGCAAGGTGCTGGGCGCCGAGGGGCTGCTGCGCGACCGGCCAGGGTTCGAGATCGACTTCCTGACGCGCGGCTCGATCCCCGGGACCGCCTATGCGACCGACCGGCACGAGGTGCTGATGCCGGTGCGCGGGTATTGGCGGATGGATTGGGACGGCGGCAGCACCGTGCTGAACCCGGGCGACACGGCGGCGATCCCGCCGGGCCTGTCGCACAGCCTGACGCCCGCGATGACCGGCGAGGCGGCGCTCTACCGGATCCGCAACACCGACGACCCCGCGGGGCTCACCGGGCGCCTGGCGTGACCGCCGGGTCGGACAAGGAACGGCAGGCATGACTCCGCTGGTCCTGGTGCCGGGCATGATGTGCGATGCGCGGATGTGGGGGGCGATCCCGTCGTCCCTTGCCCCGCGCGCCGTCCACCACGCGCTGCCCACGGCGGCCGAGACGATCCCCGGCATCGCCGCCGCCCTGCTGCGCGACCTGCCCGAGCGTTTCGCGCTGGCCGGGCTGTCGATGGGCGGCATCGTGGCGATGGAGATGCTGGCGCAGGCGCCCGACCGGATCGAACGGCTGGCGCTTCTCGATACCAACCCCCTGGCCGAACTTCCGGAGGTCCGTGCCCGTCGCCTGCCGCAGGTCGAGCGGGTCCTCGCCGGGGGGCTGGACGCGGTGATGCAAGACGAGATGATGCCGCATTACCTGGCCGGCCCGGGGGATGTGGCGACGCTCGCGCTCTGCCTCGACATGGCGCGCGCCCTCGGGCCCGAGGTTTTCCGCCGCCAGTCGCTGGCTCTGCGCGACCGGGCTGACCGGACCGGGGCGCTGCGCGCCTTCCATGGTCCCGCGCTGGTGTTGACGGGCGAGAGCGACCGCCTCTGCCCGCGCGACCGCCACGATCTGATGCACGCGCTGATGCCGCAATCCCGGCTGGTGATCGTCCCGGGCGCCGGGCATCTGCCGCCGCTGGAACAACCCGCCGCCACGCTCGCGGCGCTCAAGGAATGGCTCGAGACATGACACCGACGCTTCTGGACCTGCTGCGGCGGGTCGATACCCCCACGGTCTGCAATGCCATCGAGGTGGTGCAAGGCAAGCGCGGCTTCGACGGCTTTACCCGCGGCACCATGCTCTGTTCCGAGCCCGGGCACAGCGTCGTCGGCTACGCCGTCACCGCGCAGATCGCGGCGCTGGCCCCGCCGACCGAGGCGCCCGAAGTCATCCGCGCCCGCCGCATGGCCTATTACAAGGCGATGCACGATGCGCCCAAGCCCTCGGTCGCGGTGATCGAGGATCTGGATTTCCCCGACTGCATCGGCGCCTATTGGGGCGAGGTCAACACCACGATCCACAAGGGCTTCGGCATGGCGGGGGCGCTGACCAACGGGGTGATGCGCGATCTGGGCGATCTGCCCGCGGGTTTTCCGGTCATCGCCGGCAGCATCGGCCCCAGCCACGGTTTCGTGCATGTTCGCAGCCTGGGCGAGCCGGTCTCCGTTTTCGGTCTCAGGGTCGCGCAGGGGGATCTGGTCCATGCCGACCGCCACGGCGCCGTGGTCATCCCCGAGGCGGTGATCCCCGGGCTGGAAGCGGGGATCGGCAAGTTGCTGGCGTCCGAGAAGCTGGTCCTCGACCCGGCGCGGGCGGCCGGTTTCGACTTCGGCGCCTTCGAGAAAGCCTGGACCGCCTTCGAGAACGCGCGGACCTGAGCCGTCTCCCGGGGCGCCGCCGCTCGGCGCCCCGGGAGGGTTGTTCAGCGCATCAGGTTGGGCAGGAACAGGGTGATCTGCGGGAAGCCGATCAGCAGGGCCATGACCACGACCTCGGCCAGCAGGAACCACAACACGCCCCGATAGATCGTCCAGATCGGCACCGAGGGCGTCACGGATTTCACCACGAAGACGTTCATGCCAAGGGGCGGCGTGATCATCCCGATCTCGACGTATTTGACGACAATGATCCCGAACCAGATCAGGTCCAGCCCCAGCGCCTTCATCATCGGCAGGAAGACGGGCAGGGTGATCAGCATGATCCCCAGCGGGTCCAGGAACATGCCCAGGATCAGGAACACGACCGAGATCGCCAGGATCACCATCAACGGATCGCCCGCATAGCCGCCGACCATATCGGCCAGCAGGGTCGAGACGCCGGTCAGCGACAGAAGCCGCGTGTACATCACCGCGCCCATGCCGACGAAGAAGATCTGCGCCGTGCCCGACATCGATTCCTTCAGGGAATCGATGAAGCTGGTCATGCTGATGCGGCGTTGCAGGATGGCGATCAGCAGGGCCAGCGCGGCGCCGGTGGCGCCCGCTTCGGTGGGCGTGACGATGCCGCCGTAAAGCCCGCCGATGATGCCGAGGATCAGCGCGGTGACCGGCCAGACCTCACGCAGCGCCGACAGCCGGTCGGCCTTCAGCGTCTGCAATTCCTCGTCCGAGAGCTTCGGCGCCAGTGCCGGGTTCAGCTTGCAGCGGATGACGATCAGCGCGACATAGGCCGCCGCGGTCAGGAAGCCCGGCACGATCCCGGCGATCAGGAGGCGCGAGATCGAGACCTCGGCGAAGACGCCATAGAGCACCAGCATGATCGAGGGCGGAATCAGCGCGGCCAGCGTGCCCGCCGAAGCGACGACGCCGGTGGCCAGCGCCCGGTCATAGCCCGCGCGCAGCATCTCGGGGATGGCAAGGCGACCCATCGCGGCCGAGGACGCCAGCGACGAGCCGCAGGCGGCGGCGAAGCCGACCGAGGCCATGTTGGCCGCGACCGCCAGCCCGCCGGGCAGCGCGCTGAACCAAAGCCGCGCGGCGCGGAACAGGGCCGAGGAGATCCCGGAATGGTTGGCGATGGCGCCCATCAGCAGGAACATCGGGATCGCCGTCAGGTCCCAGCTGGCGGCAAAGGCGAACGGGCTTTCGCGCAGGATCGACAGGGCGATGGGGAAGTTGCGGACATAGGCGAGGCCCAGAACCGAAACCACGCCCAGGGCCACGCCGATCGGCACGCGCAGCGCGATCAGGCCCAGCATGCAGCCCAGGGTGATCAGGCCGAAAGTCAACGGATCCATCAGGCGTTCTCCTTGCCCAGCCGCTGGCCGGTGATCGGATCGGTTCGGGTCAGTCGCGCGGCCAGGCGGAAGATCATGGCCAGCACCATCGCCGCCCCGGCGATGGGCAGGATCCAGCGGGTCGGCCAGATCGGCAGGAAGCCGCCCAGGATCTCCCAGACCTCGCCGCGGCGGGTCCGGGCCAGCGCCGAGACCCAGGTCTGCCAGACGAAGGCCGAGACATAGAGGATGACCAGCAGATCGACGAGCACGGCGATGACCGCGCGCATCGGACCGGGCAGGGCGCTGACGAAGATGTCGGCGGTGACATGCTCGTCGCGCAACGTCACCCAGGCCAGCGGCAGGAAGGCGACCGCGATCATGTAGTAGCTGGCGGTGATCTCGCCGGTGCCGGGCAGCGGCGCGTTGAACAGGGTCCGCGACAGAACGTCGATGGTCACATGCGCCATCATCAAGACGCCGGCCACCAGTGACACGGCGAAGAGCGCATCGGCGATCTTCGAGATTATTCTATGGATGGCTTTCATGATCGGCCTTCGGTCCGTCAGAGGGGAATCGGGGGCGCGATGCCGCACCCCCGCTCTTGTCTGTCCCGTGGGTCTCAGAGGGTCGAGGGGTCGACGTTGGCGAAGACCACGTCCCAGATGCGCTGGGTCCAGGCGTCCACATCGGTGCCCAGCTCCGCGGTCACCGGGCGCCAGCGGTCGACGGCCGCCAGATAGGCGTCGATCAGCGCTTCGGGATCCTCGACGCCCAGCGTCTGGCCCACACCGATCAGGCGGGCGCGGTCATGCTCGGCAAAGCCCTCGACCATGGCGCGCAGGTCATCGGCCGGCTCGACCAGCTCGACGCCGTTGACTTCCTGCTGGTTCTCGAAGCTCTCCTGATCGCGCAGCACGTAATTGCCGATCGTGTGCTTGGCGGTGATGAAGGCCGAGGCGCGCATCACGGCGGCCTGCTCCTCGGCCGAGAGGCCGGCGAAGAGGTCGCGGTTCATCAGGAAGCCCACGGCGGGGGCGGCATTGCCCAGCGGCAGGTCGGTCACGTATTTGGCGTATTCGCCGTAGCCATAGGTCTGCAGCCATTCGCGCGTCGCCATCAGGCAATCGAGGCCGCCGCGCTGCAAGAGGCCCACGGCCTCGGTCAGCGTCACCGACATCGGCGTGGCGCCGCCCATGGTCGCCATCTCGCCATAGCCGCCGGTGGCGCGGATGCGGCGCCCGGACATGTCGGCCAGCGAGGCGGTCGGCTGGGTGCACATCAGCCGGTAGGAAGCCGAGGCGAAGCCGCCGAACAGCAGCGCGTTGTTCTCACGCGCCTCGGCCAGGCAGGACGGGCAGTGCAGGAACACCGTCTCGGCCGCTGCTGCCGCCACCGCCATCGGGTCATCGCCCGGCACGACGATGGAATAAAGCAGCGTCAGCGAGGGCATGGCCTCGGGCGTGTAGACCGGAATCTGCAGGCCGCCCTGCATCAGGTCGTCGGTCACCGCCGCCAGCGTGCCGCGGCCATCGGCCAGCTGGCCGCCCGCGATCAGCTCCCATTGCAGCGCGCCGCCGGTGGCCTCGGACATCATCGCGAAGGCTTCGGGCAGGGTGTCGGTGTTCAGGTAATCCGACGCCGGCGGCCAGGAGCCGTAGATCGGCGTCTGGGCCAGCGCGCCCGAGGCCATCAGGCCGAGGGCGGCGGTGGTCAGGGTCAGGGTCTTCATGGTCATTTACTCCTCCCAGTAAATCGCGCCAACGGGCGCTGGACGTCAGGTCTGTCAGGCAGCGGTCAACCGGGCAGGCAGGCTGTGATAGCCGCGCAGCCAGTTGATGTGCACATTCTCGGGTTTGCCGGTCAGCTCGATCCGCGAAACCTTGCGGGCCAGCGCGCCCAGCACCGATTCCGCCTCCAGCCGCGCGACCATCTGGCCGACGCAGCCGTGGATGCCGGTGCCGAAGGCCAGATGCCCCACGGTGCGGCGGCTGATGTCATAGGTGTTCGGATTGTCCCAGCGCTCGGGGTCGCGGTTGGCGGCGGCCAGCCACATCATCACCTTCTCCTCGCCGCCCAGCTTGACGCCGGCCAGCTCGGTCGGGCCGCTGGTGGTGCGGCCGATGACCGGGGAGGGCGCGAACCAGCGCAGCCCTTCCTCGAAGGCGGCGCGCGCCAGCGTCGGGTCGGCGCGCAGCTTGTCCCATTCGCTGGGGTGCTCGATCAGCGCCTTCATGGCGATCCCGATGCCGAAGACCGTGGTGTCGATCCCCGCCGAGATGAAGGCCCGGACCAGCATCCCGGCATCGTCATGGCTGATCTCGCCGCGATGGGCATAGGCGTAGATCTCTTCGCCGAAGCCGCCCGGGACCAGATTCTCCTCGGCCATCTGGGCCGCGACATATTCGAAGGTGCCCTGTTCCTCGACCACCTTGCGGGCCGCGTAATAGAGGTCGTTCCGGGGGCCCATCGCGTTGAAATTCAACTCGGAATAGGGCATCAGATGATGCCGTCCGCTCGGTTGCAGGCCCACCGCGTCGGGCAGCACCTTGAACGGGAAGGCGAAGGCCAGTTCGCTTGCCAGATCGACCTCGCCGCCGCGTTCCAGCAGGGCATCGACCATCCGCTCGGCCTCGGCGCGGAAATCATCGGCCATCTTGCGCAGTGCGGCGGGCGACAGGACCCGGGCCAGCACCTTGCGGTTGGGCGTGTGGATCGGCGGATCGGCTTCCAGAATGACCGAGGGTTTGCGCCAGGGTTCGTCACGCACGACATTGGTGAGGCCCGTACCGAAGGCCGAGGAGAAGCGGCGCCAATCCTCGAAGACCTCGCGCACGACCTTGTCCCGGCCTGTGATCCAGAAGCCGTATTTCGGCACCCAGGCCACGGGGCCGGCTGCGCGGATCGCCTCGTCGAGGGCGATGGGGTTGTCCATGCTTTCCCGGCTGAACGGGTCGATGTCCAGTATGGGCCGGTCGAGCGAGTCGCTTGCGGGCATGGGGTCTCCTCCTCCGTTGCTAGTTTAATTAGCAACTCATTTAATTTGCAAGTGGATTGTATCTTTGGAAACAGTTCACCGTCTGGCGGCGGCCTGCAGCCAGAACGACACCGCCACGGCGCCCGGATCGGGATGGCCCAGAACCCGGTCGCCGACATAGCTGGAGCGTCCGCGGCGGGGCTTCATCGCCTTGGTCGCCTCGGCCCCCTGAAGGGCGGCAGCAGCGGCAGCGCTCAGGCGTTCGGCCGGACTGCTGCCCTGCGCCATCGCCGCGACCGCCGGGGCCAGCGCGTCGACCATGGTCCGGTCGCCCGGCTCGGCGCCGCCCAGCTCGCACAAAGCTGCGACACCGCGGGCAAAGGCCTCGGCCAGCACGCTGCCAGCATCGCCCTCGGCCTCTTCCAGCGCATTCGCGGCGCCGAAGGCGAGGATGGCGTAGAGCGGGCCCGACGTGCCCCCGGTCGAACGCCGCACCACCGCGCCGACATGGCGCCAGAAGGCGGCGCCGGTCAGCCCCTCCAGCGTGGTGCGTTCGGCCAGCAGCGCCTCGGCCCCGCCGGCCAGCGAGCGGCCGATATCGCCGTCGCCGACAATCTGGTCCATGCGGGTGAGCTCGGGTTCGGCGGCGATCAGCGCCTCGCACCCCGCGACCAGCGCTGCCATCACGGCGGGATCGGCGCGGCCGGTCGCGGTGACGGGCTCGGCCGCTGCCGGGGCGGGGAGGGTCATCCCCTGACGCAGACCCGGCAGGGTCCAGGCCGGGGCCTCGGCCGGGGCGTCCAGCGCCGCCAGCCTGTCATCGTCCAGCGCCATCAGCGACAGCGAGACGCCCGCCATGTCGATGGCGGTGAGATAAGTGCCCGACCAGACCCGCGCGACCTCGAGCCCCAGCGCCGCGCAGGCCTCCAGCGCGTCACCGGCGACGATGGAAATCTCCATCGGCGGGGTCGAGCCCAGGTTGTTGACCAAAAGCGCCACGCGATCCCCGGGCTTCAGCCCGCGATCCCGGGCGATGGCGGCGATCAGCGCCTCGGCCAAGTCGGACGCGGGGCGCAGGGTGACGCGCTCCAGCCCGGCCTCGCCGTGGATGCCAAGGCCCAGCTCGATCTCGTCATGCTCCAGTTCGAAATTCGGGGTCCCGGCGGCGGGCACGATGCAGGGGCTGAGCGCCACGCCCATCGAGCCGGTGGCAGCCACGGCGGCCTCGGCCCGCGTCTTGACCTCGGCCAGCGGCAGCCCGGCCTCGGCCGCGACACCGGCGATCTTGTGGACCAGCACGGTCCCGGCGATGCCGCGCCGCCCGGCCGTCTTCTCGGCCGAACCCAGCGCCGCGTCGTCATCGACGATCACCACCTCGCAGGCGATCCCCTCGCCGCGGGCGATCTGCGCCGCGAGGCCAAAGTTCAGCCGGTCGCCGGTGTAGTTCTTGACGATCAGCAGCACGCCGCCCGGCCCCGCCACGGCGCGGATCGCCGTCAGCACCGCATCGGTCGAGGGCGAGGCGAAGACATCGCCCGCCACCGCCGCCGTCAGCATCCCGCGCCCGACATAGCCCGCGTGCGCCGGTTCGTGCCCCGAACCGCCGCCCGAAATCAGGGCGACCTTGCCCGAGGCGCGCAGTGCTTCCAGATCCGCGCGGACGACGATGGTCGTCCCCTCGATCAGCCGCAATCCGTTCGAGGTCGCGACCAGCCCGGCCAGCGCCTGCGGCACGACATCCTTCACCTCGTTGATCAGCTTTTTCATCGCGGCACCCCTCCCGGTTTGCAATTAAACAAGTTGCTGGCTAGACAGGCCCCAGTTGCAGGAGGCCTTGGCATGAACGATCCCGACCTCATCACCGAAAGCGGTCTTTCGGTGCAGGCGGGGCGCTATGCGCCCTATTATCTGTCGGTGCTGAACAACCGCCTCGCCTGGGGCGCGTCGCAGCTGTACCTGCATCTCTTCGACATCGGCCTGAACGAATGGCGCATCCTCTCGGCGTTGCGCAACGAGCCCGGCATCCAGGCCCTGCGGGTGGGCGAGATGGTGGCGATGAACAAATCCGTCGTCAGCCGCTCGACCCGGCGGCTGGAGGATCTGGGCTATGTCGTGGCCCGGCTGGACCGCGCACGGCGCCTGTTGTGGCTGACGCAGGCGGGGGCCGAGCTGCATGACAAGATCATCGCCATCGCCCTGCAACGCGAGGCCGCGCTGCTGGACGGGCTGGACGCGGCCGAGCTGGACCGGCTCTTCGCGCTGCTGGAACGGCTGCGCGAGAACCTGGCCAAGGTCGATGCCGTCGACCGCGCGCTGATGGGCCGCGACTGACGCCGGGCTCAGGGCAGGGCTGTTCACTGCTGGGTTTCCGGCAGATAGACCACCAGCCCGTCCAGGTCAGGCCCCAGTTCGATCTGGCATCCCAGGCGGCTGCGCGCGTCGATCGGCGAGGCGGCGCAATCGAGCATCGCCTCTTCCATGTCCTCGATCGGCGGCAGCTTCGCGGCGAAGGCCGGGTCGATGTGGACATGGCAGGTCGCGCACATCGCCGAGCCCCCGCATTCGCCGATGATCCCGGCAACGCCGTTCTGGACGGCCGCCTGCATGATGCTGGTGCCTGCCGGAACCGACAGCTCGGTGCGGCGCCCTTCGGCGCTGACAAAGGTTAGATTGACCATGCGGGACCCTCCTCTCGCCCGGTTCATAATACAACCAGTTTATATTGCAACTCGATTTGTGAGGCGAAGCGCGCAGGCTCGACGAGTCCTTGCAGGCGCCGTCACTGACCTGTGTTTGGGCCTCCCTTCAAAGGCCGGAAGGGCAGGCCGCCCCTAGCGACCGCGAAAGTCGAAGGAGAAATCGCGCTGCGCGCCCTGGGGAGGGGCGGGGAAGGGCGCGGCGCGGTGGAGGTGATCCAGAGCGGCCTGATCGAGCTCGGCGCTGCCTGAGGACCGGGCGAGCGCGGCAGAGGCCAGACGGCCATCCGCGGCGATGGTGAAGACCACCGTGGCCGACCCCCTCGCCCGAACCCGCGCCTGCCGCACGCGCTGGATCTGACGCATGACCTCGCCGGGATAGGTGGAGACCGGGGCAGTCCCGGGGGCGCTGGCCCGGGTGGCGGCTTGGGTCTCGGCCTGTCCCCGGGCACCATCGGCACTGCCGCGCCGGGCGGATCGGTCGCTGTCGCCGTCCGCCTCGGTGGTTTGCGCAGAGCGCGCCGTGCGGTCCGGGCGTCGTTGCGGGCGGGGCGTATCGGCCTCGGCGGTCAGGACGGCGATGGCGCTTTCGGCCGGTGTGGAAGGGGCGGGTGTCGTCCCTGTCGGGGATGGCGCGCTGGCGGCCATGTCGGGGACCGAGGGCACAGCCCCCCGCGCGAAATCACGAAAGTCGCTGCCGAGCGCTGCCGGGACCGCTGCGCCGCCTCCGGCGATTGCCCCGTCGACCTGCGGCGGCACCAGCATCGCCAGAATCGCGCCATGGATGAGGAGCGACAGCGCGCCCGCCAGCGCGATGCCCTTCCAGCCCGGTCCGGTGGCCTTGGCTTGTGGCGACAGCCTCATGCGGTGCGATTCCGGTCGGCTGCCTTGGATCCGGGGTCAGCCGCGCCGGCTCTTCGCCCGACGACACCTGCCCGCCTCATCGCACTCCCCTTTCGCCGAGGATCACCACCCGCGCCGCCCCGCCCTCGGTCAGGGCGGCGGCGAGCGTGACGAGCGTGCTGGCCTGAGCCCGTCGGTCGGGCAGGATGCGGGCCACACGCGGCTCGGTGAGGGTGGCGAGGTAGCGGGCGGCATCGGTCTCGGCCCCGCCCTGCAGCAGCCGCCCCTCGGCGGTCAGCACCAGCACATCGGGCGGCGGCTGCAGCGGCGTATCTCCGAGGTCCACCAGAGCGATCCCTTCGCCGGGGGCAGGGGCGAGCGTCCCGGCGATCAGGAAGAAGATCAGCATCAGGAAGACGACGTTGATCAGCCCGATCACCGGCTCGCCCTTCGCGCGGCGGACCGGCTGGCGCAGGCTCATGGCAGCACCCGGATGCCGAAAGGCGCGCCGCGCAGGGTGGCGAGGATATCGACCAGCCGCTGCGCCTCGACCCCCTCAGCCAGCGCGATCAGCACCGTGCCGCCTTCACCCGCCAGGGCCGCAAGACGGGCGGCGAGGCCCGCGACCGGCGCCTCCACGGCGTTGACCCGCAGGCTGTCGGGCGCGAGCTGCACGAAGACCGGCGGGCGGTCGCTGGCCCCGGCACCCGGTCCGCCGGGGGAGAGGTCCAGCTCGCCCAATCGGGCGAAGGTCGAGGTCAGCATGAAGAACAAAAGCAGCAGGAAGATCACGTCGATCAGCGAGGTGAGCGACAATGCCCGGCGGCGGGGTGGCGGGACGAGGCTAGCCATCGGCACCGAGGCCCGCGCAAAGGGCGGTGTCGATGATCCGCTCGGCCATCAGCGCCTCGCGGGCGATGCGGGCGTCGAACCAGCTGAGGATCAGCGAGGCGGGCATGGCGACGGCCAGACCCACGGCGGTGGTCAGCAGCGCCACCCAGATCCCGCCTGCCAAGGCCGAGGGATCGACGGCGGCGCCGGCCGATTGCAGGCCCTGGAAGGCCTCGATCATGCCCAGAACCGTGCCGAAAAGGCCCAGCAGCGGCGCCACCTGCGCCACGGAATCGAGCAGCCTGAGCCCGGCCGAGAGCCGCGCCAGACGGGCCGCGGCAAGCCCGGTCAGCCGCGCCCGCACCGCGTCTTGCGCCGGGTTGTGTGCAGCACTCAGGGCGGCGACCGCGAGGGAGGCCAGATGCGAGGGAGCGGCGGCAGCGGCCTGCATGGCGCGCTCCGCCTCGCCCCGGTCCCAGGCCGCGAGCGCCTGTTGCAGCGCGCCATGCCGTCCGACGCCCAGCCGCAGGAACTGCCCCAGCTTGACCAGGACCAGCGCCAGCGCAATCACCGACAGTGCGATCAGGATCATCACCACCGGGCCGCCCAGATCGGCCAGTTTGCGCAGGGCCTCGGGGAGCGGGCTCATTGCAGCATCTCGACCGGCACCCGGGTTTCCAGCGCGAGGGGCGCGGCGCAGGCAGGCCCCTCGGGCGCGCAGCTGTCGATGCCGTTGACCAGAAGCCGGGCGAGTCCGTCGCAGGCAAGTCCCGCCATCCGGAACGAGCGGACCCGCATCCGCGCGGCGGGCAGCGTCCCCAGATCGAAGAGCGTCAGCGCCGCGACCTGTCCCCCGGTGTCGAAAAGCACCGCCTCCAGCACCAGCCGGTCCAGATCCGCGCCGCTGTCATTCTGGACGACAAAGACGATCTGGCAGGCGTCTTCCTGCGGTTGCAGCGCGTTCAGTTCCAGTCGGATCGGCCCCGCCGTGGCAGGGCTGGCGGCAAGGATCAGCGCGAGGGTCAGGCAGCGGAACAGCAGCGTCATGTCAGGCTCCGGGCAGCGGGGCAGGGGCGCGGTCGGCCCCCCGATGAGCAAGGGCGTAGGGCAGCAGAAACCGCCCCTCCGCCGTGTCGATGAAACCCGCGCGCAGGCCGAAGACATTGGCGAGGCAGGTTTCGGTCAGCACGGCGTCCGGCGCGCCGTCGGCGACGATCCGGCCGCCCTGCATCACCACCAGCCGGGTGCAGAAGCGCGCGGCGTGGCCCAGATCGTGCAGCGAGACCAGGATGCCGCGCCCGCCCTCGGCCAGCTGCCGCAGCCGCTGCATCAGGGCGATCTGCTGCGCCGGATCGAGCCCGGCCGCAGGCTCGTCGGCCAGGATCAGAGGCGTGTCCTGTACCAGCACCCGCGCCAGCAGCACCCGCGCGAGCTCCCCGCCCGAGAGGTCGGTCGCCGACCTGTCGGCGAGGGCGGAGAGATCCAGCGCATCGAGAACCGCCTCGACCCGGCGGGCCGCGCTGGCAGGTGTGGCGGCGCCCGGCCCCCGGTGCGGCAGCAAGCCCAACGCCACCAGGTCGCGGACCGGCATCGGCCAGGCAACAGCGCGGGTCTGCGGCAGGAAGCCTGCATGGCGCGCGCGGGCCGCGGCGGGCATCGCGGCCAGCGAGGAATGGCCGGAGTGGCGGATCAACCCCAGAGCCGCGCGCAGCAACGTGGTCTTGCCCGCGCCGTTCGGCCCGATCAGCCCGACGCATTCACCGCGCCGCAGGCTCAGCGAGGCGCCGGACAACAGCGCCCGCCCGTGCCGGGTGACGGCCAGATCCCGCAGGTCGAGGAGGGGTGCAGTCAATGTCCCAGCCTCTCGGGCGTGTCCTCGGGCGCCTCGACCCCGCCGTCGTGCATCAGCGACCAGCGCGCCAGCAGATCGGCATCGACCCCGCCCTCGCGCGCGGCCTGTCTGAGGCCCACCCGCAGGGTGCGGCGTTGGTCACGGCCCTCGGGCAGGATCAGGACCTCGGGGGCGACGCCCGCCCGCAGATGCTGCATCAGCTCTGCTTTCAGAAGCACCAGATCCGCGGGGCCGAAGCGGTCGTAAAGCCAGGCCCAGGCGCGGGCGGCCTCGGGATCGTAGGGTTTCTCGTGGCCCTCGCCATCGCTGAAGGGGCTAGGGGGATGGAGCCCGGCACAGGGGACGAGGCCCGGCGGGATCGCCTGATTGGCCGAATGCGTCCGCCCGCCGCGCAGAAGCCGGGGCAGGACATGGGTATGGGGTCCGGGGGGCGACACGCCGCCGGTATCGGGCCCGCCGATCTTCTGGAACACCTCGATCCGGCCCAGTCGCGTCAGGGCCACGCGATGCGGATGCGCCCGCAGGATCGCGGCCATCGCCGGGTTGTCAGGTGTCATCAGCGATTGCCCGGCGGCGGCGCGCAGCCGGGCCAGCAGGGCGGGATCGGCGGTGCGGATGCAGAAATCGACCTGCGGCTGGGCGAGCCCCATGTCGAAGAGCACCGCTCCGCGATCCTCGGGGCGCAGGGCGTCACGGTCGGGGCCAAGCTCGGTCAGGACCGCACGCCGCGACATGGCGGCGGCCTCGGTCGGCAGGCACATCATCAGCGCCTGCCCCCAGCGCCCGGCGCGGGGCGAGAGCGTCTCGCAGGCCACCGGCTGCAGCTCAGGGGGCAGTGACAGGCGGATGCCGCCGCGGTCGGTGGCGCGGCCAAGGGGCTCGGTCCGCGCGGCCTCGCCGGGATCGTGGCGGAACTCGGCGATGGCGCCGAACGAGCCCATCGACCAGCCGCTGCCGGGATCGGCGAGATGGCGTTCGAGCAGCGCGAGCGTCGTGGTCAGGTTCATGGCGGACCTCAGGCGTTTTGCGCGAAACGGGTGCGCAGGATGAGCATCAGGAAGAAGGGCGCGCCGAGGATCGCCAGCAGCACCCCCAGTTTCAGATCGCGCCCCGGCAGGATCAGCCGCACGGCGATATCGGCGGCGAGCAGCAGCGCCGCGCCCCCCAGCGCCGAGACCGGCAGCAGCCGGGCCGGATCGCCCCGCGTGGCGCGGCGCAGGACATGCGGCACCATCAGGCCGATGAAGCCGATGGCCCCGGCGACGGCAGTGGCCGCGCCGACCACGGCGGCGGTGCCCAGAAGGACCGCGAGGCGGAGGCGCCCGAGGTCGACGCCCAGCGTGGCCGCCGCATCCTCGCCCAGCGTCAGGGCAGAGAGCGCGCGCGACTGGCTGAGCAGCAGCGCGGACCCCAGCGTGATGAAGGGCAGGGCAAGGGCGACATGGCTCCAGGAACGGTCGGCGAGCGAGCCCATCAGCCAGAAGACGATCTCCTGCGCGGCGAAGGGATCGGGCGACAGGTTCAGGACCAGGGCCAGCGCCGCCCCCGATAGCGCCGAGACGCCGATCCCGGCCAGGATCAGCGTCAGCGCCCCGCCGGCGGGACCGGCCAGCAAGGCCAGCATCAGGACCGCCAGGAAGGCTCCGGCGAGGCCGGCGAGCGGCAGGGCCAGGACCAGCGCCGCGGCAAGACCGGTCTGCAGTGCCAGCACGGCGCCGAGCGCGGCCGCGCCCGAGACGCCCAGAAGGCCCGGTTCCGCCAGCGGGTTGCGCAGATAGCCCTGCATCACCGCGCCCGACAGCCCGAGCCCGGCGCCGATCGCTGCTGCCAGTACCGCGCGCGGCAGGCGCAATTCGCGCATCACCAACGTCATCGGCCCGCCGTCGCCCAGGATCAGCGCCGACAGGCTGTCGCGGAACGGCACCGCCGCCGGGCCGATCAGCAACGAGGCGAGGAACAGCAGGCTCACCAGGATCACGAGGCCGGGGATCAGGAGGCGGCTCATGGCGCCGTCTCCTCGATCAGCCGGGCGATGGCGGCGAGGACATGCGGCGTGCCGCAGACCCAGTCGCGGTCGTTGGTCGCGACCCCGGCCCGGTAGGCGCGGCTCTGCCGAAGCGCCGGGTGGCGCAGCAGCGCGCGCGCTTCGGACCAGCCTGCCTGTGTATCGCTGCCGAGGATCAGCCGGTCGGGATCGGCCATCAGCAGCGCCTCCAGCCCCAGCATGCCGCCCCAGACAAAGCCCAGTTCATCCGCCAGATTGCGCAGCCCCGCGGCCCGCAGGATGTCACCCGAAAGGGTCTGAGACCCGCCGGTCCAGCCCCGCGCTGAATAGAGGACCGCGCGCGGTCCCTCGGTCCCGGCGCGGGCGTCGCGCAGAAACGCGGCCAGCCGGGCACGGTCGGCGCGGAACCCGGCGATCAGCGCCTGCGCCTCGGCCTCGCGCCCCAGCGCGCTGCCCATATGCGCCAGCGCGCCCTCGATATCGTCGAGGCTCGCCTCGGGTTCGAAGCGGATCACCGGCACGCCGAGGCGGTTGAGCATCGCCACCGTGGCCACGGTCGAATAGCGTCCGGCCAGCACGAGGTCGGGGTCGAGGAGATAGATCTCCTCGGCCAGACCCCGATTGGCGGGCAGCGCGCGCGCCGCCTCCCGCAGCGGGGCGACGGCGCCGTCATGCGCCAGATAGCTGACCGAGATCAGTTGCCCCGGCGCCGCCAGCATCAGCGCCAGTTGATCGGTGCAGAGGTTCATCGACACGACCCGCGCGGGTGGCGCCGTCTGCGCGGACCCGACGCCAGCCCAGAGGGCCAGCGCCAGCACAGGGGCCAGCCCCTCAGAAACGCGCGCGAAGACCGACATAGGCCGACCGCCCCCGTCCTGCATAACCCCAGACATCCATCACCGCGGCGTCGAACAGGTTCGCCACCCGCCCGACCAGCGTCACCCGGTCGGTCAGGTCGTATTGCGCGGCCAGATCGACAGTGGTGTAGGCGGGTAGTTCGACCGTGGGATTGGTGCCCCAGAACTGGGTATCCCAATTGCCCCGCACATGGCGCAGATCGGCGCTGACACGGCCGCGACCCTGCGCGAAGCCCCAGGTCGCGCCCAGGGACAGCTCATGCCGCGGGCGGCGGATTTCGACGCTGCCGTCGGGGTTCTCCGCCCGGAGCCAGGTATAGGTCATCCGCAGCCCCAGCCGGTCGGTCAGCTGCGTCCGCCCGCTCACCTCCACCCCATGCCGCAGGCTGTCGCCGCTCTGATTGATGTAGCTCCAGCTGCCGGGGCCGGTCGAGATGGCGGTGATCTCGTCGGTCATCACCTCGCGGAAGAGCGTGACATCCAGGACGCCCTCACGTCCCAGCGGCATCTCCAGCCCCAGATCGACCGAGCGGTTGCGTTCCGGCCGCAGATTGGGGTTGCCGACATAGCCGAAGGCTGCGGCATAGAGCTCGAAATAGCTCGGGTTCACCACGCCGGTCCCGGCCGAGCCATGCAGCCGCCAGCCGCCACCGAGGTCATGGCTTGCGGCCAGCGTCCAGGTCGTCGCATCCTCGAACACCCGGTTGTCGTCGTAGCGCGCACCCATCTGCAAGGAGAGCCCGCCGAATTCCCCCCGGTATTCCAACGCGTAAGAGGTGCTGGCCCGGTCATAGAGCGGGTTCGAGCTGCTCGAATCCCGCTCCCATTCCAGCATCGCGGTCAGAAGATGCGCGGCGCTGTCGACTGGCGCGCCGTCGAGGCCATAGCTCAGCCGGTAATGCACGGCGTCGGTCCGCGTCTCGGTCGGGGTACCGCCGCTGTTGCTCTGGCTGTTGCGGGTCGTCGCCAGCGAGAGCCGATGCACCAGCCGCCCGCCCGCCTGTTCATAGGTCAGGCCCAGCCCGGCGGTCCGCTCGTCGCGGTCGCTGAAGAGGGTCGGATCATCGACCACATAGCCCCGCCAGTCGGTCGCCATCCAGTCGGTTGCGTCGTAATCGTACTGCTCGCGCGACCGGCGCAGGGTGACATCGACGCTCAGATCGTCGCTCAGCGCGTAATCGCCCGACAGGATCGCGGTGCGGCGGCGGATGCCGTCCCGCTCGCCGCCGCTGCCGGAATTGTCGTAGCCGAGGTCGTCGAGATGCGAGAGCGCCAGCGACAGCCCGCCCCGCTCGCCGCGCCAGCCCAGGAAGCCCGAGGCCCGATGCGCCGCGCCGGTCTCCACCGAGACCTCGCGCGTCAGCCCGGGCGTGGCGCGGCGGGTGACGATGTTGATGACACCGGCCGAGGCATTCGAGCCATAGGCCACCGATTGCGGTCCGCGCAGGACCTCGATCCGTTCGATCATCGCGGTTTCCAGCCCGCTGAGGATGTATTCGCCATCCCCGCCCGCGGCCTCGATCCCGTCGATCAGGATCAGTGTGTGATTGGCCTCGGCCCCGCGCATGCGCACTTGGGTGAAGCTGTCGCCCGAGCCGCTGACCGCCACACCGGGCAGCGCGCGCAGCGCCTCCTGCACGGTGGTCAGGCCGCGTTCCTCGATCTCCTCGCCGGTGACAAGGGTCAGGGCGCGGCCGAGGCTGTCTTCCTCGATGGGCGTCAGGCCGGCGCTGAGGATCAGCGTGCCGAGGTCGTAATAGGTCTGCGCGCTGGCAGGACCCGCCACCAGGGCCAGGGTGGAGACAAGGGAAGGCAATAGGCGCATGGAACCCCCGAACGGATGCGCAGACACCCGGAAAGGGTGCCGTCGAAACAACGATGTGCGGGGTGATGAGACCGCCGCGGGTGAAATTCACCGCGACGGCATGGCCGTTGCCCTGGCGCCCTCCGCGCCCGGAACAGGGTGATGTGCCGGCAGGTCTCCTGACTCGCGGGTCATCGCTTGGCCGGGCCTTCCCGGGGCTGGCGCCCCAGTGGCATATCCGACCGCACTCGCCGCTCACAGTTGCGGGGGCAGTCCCGGAATAGCGCCCCATGGCGGGGCACGCACCGGGTTCCCTTCTTGCGTCCTGCACGGTGACACCGCGCAGGAACCGGAACACCCTTTGGGTAGCATCGCGGTTCGACCAAGGTCAAGCGATGCTCGCGCCAGGCGGGGCTTGTCTGCGATGGCTGGCGGCGGCGATTGTCGGGGGTGAGGCTAGAGGTCGCGGACCAGCCGCAGGCCCAGATGCGCCGGGGGTGTGCCGACGGCGCAGCCGCCGCGCGCCGGGTCGCGGACCAGATAGGAGAGCGTCGCCAGATGCTCGCCGCCGACATAGAAGGCGGCGCAGCGGTTGGCGGGCACATCCGCGCCCTGCACGCAGTCCGAGGTCCATTCCCAGACGCTGCCATCGAGATCGGCAATCCCCTCGGCCGTGGTCGAGAAGGCGCCTTGCGCGCGCAGCCGGCGCGGCGCGTTGTTTTCCAAGAGATAGGCCGAGGCCCAGCGGAGGTTGGGGTCGGTGAAAATCGGATCCGGGGCCTCGGGCAGCACGGATTGCGCCATCGCCTGCCATTCGGTCGAGCTGGGCAGCCGATAGCCGCCCCGGCTGCGCCGGTTGAACCAGGCGAGGTATTCCTGCGCGTCCAGATAGTTGATGCCCGTGGCCGGGGTCGTGGCGGGGTCGAACGCCGCCGGGGCCTGCAGGGCGAGACCGCAGGCGCCTTCGGCATGGCAGCGGTTCCATTCGGCAACCGTCACCTCGAAACGCTGCACCGCAAGCCGGTGGCCGTCGGGCAGGAGGACGGGCTCGGCCGCCATTTCCGGGCCGGGCAGCGGGTCGGGGCGGGCCAGCATCAGGCCCGCCCCTAGGGTGATGACCGCCGCCAGAGCTGCCAGACCCGCGGCGGCGAACCGGGACGCTGGGCGCCGGGCGGGCAGGGCAGGGATTGCGGCGGCGGTCATGGCGGGGACTCCGGTCAAAGGGTCAGAAGGCGCGCGGCGCCACGACCTGCTCCATCAGCTCGTTGTTCCAGGCCCCCTCGACCACCACATGCGCCGTGGCGCCGAGGATCGCGGCCTCGATCAGGTTGTGGTTGACGTAGGCGTAAACGCCGGGCTGCTCGAAGGTGTACATCACCGCCACGGCCGAGCCGCCGCGCACGAACCAGGTCTCCATCCCGGTCAGGGGCGGATCCGAGAACGAGCTTTCCCAGACGTAGTTCCCGTGTCCGCCGATCAGGTGGGGGCGGCTGTCGCGGTTGGCCTGGTTATGGACCATCAGCACCGTCTCACCGACATTGGCACGCAGCGCATTCTCCCCGGTCAGGGCACCGACCGCGCCGTTGAAGACGCTGTGCGTCGGCGTCAGGCTGCGCATCGCCTCGATCGAATCGGCGTAATCGTCGCCCGCGGCGGCATAGGTCTTGTAGGTGCCGTCCTCATCCACCGGCAGGTAGAAATCCTGCTCGCCGATGTAGAAGATCTTGTCATAGCTCAGCAGATTGCCGTCGCGGTCTTTCAGCCCCTCACGCGGCAGCACCATGACGGCGCCGTTCATGCCGTGGCAGACGTGATAGGGGATCATCGCCCCGCCCGGCGCGCAATGGTACGTGAAGCAGCCGGGTTTCGTGGCCTTCCAGCGCAGGACCGCTTCCTCGCCCGGGAAGACATGGGTCAGCGCCCCGCCCCCCAGCGCCCCGGTCGAGGCGTGGAAGTCGATGTTGTGCTCCATCATGCTGCTGGCGGGGTTGCGGATGGTCAGCTCGACCATATCGCCTTCGTGGACGATGATCAGCGGACCGGGGACGGAACCGTTGTAGGTCAGCGCCCAGATCTCGGCGCCGGTATCCTCGTCGATGGTGATCAGGCGCTCTTCGGTCTCCAGCGTGATCTCGACGATTTTCGGCCCGCCGGTGGCGACCTGCTCATGCTCGGGCGCGAAGGGGGGCGCGACCAGTTCCTGACGCACGCGGGTGTAGCCGCTCAGATCCACCGCGGGGCTCGCGGCCTCGGGTACGGCCTCGCCGCTTTTTTGCAGCGAGGGGACTCGGGGCAGGGCGCCGCGTTTGGCTTGCGCGGGACCGGCAAGCGCGGCACCGCCCGCCCAGGCGGCGGCACCGGCCAGCATCGAGCCGCGCAGGATGCCGCGGCGGCTGGTGGGAAGAAGGCCGGGGTTGATCAGCTTGGACATCATGTCCTCCTAGTCTGTAAGTCTTGGCATCAACGGGAAAATCGGGGAGGTCAGAGGTTGCCCAGCTGGGCCTCGAAGCGTTCGCGGGCCCGGGGCGGGATGCGCCCGGCCAGGAAATCCTCGGGCGCGGCGCTGGCCTCGCCCACGACGATGGTCATCACCATGCCCATGGCGAAATGCGGGGTGCAGCGCACGCCGTAGACGCCTTCGGTGTCCAGCGTGACCTCCAGCTCCTGGCCGACGCGGCTGGTGAAGGCCTCGGCGCCCGCGGGGATCATGCCGTCGATCGATTCCGCGTTGTGCCCGCGGTCGGTGGCGACGAAGTGCACGGTGTCGCCGGGGGCAACGCGCAGGAAGGCGGGTTCGAAGACCATCGGCCCGGCCTCGCCCCGGTTCAGCATCTGCACCTGATGGGTCTCGGCG
Organism: Pararhodobacter sp.; assembly: GCF_034676075.1. Lineage (GTDB taxonomy): Bacteria > Pseudomonadota > Alphaproteobacteria > Rhodobacterales > Rhodobacteraceae > Pararhodobacter. Next base: position 177,597 of record NZ_JAUCCQ010000001.1, on the reverse strand, counting down.
TAACCCGCGCCGGCAAGGCCCAGCATCAGCACGAGGGCGGTCGTGGTGGCGGTCATGGCGGTCCGTTTCATCTGTAACATCCTTTGGTTCGCGGTGTCGTCATGGCGGCTTGGTACTGCCGGGCCGCGCCTGATTCTTTGAGCAAGCGCAAAGTCCGACTGTTATTGTGGGCGATGGGAAATTTGACTCCGCCCCGCCGAACAGGGACAAGGGACGGCCAGCATCGGAGCGGAGAAGCCCTTGCCACGCCTTGACGAATCCCTGCTGACCCATCTGCCGCCCTTTGACGGCCTGTCGCGCACCGATATCCGCCGGATCCTGGACGGCGCGGTATCGCGGCGGTTCGAGATTGGCGCCGATATCTTTCGCGAAGGTGAACCGGCGGACAGATTCTTCCTGCTGCTCGACGGCTATATCCGCGTGGTGCGCACCACCGAATCGGGCGAACAGATCACCGTCCTGCACATCCCCGCGGGCCAGTTGTTCGGCATCGCCCGCGCCATCGGCCGCGAGACCTATCCCGGCCGGGCCGTGGCGGCGGCGGAATGCATCGTGCTGTGCTGGCCGACGGCGCTGTGGGACGATTTCACCCGGCAATACCCGGGGTTCACCCTGAGCATGGCGCGCACGGTCGGCGTGCGTCTGGGCGAGATCCAGAGCCGGATGCAGGAACTGGCGACGCTGCATGTCGAGGCGCGGATCGCCACCGCCCTGCTGCGGCTGATCACCCAGACCGGCCGCCAGACCGAAGCGGGGGTCGAGATCGACTTTCCCCTGACCCGGCAGGACCTGTCGGAAATGACCGGCACGACGCTGCACACGGTGAGCCGCCTGCTCAGCGCCTGGCAGCGCGAGGGGGTGGTCCAGTCGCAGCACCGGCGGATCACGGTGCTGGACCGCGCGCGGCTCGAGGCCTGCGCGCAGCACCGGGGCTGACCGCCCGCCTTTTGCGCCAAGGCCCGCCTTTCACGCCAAAGTTTGCGTTTGCGCAAAACCTGCCCTGCGGACGCAGGTTATCCCGGGGGTCCTGAGTGACCATCCTGGAGACCCGAGCATGGCAGAGATCCTGACCAAGACGCGGGCACGGAACATCTTTTACGGGGGATCCATATTCTTCGTGGCGGTGTTCGGCGTGCTCGCAGTCCAGAGCCACCGATACATCGTCAACACCTCCACCGCCTCGATGCCGCTGACCCCCGAGGTCGCGCTCGGCAAGGAGGTATGGGAGCGTAATTCCTGCATCAATTGTCACAGCCTGCACGGCGAAGGCGCCTATTTCGCGCCCGAGGTCGGCAATGTCATGACCCGCTGGGGCGTGCTGGACGATCCCGAGGCCGCCTATGAGGTGCTCGACGCCTGGATGCAGGCTCAGCCCTCGGGCATCGAGGGTCGCCGCCAGATGCCGCAATTCCACCTGACGCCCGAGGAGACCCGCGCCCTGTCGGAATTCCTGCGGTGGGCCGACCAGATGGACACCCAGGGCTGGCCGCCCAACGACGCGGGCTGAGGAGAAAACCCATGAAATACCAAACTCAGAAAGTGGCCTATGCCTATTTCCTCGTGGCGCTGGCCCTCTTCGCGATCCAGTTGCTGGGCGGGCTGCTCGCCGGCTGGATCTATGTCTCGCCCAACTTCCTGTCCGAGATCCTGCCCTTCAACATCGTCCGCATGATCCACACCAACGCGCTGGTGGTCTGGCTGCTGCTGGGCTTCTTCGGCGCGGCCTATTTCCTGGTGCCCGAGGAAGCCGAGCGCGACCTCTATTCCGCGAAACTGGCCTATCTGCAGCTGGCCATTCTGGTCATCGGCACGCTGGGCGCGGTGGGAAGCTATCTGGTCGGCATCCACGGCGGGCGCGAGTTCCTGGAACAGCCCCTCTGGGTCAAGTTCGGCATCCTGGTGGCGGCGCTGATCTTCCTCTTCAACATCACGATGACCGCGCTGGCGGGCCGCAAGACGGCGATCACCAACGTCTTGCTGATGGGGCTGTGGCTTCTGTCGCTGCTCTGGGTCTTCGCCATCATCAACCCCGAGAACCTGGGCCTCGACAAGATGTACTGGTGGTTCGTCGTCCACCTCTGGGTCGAGGCGACCTGGGAGCTGGTGATGGCCGCGATCCTCGCCTTCCTGATGCTGAAGCTGACCGGCGTCGACCGCGAGGTGGTGGAGAAATGGCTCTATATCATCGTCGCCACGGCGCTGATCTCGGGCATCCTGGGCACCGGGCACCATTATTACTGGATCGGCACGCCGGGCTACTGGCAATGGATCGGCTCGATCTTCTCGACCTTCGAGGTCGTGCCCTTCTTCCTGATGATGTCCTTCGCCTTCGTGATGGTCTGGAAGGGCCGTCGCAACCACCCGAACAAGGCCGCTTTGCTGTGGTCGCTGGGGTCGTCGACCGTGGCCTTCTTCGGCGCCGGGGTCTGGGGTTTCCTGCATACGCTGCACGGGGTGAACTTCTATACCCACGGCACGCAGATCACCGCCGCGCACGGGCACCTCGCCTTCTATGGCGCCTATGTCGCGCTGAACCTGGCGATGTTCACCTATGCGATGCCGATCCTTCGCAACCGCGATCCCTATAACCAGGTGATTAACATGGGCGCCTTCTGGCTGATGACCGGCGGCATGGCCTTCATGACCTTCACCCTGACCTTCGCGGGGACGATCCAGACCCATATGCAGCGCGTGCTGGGCGATGATTTCATGAGCGTGCAGGACGGGCTCTCGCTGTTCTACCTGATGCGCTTCGGCTCGGGCGTGGCGGTGGTTACGGGTGCGCTGGTGCTGATCTACGCCCTGCTGGTTGCCCGTCGTCACGAGATCATCGCGCCGGGCAGCGCCCAGCCGGTGGCGGGGGAATGACCATGGGTATCCAGGACACCCCCCGGCTGCCGTTCTATCAGGAGACAGGGCGCGAATGCGCCCTGTTCGAAACCGCCCATGCCAAGGGCCTGCCCTTGCTGCTGAAAGGCCCGACCGGCTGCGGCAAGACCCGGTTCGTCGAGCATATGGCGGCGCGGCTGGGCAAGACGCTGCACACCGTCGCCTGCCACGACGACCTCTCCGCCGCCGACCTGATCGGGCGCTACCTGCTCAAGGGCGGCGAGACGGTCTGGGTCGATGGCCCCCTGACCCGCGCCGTGCGGGAAGGGGGGATCTGCTACCTGGATGAGGTGGTCGAGGCCCGCAAGGACGTGACCGTGGTCCTGCACCCCCTGACCGACACCCGCCGCACGCTGGTCATCGACCGCACCGGCGAGGAGCTGGTCGCGCCCCGTTCGTTCATGCTCGTGGCCAGCTACAACCCCGGCTACCAGAACGTGCTGAAGCGGCTGAAACCCTCGACCCGGCAGCGCTTCCTGTCGATCGGTTTCGACTTCCCGCAGCCCGAGGCCGAGATCGCCATCGTTGCCCGCGAAAGCGGGCTGGAGGCCGGGCGCGTCGCGCCGCTGGTCCGGCTGGGCGGTGCGATCCGGCGGCTGTCGGGGATGGATCTGGAGGAAGGCGTCTCGACCCGCCTCCTGATCTATGCCGCCACGCTGATGGCCAGCGGCATGGGGGTGATGCAGGCCATCGACGCGGCGATCATCGAGCCGATGTCGGACGAGGCGGATGTGCAGCGCGCGCTGCGCGATGTCGTCGCCACGATCTACGGGTGACGGGATGCGCATCCTCGACCTGATGGCGCCGGAAGAAACCGTGGGCGAGATCTGGCACGGTCTCGCCCAGGGTCTCGGCACCGCACCGCATTACCCCGGGGCCGGGGTGACGCTGGCCACGGTCCGCCCCTCGCTGGCGCTGCTATTCCGGGCTTTGGGCGGCGCGGCCGCGGTCGAACTGGTCGAGGCGCCGGAGACCGCGATCGCCCATCGCCCCAGCCTGACCCGCAAACTGGCCGCCGGGCGCGACACTGAGACCCGTGCGCGGTTCGATGGCGAGCGGCTTGCGCTTCCGCCCACTATCGACGCTTTCCCCGAGGCCGGGCTCAACCGCGCCTGCTATCTCTGGCTCACGGCGATGGCCGCGCTGGGTCAGGCGCCCGAAACGCTGCCCGAAAGGGGGCCCGAGGCCGACCTCGCCCAGATCGCCACCAATACCGCTGCCACCCGCGCCGTGCTCGCCGCCTGTCCCGGCCTGCGCGAGGCGCATCGCCGGATGCTGCCGCTGGCTCTGGCGCAGCGCCCCGCGCCCGGCCCCGGCTCCGAACGCGCGGTCGAGGCCCTGCTGCAGGCGGCGCTCAACACCGACCCTCTGGCCAAGCCCCCGCCGCCCTCGCGCGGGCATCTGCCCTTCGCGCCGGTGCCCCTTTGGCTGCATTGGACCCGCCCCGGCAAGGGCGATGCCGCCCCGGAACCCGAGGCCGAGCCCGGTCCCGCCCCCTCGGCCGCCGTCACCAAGCGCAAGTTCGGCCAGCGCCGCGATCTGGACCAAGCGAACCGGCGCGACAGTTTCATCGTCCACCGTTTCGAGGCGATCCTTAGCTGGGTCGAGGCGCTGAACGTCAATCGCTCCGTCGATGACGATGACGACGAGAACGCCGCAAAGGCCGCCGACGATCAGGACCGCCTGACGCTCTCGCGCAACGACCGCAAGGCGGCGACGCGGCTCAGGCTGCATCTGGACCTGTCGCCCGCCGATGCCGATCACGAGCGGCTTTCCGGCACCCATACCTATCCCGAATGGAACCACCGCGCGCGCAGCTACATGCCCGATCATGTCCGCGTTCTCGACGCCCCGGCTGAGGAGAACGCGGCCTATCACGGCAATCCCCGCCGCATCCGCGAGGTCCGCCGCCAGTTCGAGGCCCTGCGCCCGCGCCGCCTGCTGCAACCGCGTCAGGTGGAGGGCGCGGAACTCGACCTCGACGCGTTGCTGACCGCGCAGACCGACCTGCGCGCCACCGGGCGGGGCTCGGACCGCATCTGGCAGGCCGCGCGGCAGGTCGAACGCGATCTGAGCGTCGCGTTCCTCATCGACACCTCGCGCTCGACCGAGGCCGCGATCGGCGACACCTCGGTGATCGAGGTCGCGCGGGAGGCCATGGCGGCGATGGCCGAGGGCATCGAGGCCGCTGGCGACCGGCTGGGGATCTGGGGCTTTTCCTCTTTGCGCCGCGACCGGGTATTCCTGAGCCGCGTCAAGGATTTCGCCGATCCGGTCGGCCCACAGACCCGGGCCCGGATCGGTGGTCTGAGGCCCGGGCATTACACCCGCCTCGGCGCCGCGATCCGCCACGTCTCGGCCCAACTGCAGCAGGAGACCGCTGCGCGGCGGCTGTTGATCGTGCTGACCGATGGCAAGCCCAACGACCTTGACCATTACGAGGGCCAGCACGGGATCGAGGACAGCCGCATGGCCGTGCGCGAGGCGCGGCGCGCGGGGCTCGCCCTGCATGGCGTGGTCATCGACGAGGACGGGCAGGATTGGTTTCCCCGTATCTTCGGCCGTGGCGGCTTCACCCTGCTGCCCGATCCCGGCCGCCTGACCCGCGCCCTTCCCGACATTTATCGCCACCTCACGCAGGAGACCTGACATGCGTTTTCTTCCCATCATCCTGTCGCTGATCGCCACCCCGGTCGTGGCCGAGGCCTTCGACCGCCCGATCCCGCAGGCCCAGACCGCCGAGGCGGAATTCTGGTATCTGGTCGCCTCGCTTGCCTTCGTCGCGGCGCTGGTGGGCGTGCAATGGCTGGTCCGCCGGTCATGAGCGCGCCAGGCTGGAGCGTGCCGCGCCTGACGCTGGCCTTGTTTCCCTTCGGCTGGGGGGCGATGGCGGTGAACGTGTTCTTCGCCTCGTTGATCGGCTCCTGGGTCGGGCTGCCGGTGCTGGGCACATGGCCCTCGGCCGCGCTCGGCGCCCTGATCGCGCTGCCCGCCACCTGGGCCTTCGCCCGCCACATCCGCCACCTGATCGACCGGGCCGAGGAGGGCAGGACATGAGTACAATGGACCGGCAAAGGGCCTGGACCGGGCCTGCGCTGTTCAGCTTCGGTTTCCGGCCGTTCTTTCTGGGCGCCGGGATCTGGGCGGCGCTGACCATGGCGCTGTGGATCACCATGTTGTCGGGTCTTCTGGATCTGCCGACGCGCTTTGACCCGGTCGCCTGGCACGCCCACGAATTCCTGTTCGGCTATCTCGGCGCGGTGATGGCGGGCTTCCTGATGACCGCTGTCCCCAACTGGACCGGCCGCATGCCGCTGGTCGGCTGGCCGCTGGCGGTGCTTTTCGCGCTCTGGCTCATCGGCCGGGTCGCCGTCACCGTCTCTGCCCTGCTGCCGCCCCTTGTCGCGCCGGTCGCCGATCTCGCCTTCGCGCTGGCCCTGCTGGCGGCGATGGGGCGCGAGGTAGTGGCCGGGCGCAACTGGCGCAACCTTGTCGTGCTGGGCATGCTGGCACTCTTCACGCTGGGCAACGCGGCCTTCCATCTCGACGCTCTGCGCGGCGGAACCCCGGCTCAGGGTGCAGGTCTGCGGCTGGGGCTGGGCGGGGCGATCCTGCTGGTGGCGCTGATCGGCGGGCGGATCATCCCCTCCTTCACCCGCAACTGGCTGGCCAAGCGCGGCCCGGGCCGCCTGCCGACCCCGCCCGAGCGGCGTTTCGACAAGGTGGCGCTTCTGGCCCTGCTGGGCGCGATCTTGCTCTGGATCACGCTGCCCGAGGCGCCGCTGACCGCCGCAGCGCTGATCCTCGCCGGGGGGCTGCATGCCGTACGGCTCAGCCGCTGGGCCGGGGACCGCTGCGGGGCCGAGCCGCTGGTCTGGGTCCTGCACCTGGCCTATGGCTTCGTGCCGCTGGGGGCGCTGACCTTGGGTGGGGCGATCCTGTTTCCCGCCGCCCTGTCCCCGGCTGCGGCGCAGCATCTGTGGATGGCGGGCGGGATCGGCATGATGACGCTGGCGGTGATGACCCGTGCCACGCGCGGCCACACCGGGCAGGCGCTGACGGCGGGCCGGGGCACCACCGCGCTCTATCTGGCGGTGACGCTGGCGGTTCTGGCGCGGCTTGCCGCGGGGCTGGCGCCAGGCAGCGCGGAGCTGTTCCTGAGGCTGTCGGCCCTGGGCTGGATCGCCGGGTTCGGCGGCTTCGCCCTGCTTTACGGCGGGCTCCTGCTGCGGCCCCGCGCGCGGCGCTAGAGCCGCGCCCGCCAGAGGCGGAAACGCCCTTGGCCGGTGATCTCCTCGATCAAACCGCGCTCGGTCAGCCGGTCCAGATTGCGCTGGACCGCGGCGCGCGAGGCGCCGGTTTCCGTCTCGGCCAGGGGGGCGGCGACCAGCGGCCAGCCTTCGATCACATCGAGCAACAGCGCCGGAACCCGCCCCGAGAGGTCGCCGGTCGCTTCCTCGGCCCGCTGTCGCCAGGCGGTCAGCCGTTCGAGGTGCAAAAGCGCGGCCAGCACCGATTGCTCTGCCCCGGCGATCCAGGCGGCGAGCTTGCGCCGGGGCTCGCCCTGTCCCTGCAACCCGCCCGGCCCGCCGGTCGCCAGCGGCAGGAAGGGCGCACCCTGCCCGGGCAGGCGGCTCATCGCCGCGCCGTGTCGGGCGGCAAGGACCGCGGCTTCCAGATCGCGGGCGCTCTCGGGGCCGATGAGGCGCCAGGCCTGAAACAGGACCGCCGCCTGCGTCACCGGATGCAGGCCTGTCAGACTGCGCAGCAAGACCGTCAGATCCTCGATCGACTCACCCGGGCGGTCGAGGAATCCGCCGATGTCCTGCGAGGGCGTCGGGCCATGCGTCAGCCGCCGCGTCGCCCAACCGGCGCGGGCCAGGGCGGCCTCGCTGTCGGCCGTGCTGCCGACGCGGAGCGCGAGCCATAGACCCAGCCGCTCGACCGGGAAGCGGGTGCCGGCCCACCAGGAGAGCGTCGCCACCTCCTGCAACGCCAACCGCAGCCTGAGGCCGGGCGGGCCTTGCCGCAGCCGAAGGTCCAGCTCGCCGAAGGCGAGGCTCAGCCCGGCCAAGGGCCCCGCCAGCGCCTGCTCGGCCGCGCGCCATTCGTCCGGCTCGAACAGCGCCCGCCGGTCGGCCCGGGGCAGGGGCTGGCCCAGCGGGTCGTCGTCATCCTCCATCGGGCCGGGCAGGAACCAGAGGTCCTCCTCGGGGATGCCTTGGGCATCGTCCGGCAGATCACCGGGATAATCGTCGTCAAAAGGCCGAGGCATGGTTCAGCCTCGCGCCACATAGCCGCGACGGCGCTTGGCGGCCTCGAAGGCGTGAAAGGCGGACAGCGCGGCGCGGGCGCTGTCGAACGAGGCGATCTTGTGCCGCCCATAGGTGCCGTTCCGGCCCCAACGGCGGGTCACGCACCATTCGCCGAACAGGTCACGCTCCAGATCCAGCCGATAGAAGCGGTCGATATTCTCGGGGGCGTCGCGCCGCTCCAGCGATCTGTGCATAGTCTGCCCCCGGCTGATCCCCTCGAATCTGCGGGTCCTGCGCGCAGAAGGCAAGGATTTTGCGCATTGCGGGGCGTCAGGCGGCCTCAAGGCAGATCGCCACCCCCATGCCCCCGCCGATGCAGAGGGACGCCAGACCCTTCCGCGCCTTGCTGCGCCGCATCTCGTGCAGCAACGTGGTGACGATGCGGTTGCCGCTGGCCGCCAGCGGATGTCCAAGCGCGATGGCGCCTCCGTTCACGTTGATCCGCGCCGGGTCCCAGTCCATGTGCCGGTTGACCGCCAGCGACTGGGCGGCGAAGGCCTCGTTGATCTCCAGCCTTTCCAGATCGGTTGCGTTCCACCCGGCTCGGGCCAGCGCCGCGCGCGAGGCCTCGACTGGCCCCAACCCCATGTCCATCGGGTCGAGCGCGGCCGCGGCATAGCTGGCGATCCGGGCGAGCGGGGTCAGGTTCAGCGCCTGCATCCGCCGTTCCGACATCACCAGCACCGCCGAGGCGCCGTCGTTCAGGCCCGAGGCATTGCCCGCGGTGATCGTTCCCTCGGGATCGAAAGCGGGGGCCATGGCCGAGAGCCGCTCCAGCGTGGTGGCGCGGGGCGATTCATCCTCGGTCACCACGCGCTCGCCGCCCCGGACGGGCAGGGTGATCGGCACGATCTCATCTGCGAAGAGCCCGGCCTTCTGCGCCGCCGCCGCCCGCTCTTGCGAGGTCAGGGCGAAGGGGTCCTGCGCCTCGCGCGTGATCTGGAAGCGCCGGGCCAATTGCTCGACCGTATTGCCCATGTGGATGTCGTTGAACACATCCCAGAGGCCGTCGACGATCATCATGTCCTCAAGTCCGAGGTCCCCCATCCGCGCCGGTGCCCGGCTTTTCCGCAGCAGGCGCGGGGACTCGGTCATGCTGTCCTGCCCGCTGGCCAGCACGATCTCGGCGTCACCCGCGCGGATCGCCTGTGCGGCAAGATGGATGGATTTCTGCCCGGCCCCGCAGACCTTGTTGATGGTCATGGCGGGCACGCGGTCGGGGATGCCCGCCCAGATCGCCGCCTGCCGCGCCGGGTTCTGGCCCGCGCCGCCCTGCAGGACCTGCCCGGCGATCACCTCGTCGATCGTCGCCGGGTCGATCCCGGCATCGGCGATCACGGCGCGCATCACCGCGGCCCCCAGCCGCGCCGCCGGAACCCCGGCATAGGCGCCGCCCAGCTTGCCGATCGGTGCGCGGCGCGCGGCGACGATGAAGACACCTGTGGACATGCGATCCTCCCTCGCGATTCTGGACCGAACGGTACAGTTTCGCGAAGGGGAGGTAAAGCCCGCTCTCAGCCCTTGCGGCAGGCGCGCAGCACGAGGCCCGCGAATTTCTCGGCCAGGGCCTCGATATCGCCCGCGCGTTGCGGCCCGACCCAGAGGAAGGCGTAGAAATACATGCCCAGCAGGGCCTTCAGCTCGTCGGGATCGACGGCGCGCAGGCGGGCGGTGTCGCGCGCCTCGTTCATCACCCGCTCCCACAGGCGGAAGTAATCGCCGTGCAGCCTGAGGACCGCGCGGCGGTATTCGGGCGAGAGCGCGTGCACCTCGCGGAAGCAGACGGTCATCTCGGCGTTGTCCTGCACGACGGCCTGCATCAGGCCCAGAGACAGCGCGCGGATCCGCTGTTCGGGATCGTCGCTGTCGGCCAGGATCGTCTCGGCCCCGGCCAGAAGGTCGTGCAGATAGACGGTCATGATGTCGAAGAGCAGATCCTCTTTCGACCGGATATGATGATAGAGCGCGCCCTTGCCGTGGTTGGTGGCGCTGCTCAGCTCGGCGGTGCCGACGCTGCCATAGCCCTTCTCGGCGAAAAGCTGGGCGGCGGTCTTCATGATCGCACGCTTGGTGTCGCTGATCGGGCGCTTCTCGGCCGGGGTCTGCATGGGGGCTCTCTCGATTCTCTGCGCCATCCATATCAGTGAGTGACCGGTCGGACCAGTCCGCTCCGATGCCCGGAGGGCCGGGCATCGGAGACTTTCTGTCGCAGGGCCTAGAGAATGAGCGGCAGAAGCGTCACGCCCGCGCCGAAGATGACGAGACCGAAGATCATCATCACGGCGGTATAGCCCAGGATGTCGCCGGCGCGCAGCTTGGTCACGCCCAGCAGCGGCAGCATCCACATCGGCTGCAAGCCGTTGGTCAGCTGGTCGCCATAGCCGAAGGCGATGATGGTCTGGCCCATGTCGGCGCCGATGTTGCGCGCGGCCTCGATCAGGACCGGCCCCTGCACCGCCCATTGGCCGCCGGCCGAGGGCACGAAGAGGTTAACGATGGCCGAGCTGAGCATGGCGAAGAAGGGGAAGGTGAACTCGGTCGAAATCGACACCAGCCCGGCGGCGAAGATGGTAATCAGGCCCGAGCCCGACATGATCCCCATGATCCCGGCGTAGAACGGGAATTGCAGCGCCACCTGACCGCAGGCGCCGATCGCCTTGTCCACCGCCTGCACATAGGCAATCGGCGTGCCATGCGCGGCCATCCCGGCCAGCAGCAGGATGAAGTTCACCATGTTGAGGTTGAGGTCGAAGCCGTTGGTCATGAAATGCCAGACGACATAGCCCAGGCCCACCACGACCACCGCCCAGCTCATCAGATAGGAGCGTTCCATCCGCGCGGCGACGGTGCGGTCGCGTGCGTCGGTCAGGCTGGCGTCCCCGGCCAGCGCGTTCTCGGCCGCCGGGGTCGGCGGTTCGGGATCGACGGTGAGGCGCTCATGCTCCGGCGGCTGCATCGCGGCATAGACGAAAGGGATCACCAGCAGAAAGATCAGCAGCGTCACCAGATTGTAGCCGGTCAGGATCGTGTTCTCGAGGCCGATCAGCCCGATCTCGTCGACCAGGAAGTGCCCGGGCGTGTTGACCAGCAGCGGTGCCGAGGCCGAGAGGCCGCAGTTGAAGACGATGAGCCCGGAAAAGCCCGCGGCGGCGGCCAGCGGGTAATGGACGCGGATCCCGCGCTCCAGGCAGTTCTGGCTGATCTTGCGGGCCGAGATGGCGCCGATGATCAGCCCCAGCCCCCAGCTGACCGCGCCGAAGATCACCGCCAGCGCGGTGATCATGACAATGGCCTGGGTGGCGGTCTTGGGAATCCGGGCAACGCGGTCGATGGCGCGTTCGACCGGCGGCGAGGAGGCCAGCACATAGCCGAAGAGCAGGATGACCGTCATCTGCATGGCGAAGGACAACAGGTTCCAGAAGCCGCCGTACCACATGCCCACCACTTCGGCCGGGCCGGTCGGGGTCAGGGTGATGGCGAGCACGGCGGTGAGGCCGGTCAGGACGATGGCGAAGATGAATGGATTGGGGATGAAGGCGCGCGTGAATGACGAGCACGCGACCCCGAGTCGGTATAGCATGATGGTTCCTCCCTTGGACCCCACGGACCTTGTGGACCGAACGGTCTGACGCACGATACGCGCGGTTTTCCGCCTGCGTCAATTTAAACTGATCGGTCCGGCGTGGTTTCTGGTCTTGTTTCTTGTTGCTTTTGCGGAGATGGCCGTGGATGAGAAGCTATGGGGCGTGGAACGGCCTGACTGAGATGACTTGAAATAAGAAGTTGTAAGTCAATGGATTAGACGGTGGCTCTGTCAGCGCATCTTGCCCCAAGTCCTTCCGAACTGGCGCTGGCCGAAATTTTTTGCTTGCAGAGACGAGTCTGGACCGACTAGTCCATAGTCATCAGGTTGGGAGCCTCGATAGTCTCGGGAGGGGGATGAAATGGACAGATCGGTACTCTGGCGGCCGGATGCTGCGGCCTTGCAGGAAACCGCCCTGGCGCGCTTTGCGCAGGAGAACGGATTCGGGGTCGCCGAGTATGAGGCGCTGCATGGTTGGAGCATCGCCGATCCCGCCGCCTTCTGGTCGCGCCTGTGGGATTTCGCCGGTATCAAGGGCGAAAAGGGCGGCATTGCCCTGCAGCGCGACCCCGCCGCCTGGATGACCGGCGCGCGCTTCTTTCCCGAAGCCCGGCTCAACATGGCCGAGAACCTGCTGGCCCGTGCCGACGCCGCGCAGGCGGTGATCGAGCTGGACGAATCGGGTAACCGCCGGGCGCTCTCGGCCGAGGCGCTGAGGGCCGAGGTGGCGCGGGTCGCCCGCGGCCTGCGTGAGGCCGGCGTGATGAAGGGCGACCGGGTGGCGGCGATCCTGCCCAACCGGATCGACTGCCTGGTCACGCTGCTGGCCTCGCTCGCCATCGGGGCGGTCTGGACCTCGTGCTCGCCGGATTTCGGCGCGGCGGCGATCCTCGACCGGATCGGGCAGGTCCAGCCGAAGGTCCTGTTCGCGCAGACCCGCGTGACCTATGGCGGCAAGAGCGTCGACCTCGGCCACCGGATCGCCGAGATCGCCGGTCAGATCCCCGAGCTGGGCGCGCTGGTGCTGGTCGGTCCCGGGGCCGCGCCGATGGACCGCCCGACGATCCGCTGGGAGGATTTCGGCAGCGCGGGTCCCCTTGAGTTCGAGCCGCTCGCCTTCGACGATCCCTGCTATATCCTCTATACCTCGGGCACGACCGGGGCACCCAAGGCCATCGTCCACCGCACCGGCGGCGTGCTGCTGCAGAAGGTGAAAGAGCATCTGCTGCACGGCGATGTGCGGCCCGGTGACCGCTTCCTGTGGTACACGAACACCGCCTGGATGATGTACCATTGGGTCGTCGCCAGCATGGGCTGCGGTGCGACGCTGGTGCTTTATGACGGGGCGCCGATCCTCAAGCGCGAGGGCCGCTACGATTGCGGCCCGCTCTGGCGCGCGGTCGAGGCCGAGCGGATCACTCATCTCGGCATCAGCCCGAAATACCTGTCCACGCTGATGGAGGAGGGCTATCGCCCGGGCGACGCGCAGGACCTGTCGTCGCTGCGCTGGCTGATGTCGGCGGGCAGCCCGGTCTCGCCCGATCAATACGACTGGATCTATGACGCAGTCGGGCGGCATCCTGGCTTCGCCTCGATCTCGGGCGGGACCGAGATCATGGGCTGCTTCCTGCTGGGCTCGCCGCTGCATCCGGTCAAGCGCGGGCAGCTGACGGTCAAGGCCCTCGGCATGGCGGTCAATGTTCTGGACGAGCGCGGCGCGCCGGTGCGCGGCCGCCCGGGCGAGCTGGTCTGCACCGAGCCCTTCCCCTCGATGCCCGCGACCTTCTGGGGCGAAGGCGGCGCGGCGCGCTACCGCAAGAGCTATTTCGCCGACCGGCCCGAGATCTGGACCCATGGCGACCATGCGACGATGAACATCGACGGCACCGCGGTGATCCATGGCCGCTCGGATTGCACGCTGAACCCGGGTGGGGTGCGGATCGGCACGGCCGATATCTACAACGTCTGCCAGAAATTCCCCGAACTGACCGATGCGCTGGTCTTCGGCCGCGCCGTGCCGGGGGATGAGGAAATCGTCCTCTGCGTCAAGCTGGCCGAGACGGCGGACCTGACGCCCGATCTGGCGAAGGCGATCCGCTCGCGCGTCCGCGCCGAATGTTCGCCCCGCCATGTGCCGGGCGCGATCTATGCGGTGGCCGACATCCCGATGACGGTGAACGGCAAGCGGGTCGAGGGCGCCGCGCGCTCGGTCGTCGCCGGGCAGGTGGTGGCCAATCTCGCCTCGCTCGCCAATGCGGAATGCCTCGCGGAATACGCAGCACTCTCGGAAAGGGCCGCGCTATGAGGCCGCATGCCGCACTGATCGGCGTGGGCTCGCTGGCCCCGCAACGACGGACCGAGGGCGCCTCGACCCTTGGCATGCTGGCCCGTGCCGCCAAGGCGGCGCTGGACGATGCCGGGCTGGAGAAATCGGCGATCGACGGGCTGCTGGTCGGCCCGCAGGTCGGCGAGACGCCGCAGCACGTGCCGGCGACCGTGGCCGAATATCTGGGCCTGCAACCGGTCATGGGCAATGTCGTCGATCTGGGCGGGGCCTCGGGTCCCGGGATGATCTGGCGGGCGGCGGCGGCGATTCAGGCGGGGATGTGCGAGACGGTGCTCTGCGTCATCGGCAACCACCGCAACCCTGAGGCACCGCGCAGCCCCAACCGCAATCCGATCCGCGAATTCGACGTGCCCTTCGGGGCCTCGGGCGCGAATATCTCCTATGCGCTGCTGAAACAGGCGCATATGGCGCGCTATGGCAGCACGGACGAGGATTTCGCCCTGATCGCCCATTGGGCGCGGGCCAATGCCCAGCGGATGCCGGGGGCGATCTTTCACGGCCAGCCCGCGAGTGTCGAGCAGGTTCTGGCCTCGCCCATGGTGGCGAGCCCGCTGCACCTGTTCGAGATCGTCATGCCGGTCGCCGGGGCCGAGGCGGTGATCGTCACCTCCGCCGCCCGGGCGAAGGGCCGGCGCGCGGCCTATCTGCTGGGCGCGGGCGAGAAGATCACCCACCGCGCCGTCAGCCAGGCACCGGATCTGACCTCGGGGCCGCTGAAACCGTCGATGGCGCGGGCTTTCGCGCAATCGGGGCTGAGCGTCGAACGGATGTCGCTGCTCTCGCTCTATGATTGCTACACGATCATGGTGGCGACGACGCTGGAAGACAGCGGGATCTGCCCGCCCGGTCAGTTCGGCGCCTTCATGCGGGCGCATGAATTCGGGCCCGAGGGGGATTGGCCGCTGAACACCCATGGCGGGCAATTGGGCTATGGCCAGCCGGATCTGGCGGGCGGCATGACCCATGTGACCGAGGCCGTCCGGCAGCTGCGTGGCAGCGCCGAGGGGCGGCAGATCCCGAACGCCGAATTCGCGCTGGTCACGGGCAACGGGGCCACCATGTCCGAAGCCGTGGCGCTTGTCCTGGGAGCCGAGCCATGACCGACCTCTCCACCCTCAAGGTCCCCGGACCGACGGCGATTGCGCTGACGCAGCCCTTCTGGGACGCGGCGGCCGAGGGGCGGCTGGTGATCCCGCATTGCCGTGCCTGCGATCAATCCTTCTTCTACCCGCGCGAGATCTGCCCGCATTGCTGGGCCGATGCCTGGGACTGGCGGCAGGCCAGCGGGCAGGGCCGGCTGACGAGCTTCAGCAGGGTCTGGAAACCCGGCCATCCCGGCTGGGCCCCCGCCGCGCCCTATGCCGTGGGGCTGGTCGCGCTGGCCGAGGGGCCGGTGATGCTGAGCCATATCCTGAGCCCTGAGCCCGCGGTCGGCATGGCCCTGACGCTGGCCCCCACCGACATTGGCGGACGGGTCCTGCCCGCCTTCCGCCCCGCCTGAAACTGACTGCCAAGGAGCACGCTATGACCACGAAAAACGGCTGGACCGGCACGATCAACGGAATGCCCCGGGTGGGACAGGCGGCCGAGCGCAGCCGCACCACCTCGATGGCGGATATCGAGGCTTTCACTGCGATGACCGGCGACCGCAACCCGGTGCATTACGACGAGGCGCTGGCCCGCAAGACCGCCTTCGGCAAGCTGATCGTGCAGGGCGGTGTGACCACCGGCATCGTCAACGCCGTGGTGGCCGAGGATCTGCCGGGGCCGGGGACGGTGTTCCTGAACACCAACCTCAACTTCCGCAAGGCCGTGGGCGTCGGCGAGACGATCACCGGCCGGGTCGAGGTGCTGACGGTGCGCGAGGACAAGCCGCTTTGCACGCTCAAGGTCAGCGTCACCGACAGCACCGGCGCAATCTGCGTCGAGGGCGAGGCGACGACCTTCACCATGCCGCTCGAAGGGCTCTGAGATGATCCCCGTCCCGCAGGCCGAGGGCCGCTGGCGCATGCTGGCCGTGCTCTGTCTGGGGGTGGCGGGGGTGCTGGCGACCTGGTTCTC
Organism: Pararhodobacter sp.; assembly: GCF_034676075.1. Lineage (GTDB taxonomy): Bacteria > Pseudomonadota > Alphaproteobacteria > Rhodobacterales > Rhodobacteraceae > Pararhodobacter. The sequence continues at coordinate 161,402 of NZ_JAUCCQ010000001.1, read as the reverse complement.
GGCCACGGCGATCCTGCCGGAACTGGTCACGCTCTGGGATCTGGACGCCGCGCGGACGTCGTGGCTGACCAATGCGGTACAGCTGGGGTTCGTCGTGGGGGCCATCGGCGCCTCGCTGGTCAATCTGCCCGATATCGTGCCGATGCCCCGGCTGATGTCGGTGTCGGCGGGGTTGGCGGCGATGGCGAATGCGGCGCTGCTGGTGGTCGGGCCGGACGGCGCGATCCTGGCGCGTTTCGTGACCGGCGTGGCGCTGGCCGGGGTCTATCCGCCCGCCATGAAGCTGATGGCGACATGGTTCGTGCGGGGGCGGGGGCTGGCCTTGGGCCTTCTGATCGGCGCGCTGACGCTGGGTTCCTCGATGCCGCATCTGGTGCGCGCGCTGGCCGAGGGGATCGACTGGCGGCTGGTGGTCTGGGTCACCTCGGGCACGGCGCTGGCTGCGGCGCTGGTGTTCGCCACCGTGGTACGCGAAGGACCCTCGCCCTTCGGCCGCGCCACCTTCGACCCCCGGCAATCGCTCAGCGTCTTCACCAACCGGCCGCTGTTTCTGGCGAACCTCGGCTATTTCGGCCATATGTGGGAACTCTATGCCCTCTGGGCCTGGATCCTCGCCTTCGCCGCCGCGGCCGAGGTCGGGATGCAGCCCTTTCCCTTCGGCTCGGCCTCGATGCTCAGCTTCGTTGTCGTGGCCTCGGGCGCGGTCGGCTGCCTGTTGGGCGGCTGGCTGTCGGACCGGATCGGGCGCTGCCTGACCTGCGCCGGGATGATGCTGATCTCGGGCGGCTGCGCGGCGATGATCGGCTTCTTCTTCGACGGCCCGCCGCTGGTGCTGGCGCTGATCGCGCTGCTGTGGGGCATCACGGTGATCGGCGACAGCGCGCAGTTCTCGGCCGCGGTCACCGAACTGGCCGAGGGCGCCTTTGTCGGCACGGCGCTGGCCTTGCAGATGGGTCTGGGCTTCGGCCTGACCGTGGTGGCGATCTGGGCGCTGCCGCATTTCGCCGAGTGGATCGGCGGCTGGCGATGGGCCTTCCTGTTCCTGGTGCCGGGACCGCTGATCGGCGCCGGGGCCATGCTGGCCCTGCGCCGATTGCCCGAGGCGACGCGGCTGGCCCAGGGCGCGCGCTGAGCCTCGCGCGCCCCTTGCCGGTCACTTCCGCGGCGGGGCGCGGTCGATCAGGCGCAGCGTCGGCGCCATGGCGTCGGCCGCCTGTGCGGTGGCGGAGGAGGCATCCAGCCACTGGCACAGCTGACCCGCCGCCGTCTCCTGGCAGGGGCCGTTGGCCATCAGCCATTGATGCGGGTTGAGATGCAGCGAAGCCCCGCCGGGCCCGTGGAAATCGACCCGCGGGAAATCCAGCGGATGGGCGCCCACGGTGGCGCTGGTCCAGGTGGGGGGTTCCATCCACCAGCCCTGCCGCAGGGTCACCGCCAGCCCGTCCACGGCAACCGGGCACACGGCTGTCGCGCAGGCTGACCCGGCGTCGAAGGTGGTCTGAGTCTGGGGCTCGGGCTCGGCCGTCACGGGCAGGGTGATGTCCGCCATCTGCCCGGGCGCCAGCGTCACGATGGCCGAGAAGGTCACCTCGCCCGGCACATGGGCGGTGATGCGCCAGCGCCCGGGTTCGAACTCGCCGCGGATGGTCGGGCCGGTCTCCATCGGTGCCCAGGCCTCTGGGCTCATCGCGGGATCAAGCGGCACGCCCTCCCACGAGACCGGCAGGTTGGGCACGCCGGGGGGCAGCCGGAAGGTGGCGCTGGCTGCTGGCTGGTACTGCGCGGGATAGAGGCTGACGCCCGCAGGCGCCACGCCGCGGAGCGGCTCGGCCGCGGCGGAGAGGGGCAGCAAGGCGGCCAGCATCAGACCGGTGGCCATGGGGGCAAGGGATCGGGTCATGAAAAATTCCTTCCGTCTCAAAAAAAAACGCTCGCCGGGGGCGGGGGCGTGACGAAGGAATAGGCGTTTCGCGCGGTGCCTGTCTTGACACCTGCGTGATCGGGGTGGGTGTGGCAGCCCGTCAGACGCCCTCGCTTTCGGCGCGGGCGAGCGTCAGGACCATGACCTGACCGGCCTGATCGTCCTGCTCGCGGGCCAGCGCCCGGCGCAGATGGGGCAGGGCGGCGCGCCGGTCCAGCGCGTCAAGTGCCATGGCGACATGGATCCGGGTACGCCATTCGGGGCTTTTCAACCCGGCGGCCACGGCCTCGAAATGGCAACCGGGCACCCGGCAGAGGACGCCGTGCAGCAGGTCCTGCACCCGGAGGAGTTCGTTCAGCGCGGTGCGGTCCCAATCCTGCACGGCGCGCCGTTCCTGGGCGAGGTCATCGAGCCAGGCGATGGCCGCCGCGATCTCTTCCTCGCCGCATTGCGCACCGATGGCGGCGACCCGCGCCTCGGGCACCCGGCTCAGGGGTTTGAGGTCGCGCAGAGCCCGGTGAACCAGCGCGGCAAGGGCAGAGACGGGTTGCGGGATCGGGTCCGCGGCCTGGTGGTGCATCTGTTGGATCATGCTCTGGCCCCCCGTCGACCCTCTGATACGCGCTCTTGGCACCCGGTGATGTGCCGTACGGGGCGCGAGACTACGCCTCCAGCGCGCCCGCGCACCCCCCCGTTCAGGGGGGCTGAGGACTTGGGATCTGGTGCGGAGGCCGGACATATGGTCCAGTTCCCGGGTGCCAGACCGAACCGGCGCCCCCCTGTTCAGGGGGGCCACGGCGGGCCGGACGGCACCTAGATGTCGAGGGATGATGACGGCGATGCAAGACCGGCGCTCTGACCGAAGGATGCCGACCCCGGGCAGGCCTGCGGCACTGTCGCGTCGGCTGGCACCCAGTCTGGCCCTCTTTGCTGCTGTCGCGCTGAGCGTCCTTTTCGCCGGGGTGATGCTGGGCCTCGCGACCAGCCGTCCCTGGTTGGGCCTGTCGCTGAGCCCTGTCCCGCCGGTCGCCAAGGCTGGCGAGGACGGCGCGCTCTGGCTGACAGCGGCCGAAGGCCCGGCGGCACGGGCAGGCGTTCCATCCACCGCGGCCCGGGTGTTGAGCATCGCCGGTGCCGGAGGCGCTGTCACCCTGACCGGGGCCGACCTGATCGAGGAGCCCGACGCGCTGCCAAGCTACGCCGCCATGACTGAATATTTCGCGCGTCAGGACCGGATCGCGGCGCTGATGCACGAACCTGTCGAACTCGGGCTGGCCGAACCCGGTGAGGACGAAGCCGAGGCCGCAGCACCCCCGACCCCTTACCGGATCACGCCCGAGGCGCGGCGCCCCCTGACCAGCCTGCCCGTCGCCTTCTGGATGCAGATCGGCGTCGGTCTGGCAGGGTTCTGGATCGGCGTCTGGATCTGGGCGCTGCGCCGGGGCGATTGGGCGGCGCGGTTCCTGGCACTCGCGGGGGCGGGGCTGATGATCTCGGCCTTTCCCGCCGCGGTCTATTCGACGCGGGAGCTGGCGCTGCCCGATCCGCTGTTCCGGGCCCTGTCGTCGCTGAACGCCACCGGTTCGCTGACCTTCGGCGTCGGCATGATCGGCCTCTTCCTGATCTATCCGCGCCGTCTGGTCCGGGATCGGTTTCTGCTGTTGCCGGCGCTCGTGCTGGGCCTGTGGCGGTTGGCCGATGCCCTGGAATGGGCGCAGGGACCTGCCTTGGGCCGGCATCTGGCGATCCTGACCGCGATGCTGGTCATCGTCGCTCTGGTCGGCCTGCAATTCCGCGCCACCAAGGGAGATCCGCGCGACCGGGCCGCGCTGACCTGGCTGGGCCTGGCGGTGATCGTCGGCGCGGGAACCTTCGTGGCGACGGTGATCCTGCCGGTTGCCTTCGGTGTCGACGCCTTGCTGTCGCAGGGACAGGCCTTCCTGTTCTTCCTGCTGATCTATGGCGGGGTGGCGCTGGGGGTCGCCCGCTACCGGCTGTTCCAGCTTGATGACTGGGCATTCCGGATCCTTTTCTACGTGGTGGGCGTGCTGCTGCTGCTGGTGCTTGACGCCCTGCTGATCGTCACCGTCATCGACGAACGCGCCCCGGCCTTTGCCCTGTCGCTGCTGGTGGTCGGGCTCGTCTGGCTGCCGTTGCGGGACATGCTGGCCCGGCTGGTGCTGCGGCGGACCGATCCCGTGCAGGGCGCGCTGTTCCGGCAGGTGATGGACGTGGCGCTGACCCCGCCCGGCCGCGACCAGCGCGCGCGCTGGGGCGCGCTGCTGGAGGGGCTCTTCCATCCCCTCACCCTGACCCCGCAGGAGGAAGCCGCGCAATCGGCCATCACCGACGAGGGGGTCGGTCTGGTGGTGGGCGGTGCGGGCGGTCTGCCCGGCTACCGGCTGGAATACGCGGGGCAGGGCCGCAAGCTTTTCGCGCCCGCCGATGTGGCGCTGGCCGACGAATTGCGGGCGATGCTGACCAACGCGCTAGAAAGCCGCGCGGCCTATGAAAAGGGCGTGGCCGAGGAACGGCTGCGCATCGCCCGCGATATCCACGACAATATCGGTGTCCAGCTGATGGGCGCGCTGCACAGCCACGAGGCCCGTCGCAAGGACCAGCTGATCCGCGAAACGCTGACTGACCTTCGGGATATCGTGAACAATGCCAGCAACCCGGATCTGTCCTTCGAGGAATTGCTGGCCGATCTGCGCGCGCAGATCTCCGAGCATGTCTTCGCCGCCGGGGTGCGGATGGACTGGCGGGCCGAAGGGGGCGATGCGGTGATCCTGCCGCTGGCCAAGGCCCATACCCTGCGCTCGGTGGTGCGCGAGGCGGTGCAGAACGCGCTGAAACATGCCGAACCCGGGCTGGTTCGCATCGTCATCCGGCTGGGCGCGGACATGATCGACGTCAGGGTCGAGGACGACGGCAAGGGGTTCGACGTGGCAACCGAGCATCGCGGCAACGGGCTGGAGAATATGCGCGCCCGGGTCACCAGCCTGGGCGGGCATTTCTCGCTGGTCAGCGGCGCGGCGGGCACGCGGATCGAGGCGCAATTTCCCTATGAAGCCGGGCGGGTGCGGTGATGACACGGGTGTTGATCGTCGAGGATCTGAGCGAGACGCGCCGCTGGCTGGCCGAGATCGTCACCACCGCCTTTCCCGGCTGCGAGATCCACGAGGCCGCCAGCATGCGCGCGGGCATCGGCCAGGTGGCGGCGCGGGATTTCGACGTGGCGTTGATCGACCTCGGCCTGCCGGATGGCTCGGGCCTCGATGTCCTGCGCAACCTGCGCCTTCTGCGGCCGCAGACGATCTGCGTCGTGACCACGGTGATGGGGGACGATGCTTCGATCGTCGGGGCGCTCTCGGCCGGGGCGCAGGGGTATCTGCTGAAGGAGCAACCGCAGGACCTGCTGACCCGGCAACTGCGGCAGACGGCCGAGGGGATCCCGGCGCTGTCGCCCTCGGTGGCGCGGCGGATCATGGAGCATTTCCGCCGCACCGGCCCTGCCGCGCCCGACGACGACCTGACCGCGCGTGAGCGCGAGGTGCTGGGCCTGATCGGCCGTGGCCTGCGCAATGGCGAGGTGGCGGCGCAGCTGTCCATCGCCGAGACCACGGTCGCGGGCTATATCAAGTCGATCTACCGCAAACTGGGCATCTCCTCGCGCGCCGAAGCCTCGTGGCACGCCGCCCGACTGGGGCTGAGCGACGATCTGACGGGGAACCGTCGGTAATTGGTGGCTTTGGCCGGTGATGCTGCGGGGCAGGCGCCCAAGCGAGGACGTCGCGCCGGCGGTTGCATCGGAGGAGGCTGAGCCGAGGGAATACCATGCTTGCCTCCGTCCCGAACGCCGCGCCCCTCAGCCGCGCGCGCCCCCGCCGGGGAGAAGCGTGAGCGCCGGTTCCCCCGACCCGCCGAAGGCCCAGGCCTAAGGGTCTTCGGCACCGCGCCTTCCCTCACCCCATCCCCGCCAGCGCCCTCCTCAGATAGGCCAGCGACTGCGCCACCGCCTCCTCCTCCGTGCCATTCCCGGGGGCGAGGTAGTCGATCTCGACCGCGAGGATGCCGCGATAGCCTGCCTTGCGCAGCTCCTCCAGGATCAGGGGCATCTTCAGCAGCCCCTCGCCGACCGGGACCGAGGGCCAGAAGGCGATGGTCTGCGGGTCGCCGCCCATCGCCCGGACATCCTTGATATGCGTGGCGCGGGCGTAGGGGGCGAGTTTGCGGGCGACCACGTGCGGGTCTTCATACAGGCGCAGGTTGTTGGCGGTGTCGAAGCACAGGCCGAGGTGGTCGGAGCCGATGCTCTCGATCAGGTCGATCACCTCATCGGCGTAAAGGTCGATGTGGTTTTCCAGCGCCAGGGTTATGCCGAGCGCCCTTGCCTCGGCCTCGAAACGGGCGAGGAGCGGCAGCAGCGCCTCGCGCTGGTCGGCCCAGGTGCCGAAGCGCGTACCCCGTCCGCCGGTGCAGATCCGCATGACGCGCGCGCCCACGGCGGCCGCGTCCTGAAGGCTGGCGATCCCCTCCGCCAGCGCCTCGGGTGCCTGACCGGAGTGCAGGCCGCGCGGATGGCCCCAGGCCCAGACCCTGTCGATCCCGCCCTGATCGAGGCGGGCGGCCAGCGCCCGGGTCAGATCGCGGTCGCCGACCGGCAGGAAGCAGCTTTCGAGCGAGACCGCCTCGGCCTCCAGCTGCCGGGCTTTGTCGAGGAAGTCCCAGACGCTCCAGCGGGCTGCGGGCAGCGCCTCAAGCCCGGGATAGGCTTCGCCGAAATAGCGGTGGAAGGAATAGGAATCGATACCGAGTTTCAAGGGAATTGCCCCGATTTCAACGATGTGGAATGTTCGGATTGCTCAGGCGGCGCTTGCAGAATATACTGGTTCGTATATTTTGATCGGCGCCACGACCGGCCCGCCAGGATGGACAATGTGATGTCGGAAGCCGCCGCGACCGCGAAGAAGAACGCGCGCGCCAAGCGCAAGAACGACCCCGAAGCGGTGCGGCAGGACCTGTTGCAGGTCGCGATCCAGGAATTCGCCGAGCATGGCCTGGCCGGGGCGCGCGTCGATCGCATCGCCGCCAACAGCCGCGCCAGCAAGATGATGCTGTACTACTACTTCGACAACAAGGAAGGGCTCTACATCGCGGCGCTGGAGCAGAGCTACATCCAGATCCGCGAGGCCGAGCGCGACCTCGATGTCGACAACCTGCCGCCGCTCGAGGCGCTGCGCAGCTTCATCCGCTTCACCTTCGAGCGCCACCAGAAGAACCCGGAATACGTCCGCCTCGTGGTGAACGAGAATCTCGCCTTTGGCGAGCACATCCGCAAATCCGAGAAACTGCGCAACCTCAATGCCTTCGCCATGGAGAAGGTCAAGTCGATCTTCGCCCGGGGGGTGGCCGATGGCACGCTGCGGCCCGGCATCGACCCCACGCATTTCTTCATGACGGTGGGTGCGCTCAGCTTCTACCAGGTGTCGAACAAATACACCTTCGCCTCGGTGTTCGAGGTCGACATGGACACCCAGGCCGCGCTGGACGAGCGGCTGCACCAGATCACCGAGCTTCTGGTGCACGGGGTTAGCCGGCGGCCGGAAGACTGACATCCTCACGGCCCCGGCGCCTCGTCCACGAAGTCGAGGATGGTGCGCAGCTGGGCCTGATACATCGCATGACCATCGACGGTGAGGAGCCCCGCGGCCCGTCCCATACCGATCATCATGCTGGTGCCCCGGGGCGTGGTCACGTCCGCAAGGCAGCGCGCCCCCAGGATCTCGGCCTCGGTGGCGGGCAGGGGATCCTGCGGGTCGAGGCCGAGGGGCGTCGCATTCACCACCAGATCGGGGGTGCCAGCGGGATCCAGCGGCGGGAAATGCTGGCGCAGCAGTCGGGTCAGGTCGGCGGCGCGCTGGGGGTCGGTGTCGCGGACCCTGAGCCCCGCCACCCCCGCCGCTGCCAGCGACAGTGCGATGGGCTTGCCGACGCCCCCTGCGCCGACCAGCAGAACACGGGCGCCGCGCAGGTCGAAGCCCGCGGCGCGGATCGCCTGCACCATCGCCTCGCCGTCGAAATTGTCACCGTACCAGCCACCGTCCGGCAGGCGCCGCAGCACATTGACGGCGCCGCAGCGACGGGCGGCGTCGCTCAGCTCGCGGGCGATCTCCCGCGCCTCGATTTTGTGGGGCACGGTGACGATCAGCCCGCCGAGGTTCTCGACCGGCCAGAGCGCACGGGCGAGCGTTCCCAGCGCACCAGGCGGCACAGAGAGCGGCAGGACCGTGGCATCCTGGCCCCGCTCGGCGAAGAGCCGGGTCATGGCGGTGGGCGATTTCGCCTGCACGGTCGGCTGGCCGATCAGGAAGTGCACGCGGGTGGCGCCGGTGGGGAAGGCGGCGTTCATCGCATCGCTCCGACCAGACCCATGGCGACCTGCGGGAAGGCGATGACCAGCCCCAGCACCACCAGCATGGAGACGATGAAGGGAAGGACGCCGATGACGATGTCGGTCATCTTCCCGGCCTCGGCCCCATAGAGCCTGTGGCGCACCCCCTGCAGCACGAAGAGGTTCATGCCGATGGGCGGGGTGATCAGTCCCAGCTCGATCAGGATGACGACGATGATCCCGAACCACACCAGGTCGATGCCCTGCGCCTGCAACAGCGGCAGGAAGATCGGCACCACGGCCACGACGATCGGCAGCCCGTCCATGACCATGCCCAGCAGGATGAAGACCACGCAGATCACCAGAATAAGCTCGGTGCTGCTGAGCCCGAAGGACAGGATGGATTGCGACAATGCCCGCGGCACGCCGATGAACGACAGGACGAATTGCAGAAGGAAGGCTGCGTTCACCACGAAGAGGATCATGCCCGTGGTCATCGCCGTGCTGAGCAGCGCCTCTTTCAGCATCGGCCAGCTTAACCGGCGCTTGGCCAGCGCCACGACCAGCGCCCCGGTCGCGCCATAGGCGGCGGCCTCGGTCGCGGTGGCGACGCCCAGATAGATCGTGCCGATCACCAGCCCGATCAGCAGGGCGATGGGAATGATGTTGACGAGGCCCGCCAGCTTCTCGCGCAGGGAATAGCGCTGGATCGCCTGCTCGCCCCGGGGGCCGAACAGCGACAGGATCAGGATCGCGGCGATGAAGCCGACCATCATCAGGATCCCCGGCACGATCCCGGCGATATAGAGATCGCCGATCGAGACCTGCGCCACGAGGCCGTAGACGATCATGATCAGCGAGGGCGGGATCAGGATCCCCAGCGTGCCCCCGGCGGCGATCGAGCCCAAGGTGATCCGCTCGTTGTAGCCGTGCTGCTTCATGGTCGGCAGCGCGACGGCGCCGATGGTGGTGGCCGTGGCGAGCGACGAGCCCGAGACGGCGGCAAAGACACCGCTGGCGAGGATGTTGCTGTGCAAAAGACCCCCGGGCAGGCGGCCGACCAGCCGCGACAGCGCGGCGTAAAGGTCGTCGGTCAGACCGCTGCGCAGCAGCAGCTCGCCCATCAGCACGAAGAGCGGCACGACGGTCATCGTCACGCTGGAATTGGTGGTCCAGGGGATCTGGCCGAAGAAATCCCAGACCGGGCCGATATAGATCAGACCGGCGATCAGGGCCGTCAGGCCGAGCGCGGTGCCGACATGCAGGCTCGCGGCAAAGCCGAGGCCCAGCAGCAGCAGGATCAGAAGGACGGGACCGATCATGCGGTTTCCTCCGGGCTCGGGGCGACCAGCGCCAGGGCGAGAGCAGCCAGGCCGTAGAGCACCAGCGCGCTGTAGCCGATCGCGGTGACGCCCTGCGGCCAGGCCAGGCGGAGCGTCACCAGCGATTGCGGCACATAGGCGCCGATGGACCAGCTTTCGAACGTGACGAGCCAGGCCCGCCAGCAGAGCACGCCGGAAAAGACGGTGGTGGTCAGCAGCGCGAGGAAGGCGGAGAGCCGGGTCATGCGTCGCCCGTAGAGGCTTTGCAGCACGTCGATGCGGACATGCGCCCCACCGGCGAGGGCCTGAGCCAGGCTCCAGGTCGCGCCGAAGGCCATGACGAAGGCGGCGAGCGTGTCGGTGATGCCGCTGAACGGCCCGCCCAGCTTGCGGCTGGTCACGTCGAGGGTGGTGAAGATGGCCAGCAGCAGGAAAGCCAGCCCGCTGGCGATGGCCATGCCCTCGCTCAGTCGGCGGAGCGCGCGTTCGGTCGCCTGGATCATGATATGCCTTGGTTCGGGGTGACAGCGGGGGGCGACGAGCTGGCCGCCGCCCCGCCTGGCGGATCAGTCGATGGTCACACCGCTGATCGGACCGATGACAGAGTTGAAGGCGGCGACGGCGTCCGGGCCGACGCGCGAGCTCCACATCGGCACCACATGCTCGCGCGCGGCGGCGGCGAGTTCGGGTTGCCATTCGGCCGGGGCCGGGATGGTCAGCGACATGCCATGGTCGCGCGCGGCATTCAGGCCGACCTGGTTGTTGGCGTCACCCAGGCGCCAGCCCTCGTCCGTCAGGTCCTGCGACAGGCCGTCGACGATCTCTTTCAGGTCGTCCGGCAGTGCGTTGTAGCTGCGCTGACCGACGATCACATAGGCGCCGAACGGGGCGAGGTTGATGTCGGTCAGCGCCGGGGTCACTTCCCACAGCTGCAGGGCCGAGATCTGGTCCGAGCCGGTCAGCAGCCCGTCCATCACCCCGCGTTGCAGCGCCGAATAGACCTCGGAGATCGGCATCGAGATCGGCTCGGCGCCGAATGCCTCGACATAGGCGGCGAGACCCGGCGAATAGACCCGGATCTTCTGCCCGCGCAGATCCGAGAGCGAGGCCAGCGGCTCGCGGGTAAACAGATAGGCCGAATTCCAGGCGAAATTCGCCAGCACCTTGCCGCCGATCTGCGGCTCGAGCGGGCGAACCACGTCATTCATCCAGGCGCTCAGCAGCTCCTTGCCATTGGCAAAGCTGCTGGCAAGGCCGGGGATCTCGGTCGCTTCGAGGATCGGCAGGTCGCTGGCAACGTAGCTGACATTTGCCTCGGCGATATCGACGAGCCCGGTGCGCAGCACGCGGAGCACCTCGGTCCCGGTCAGGCCGAGTTCCTGCACCGTGGTCAGTTCCAGCCGGATACGCCCGCCGGTGCGCTGGTCCAGCTGCTCGGCCAGCCAGGCCCATTTGCGATAGCTTTCGCCGTTGGTGTGCATGGCCATCGCCTTCCAGGTGATGACCTCCTGCGCACGGGCGCGGGCGCCGCTGAGGCCGAGCCCAGCGGTGCCGGCGGCAAGCTGCATGAAAGTGCGACGATCCATGATGTCCCTCCTGAGGTTCGCGACAGCCCCTCCCGGCTGCGTGGGCTTTTTTATACTAACTAGTATGTTTGTAAAGTGCCGCCGTTGGGGCCACCGGGAAAAACCTCAGCCCAGCTTGGACTGGACGGGCTCCTTTCCTTGATCCGGAGGGCTGCATCGCCGGGAGCGAGGCAAGGCAAGCAGACCGTAACCCGGCCCGCCAGGAAGGGGATTTACAAATCCGACTATTTTGATAAGAATTAAACAGCCCCAGCGACGCGCCCCTTTCGGCGGCGCACGCCCGGCCGCCCTCGTCCCGCAGAACGGAGCTGACAGTGCGTCTCGATCCCCCGCCCTCCCTCTACCGCGACCTCCTCGCTGCCGGCATGGCTGCGCCCGAAAGGATCGCGACCGATCCCTGGTATCTCGAACGCCTCGCCGACCGCGCCGAAGCCGAGGAACGCCGGACCTTCCCGCGTGCGCCGAAAGGGATCCGCCATGGGCGCGCCTGAGCGGCACCCCCTCCGGGCCGATCCGGTCCGCCGCCCCGGTCGGCCCGAGGAATGGCGGCTCGACGATCTGGGCCTGACTCCGTTTCAGCATCTGACGCTGCGACTCTGCCGCTGGCATTTCCACGCCTTCAACGCCCCTGAATCGCAGGGTTGGCTGAGGGCGTTGCAGCTTGCGACCGGCGAGGTCGGTGCGGTGCAGGCGGGCGCGCTTTGCTATGACGTGGTGGCGCTGGTCGAGGCCCTGAGGGCGGTCCGCCGCTCGACCTTCCGCTTCAACCCCGAGGCCTGCGCCGGCTGCCGGTGCTGGGCAACCGCGGACGAACGTCGCCTGCTGGCGCTTCTGGGCGCGGTGGCCCGGGGGCAGGAGGGGCGGGCGCAGACTGAGGCGCAACTCCTGTCGGACGGCACCCCGAACCCCGACCTTGTTGCGACCGCGCGCCGTTATTCGACGCGACACGGCATGGGCCTGTCGGCGCAGCCGCTGGCCTGACCCTCCCTCAGCGACCCGCTCTTGCAGGCGGATCCGCTCTTGCCGCGCCAGCCTCCCCTGGCGCGGTCTTTTCTATAGATATTCCAGTAGCTTCCCTCAGTGATGCGCATTCGCCACAGCATCGGCGCGATCAAGGCGGGAAAGCGATATCTGCCTTGCATAATATGACAAAAATTGTCAGGAATCCGCCATCCAGCGACCCCCCGTGACACCGAAGCGTGACGCGGGAAGACGTCGGCCAGATCCCCCGAACAACCTCGTGACCGTCCCGCCCTGCCAAGGCGCGGGCTCGGGCGCTTGTTGCACGGGTCGCGCCCCTCCGGCGCGAACCCCGCCATGCCAGCATCCTGCCAGCACCGAGATGCCGCCGTCCGGCGGCCCGATGGAGTGATCGCGATGCGATATGAAATGACCGCCCCGGGGCGGATGATGGCGCGTGCCGGAACGCAGGCCGCGCTCTGGCTGTGCCTGCCCGGCGCCCTGCTGGCGCAGGTCCCCGAAGACACCCAGGCCTTGCGCGACGAAAGCGCGCAAACCGCCAGCCAAAGCGAGGCGCCGACCGACCCGGCGCCGGGCCTCTTCGAGATGCTGGGCCGCATCACCTATTTCACCGGCCGCCTGCCGCGCCCGGTGCTGGAAGTTCCCGCCAGCGTCACGGTGGTCGATGGCCAGGACCTGCAGGATCAGGCCGTCACCGACATGCAGCAGCTGACCCGCTATGTGCCGGGCCTCTCGGTCAACCGGCAGATCAACGCGGCCCAACCCTTCAACGATTTCGACGGGTTCAGCATGCGCGGCGTCGGCGGCAACCGGGTGCTGATGCTGGTCGACGGCTCGCGCGTGGCCGAGCGGATCACCGACGGCACCCGCGACTACCTCGATTTCTCGTTCGTCCGGCAGGCCGAGGTCGTGGGGGGCCCGGCCTCGGTGGTCTGGGGCGCCGACGCCCTGGGCGGCGTGGTGGCGCTGCGCACCGTCACGCCCGACGACATCCTGCAAGGGCGCGAGCGCGGCGCCGAATTGCGCTCCAGCTACGACAGTTTCACCAACACCTATACGGTGACCGGCACTTTCGCACAGCAGCTGTCCGAGCGGCTGTCGATGCTGATCGGCTATTCGCATCTCAGGGCAAACGAGCCCCGGCTCAGCAATGCCGCGCCGAATGGCGGGCTTTACAGCGACATTCACGGCGGTTGTCCGCGCGATCTGGCGGCCGGGGCCACGCCCTGCAATGAATTCGATCCGACCGATATCGAGATGCATCACGGCCTGGTGCGGTTTGACTTCCGGCCCAACGACGAACACCGCTTCGGCTTCACCGCCGACCTCATGCGGCGCGTGACCGCGCTCGATTTCAACCAGAACCTTGGCAATACCAGCTCGGCCAGCACCTATGTGATGTCGGACCATCGGGTGCAGACCATCTCGCGCCAGCGCTTCGCCCTCGAGCATGAATGGACCCCCGGCGGCGGCTTCCTCGATCAGCTGACCACGACGCTGGCCTTTGTGCCGCACAGCTACGAGCGCACCGGCGAGCGGCGTTCCATCACCGGCGGCGAGACCTCGGTGCAATACGACACGCTCAACCTTTACGAAGATTTCTTCGAACTGGACATTCAGGGCGTCCGGCGCTTCGCGGTCGGCGGGGCACAGCACGAGCTGACCTTCGGCTTCGACGGCGACCACACGACGACCGATTACCAGCGCCTCACGCGGGTGGTGAACCTGACCACCGGCTCGGATGTGACGACCCGGGCGGGCGGCTTCAATTTCGCCAACGCCACGACCCGGCGGGCCGATCTCTACCTTCAGGACCGCATCACATGGGCCGATGGCCGGTTCGAGCTGACCCCGGGCCTGCGCTATGCGACCTATGTGATCGACCCGCGGCCCGATCCCGATTATGTCGTCGTGCCGGGTTCCGAACCCCAGCGTCGGCAGGATCAGGCGCTGTTGGGCAGCCTTGGCGCGCGCTGGCGGGTCAACAACCAGTGGACCATCTGGGGCAATGTCGGGCAGGGCTTCAAGATGCCGACCGCCGAACAGCTCTATACCTCGCTGGATGGCAACGGCTTCGACCTGATCCCGGCCCCGAACCTGCGGCCCGAGTTCGTCACCAGCCTTGAAATCGGCGCGCGCGGTGAATTCGCCGATGGCTATGTCTCGGTCAGCGCCTATCGGGCCAATTACACCGACTTCATCCAGAGCTTCTACAACCCGCCCGGGACCGACGATTACACCTATCGCAACATCGAGGAGCGCGAGGTCTGGGGCATCGAACTGGCAGGCGAATACCAGATCACCCCTGACCTGACCCTCACCGGTTCGCTGGCCTGGCAACGCGGGCGCCAGCGCGTCGATCCCGCCTCGGCCGAGACCGCGGCCAATCTGCGTCCCCTGCGCGGCGTGGTGGGGCTGAGCTGGGAAGTGCCCAACTCGCGGCTCACTCTCGACGCCTATTCGCGCTTCGCCAGCGGCGTCCGGGAAACGGCAAGCGCGGATGGCTTCCGTCCGGCGGGCTATGCCCTTCTCGACCTCTATGCCCGCTATGCGCTGACCGATCAGGCCGCGATCACCTTCGGCATCACCAACCTCTTCGACACCGCCTATTACGAGGATTCCGCGATCGGCGCGACGACCAACCCCTCGCTCGCCGTGGCCCGGCAGAACCCGCTGGATCTGCGCATGGGCGCGGGGCGTGTGTTCACGCTGGCGCTTGAGACGCGGTTCTGAGCGGATGCGGGTGATCCTCAACCGGATGGGGCGGCTGGCCTGGCTGGCCGCCTCGGGGCCCGGTGCCTGGAAAGGCCTGTGGCTCTTTGCCCTGATCCTGACGCTGGAGTTCGTCGGCGTCTGGCTCAGTGTCCAGATGATCAACTGGTCGCGCGCGTTCTACGACGCGCTCGAACAACTCGACGCGGCCGAGGCACTGCGGCAGATCGGTGTCTTCGGCCTCATCGTCGCCGTCCTGTCGGCCAGCACGCTTTCGGGCGCCTGGCTGCGCAAATGGTTGCAGATCGGCTGGCGCCAGCGCCTGACCGACCGGGCGCTGACCCTCTGGCTGGACGGCGGCGCCTATTGGCACCTGCGGCCCGGCCTCAGCCCGCAGCCGGTCGAGAATCCGGACCAGCGCATCGCCCAGGATTGCGCGCAATTCATCAGCTACCTGCTGGAATTCACCCTGGACCTGATCACCCGGGTGGTGTCGCTGATCACCTATCTGGCGGTCCTCTGGTCGCTGTCCAACTTCCCGCTGTCGTTGGGCTTTCTGGGGATCGAGGCTGAAATTCCGCGCTATATGGTCTGGGCCTCGTTCCTGTATGTCTTCGGTTCCAGCCTGATCACCCATTGGCTGGGCCGACCGATCAAGCGGCTGGCCTATGACCAGGAACGCTACGAGGCCGACTTCCGCCACGCGCTGGTGCAGGTGCGCGACGGGGCCGATCAGATTGCCCAGGCCGGGGGCGAGCGGGCCGAACGGCGACGTCTCGACCGGCGTTTCGACAGCCTGCGGGCCAATTGGAAGCGGCTCATCGGGCAGGAGTTCATCCTGGGCCTCTTCGTCACCCCCTATTACCGGACGGTGCTGCGCATTCCGACCTTCCTGGCCCTCCCGGCGTATTTCGGCGGGGCGGTGACGCTGGGCGGGCTGATGCAGCTGGCCTCGGCCTTTTCGAACGTCACGACGACGCTGAGCTGGTTCATCTTCGATTACTCGAAGCTCGCGCGGTTCGTTGCCGTTTCCGAGCGGCTCGAGGGGTTGTTCAGCGCGGCATCGGCGCCGCAGCCAGCGCCTGATGTTCCCCGCGCCCTGGAGGTGACTTCGGGCGGAGACGGGCTGCTGCGTCTGCGCGACCTGCGCCTCTATACGCCCAGCGGGCAGGCGCTGGATCCGGTGCCGGACACGACGATCCGGCCGGGGCAGCGGGTATGGATCCATGGCGCCTCGGGCCGGGGCAAGACGACGCTGCTGTCGGCGCTGCGCGGTGTCTGGCCCTATGGCACGGGCCGCGTGAGCCTGCCCGAGGCGCCGATCCTGGCCCTGCCGCAGCAACCGCTGGCCTTTGCCGAGGGGCTGTTGCCGACGCTGACCTATCCCCATGATCCGGCCAGCTTCGACTCCGCCCTGCTGGAAGGCATTCTGCGCAAGGTGGGGCTTGAGCGCCGCATCGGCGGGCCGGACGGTCCCGAGGCATTGCAGGGCCTGTCGATGGGCGAGCGTCAACGGCTGGCGCTGGCACGGGTCCTGCTGCTCAAACCCGCCTGGGTGCTGCTGGACGAGGCGACGAGCGCCCTCGATCCGGCGTCCGAAGCCCGGCTTCTGGCGCTCTTGCGCAACGATCTGCCGCGCAGCACGATCCTGTGCGTGGCGCATCGCGTACCGGCCGGGCTGGACCACGATTCCGAACTCTGGATCGGACCTGACGACGAAAGGATGACCGCATGATCCCCGAACCCGGCCAATGGCTGCGCCCCGATACCGGCGACACACCTTCCCATCCCGCCTTGATGGCCGAGATGGCCGCGGCACCCGTTGTCCTGCTGGGCGAACGCCATGACCGCGCCGACAACCACCGCTGGCAGATGCAGGTCGCGGCCGGGCTGCTGGCCCATCGCGAAAGGCTGGTCCTGGGGTTCGAGATGTTCCCCGCCCGGCTGGACCCGGTGCTGGCCGACTGGGTGGCGGGCAGACTGGACGAGGCCGCGTTCCTCGAGCGTGCCGAATGGGGCACGGTCTGGGGCTTTCCGCCCGAACTCTACCTGCCGCTCTTCCATTTCTGCCGCCTGCACCGCGTGCCGATGATCGGCCTCAACTGCCGTCGCGATCTGGTGCGCGAGGTCGGCGCAGGCGGCTGGGACAGCGTCCCCGAGGAGGCACGCGAGGGCGTGACCCCCGCGGCGCCTGCCAGTCCCGCCTATCGCCGCTACCTGTTCGAGGTGACCGGCGGCCCGCGCCCCGACCGCGCCGCCAAGGACCCCGACGATCCCGCCTTCGATCGTTTCGTGCGCGCCCAGCAGACATGGGACCGCGCTTTCGCCTGCCGCATCGCCGATGCGCGGGCGCGCGATCCCGGGGCGCTGGTCGTCGGCATCATCGGCCGCGGGCATCTGGAATACCGGGGCGGCACCCCGGCGCAGCTGGCCGATCTGGGCATCCCGGAGGCCCGCGTCCTGCTGCCGTGGGAGGGCGCCCGCCCGGTCCCGGCGGGGATCGGCTGCGCGGTCTTCGGCTTGCAGGAAGCCGCGGGTCAGGCCTGACCCGAGGCCGTTGCGGCCTGATGGTCGGCCCGGGCTAGCGGGCGGTGCCCGCTTCCAGCCCCGCCGCGCAGAAACGCACCAGATGGTCGATCTGCGCGGCCTCTGCTGCCCGCCCGTCGCCCAGCGTGCCGATCCGCTCCTGCGAGGTCAGCAGCGCCAGCATGGCTGAGACGGAGAAGACGAAGCCTTCGGCGAGGCTTTGCTCGGTGGCGCCGGGTAGCAGCGCGCGGATCTCGGCCAGAAAGACCCGCGCCGTGGGGTCGAAGAACCGGGCCGAGAGCGCCCGCCAGCGGTCATCGGCTGAGACGAAAGCCACCAGCCGCGCGTAATGACGCCAGCGCGGGTCCTGCCGCGAGAGGTCGAAGAACGGCCGCATGAAGGCGCCCAGCACCGCGGTCAGATCCGCCGCCCCCATGGCCTGCGCCCGGGCCAGCGCGTCCAGCCGGGCCCCTGACAGCGCCTCGGCCCGGCGCGCCACCACCTGCTGGAACAAGACCTCCTTGCCGCCGCCGTGGTGATGGATCGTGCCGAGCGGCTCGCCCGATTCCGCCACGATGTCGCGAATCGTCGCCCCGTCGAATCCCCGGATCGCAAACACCGCCTCGGCCGCGTCCAGCACCCGTTCGCGGGTCTCTAGCGAGCGCTTGGAGGGCGCTCTTTGTCGTGTTTTCTCAGAGGGTTGAGCAATAGGCATAAGTTTAACTTGCCTTATTTCGAACATCTGTTCAAGTTAATCTTGTACGTGGGAGGACGTCATGAGTATTGCGCGCGGGAGGCTCGCCCTGATCGGGGCGGGGCCGATGGGGCTGGCGGCGGCCAAGCTGCTCAAGGAACACGGGCTGGACTTTCAGGGGTTCGAGCTGAACGGCGGCGTCGGCGGGCTTTGGGATATCGAGGGCCCGCGCTCGACCATGTACGAGACGGCGCATCTGATCTCGTCCAAGACGATGACCGAATTCACCGATTTCCCGATGCGGGCCGAGGTGGCCGATTACCCCTCGCACCGGGAGATGAAGCGCTATTTCCAGGATTTCGCGGCGCATTTCGACCTGCTGCCGCATTACCGCTTCGGGGCGGAGGTCCTGCGGACCGAACCCCTCGGCGGCCCGGGTGAGGGTTGGCGGATCACCTGGCGCGATGACAGCGGCGAGCATGCCGAGGACTTCGCGGGTCTTCTGATCGCCAATGGCACGCTCAGCACCCCGAACATGCCGACCTTCAAGGGGCAGTTTGACGGCGAGTTAATCCATTCCTCGCACTACAAATCCGCGGGGCAATTCGACGACAAGCGCGTGCTGATCGTCGGTGCCGGCAATTCCGGCTGCGACATCGCGGTCGATGCGATCCACCACGGCGTGGCCTGCGATCTGTCGATGCGGCGGGGCTATTATTTCGTGCCGAAATACGTCTTCGGCAAACCGGCCGACACGCTGGGCGGCGCGGTGAAACTGCCGATGCCGATCAAGCGGGTGATCGACGGGACGATCCTGAAATGGTTCGTCGGCGACCCGCAGCGCTATGGCTTCCCCAAGCCCGATTACAAGCTCTACGAAAGCCATCCGGTCGTGAATTCACTGGTCCTTTACCACGCGGGCCACGGCGATCTGCGCATCCGGCCGGATATCGAGCGGCTGGACGGCAGGACCGTGCATTTCAAGGATGGCAGTCAGAGCGAGTATGACCTGATCCTCGCCGCAACCGGCTACAAACTCGATTATCCCTTCATCGACAAGGCGCTGCTGAACTGGCGGGGCGATGCGCCGCATCTTTACCTCAACTGCCTGCACCCCGGACGCGACGACCTCTTTGTCCTCGGCATGGTCGAGGCCTCGGGCCTTGGCTGGCAGGGGCGCCACGAACAGGCCGAGATGGTGGTGCGCTACATCAAGGGCCTGCGCGAGGGCACGCCGGAGGCCGAGGCGCTGAAGAAGACCAAGGAACAGGGGTTCGAGCGGGCCACCGGCGGCGTCAAGTACATCGACCTGCCGCGCATGGCCTATTACGTCAACAAGGCGACCTATCGCAAAGCCGTCACTGGCTGGGTCCGCCGCATGGCCGGGGCAAAGTGATGATCGACGACGCGGTACTCGATTTCTCGGCGGGCTCGCTGACGCTTCTGAACGCGATCCTCGCGGTAGTCATGTTCTCCATCGCCATCGACCTGAAACTCTCGGATTTCAGGGTTCTGGCCCGGTCGCCGAAACCGGTGCTGGTGGGCCTCGCCTCGCAATTCCTGCTGTTGCCGGCGCTCACCTATCTGCTGGTGATCGTGGCCCAGCCGCGCCCCTCGGTGGCACTGGGGCTGATGCTGGTCGCGGCTTGCCCCGGCGGCAATATCTCGAATTTCATCACCCACCGGGCGGGGGGCAATGCGGCACTCTCGGTCTCGATGACCGCCATCGCCACGGTCGGTGCGATCCTGCTGACGCCCTTGAACATCGCGTTCTGGGGCAGCCTCTATGCGCCGACGGCCGAGATCCTGCGCGCCACTTCCATTGATCCCGTCAGCATCGCCGTGACCGTCGGCCTGATGCTGGTGCTGCCGCTGGTGCTGGGGATCCTGCTGAACGCCCGGCGCCCAGATCTGACGCGACGGCTCAGGCGGCCGCTGCAATGGCTGTCGATGGGCATTTTCCTGGCCTTCATCGCTATCGCCCTGGCCAGCAACTGGGGGCTGTTCCTGACCTTCGGCACCTCCATCGCCGGGCTGGTCATCATGCATAACGCGCTGGGACTGGGCGGCGGCTATGTGCTGGCGACGCTGGCGGGGCTCTCGGCCTACGACCGCCGCGCGGTGACGATCGAGACGGGGATCCAGAATTCGGGCCTGGGCCTTGTGCTGATCTTCAGCTTCTTCGGGGGATTGGGCGGTATGGCCATCGTCGCAGGCTTCTGGGGGGTGTGGCACGCGATATCCGGCCTGGCGCTGGCCAGTCTCATGCGCCGGACCGAGGCTGCGCGATGACCCGCATCCTGATCACCGGCGCCGCCGGGATGGTCGGGCGCTCGCTGGTCCGGGCGCTGGTGTCGGACGACGTGCTTGCCACCGATCTTGCCCCGGGCGCGCTGGCCGACACCACCCGCTTTCGCCGCATGGACGTGACCGGCACCGACCCCGACCGGATCATTGCCGAGGAGCAGCCCGAGGTCGTCGTCCACCTCGCCTCCATCGTCACGCCCCCGCCGGGGATGAGCCGCGAGACGGCCGAGGCGGTCGATGTCACCGGCACCCGCAACGTGCTGGACGCCTGCCTGCGCCATGGCGTGCGGCGGCTGGTGGTGACGAGTTCCGGCGCCGCCTATGGCTATCATGCCGACAACCCGGTGCCCGTGACCGAGGAGGCACCCTGCCGCGGCAATCCCGAATTCGCCTATGCCGACCACAAGCGCCGGGTTGAGGAGATGCTCGCCGACGCCCGCCGCGACGCGCCGCAGCTGGAGCAGGTGGTGCTGAGGGTCGGGACCGTGCTGGGGCAGGGGACGGACAACCAGATCACCGCGCTGTTCCACCGCAGGCGGCTTCTGGCGGTGCAGGGCAGCGCGTCGCCCTTCGTCTTCATCTGGACCGAGGATCTGGCCCGCATCGTCCAGCGCGCCGCAACCGAGGGTCCGCCCGGCATCTACAACGTGGCGGGCGACGGTTGGATGACGGTGGACGATCTGGCGCGTGCCCTCGGCAAGCCGGTGCTCAGGCTGCCCGCCTGGGCGCTGAAGGCGGCGCTGGCCGTGGCGCGTCCGCTGGGCCTGTCACGCTATGGACCCGAGCAGGTGCGCTTCCTGCAATACCGCCCGGTTCTGTCCAACGAGCGGCTGAAATCCGTCTTCGGCTATACCCCGGCGCTTTCCTCGGCCGAGGTCTTCGCGCTCTGGCAACGGGAGGCCGGGCTGTGAAGACAGCGGTGATCTCGGGCGGGAACGGCGGGCTGGGTCGTGCGCTGGCCGCGGGGTTGGAAGCGCAGGGCTGGCACACAGTCCTGATGGATCGCAACACCGCGGGGCTACAGGCGACGGCCAGCCGCACCCCGGTCCCGGTGGACCTGACCGATACCGCCGCACTGCAACGGGCGGCGGCGCAGGTCATCGCGACGCGGCCCTCCATCGACCTCGTGATCTACAACGCGGGCGTTTCGCAGATCGGCCCCTTCGCAGAGAGTGACCCCGCCAGCCACCGGAAGGTCTTCGAGATCAACTATTTCGCCGCTGTCGAGATGGCGCGGGCCTTCCTGCTGCCCTTGCGGCAAAGCCGGGGCACCCATCTGGCGATTTCCTCGGTCGCGGGCTTCGCGCCCTTGCATCACCGCACGGCCTATGCGGGCTCGAAACACGCGCTGCAGGGGTTCTTCGCCTCGCTGAGGTCCGAGGAAGCCGCGCATGGCGTCCGCTGCCAGATCGCCGCGCCGAGTTTCGTCGCCACCAACATCGGGCAGGCCGAGCAGGGCGGGGACGGAATCGTGCGGCCGGGCTCGGCGCCCGATGGCATCGACTACATGACGCCCGAGGACGCGGCGGCGGTGATCCTGAAGGGGCTGGCCCGGGGGCGCGATTTCATTCCGGTCGGCCGGGTCGCGGCGCTGGCGGCGCTGGTGATGCGCGCCTCGCCCGGCCTTTACCAGCGCCTCATGCGCCGCAAGATCGCGACGGGCCGGACCGACGGCTGAAGGCCCTTCGTGGTCTCCATGCCCGTCCGGTTCGCCCCGTCAGCGGCGGGTGAAATCCGGGCGGCGCTTCTCGCGGAAGGCGCGCAACCCTTCCTCGGCGTCTGGGCCCTGCATCATCGCCTCCTCGCGCAGCCGCACCGCGTAATGCTGCTGAGACGGCGTCTCGCCCAGCACGTCGAGCGTCAGGCGCTTGAGGTTGCCGACCACATCCGCCGAATTCGCCGCCAGGGCCCGGGCCATCGCCCTGCCCGCCTCCAGCTGCCCGCCGGGGGGCACCAGGTCGTTGACGAAGCCGATGTCATAGGCCCGCCGGGCCGGGATCGGCCGACCCAGCAGCAAAAGCTCCATCGCCATCCGAGGTGGCAGGCGGTTGGTCGCGGCACTGACTGCGGCCAGCGAGAAGCCGAGTTTCGCCTCGGGGAAATGGAACTCGGTATCCTCGGCCGCGACGCAGAGGTCGCACATCGCCGACAGCATGAAGCCGAGCCCGATCACCTTGCCCCCCAGCGCCGCGACGATCGGCTTGTCGGTGCGAAAGCCGATCTCGGGCAGGGCGCGCCAGGCTTCGGTCGGCGGATCGTGCAGATCGGCCCCGGCGCAGAAGATCCCGGCCGAGGTCGAGGTCAGCACCGCAGCCCGCGCAGGCCCCCGGGCGAAGCGCTGAAAGGCTGCGTCGAGTTCGGCAGCCATGCGGCTGTCGATGGCGTTGCGCTTGGCGGGACGGTCGAGGGCGATGACGGCGATGCCGTCTTCCTCGTCGTAGCGGATCAGGGGCTCGGTCATCGTCCCTCCGTCAGGGCGCGGGTCAGGCGGGCGCAGAGGTCATCCATCAGCGCGGGCGTGGTCGCATAATTGAACCGCACATAGCCGTCCCAGCCCGGCCCGCACTGCGCGCCGTCGTTTACCCCGACCCGCGCCCGCTCCAGCAGGAAGCGCGCAGGGCCGCCCGGCAGATCGGCGGCGCGGGCATCGACCCAGAGGAAATAGGTAGACTCCGGCAGGAAGCAGCGCAGGCGCGGCTCGGCCTGGATCAGCGCCTCGGCCAGTTGCTGCCGCTGGCCACCAAGCCGCTCCATCAGCGCCGCCAGCCAATCGTCGCATTCCTCCCAGGCGGCAAGCGTCGCCTCCATGGCACCAACGCTGGGCAGGCCCAGCAGAACCTCGGGCACCCGCGCCTTGAAACGGGCCATCAAGTCGGCCGAACCGAAATGCATGATCCCGCAGCGCAGGCCGGGCGTGTTGAAGCTCTTGGTCGCGGAATAGAGGGTGACGATCCGCGCCGCCGCCTCGGGGAACATCTGCGCCAGCGGCTGATGGGCGTGGGGGGCGAAGACCAGATCGGCATGGATCTCGTCCGAGATGATGACCATGTCTTCGGCTTCGGCCAGCCGGATATAGGGCGCCAGTTCCTCCCGCGTGAAGACCCGGCCGGTGGGGTTGTGGGGATGGCAGAGCAGCAGCACCCGGGGCTTCAGGCCCCGCGCGGCCAGGGTCGCGGCGGGGTCGGGATCGGCACGCGGGCCGTCGGGCGCGTCACGCATCGGCACGTCGTGCAGAGCCCGCTGCCCCTGATCCAGCGCAATCAGGAAGGCCGGGTAGCAGGGCGTCTGGATCAGGATCCCCTCGCCCGGGTCGCTATAGGCCGTCAGGCAGGCCGCGATCGCCTGTAACAGATCGACGCAAAGCTGGGTGTCGCCGGGCTCCACCGCCCAGCCGAAGCGCTGCGCCATGCGGCGGGCGAAGCTGGCGGCGACATCGGCCATCGGCCCGACCGGGCCGCGCATCGGATAGCCGGTCCGCTCCGCTTCCAGCAGCGCCGCCAGCCGGGCGCGGATCGGGGCGGCGAGGTGGTAATCCATCTCGGCAATGCCCATGCCCAGCACATCGGGGGCGAAGGTCGACCATTTGGCGTTGTGCTTGTCCTTCAACGCCTCAAGGCTCATCGGCGCGAGGGGACTCATGCCTCGACACCCCGGTCCAGCCAGCGGGCGTCATGGCGCCCGGGAGGGCAGGGGGCCAGCGCCCAATCGCCCGGCGTGGCCGAGAAATGCGCAAAGGGCGCGAGGTGACGCAGAAGGCCGAAGGGGCTGTCGCGCTCGATCGACGGCGGCAGGCCCGCCGCGGTGGGGAAGGGCGCACCCGGGGTGCGGCCGGGGCCGGAAAGCGATTGCGACCACATGGTGACACGGGCCAGCGAGACATGGACGCGGTAGCTGCCCCCCTCGCGCGCCCGGCGCATCAGGGCGGCCAGCGTTCCGGTCGCGCCCAGATAGGCGGCGAGGTAATCGGCCAGAAGGCCCGTGGGCACGTAGCGCGGCTTGCCGCCCTGGCCTTCCTCCAGCGCGACGCCGGTCACCGATTGCGCCAGTTGCTCGAAGCCCTTGCGCCCGGCCCAGGGTCCGGTCCGCCCCCAGCTGTCGACGCTGACATGGACGAGGCCCGGATGCCCTGCCGGCAGCGCGGCGGCGAGGTCCTCGGCGCCGAGGCCGAAGCCCTCCATCGCGCCGGGCCGCCAGGATTGCACGAAGACATCGCCCGAGAGCGCCAGCCGCCGCATCCGCTCCAGATCGCCGGGGCGGTTGAAGTCGAGATAGGCGGCCCGCTTGCCCCAGCCGGTTTCCAGCAGGAACGCCTGCGGATCGGCATGGGCGGGGGCGCTGATCCTCAGGCAATCGACGCCCTGCTCGGCCAGTGTCCGGGTCAGGATCGGCCCGGCGATGACATGGGTGAAATCGAGGACACGCAGCCCGGCCAGCGGCCGTTCTGCGGCGGGCAGGGGCTGCGGCGCGCCGTCAGCGATCTTCTCGACCGTGACGAGGGGTGCCGCGGCCAGCGCCTGCCCCTGGGGATGCGCCTGCCATTCGGCCCGGCTGCGGACCATGGTCCCGGCGAGATTGGCGGCGGCAAAGGCCTCTTCCCAGTCCAGCGCGTCGCGCTTGGCGACGGCTCGGGCGATGGCCTCGGGCGTGTTGGCGCAATCGAGGACGGCGAGCGCCCCGTCGCGCAGCCCGGGATAGGTGCCCATCGGGTGGAACCAGCGTCCGTCCCGCGCCTGATAGAAGGTGCTGAGCGGTGCGGCGGCGCCAGACGCCATTGTCATGTCCTGGCCATAGCAGGACTGGAAAAGCCCGCAGCAAAGCGCATAGACCGCTGCGTTTCGGTCAAGGCTCACCGCCTGCGCCGGACCGCCCCGCAGCGCGCCGAATTCCGCCGTGGCGATGGCCTGCGCCATCACCGCGGTGCGCGCGGCCAGGGCCAGGGCGAGATCAGTATCCAAGGGAGGTTCCTCGCCGGTATATCCGGCGCGGGTGGTCAGCTCGGCCAGCGGCAGGCCAAGCGGGTCCAGCACGTCCGCAAGCGCGGCGCGTTCGGTTTGGCTCAGGGGCATGTCGGGGCCTTTCAGTGTCCGAGGATGTCTTGCAGGAAGGCGCGCGCCCGCGCGCTTTCGGGGGCCGTGAAGAATTGCGCGGGGGTCGTGTCCTCGACGATGGCGCCTTCGGCCATGAATATGATCCGGCTGGCCACATCGCGGGCGAAGCCCATCTCATGCGTGACGCAGAGCATGGTCATGCCATCCTGCGCCAGTTCGCGAATGACGGCCAGAACCTCGCCCACCATCTCGGGGTCGAGGGCCGAGGTCGGTTCGTCAAACAGCAGCACCGGCGGCTCCATCGCCAGCGCCCGGGCGATGGCGATGCGCTGCTGCTGCCCGCCCGAGAGCGTGTCGGTGTGGACGTCGCGCTTGTCACGCAGTCCCACCCGGTCGAGGAGCTGCATCGCCTTGGCCTCGGCCGCTTCCCGGCTCAGGCCTTTCAGCTTGCGGGGCGCCAGCGTGATGTTGTCGATCACCGACAGATGCGGAAACAGGTTGAACTGCTGGAAGACGAAGCCGATCCCCTGCCGCAGCGCGCGGATCTCGCTGGTTCTGGGGTCGATGGTCTTGCCGTCGACGGTGATGGTGCCCTTGTCGATGCTCTCCAGCCCGTTGATCGTGCGCAAGAGCGTGGTCTTGCCGGATCCCGAGGGGCCGCAGAGCACCAGCACCTCGCCGGTCTGAACCGTCAGGCTGATGTCCTTGAGAACGTGCAGCCGGTCGAAATGCTTGTCGAGATGGGAAATGGTGATCATGAGGCGGGTTCCAAAGCGATTTTCGCCGTGCGGCGGCCGCGCCGTTCCAGACGGCGGCCCAGCAGCAGAAGCGGATAGCAGAGGGCGAAATAGGCGAGCGCCAGCAGCGCATAGGCCTGGATCGCCTGACCGGGCAGGTTGTTGGCGAGATCGAGGAAGGTCTGCGTGGCCTCGGTGGCGCCGATGGCGGCCCCCAGCGCGGTTTCCTTGATCAGGAGCGACAGCTGGCTGACCAGGCTGGGCAGCATGTTGCGCAAGGCCTGCGGCAGGATGACGAAGCGCATGGTCTGCACCCGGCCGAAGCCCAGCGACATCGCCGCCTCGGTCTGGCCGCGGGGCAGGGCGTCGATGCCCGCCACGACGATCTTCGAGATATAGGCGCCGTTGAACAGGACCAGCGTGATCAGCATGGTGATCGCGGGCGGGAAGGATACGCCAAGCGCCGCGGGCAGCAGGAAATAGACCCAGAGCACGTGCAGGAGCAGCGGCACCGAGCGGATGTAGAAGATGATCAGCTCGGCCAGCGCCCGCACCGGCTTCAACCGGCTGCGCAGCGGAACGGCCATCAGCAAGCCAACGGGCATCGCCAGCACCAGCCCGCTCACCGCCAGCACCACGGTCAGCGCCAGACCACCCAGCGGCGTATGCGGGAAGCCGCCGATCAGCAGTTGCAGCCAGTATTCCTGAAGGATCTCGATCATGCCTGCGCTCCCCGGGATTTGACCGCGGTGCGGCTGTAGGCGCGGCTGGCCAGCGTCAGCACGGTGCAGATCGCCAGATAGACGAGTGTCGCCGAGGCATAGGGCAGAAAGGGCTCATAGGTGATGTCCTGGATGCGCTGCGCCTGGTAGACCAGCTCGGGCACGCCGATCATCAGCGCGATCGAGGTGTTCTTGGTGATGGTCATCGCCTGACCCAGCAGCGGCGGGACCGAGATGCGGAAGGCCTGCGGCAGGATCACGTAGCGGAAGGTCTCGAGGCTGGAGAAACCCAGCGACAGCGAGGCTTCGGTCTGGCCCTTGGGGATCGACCGCAGGCCCGAGCGCAGATCCTCGGAAATGAAGGCGCCCGCGTAGATCGAGATGGCGATAGCGGCGCAGATGAAGTTCACGTCCCGGGCGTAGAGCCACATCCGCGGCCCGTCGGGCAGCAGTTCGGGCGCGCCGAAATACCAGAAGATCACATGCACCAGCAGCGGCACCGAGCGGATGGCATCGACCAGCAGGCCCACGGCCTGCCGGACGATCCAGAAGGGCGACAGCCGGATCAGCGTCAGCAAGACGCCGATCACGAAGCCCGCCGCCAGCGTGACCCCGCTCAATTGCAGGGTGACGGTCAATCCCTTGAGCAACAGCTCTCCGTATCGACCGCTCAGAAACTCGATCAGGGTCACGCGGCGGGGTCCTTACTCGGCGGGCTGGTTGTCGGTGTTGATGGTGAAGCTGCGCTCCATCTGCATCGGCGTCGCGGCACCGAAGAAGCGGTCGAAGCTGGCCACGGCGCTGCCATCGGCCTCCATGCCCAGAAGCGCCTCATTCACCGCCGCGCGCAGCGCCGGTTCGTCCTTGCGCAGGCCGACACCCAGCCAGTCGTCGGTCAGGAAGCCGTCGAGCAGGTGGTATTCACCCGGCGCGCCGCTCATCTGGCCCAGAAGCGTGCTTTCATCGCCGGCCATCGCCTGCACCATGCCCCGCTGCAACGCCAGGAAGGTATTGGCAGGGTTCGGGAAGCCCACGGTGGTGGCGTCGCGGTAGCGCTCGGCGACGATCATCGAGGCCATGCCGCTTTCCGGCACGGCGATGCGGCGGCCGTCCAGCTGGTCCAGCGCCGTGATCTCGCTGCTGTTCGGAACGGCGACGCGGACGCCGGTGCGGAAATAGGGGATCGAGAAATCGACCTGCTGCGCCCGTTCGGGCGTGATGGTCAGCGCCGCGGTGGCGATGTCGATGCGACCCGCAGTCAGGTCGGGGATGCGCGAGGCGCCGGTGACATAGCGCAGTTCGGGCGTCACGCCGATATGGGCGGCGATGGCGTTGCAGACATCGACGTCGAAGCCCACGGGCGTGCGCTCGTTGCCGTTCTCCAGGAACGAGAAGGGCACGTAGTTGGACGGCACGCCGCAGACCAGCACCCCGGCGGCGCGGATATCGTCAAGCTGGTCGGCCTGGGCGGCACCAGCCACGGCAAGGCAGGCGCCTGCCAGCAGGATCGTGCGCAAAGTCATGGTCTTCTCTCCCTTGGATGAGGTGGAAATTCAAAAGAATTTCCTTGTCCTTGCGGCCGTGGATCGCCGCGAAATCACGCTCCGAACATTCAGCTTTGGACTGAAGACCACAAGAAAATTCTCGTTGCGCATTATCAAGTCTGAGCTTAGCAATGATGGATCGGAACAGCGCCGGTATGCCGCGCGGGAGCGCCATGTTCAACCTCACCCTCCGCCAGCTGCGCGCCATTCATACCATCAACGATTGCGGCAGTTTCGCCGCCGCGGCGCGCGGGCTGAACGTCTCGGCCGCGGCGCTGAGCGCGATGATGCGCGAGGCCGAGGCCGCGATCGGCTTTCGCCTCTTCGAACGGACGACCCGCTCGCTGCGCCTGACCGATACGGGGGCCGAGTTCCTGCCCCATGTGCAGCGCATCCTGGCCGAACTCGAACGGGCCGACGCCTTCATCCAGCGCCAGCGCGAGGGCGAAAGCGCCACCCTGCGCATCGCCGCCACGCAATTCCTGTCCTGCGCCGTGCTGCCGCCGCTGCTCTATGCCTTCCGCAACGCCGTGCCCGAGGCCCGGATCCAGATGATCGACAGTGCCATCGACGACGTGATCGAGACCGTGCGCTCGGGCAAGGCCGATCTCGGGGTCTATCTGGACGTGGACAGCGACGAGGGGCTGGAGGCCGTGCCGCTTTTCCGCTCGCCGCTCTGCGTGGTGCTGGGGCAGACCCATCCCTTGGCCGATCAGCCCAGTATCACCTGGTCGCAGCTGGCCGGGCACAACATCATCTATGTCGGCCGCGAGCAGAACCTGCGCCAGAATCTGGCCGAGGCGCAGGTCGATCTGGACATTCTTCCCCACCAGCAGGTCGCGCATGGCACCAGCGCGCTGACCCTCATCGCCGCGGGCGAGGGGATCGCGGTCATGACGCGCTATGTGCAGCCGATGCTGCCGATCTATGGCCTGCGGATGGTGCCGCTGGTCGAGCCGTCTCTGGACCGGCAGGTCATGATCATCCACCGCCGCAAGCCGCATCTGTCGCGCCTGTCGCGGAAGTTCGTGGCCTTCGCGCAGGCGACGCGGCTGGGGGATTGAGCGGGGCTGCAAGGGCATTGGCCCAGATCGGCCCGCCCGGTGTCAGCTGCCCGCCAGGAGCCCGGCATAGACACCGCCCGCCGCGGCCAGGGTCTTGTGGGTCCCGGTCTCGACCACCCGGCCGTTTTGCATGACCACGATCAGGTCGGCGTCGCGGATGGTCGAGAGGCGGTGCGCGATGGTGATCGTCGTGCGGCCCTTCGACAGCGCGTCCAAAGCCTGCGACATGGCCCGTTCGGTCTGGGTATCGAGGGCGCTTGTCGCCTCGTCCAGCAGCAGGATCGGCGGATCGCGCAGCAGCGTGCGGGCCAGCGCCAGCCGCTGCTTTTCGCCACCCGAGAAGCGGGAACCGCCTTCGCCGACCAATGTGTCATAGCCCTCGGGCAGGGCGGCGATGTGGTCGTGGATCTGCGCCACCTTGGCGGCGGCGATGATCTCGGCGTCAGTCGCCTCCGGGCGGGCGAAGCGCAGGTTCTCGGCCACGGAGGCGTGCAGCAGATAGGGCTCCTGCGACACCACTCCCAGCATCTGTGACAGCGTCTCGAA
The DNA here is from genome assembly GCF_034676075.1 of Pararhodobacter sp. Classification (GTDB taxonomy): domain Bacteria; phylum Pseudomonadota; class Alphaproteobacteria; order Rhodobacterales; family Rhodobacteraceae; genus Pararhodobacter. The sequence continues at coordinate 131,298 of NZ_JAUCCQ010000001.1, read as the reverse complement.
GCTCAGGTCGCGCAGGTCGACGCCGTCAAAGCGGATCGCGCCCGCCTCCACATCGTAAAGCCGTGCCAGAAGGTAGCCGAGCGTCGTCTTGCCCGAGCCGGTCGGGCCGACGATGGCGACATGGCTACCGGCCGGGATCGGCAGGCTTACGTCCTGCACCGCGGGTCCGCGCCCGTCGGCATAGGAAAAGCTGACGTGGTCCAAGACCACCGCGCCGCGCATCCGCGACCTCTCGATGATGACCGGATCCGCGCGTTCGGTGATCTCGACGGGTTTGTCGAGATATTCGAAGACGCGGGCAAAGAGGGCGCGGGTCTTGCGCGTCTCTCGCCCGACCTCGAGCAATTGCTCGAAGGGCCACAGAAGTTGCTCCTGCAAGGCGATCATCGCCACCAGCGTGCCGATGCTGGCTGGGCTGCCGGTCTGCATCAACAGGCCGCCCACCAGCAGGGTCAGCGCGGGCAGGGTGGCCAGCGCGAACCCGATCAGCGACCATTGCCATTCGCCTGCCGTGTGCGAGCGGACCTCGAGCCCGGCCAGATCGCGCGAGATGCGGGCGAAGCGCTGCGTGAGCCAGGGACCGCGCCCCATGGTGCGGGCCAGAATGATCCCAGGCGCCGAGAGCGTCTCGTGCACCGCGGCGGACATATCGGCTGCGCGCGCCTGCTGCTCATAGGTCAGCGCCTCGCGCAGCCGGGCGACCCGGGCGCTGATCAAGACAGTCACCGGCACGATCACGAGGACGAAGGCTGCCAGCCGCCAATCCAGAAGCACGATCGCCACCGCCGTCATCACCACCGTGCTGAGCGAGCGCCCCAGCTCGTTCGCGGTCTCGGTCATCAGGGATTGCAGCCCGGCGATGTCGCCCGCGATCCGCGCCTGCACCTCGCCGGTACGGGTGCCGGTGAAGAAGCGCAGCGACAGCGTCTGCAGATGCGCATAGAGCCGGACCCGCAGGTCATGCAGGATCGCCTGCCCGATGCGGGCGCTCTGGACGATCTGCAGTGCGCCGATCCCGGCCGAGGCCAGCGCCGCCAGGATCATGCCCCCCGCCAGCCAGACCAGCAGCGAGAGATCCTGTTGCGGCAGGGCGACGTCGATGATTGCGCGCAGCAGGAACGGCCCGGCAAGCCCGATGGCCGAGGCCAGGATCATCAGCGCCACCACCGCCGCGATCCGCGCGCGATAGGGCGTGAAAAGCCGCAGGATGCGCCGCACCGAGACGTGCCGGGCGGCGAGGTCGTCATAGCTGTCGGGCGCGTCAGTCATCGGCTTTTTCCGCGGCAGGAGGTTTTTTGGGCAGGCGGATTTCGACGCTCAGACCCGGTTCCGCATCCGGCAGGATCCGCGCCTCGCCGCCATGGGCGCGGGCGATGGCGCGGACGATGGGCAGGCCCAGGCCCGACCCGCCAAGGCTGCGCCCGCGCGAGGCCTCGGCCCGCCAGAACCTGTCGAAGGCGCGGGCCTGATCCTCGGGGGGCAGGCCCGGCCCGGTGTCGGTGCAGCGAAAGACGACCTCGTCGCCGTCCTCGGCGGTTTCGACATGGACCCGGCTCTGCGGCGCATAGCGGCGGCAGTTCTCCAGGATCGCGACGATGGCCTGCCGCAGTCGCGTCCGGTCCCCCACCATCCGCGCGGGGGCCAGCGCTCGGTCGAGCGTGATCCCGGCGGTTGCGAGTTCCGTTTCCAGCCCGGTGAGCGCGACGCCGACCTCACCGGCCAGATCGAAGGCGCTGTAGGTCAGGTCCAGCTTGCCCGCGTTGCTCAGGGCAAGCGTTCGCAATTCCTCGACCAGATCCGAGAGGTGATCGACATGCTCGATCAGCCGCTCGTAAAGCGGCGGTGTCGGCTCGAAGACGCCGTCCGACAGGCCTTGCAGACGCCCCCGCAGGATGGTCAGCGGCGTGCGCAATTCATGCGCAATGGCCGAGTTGGAATAGGCCAGTTCAGCCTCGGCGCGTTCCAGCCGCTCGGCCATGGTGTTGAAATCCGCCAGCAGATCCGCGGCTTCGCGGAAGCTGCCGGGGGGCAGGGCGGCGCGGGCCGAAAAATCGCCGCTGGCGATCTGCCGCGCCGCACCCGCAACCGACGTCAGGGGCGCGACGATGCGCCGGGCCAGCCGCCAGCCGATGACCGAGGCGGTCAGCAGGCCGAAGCCCAGCAGCACCAGCACCATCACGGTGTCGGCGGGCTGCCAGAGGGCATAGACCTCAGGGTCGGGATAGAGCCATTCGTAGATGAACAGGAAATAGGCCATCAGCCCCAGATAGACGATCAGCCCTGCAATCAGCGTCAGCGCGACTATCGTCCGGGAGATGCGGGCGTTGAGGTTAGCGGCCATGGAGAGCCTCCAGCCGGTAGCCGATCCCGCGCACCCCTTCGAGCAGGCCATCCGCCCCTGCGGCCGCCAGCTTGCGGCGCAGGTTGCTGACATGGCTGTCCACGGTGCGGTCCAGCGCCGAGCCTTCGGGCAGGCAGGCATCGACCAGATCGCCCCGGGTGAACGCTCGTCCCGGGAAACGCGCCATATGCGCCAGCACCCGGTATTCCGTGGGCGTCAGGTCCAGCGCCACCGGCCCGGCCTCGCTGTCGATCACCGCGCGATAGGCCTGCGGATCGACCGTCAGCGGCCCCACGCGCAGCAGATGGTCGGGGCTGCGCCCCCGCGTGCGGCGCAGGACCGCCCGGGCGCGGGCCACCACCTCATGCGGGTTGAAGGGTTTGACCACGTAATCATCGGCCCCGATCCGCAGCGCCTGCAGCTTGTCCAGATCCTCGGCCAGGGCGGTGACCATGATGACCGGCGTGTCGCCCCGGCGACGGATCGCGGCCAGCACCTCGTAGCCGTCCTGCCCGGGCAGCTTGATGTCCAGCACCACCAGATCGGGGCGCAGGCGCTGGTGATGGGCCAGCCCCGTGGTGCCGTCACGCGCGCTGATCACCCGGAACCCCTCGCGGGCGAAATAGGTCTCGAGGATCTCGGCGATCTCGGGCTCGTCTTCGATGATCAGGATCAGGGCGTCGGTCATGGCGCGGTCTTTCGTCTTTGGTCTTGCTTTGCCCCCCCGGTCAGGCGGCTGACAGTCACATAAAGCACCGGCACGAAGAAAACGGCCAGCACCGTGGCCGAGACCATGCCGCCGAAGACGCCGGTGCCGATGGCGTTCTGGATTTCCGAGGCGGCGCCCCGCGCCAGCATCAGCGGCACCACGCCGAGGATGAAGGCGAGCGACGTCATGAGGATCGGCCGCAGCCTGAGGCGCGCGGCCTGCAAGATGGCCCGCTGCATCCCCATCCCCTCGGCCCGCAGGTGGCGGGCGTATTCGATCATGAGGATCGCGTTCTTTGCGGAAAGGCCGATGATGGTGACAAGGCCCACCTTGAAGAACACGTCGTTGTCGGCCCCCCGCAGCAGCACCGCGCTGACCGCGCCGAGGACCCCCAGCGGCACCACCAGCATCACCGCGACCGGGATAGACCAGCTTTCATAGAGCGCGGCCAGCACCAGGAACACGACCAGCATCGAGGCCGCCAGCAGCATCGGCGCCTGATTGGCCGATTGCCGCTCCTGCAGCGATTGCCCGGTCCATTCCACGGCGAAGCCCTGCGGCAACGATTGCGCCAGCCGCTCCATCTCGGCCATGGCCGCGCCGCTGGAGACCCCGCTCGCCGCTTCGCCCGAGATACGGGCGGCCGGATAGCCGTTGTAGCGGCTCAGCTGCAGCGGCGTGCTCTGCCAGACCGGGGTCACCACTTCCGACAGCGGCACCATGGCGCCATCGGCATTGCGCAGCTCCAGCCGCAGCACGTCCTCGGCATGCATCCGGAACGGGGCATCGACCTGGACGATGACCTGCTGCATCCGCCCCTGGTTGGGGAAGTCGTTGACATAGGTCGAGCCGATGGCGGCCGCGATGGTCTCGGTGATCGCGTCGAACCGCAGGCCCAGGGTCTGGGCCTTTTCCCGGTCGATCTGCAGGGCGATGCTCATGCCATCGGGCAGACCCTCGCTCATGACCCCGCTCAGGAGCGGGCTTTGCGAGGCCAGCGCGATCAGCTGCTCCTCGGCCGCGCGGAGCGCCGCGGGACCGGCATTGGCGCGGTCTTCCAGCCGCAGCGAGAAGCCCGAGGTCGAGCCCAGCGATTCGATGGCCGGGGGTTTCATGATCATGGCCATCCCTTCGGGAATGTCCGCCATCGCTGCCTCGGCCGCGGCGATTTCCTCGTCCACGGTGGTCTGGCGGGTGTCCCAGTCGAGCATGCTGGTGAAGGCCTGCGCCGCGTTCGGACCCGAGCCCGAAAAGCCGAAGCCCAGGATCACCGTGTTCTCGCTGATATCGGGACGGGTCGCGGTATGGGCCTCGTAGGCGGCGATCACGGCGCGGGTGCGTTCGGCGGTGGCCCCGGCGGGCAGTTCGAACATGGCCATGAAACTGCCCTGATCCTCTTCGGGGACGAACGAGGTCGGGATTCGTGCATAGCCCACGGCCAGCACCGCGATCAGGGCGACATAGAGGACCAGCATCCGCCCGCCGCGGCGCAGGGTGACGCCTACCCAGCCGGTGTAGCGCCGGGTCAGCGCGTCGAATCGGCGGTTGAACCAGCCGAAGAAGCCGCGTGCCTCGCCATGCCCGGTGACGGGTTTCAGGAGCGTGGCGCAAAGCGCGGGGGTCAGCGTCAGCGCGAGGAAAGCCGAGAACAGGATCGACACCGCCATCGACAGCGTGAACTGCCGATAGATGGCCCCGACCGATCCGCTGGCCAGCCCCATCGGGATGAACACAGCCGCCAGCACCAGCGTGATACCGACAATGGCGCCGGAAATCTCGCGCATCGCCTGTTGCGTCGCCTCGCGGGGCGACAGGCCCTGCCGTGCCATGATCCGCTCGACTGTCTCGACCACGACGATGGCGTCATCGACGATGATGCCGATCGCCAGCACCATGCCGAACATCGTCAGCACGTTGATCGAAAAGCCCGCGACCCACATCACCGCAAAGGTTCCCAGCAGGGCGATAGGCGCGACAATCGTCGGGATCAGCGTATAGCGCAGCTTTTGCAGGAACAGCAGAATCACCAGGAAGACCAGCCCCATCGCCTCGAACAGGGTCTGGATCACCTTGGTGATCGACACTTTCACGAAAGGCGCGGTGTTGTACGAGATCGAAACCTCCATATCCGAGGGCATCGACAGGCGCAGTTCGGCGAGCCGGGCCTCGATGGCGGCGGAGGTGCGGACGGCATTGGCGCCCGGGGACATCTGGACCGCCGCGGCGGCCGCTGCCTGACCGTTGCTGCTGACGCTGAAGGCCGTGGTCTGCGCGGCAAGTTCCAGCCGGGCGACATCGCCCAGCACCAGGCGCCCGCCGGCGCTGTCCGCCCGCAGCGGGATCGCGGCGAAAGCCTCGGGCGTGGTCAGCTGGCCCTGGATCGTCAGCGGGGTCGAGATGCGGGTGCCCGGAACGGTCGGCTCGTCGCCGACCCGTCCGGGCGCGGCCTGCAGGTTCTCGCGCGCGATGGCCTCGGTGACATCGGCCATGGTCAGCCCATAGGCCGAGAGCCGGGCGGGATCGACCCAGACCCGCATCGCCCGTTCGGAGCCGAAGCTCTGCACGCGCCCGACACCGGGGATGCGCTTGAGTTCTTCCGCGAGGTTGCGCGACAGGTATTCGCCAAGGCTCAGCTCATCCGTCGCGCCCGACCGCGAGCGCAGCGTGATGACCATGAGGAACCCGGATTCCGCCGCCTCGACCGAGACGCCGGCCCGGCGGACCGACGCAGGCAGCAGGGCCTCGGCGTTCTTCAGCCGGTTCTGCACCTCGACCTGGGCCATCTCGACATTGGTGCCGGGCATGAAGGTGACCGAGACATTGGCCCCGCCGGTCGAATCGACGCTGGATTCGTAATAGAGAACGTTCCGCACGCTGGAGAGTTCGCGCTCGATCGGGCGGATCACGCTGTCGCTGACGGTTTGCGCATCGGCCCCGGCATAGGTGGTGAAGATGCTCACGCTGGGCGGCGCCACATCGGGGAAGCGGGCGACCGGCAGGCGCGGAATGGCAACGATCCCGGCCAACGCGATGAAGATGGCGATGACCCAGGCGAAGACCGGGCGCAGGATGAAGAACTGGGGCATTGGATCCGCTTCTCAGAGCTGGGGATCGGAGGGGAGGACGTCGTCCGTCCGGGTGCTGACCGACACCGTCGTCCCTTCGGGCACGCGGTGTTGCCCGCGGATTGCCACGACCTCGCCCGCTGTCACGCCCGAGGCGATGATGACGCGGTTGCCGACCCGCTCGCCGAGGCTCACGTCACGGCGCGTGGCCTCGCCCTGGGGCGAGACGATGACAAGCTGGGCGCCGCCACCCGACGTGCGCAGGACCGCCTCCTCGGGCACCAGAAGTGCGTCGGGGAGAACCCCGCGCGGCAATCTGGCGCGGACGAACATGCCGGGCAGCAGGGTCAGTTCGGGATTGTCGGCCTCGATCCGCAGGCTGACATAGCCGGTTCCCGGGTCGACGATCACGTCCGAGGATCGGATAACGCCCGTCAGCGGCGCGGCGCCGTGCCGGTCCACCAGCAGCTGGACCGGGCCCAGCCCGTCCTCGGCGGCGATCAGCACCGCGTCCAGCACATCCGCCGGCAGACGGAGGTCGACGAAGACCTTGTCGAGGTCCTGTACGACCGCCAGCGCCCTGTCGCCGCCCGGCGCCGCCAGCCCGCCGATATCGGCCAGCCCGGCGCTGACATAGCCCCCGATCGGGCTGCGCAGCGTGGCGAAGTCCAGCTCCAGCCGCTTGCGGGTCACCGCGGCGCGGGCTTCGGCAACGCCGGCGCTGGCCAGCAACAGATCGTTATGCGCCGTATCGTTGCGCTCACGGCTGATGGCATTCTCGGCCAGCAGGGCATCGGCGCGCTCGGCATTGCGCCGTGCATGGGCCTCGGAGGCTTCGGCCCGGGCAAGCGCGGCTTCGGCCAGGGCAAGGTCGGCCTCCAGCGGCGCCGGGTCGATGCGGAACAGCACATCCCCGGCCGCGACGCGGCTGCCTTCCCCGACCAGCCTTTCGCGGATCAGGCCACTGATCTGCGGCCGGATCTCGACCCGCCGGAAGGCGACAACCCGGCCGGAATAGTCACTTTCAAGGATGATCCGCTCGGGCTGCAGTGTTGCCACGGTCAGATGGACCGCCGCCTCTGCCTCGACCTCCTGCGCCACGGCCTCCTGCGGTTGGCTGGCCAGACGGAAAACGGCGAGCGATCCTGCCACCAGGGCAAGGACCAGAAGGATCGAGAGGCTGCGGCGTGCCATATTGCTACCCATGAGTTTCACAGGGTCAGCATGTGGCCCCCTCGGATGGACGAATGGCTCAGGTTTTGTGGAGATTATGTGGAGGTCACCGAAAACGCGCCGCGGATCCGTGCCTGACCCCTGAAAATGTCGTCATTCTTCAAGACCCCGGGGGACGTTTGGGCCGATATGGCGGCGGAACACCTCTGCAGGAGCCGAACCTTGAAATTCCGATACACGATCCTCTATGTCGATGACGTCCCCGGCACGGTCGATTTCTTCCAGCGCGCCTTTGGCCTGCCGCTCGGCATGCTGCACGAGGGGGGCGATTACGCCGAACTGGCGACCGGCGAGACCAGGCTCGCTTTTTCCTCGACCGCGCTCATGCGGCAACTGGACAAGAACCCGGCTGCGCCCTCGATCAACGCTCCGACCTTCGAGATCGCCTTCGAGGTGGCCGATGTCGCGGGGGCGCTTGCCCGGGCCCTCGATGCCGGGGCGTCGCTGGTGCAGGACCTGCGGCACGAGCCCTGGGGCCAGACCACGTCCTATGTCAGCGATCCGAACGGCTATCTGATCGAGATCTGCTCACCCGTTCAGGCCCCGGACGAAAGCTGAGATGGAGGCGTCGGACAAGGCCCGGATGCTCGATGCGCTGCGCACGATCATCACCTCGCTGTGCCCGGATGCCGCTTTTCTGGAGAAATACGGCGGCGTGGTTGTCGAGCGGGTGGCAGGCGGGCCAGAGGGTCATTTCTGTGGGATCTTCGCCTATGCACGGTATGTCTCGCTCGAGTTCTCGCAAGGGGCGCGCCTCGATGATCCTCGTGGCCTGCTGGAAGGGTCCGGCAAGCAGCGGCGGCACCTGAAACTGCGATCCGTTGCGGATATCGAGGCCAAGGCCTGCCGGACCTTTCTGGAACAGGCCGCCCGTCTATAGCCCGGCGGGTTCGGGCCAGTTGCCCAGCCCGGGCGCCAGGATCTGCTCGAGCCGGGAGGGATTGGCGCGCAACCGGGCGGGGCTCTGGCCGAACCACCGGACGAAGTCCCGGGTCATATGCGCCTGATCGCTGTAGTCGAAGGCAAAGGCGATCTCGATCAGGGGCAGGGCGCCCGGAAGGGCCTGGGCCGCGCGTCGGGCGCGGCCCAGTTGCCGCCAGAAATCGGGGCTGGGCAGGGACAGGCCTGCGAACCGCCGCTGAAAGGTGCGCAGAGTGACCCCGCTTTGCCGCGCGATCCCGGCCACGGTTGCCGCTGGACGGCCGATCGCGCCGATCGCCTCGCTCAGGTCGGGATCGCGCCGGAGCTCGGAACTGAGGATCTCGGCCACGGGCGCCTCCTCCGCCTGCAGCGCGGCAAGGGCCGCAGGGGACAGGATGCTGCCGGGGGAAAGCCGGTAGCCGGTCAGGCTGGTCCCGGCGGCCAGTTCGACGCTGCGCGGGGCGTTGTCCCAGCCGGTGTAGAGGACTTCCGCCGGGGCGTCGCCACGCGCGGCAACGATGATGTCCCGGCAGCCATCCGGCAGGACAGACGCGCCCTCGGGGTCTGTCGTCCTGTGTTCCCACCGCAGATACAGCACTGTCGAGACCCTTCATTGCCCATTGCCGGACAGGTTTCACAAATGGCGCGCCCTGTCCAACCGCGGTTTCCTTCCCCAGAGGCAGGTCAGCGGATCAGCACGGTCGACAGGACCGGCAGGAAGCACAGCACCAGCAGCAGGGCCACCGACACGGCGATATAGGGCAGCACGGCGCGAAACAGGGGGATCGGCCGCACCCCGGATATCCCCGACGCTACGTAAAGCGCCGCCCCCACCGGCGGGGTCAGCAGGCCCACCACCAGCGTCAGGGTGACGACGATGCCCAGATGCACCGGGTCGAGTCCATAGACCCCGGTGGCAATGGGCAGCAGGATCGGCACGGTGATGATCAGCGCGGCGATGCCGTCGATCAGCGTCCCCAGCACCAGAAGCGCCAGCATGATGATCAGCAGGAAGACGTATTTATTGTCGGTGAGGCCGGTCAGCAGCTCGGCCAGCCGCGCGGGCATGCGGCCATAGATGATGACCCAGCCGAACACCGCCGAGGCGGCGACGATGGCCAGCACCATCGCCGTGTTGCGGCCCGCGCGTTCCAGCACCGCGGGCAAGCGGCGCAGGTCGAGTTCGCGATAGACGAAGGCGCCGATCAGGATCGCCACCAGCGCGGCCGAGGCCGCCGCCTCGGTCGGCGAGCCGAAACCGCCGACGATGGTCGCGACAATGGCCAGGGGCACCAGCAGCGCGGGCAGGGCGCGCACCACGACCTTTAGCGCTTCGGCGCGGGCATAGGCCTCGGACCGGGGATAGTTGCGCCGGAAGCCGATCACCCCCGCCAGCACCAGAAAGGATGCGGCCATGATGAGGCCCGGCACCAGCCCCGAGATCAGCATATCGGCGACCGGCACTTGCGCCAGCACGGCGAAGATGATCAGCGGCATTGACGGCGGGATGATCGGCCCCAGCAGGCCGCCTGCGCAGGTCATGGCCGCGGCATCGGCCTTGGGATAGCCCGCGCGCTCCATCTCGGGGACCATGATGCGGGTCATGACCGCCGTCTGGGCGATGGCCGAGCCGATGATGGCGGCCATCATGGCATTGGCCAGGATGTTGACATAGGCCAGCCCGCCCCGCACCGACCCCACCAGCACCCGGCTCAGCGCAATGAGCCGCGTGGTGATGCCGCATTCGTTCATCAATTCACCGGCGATGATGAACAAGGGGATGGCGAGCAGGCTGAAATTGCCGAGCCCGCCGCTCAGCTGCACCAACAGGTTGTCGAACAGCGCCGCGTGGCCGCTGCCGCCGATATAGACCATGCTGCTGAGCACGAGCACGGCAAAGACCGGCACCCCGAGGATCATGAGTGCGAGGAAGATCAGGACGGTCATTCACGCCTCCTGCGGGAGGAGGGCGGCATCCTGCGGATCGAGCAGCCGGGCCAGCGCGTGGATCCCCCCGAAGGCGAAGAACGGCACCGGCGCCAGCCAGATCCAGGCCTTGGCGATCCCCAGCGTGTTGGTGGGTTCGAGCCAGGTGAAATTCCCGGTCTCGATGGCGCGGGGCAGGGGGTCGCGCCAGTTGGTCAGCAGGCCGGGCAGGTCGAACATCCGCCAGGCGAGGACCAGCAGCAGCGCCGACAACCCCAGCAGCACCAGATCCGACGCCATCCGCAGCCAGCGGGCGGCCCGGGGCGACACCATGTCGGCCAGCAGGGTCACGCCCGGGTGCTGGCCGGTGCGGATCAGCATGGACTGGCCGACGAAGGCCGCCAGGGTCATCAGCGCGATCAGCGCCTCGGCCGCCCAATAGAGCGAGCGGCCGCCGATGGTCAGGCCGATGTTGACCAGCGTTAGGATCAGGATCGCGGCCATTAGCGCCTGCAACAGGCGCCGTTCAAGCGCGAAGAGGCCGCGCGAGACCCGGGTGACCGGATGCGGGCGGGTCGGGGACAGGGGGGGCATGGAAAGGCTCCGCGGGCTGGGCGGCGCCGTCCTCGAGGGAAGCGCGCCGCTGGCAGGGAAGGGGCGGGCCCGGTCGCGCCGGATCCGCCCGTGGCCGGGGGCAGGGATCAGTCGGCGAAGCGCGCGGCCTCGGCGCGCAGCGCGGCGATGTCGCCGATGCCCTGGCCGAAGCTTTCGTCCCAGGCGGCCTGAAGGTCGGCGTAATCCGAGGGCGCTACCTCGACGATGGTCAGCGTCCCCTCGGCGGCGAGCCGCTGGAAATGCGCGCGCGAGACCTCTTCCGCGGCCAGTGTCGCCTCGATCACGCCCCGGGCATAAGCGGCGCCGTGCTCGTCCAGCAGCGTGCGGTCCTCGTCCGAAAGACGCTGCCAGGTACGGGCCGAAACGATGACCACCGCCGGGAACATGCCCTGGTTCGACATCAACAGCGTGCGCGCGTGATCGGCGATGTTGAGCACGCGGAAGATGTCGAGATTGGTCTCCAGCGCGTCGACCTGTCCGTTGGCGAAGGCGTCGTAGATCGCCGGCAGCGGCAGGGGCGTGGGGGCCGAACCGATCAGCTGGTTGAAGGCCAGGATCGCCGGGGATGCGGTGATCCGCACGCGGCGGCCTCGCAGGTCGGCGGGCGATTGCGCGTCGAAGCTGGTCATGACCTGCGTGACCCCGGCCATGCCATAGCCCAGCCCATGCACGCCGACGCGGCTGTCGAGCAGCGCCATCAGCCTGCGCGGCGTCTCGCCCTCGGTCAGGAAGCGGCCCGCCTGTTCGTTCGAGGCGACGAGCCCGGGCGCCAGCAGCAGATTCATCTCCGGCACCCGGTTGGCCAGTTCCGAGACGGTGATCAGCATCATGTCCAGCGTGCCCGATTGCACCTGCCGCAGCATGTCGGCCTCGGTGCCCAGCTGGCCGGAATGGAAGACCTCGGTCTCGATCCGGCCCTCGGTCGCCTCGGTCAGCCCCTCGGCGAAGCGGATCGTCTCCAGCGTCCAGGCCTGTTGCGGCGGCGTTACCACGCCGATGCGCAGGGTCTCGGCCCAGCCCGCGCCCGCCATCAGGACGCCGAGGCCTGCGGCCAAGGCGGCCGACAATCTGGTCGTTTTCATCGTGTTCTCCTCCCAAAAGAACGATGCATGATTTCCCTGCGGGCGACGCTTTGCCGTCAGACCGAAGGGCCGTGCGAAATGGAATCGATGCGGATCTGCGCCGTGCCGCCCCTGAGGCGGGACACGCAGGCACAGAGGGCGCCCTTGCGCCCCTGCTCGCCGAGGAACACGTCGCGGTGGTCGACTTCGCCGTCGATTTCCTCGATCTCGACCTTGCACAGGCCGCATTCGCCGCGGCGGCAGTCGTACATCACCGGCTGGCCCGCCATCAGCAGCGCGTCGAGCAGCGACTGGTCGCGGCGCACCGCCACCTCGGTGCCGGTTTCGACCACGCGCACGGTGAAGGGCACGGAATCGGTGGCGCCGGAATTGGCGAAACTCTCATAGCGCAGTCTGGCAGGGGCGCGGCCCGCGGCAGCCCAGGCGGATTTGACGGCGGCCATCATCGGATAGGGGCCGCACAGGTAGAGTTCGGTCTCGGGGCCGAGCCCGTCAACGAAGGTGGGAGCGTCCAGCAGGCCCTGGGCGCTGTCGTCGTGCAGGGCGAAGGCGGCGCCGAACTCGGCCTGCATCTGCGCAATCCAGGGGGCGCTGGCCCGGTCGCGGACGCAATAGCGCAGGGTGAAATCGCGCCCCGCCTCCTTCAGCGCCCGGGCCTGGGCGAGGATCGGCGTGATGCCGATCCCGCCCGCCAGGAACGCATGCCTGGGCGCGGCGAAGGACAGCGGGAAATCGTTGCGCGCGGCCGAGATCGTGATCCGGTCGCCCGGGCGCAGCCGCCCCATGGCGCGCGAGCCGCCGCGGCTGTCGGGCAGCAGCTTGACGGCAATGCGCAGGCTGCGGTCGGGGCCGATCGCGACATGCGAATAGGACCGGACCTGCACGCCGCCCTCAAGCGGCAGATGCACGTCGATATGACCGCCGGGTTCGAAAACGATCCCCTCGCCATGCGGCAGAAGGTCGATCTGGGCAACGTCCGGGCAGGGGCGATCGGTGGCGACAATCGTCGCCTCAAGCAGTGCAGACATGGGAAACTCCGGGTGCTCAGCCGACGGCGCGCAGCGACTGGCGCCGGGCGTCTTCCTCGTCGAGCATCTGCTGGTTGATGCGGCGCGCCCACATCGCGCCCGCGTCGATGTTGAGGTTGTAGAAGGTCTTGTCGGGATAGGCCTCCATCGCCCGCTGCTGCTGGGCGAGGATCTCCTCGTCCTGGCGGAACACGTGGCGGACCCCGTCGCGATGGGCGTTGGTCGTGCTCTGGTTCGTCGTGTCGAAATTGCGCACGAAGGCCCAGAAGTAATGACAGGTGCTGTCGGTCTCGGGGGTGATGGTGTTGATGACCCAGGCGTTGCGCCCCTGCGAACGGTCGCCCCCGGGCGCGCCGGTGCCGGTGGGGGCGACGCCGACGTCGATCTGGATCGTGCTGGGCGCGGTGAAATGGATGATCTGCCAGCGGTCGACCTTCGGCACCCCGGGCAGCTGCGCGGCCCAGAAATTGGCCGGGATCGAGTCGATCATCCAGCGCGTGACCGTCGCCTTGCGGTCCCCGTGCGAGACGTCGAAGGGCGCTTCCGCCACCGCCTCGTTGCCGATGGAGCCCGCATGCACGAAGGTCTCGTGCGTGAGGTCCATCAGGTTGTCCAGCACCAGCTGGAAATTGCACTGCGCATGGATATGGGTGCCGTCGCCTGCCCAGTCGGGATGGTCGAGGCGGCCCATGTCCGGGATCAGCGCCGGATCGGCCAGCTTGGGATCGCCGGGCCAGATCCAGATCAGGCGGTGCCGTTCCTCGACCGGGAAGGCGCGGACGCTGGCCGAGGGGTTGATCGTGTCCTGCGAGGGCATGTGCACGCAGCGCCCGCCGGGCTCGTATTTCAGCCCGTGATACGGGCAGACCACCGTGTCGCCGTCGAGCTGGCCTTTCGACAGGGGCACCAGCCGGTGCCAGCAGACATCGGCCAGCGCCGCCACCTTGCCCGCCTGGGTGCGGTAGAAAACGATGTCATGGCCGCAGACCTTGCGATGCGACAGCTTGCGCCCGGCCTCGTCCTGCCAGGCAAGGGCATACCAGGCGTCTTGCGGAAACGGGGTATTCAGCATCGGCAATCCTCCCTTTGCGATAGGTATAACGTGAACATATATTATGTACACGGTCAATATACTTTCGCTGCGGAAAGCGAGGGCTGTCGGGTGTGCGGCGGGGAGGGCGATATGGCTGGACAGGATTCGAGGGAATCCGTAGTCAGCGGAGACGGATCGTCGGTGAGCCATCCTGGAGGAGAAGGGCGTGTACAGTAATCTCTATGACCTTCCCGGTCACCGGATCCGACGGGTCAACCAGATCATCGTCGCGCGCTTCACCGAACGGTGCCAGGCGACGGGCATCACCCCGGTGCAATACGCGGCGATGATGGCGATCCGGCATGAGGGCGCGAATGACGCGACGCAGATCTCGGCGATGATCGGCTTCGACCGGGCGACGCTGGGCAGTGTGCTGGACCGGCTGGAAAAGCGCGGCCTGATCGTGCGCGGGGGCCATCCGACCGACAGGCGGGTCAAGGTGATTTCGCTGACGCCCGCCGGAAACCTGGCGCTGGACGAGGTGCATCCGCTGGTGCTGGCCAGCCAGGGCGATTTCATGTCGCTGCTCGACCCGGAGGAGCAGCAGCAACTGATGACGCTCCTGGACAAGATCATCCGGAAATCCGAGCATTACTCGGGCCCTGCGGGGGATGCTGACGCCTAGGGCCCGGCTTTCGCCACCGCCCGGACCCACCTGCCGGGGCGCGCAAATACCTCCGCAAACGCGCTCTCGGTGCCGTGCCGGGTTGTGACCGGACGGCAGGGGGTGATACCGATGCCTGCGGTCCGGCTCCCGGTCGGATCGGGCGAGGGCAGCGAAAGGCGTTGGACATGGCGAAATCTCCGGCGACCAGTCCGCGGAGCCGCGACAAGGGGCAGAAAGCCGCGCCCGAGCTGTCCAAGACCCAGATCGTAGAGACCGCGCTGCGGCTGATCGACGAGGAGGGCTTGCAGGGTTTCTCGGTCCGCAGCGTCGCCAAGGCCCTCGGCTGCTATCCCACGGCGATCTACTGGTACACGCCAAGCCGCCATTTCCTGATCGCCGAGATCGTCACAATCATCCTGCGCGACGTCGTCCCCACCGCCGATCTGGGGTGGCAGGACTGGCTGCGTGCGCTCTTCACCCGCTACCGGACCGCTATCGCCCGTCACCCCAACGCCGCCCCGCTGATCGGCGTGAACCTCGTCTCGAACGCCTCGGTCGATGTCGATCTGCTGGAGGGGTTGCTGACCAAGCTTCACGAGGCGGGGTTCCGGGACGAGGGCCTGATCGACGCCTATAACGCGGTTGTGGGGGCCATGGTCGGCTTCACCACGCAGGAATTTGCCATGGAGCCGCCCGATGCCGACGACCTTCAGGGCTATCTGACCGGCTTTCCCGCCAAGATCGACGCCGCACGCCATCCGATGCTTGCGCGGATGGCGGGGCCGATGATGGGTCGGTCCTTCATCCTGCGCTGGCAGAACGGCGCAACCCGGCCGATGGACGGCGCCTTCGCGCTTTATGTCGATGCTTTCGTTGCGGGGCTCGAAGTCCTCCTCCGTCGCGCTGAGCGCTGAAATTCCCGGATTTGCACCGGGTTTCCCACCCGGTCCGCCCTAAGCCGCCGCTCCTCAGGGGGGCAGCGATCGGGATTTCTTGTCCGCCGTACAATAATTCTTGTACGGCGGACAATGATCATTGTACGGTGAACAAGAGAGGTGATTCCAGCGCGCCTGCCGCGCCCCGCCGCAAGAGACAGAAGGACCATGCCATGACCGCCACCGAGAGCCCCTTTTCCGAACGCGGCGGCCCGATCCAGGTCTTCTATGCGCCGCTCGATGCGCCGCGGCGGCCGATGATCTCGCATGCCGAGGGGATCTACATGTGGGACACCGCCGGCAAGCGCTATCTCGATGCGACCTCGGGCCCGGTTGTCAGCAACATCGGCCATGGCAACAAGAAGGTGCTGGCGGCGATGGCGGATCAGGCGGGCAAGGTCTGCTACGCCTCGCGCGCTCTCTTCGAGAACGAGGCGAATATCGCGCTGGCCGAGCGCGTGGCCGGGCTGGCCGGGCCAGGGTTCGAACGGGTCTTCGTGGTCTCGGGCGGGTCCGAGGCGACCGAGGCCGCCATCAAGCTGGCGCGGCAATACGCCGTGGCGAAGGGCGAGGCCGGGCGCTGGAAGGTGCTGGCCCGCAATCCGGGCTACCATGGCGCGACGCTGGGCGCCGCCGCCGTCACCGGCGATCCCGAGACGGATGCCGTCTTCGAGCCGGTGATGCGGATCATGCCCCGCGTCCCCGCCCCCTTTGGCTATCGTACGCCGGGCAATATCGATGCCGACACCCATGCCAGCGACTGCGCGCAGGCGCTGGAGGCGGCGATCCTGGAGGAAGGCCCCGACTCGGTGCTGGCCTTCATCATGGAGCCGGTGGGGGGCCTTGCCACCGGCGCGCTGGTGGCGCCCGATCATTATTACACCGCCGTGCGCGAGATCTGCTCGCGCCATGGCGTCCTTCTGATCTTTGACGAGGTGATGAGCGGCGCGGGTCGCACCGGTCGTTTCCTCGCGGCCGAACACTGGCCCGACGCGCGCCCCGACATGGTGACGCTGGCCAAGGGCGTGGCCGCTGGCTACACGCCGCTCGGCATGGTGCTGGCCTCGCGCGAGATGGTGCAGACGGTGGTTGACGCGGGCGGCTTCATGCATGGCCACACCTACAGCGCCAATCCCTTGTCCTGCGCCATTGGCGATGCGGTGCTGCGCGAGGTCATGGAGAACGACCTGATCGGCAATGCCGCGCGGATGGGCGCCCTTCTGGGTGAGCGGCTGCAGGCGCTGGCCGCGCAATCGGGCATCGTCGGCGACGTGCGGGGCCTCGGCATGCTGCGCGCCATCGAGATCGTCGCCGACAAGACGACCAAGTCCCCGTTCCCGCCGTCGCGGAAGACCATCGCCCGCATCGTGCAGATCGGGCTTGAAAAGGGGCTGCTGCTCTATTCTCGCAGCACGGCGGGCGGGCGCTATGGCGAATGGCTGATGATCACGCCGCCGCTGACCCTGACCGAGCCGCAGCTCGACGAGATGATGGCGCTCCTGACCGAGGTCCTGAGCACCTTCGAGGCCGAGGCACGCGGCTGAGCAAGCACCGCGTGCCACCCAAAGGACGCCCGGACAACGGGCGCCACCCCCTGACCGACACCCACCAACAAGGGATGATCCCATGACCAAGCCTCTTTCGTTCCGGTCCCTCGCCGCGGCGGGCGCGATCCTGTCCTGCGCCGCCCCGGCGATGGCCGACTCGCTGCGCTTTTCGCATTTCCTGCCGCCGGGCCATTACTTCGACAACGACGTCCGCGCCTGGGGCGAGGCGCTGGCCGAAGCCTCGGGCGGAGAGCTGACGCTGCAGGTCTTCCCCGCCGGCCAGATGGGCGCGCCCGCCGATCACTACGCCATGGCCCGTGACGGGATCGTCGATGCGGCCTGGGTCAATTTCGGCTATACGCCCGGCGCCTTCCCGATCGCCGACCTGATCGACCTGCCCTATTCGCTCGAGGTCGACCGCGCCGTCGCCTCGACCGCCGTGCACAATTGGTACAGCGCCTATGCCGCGCAAGAGATGCCGGACGTGCATTTCTGCCTGGCCCATGTCGGCGCCCCGGGCGCGCTGCATTCGGCCGGTCCGATCGCGCTGCCTTCGGATGTCGCAGGTCTGCAGGTCCGTCCGGCCAGCGCCGCCATGGCGCGCTTCATCGCCGATCTGGGCGGCTCGGCGGTGCAGGTGCCCGCGACCGAGGCCCGGCAGGCCATCGAGCGCGGCATCGCCAATGCGATCACCTTCCCCTGGGGCTCGATCGACTTCTTCGGCATCTCGGACGCCGTGCCCTATCACATCGCCAACACGCTCTATTTCGTCGGCGCGGGCATCGTCATCAACAAGGCCCGCTACGAAAGCCTCTCGCCCGAGATGCGGGCGGCGCTGGACAGCGTCTGCACCCCGGAATGGGCGGTCAACGTCGGCGCGAGCTGGGTCGAGTTCGAGGAGGCCGGCCGT
This sequence comes from Pararhodobacter sp., assembly GCF_034676075.1. Classification (GTDB taxonomy): domain Bacteria; phylum Pseudomonadota; class Alphaproteobacteria; order Rhodobacterales; family Rhodobacteraceae; genus Pararhodobacter. The sequence continues at coordinate 113,286 of NZ_JAUCCQ010000001.1, read as the reverse complement.
CAGGTCCTGGCCGACATGGGCCACACGATCCACGAGCTGACGCCCGAGGAACTGGCCGCCTGGCACGAAGCCGCGCAGCCTTCCTATGACCGCTGGGCGGCGGCGATGAATGCGGCGGGGCTCGATCCCGTGGCGATCCGCGCCGAGCTCGACGCGGCGGTCGCGGCGGCGCAGTGATGGATCGCTTCCTGCGTGCGGTCGAGGTCGCGGCCAGCCTCATGCTGGGGGTGGTCACGCTGATCACCTTCGTCAATGTGGTGCTGCGCTACGGCTTCAACAGTGCGCTCATGGACAGCTTCGACCTGACCCGCATGGCGCAGGGTCTGGCGCTGGCCTGGGGCATCGCGGTGGCCACCTACCGCCGCGAGCACATCACCATCGACGGGCTCTGGGGCCTGCTGGGTCCACGCGGCCAGCGGATGATGGACGCGGTCGCGCGTCTGATCACCGCGCTCTTCCTGCTGGGCCTGACGCTGGCCATGGCACAGCGCGCGGCGCGCAACATGGCGGGCAACCTGTCCACGGCTGAACTCGGCCTGCCGATCTGGGGCTTCCATGCGGTGATGACGCTGGGCATCGCGCTGGCGGGTGCCGCCGCCCTTCTGGGCCTCTGGTCGCTGCGCAAGCGGCCGCTGGCCTGACGCCTTCCGCCGCCCCGACCCCGGGGCGGCGCTTCGCTTTCTCAAGGAACGATGATGTCGCAGACCGAGATCGCCCTTTCCGGCTTCGCCCTGCTGGTGGTGCTCCTGCTGATCCGGGTGCCGGTCGGCGTGGCCATGGCGATTGCCGGGGTCGCCGGGTTCGCGCTGGTGGTGGGGATCGACCCCGCGATCAGCATGCTGAGCCAGGTCGCCTTCAACTCGCTGACCGCCTATGAATTCTCGATCATCCCGATGTTCATCCTGATGGGCACCTTCGCCGCCCGCAGCGACCTCAGCCTGGAGATGTTCCGCGCGAGCCAGGCCTGGCTGGGACGCTTCCGCGGCGGGATGGCCTATTCGGCGCTGGTCGCCTCGGCCGGCTTCGCCGCCGTCAACGGCTCCTCCATGGCGACCGCTGCGACGATGACCCGCGTCGCCCTGCCCGAGATGGAGCGCAACGGCTACGACAGCGGGCTGGCGGCGGGGGTGATCGCCGCGGGCGGGACGCTGGGCATCATGATCCCGCCCTCGGCCGTCTTTGCGCTTTACGGCTTCATCACCCAGCAGGACGTGGCCGACCTGTTCATGGCGGGGATCCTGCCGGGGCTGCTGGGGCTGGCGCTCTATGCCTCGGTGATCGTGCTCTACACCCTCGTGCGCCCGGCCAGCCTGCCCGAGGCCGAGGGCAGCAGCTGGGGCCAGAAACTGCGCGCGCTGCGCAGCGTCTGGGCCATTGCGCTGCTGTTCGCGCTGATCATCGGCGGCATCTATGGCGGGATCTTCACCGTGACCGAGGCCGCCGGGATCGGGGCCTTCGGGGCCTGGCTGATTGGGGTGCTGCGCGGGCGACTGGGGCTGCGCAGCACCCTCGCCTGTCTGGCCGAGGCGCTGGCGATGAGCGCCGCGATCTTCACCCTGGTGATCGGTGCCCTGACCTTCGGCTATTTCCTGACCGTGACCGGCACCACCACCGCGCTGATCGGCTGGCTGGCCAATCAACCCGTCGGCCCCTACGGCGTGCTGACGCTGATCCTGCTGGGCTATCTGATCCTGGGCGCGGTGATGGACGAACTCGCCATCACCCTGCTCACGCTGCCCATCGTCTTCCCGGTCATCGTCTCGCTAGGCTTCGATCCGATCTGGTTCGGGGTCATCTTCGTGATGACCGTCACCCTTGGCGTGAACACCCCGCCCATCGGCATGAATGTCTTCGTCATCAATTCGATGGCCCGCCACATCGGGCTGGGGCGGATCTACCGCGCCGTCATGCCCTTTGTCGGCGTGGATCTGCTGCGCCTGTTGCTGCTGGTGCTGTTCCCCGCCATCTCTCTCTGGCTCGTTTCCTGACATCCGAGGTTTCGCCATGTCGCAGTCCCTTCCCGAAACGCTGACCGAGCGCCTCGACCGCCGCGCCGACGAGATCTTCGAGCGGATGATCGCCTGGCGGCGGGACTTCCACGCCAATCCCGAGCTGGGGAACCAGGAAGTCCGCACCGCGGGCATCGTCGCCGACCACCTCGAACGGCTGGGCTTCGACGAGGTGCGGCGCAATCTCGGCGGCAGCACGGGGGTGATCGGCATCCTCAAGGGCGGCCAGCCCGGTCCCTGCGTGGCGCTCCGCGCCGACATGGACGCGCTGCCGGTGGCCGAGGCGACGGGGCTCGACTTCGCCTCGGTCAAGACGGGGGTCTGGGGTGGCGAGACGGTGCCGATCATGCATGCCTGCGGCCATGATGCGCATACCGCGGTGCAGATGGCCGTGGCCGAGATTCTGGCCGCCGAGCGCGACGCGCTGAGGGGCAGCGTGATGCTGGTCTTCCAGCCCGCCGAGGAAGGCCCGGCGCCGGATTGGCAGGGGCTGTCGGGCGCCGCGCGGCTGGTGGCGGACGGCGAATTCGACGACCAACGGCCCGACGCCTTCTTCTGTTTCCACGTCCTGCAGGACGAACGCCCGGGCACGGCGGGCGAGATCCGCGTGCATGAGGGCGACGGCACCTATGCGATGAACCTGATGCGGATCAGGATCAAGGGGCGGGGCGGTCATGGCGCTTTCCCCTGGCGCACCGTCGATCCGCTGCTGATCGGGGCGCAGATCCTGACCGCCCTGCAGGCGATCCCGGCCAAGAATGTCAACGTCAACGAGAATGACGTCACCCTGTCGATCGGCATCTTCAAGGGCGGCACCAAATTCAACGTGATCCCCGAAACCGCCGAGATGGAAGGCGCGCTGCGCTTCACCGATCCCACCACCGGCGCCTATCTGGAGAGCCGGGTCGAGGCCGTGTGCCGCGGCATCGCCGAGGCCGCGGGTGGCCATGCCGAGGTCGATTGGTACATGCGCGTGCCGCTGGTGCGCAACGATCCGGCGCTGGTGCGGCGGATGCGGCCCTCGCTCGACCGCGCGGCCCCGGTGGACAAGCCCGTGATCGAAGTCGAGAACTGCTTCCTGGACGATGTGTCGAACTTCGCGGCCATCGCGCCGCTCATGTTCTTCACCGTGGGCGTGGGCCTGGACGAGGCCGATGCCGCGCGGTCGGGCTTCCACCACGAGCCGACGTTCCGGGTCAACGAGGCCGGGCTGAAGACCGCCCTCAAGGCGATGCTCAACCTCACCTTCGATTACGCCGAGGCGTCGCTGAAGAATGACGCCGGCTGAAGCCGCGTTGCGATCAGACCAGGGCCAGCAACCGGGCCGGGTTGTCGATCAGGATGCGGTCGACCTCGGCCTGGTCGAAGCCCCGGCGCAGCATGAGCGGCACGACATTGGCAAAGATGTGCTGGAAGCCATGGCCGCCGAAGCGTTCGAGCCGCCCCTTGGTGCAGACGTCATGGCTGATCAGGATCTGATCCAGATGCCCGCGGTCCGCCAGTTTGCGCAGCCAGCGGATGCGGGTCGCGTCATTGGGCAGGTCGATGTCGGGATTGGGCCAGTAATAGCTCGTCTCCCAGCCGAAGAGGTCGTATTCCAGCACCGCGCCGGTATCGGCCAGGCGAAAGAGCGTGTCCTCGTCAAAGATGGTCCGGTCGATATGGCTGAGGATCAGACGGTCCATCCGGCCGCCGCGCGCCGCGACGAAATCCGCGACTTCCTGCGGCTGGTCGGCGTCGCGCCCGGGGTGGACATTGAGCGCGGCACCCGTCGCCTGTTGTGCCACGATGGCGGCTTCCATCACCTTCTTCTCGCGGTCCGTCCAGGGTGACTGGCAGCCGATCTCGCCGATGATCCCCGCCTTGACGTCGGTGCCCCAGGCGCCGACCAGCACCTGATCGGTGATCTGGGCGGTGAGCTGATCGACACTCATCTCGGCGGTTTCGGGCAGCTGGTATTGCTCGACATAGTGACCGGCGCCCATGACGATGGGCATGCCGGTTTCCTCGGCCATCCGGCGCAGCAGCAGGGGACGCGGCCCCAGCCCGCCCACGGTCAGATCGACCACCGCGCCGCCGCCCGCCCGCGCCATTTCCTCGATCTCGTCCCGGACCACGGCAAAATCGTCGATGCGGTAATTGTCGGTGAAATGCCCCTGGCCATAGCGCGCGCGGAAGCAGTTGCAGAGATCGACGGCCGCGTCGGTCACGCCCTCGGGCAGGGTGTCGCCCCGGAAGGCGGGCGGATTGAGGTCGATGAAGAGATGCTCATGCATCAGGGTCGCGCCCAGCGTTGCGGGCTCGATCAGGCCGGTGACGCTTTGCACCTTGCCGCGGCGGTCGGTCATGCCTCTCTCCTTTCCACGAGATCTGAAAGCCGGGCCCGGGCGGCCTCGGGGTCGAAGGCGGCGCGGTCGCCGATCAGGACCAGCCGGCAACCCGGGTCCTGCCCGGCAGCGGGTTCGAACGTCGCCCGGCGGCCCACCATCTGAAAGAGCACCGGCGCCCCCGGCCGTTCCACCAGCGAGACGAAACCCTTGGCCCGGTAGAGCGCGGGGGCGAGCGTTTCCATCAGCCGCTGGAAGCCGGTGAAGGGCAGGGACCCCTCGCTGCCCCATTCCAGCGCGACAAAGCGCGCGGAGTCCTGGATCGGCGCACCCTCGACGGGCGCCGGGGCCTTGCCCTGACCCGTGAAAAGCAGATCCACCGGCAGGTCGTCGCGCGCGTCGAAGCTGCGCACCCGGAATTCTGTGCCGAGCCGCAGCATCAGCGGCGAAAGGTCGGCATCCCCCGCCTTGCCCAGGATCGCGAAGTCGGACCCCCTCAGTTGCGCCCGCCAGACCGGATCGTCAAAGCGCGCCGGTGTCTCGGCCAGATCCTCGACATCGACGATGCAGAGCGTGCAATCGAGCCGCACATCCGCCCAGAGGACCGGATCCGACAGGGTCTGCACGATGCCGCGCGGGTCCGAGACGCCCGAGGCCTCGATCACGATGGCCTCGGGCTCGTGCCCCAGCACCTGCTTCAGCGCGCGCAACAGATCGCCTTGCAGGCTGCAACAGATACAGCCGTTTTCAAGGCCGATCACCGTATCGACCTGCCCTTCGATCATCGCCACATCGATGTTGATCGCCCCGAAATCGTTGACGATGGCGGCGATGCGGCGCTGGCCGCTGCTGAGCAGGCGGTTGATGAAGGTGGTCTTGCCTGCCCCCAGAAAGCCCGTGACGACCAGGACGGGGACGGGCGCGCTGTCGGTCATTGCTGCAGACCCCGGCCGAGGATCGCGCGCCCTGGCGCGACGCTTTCGATCAGCGCGCCGTCGCGGATGACCGCGGTGCCGTTGACGATCACGTGTCGCATCCCCTCGGCCGGGCGGTTCATGGCCCGGAAGGTCGCGCGATCGCGCAGGCCAGCAAGGTCGAAGACCACGAGATCGGCGTCACAGCCGGTCTGTATGCGGCCCTTGCGCTGCATGGCGGGCGCGGCGCCTTCGATCACCCGGGTCGGGATCAGCGTGCATTTGGCCAGCGCCTCCATCAGGTCGATCTTGCCACGCTCGCGCACGTAATCGCCGATGAACCGGGTGAAGGTGCCCGACGAGCGCGGATGCGACACCGCCTTTTCCGGCAGCGGCCAGGCGTCGCCCTCGTAGAGCGAACCGTCCGGCATGACCCAGGGCAGCGCGTCCGAGGCGATGGCGCCGCCGGGATAGAGCACCGACACGTCGAGAAGCCGCTGATGGCCCGCGTCATTCTCGGTATCGAGGAAATGCCACAGGATGATGTCACCAGAATCCCGCTCGGCCGCGGCGCGGATCGCCTCGGCATCGGCGAAACGCTCGCCGGTCCGCAGCAGTTCGACGCGGTCATAGGGCGATCCGGTGCGGCCGATGAAATCGGGCTGCTGCAGGAAGCCCGCGCTGACCACGGTCGAGCCGGTGCCATAGGGATAGGCCTCGACCGTGATCGGTAGACCCTGGGCCTGGGCGCGTAGCAGCACCTGGACCGCGCGTTCGATATCCAGCAGCGACGTCGAATTCAGGTGGCAGACATGCATGTGCGCGCCGGTCGCGCCCGCCAGACCGATGATCTGCACATAGCTGTCCACCGAACTCGCCGGGTCGATGTTCGAGGCATTGGCGATATGGGTGAAGGTCACGCTGCCCGTCTCGGCCGCCAGATCGCAGACCAGCGTGAGTTCCTTGATGCCGGCGCCCGGCGCGTAACCGTTGGGAATGCCGATGCCGATGGCGCCCTCGTCCATCGCCTCGCGCAGCCGCGCGACGATCCGCTCGGCCTGGGCGTCGCTGGCGGCATCGACCGACCAGCGGCGGTCGTTCGCGCCCTGTCCCATGCCGATCATGGACGAGACGGTGGCGTCCGGCGGCAGGCCGATCATCACCTCCTGCCGGGCGAAGAGCCAGGCGGCCGAAGTGCCGTAATTGCACAGCCGCCGCCGCTCTGCCTGCGCCGCGTACCAGCCCGCGACCGGCAGCGCGCCGACCTCGAGCTCAAGCGCCGTGGTCACGCCATCGAAAGCCTGCATCCGGTCGGCGGCCAGCGACTGGCCATGCGCGTGGATGTCGACGAAACCCGGGGCGACGATCAGGCCTGTTGCGTCAATCTCTTCCGTGCCCGGGGCCAGGCCGTCGCCGATGGCGGCGATCTGGCCGCCACGCAGGCCGACATCGGTGATCCGGTCATGACCGGTTTCCGGGTCGATGACCCGCCCGCCGCGGATGACGCAATCGAAGGCGGCGGCGCTCACAATCCGACGCCTTGTTCCAGCGCGGCCATGAATCCCGCCAGCTCGGCCTCTCCGACAGGGAAGGACAGCGCCATGAGGCCCCGCGCCGCGAAGTAATAGCCCCGCTCCTGCATCGTCAGATGCAAGAGCGCGAGCAGCTTCTGATCCACCTCGCGGCCCATCCCGCTGTCGGGGTGGATGTTCATGATCGCCCCCATGCCGCTGATGCGGAACGGCAGGCCGCGCGCGACGAAGAGCTCTGCCAGGGCGGCGCGCAGGGTCTCGCCGCGGGTGTAGAGCGCGTCCAGAGCCTCGGCCGTCAGATAGGTGTCGATCGCCGCCACCCCGGCCGCCATGGTCAGGCTGTTGTTGTTGAAGGTGCCCGCATGGGGCAGGGCACCCGGGCGCGAGGGGTCGAAATGATCCATGATCTCGGCCCGGCCGCCGAAGGCGCCGAAGGCCAGACCGCCGCCGAAGAATTTGCCGACCGTGGTCATGTCGGGGGTGATGCCGAGCCGCCCCTGCGCACCGCCAAGGCCCATGCGCGCCGTCTGCACCTCGTCGAAGATCAGGAAGGCGCCGTGCCGGGTTGTCAGGTCGCGCAGCGCCTGCAGGAAGGCCGGGTCACCCGGAATGCAGCCGCCCGCGCCTAGCATCGGCTCGACCAGCACGCAGGCGATCTGCTCGCCGCGGGCCTGGAACTCGGCCTCGGCAGCGCCGATGTCGTTATAGGGCAGGCAGGCGTAGTCGAAGGGCACGTTGACCGGCGAGCCACCGCCCGCGAAGGTCATGAACCCGCCGTGGTAGCCGCCGGTGAAGACGACGACCTTGTCGCGCCCGGTCACGCGCCGGGCAGCGGTCACGGCCATGAGATTGGCCTCGGTGCCGGAATTGGCAAAGCGCACCCGGTCCATGGAGGGAAAGCGCGCGCAGAGGCGTTCGGCCAGCGCGACCTCGTAGGGCGTGTGCGACGACAGGTTGATGCCGCGCGCATGGGCGTCGGCCAGCGCCCGGGCCAGCACAGGCGAGGAATGGCCGAAGATGCCCGCGGTGAATTCGCCCAGAAGATCAACGTAGTCGTGGCCGTCCACGTCCCGGATGCGGCATCCCTCGCCGCTTTCGATGCAGAGCGGGAAGGGGTCGGACCAGAGCGACGAGCGGGTGTTGCCGCCGGGAAGCACCTGCCGCGCGCGCTGAAGCGCCGCGGCGCTGCCGGGGTTGCGCGCGACATAGGCGGCGCGGGCGGAGGCATAGGCGGCGTCGACGCGGGCCGGGTCAAGCCCGTTCATCGGCGTCCGGGAGACGTGAGGCTGTGTCATCTGACGATCCTTTACCTTCAGGCAAGCTGCGTGGCCGGGGCCAGCGCGTCGTGGAGCGGGGTTGTGGCGCCAGTCATGACCTCGGTCAGCAGCGCGGCGGTGGTCGGACCCAGGGTGAATCCCTGGTGGCCATGGCCGAAATTGACCCAGAGCCCATTCTGGCCCGGCACGGGGCCCACCATCGGCAGCATGCCGGGCAGGCAGGGGCGGGTTCCGAACCAGGGAGGGGTTCCGGTCCGCGGACCCAGTTCGATCAGGTCGCCGACCTGCCGTTCGGCACGGGTCAGCTGCCGGGGATTGGCGGGCGCGTCCTGGGCCACCAGCGCGGCGCCGGTGGTCATCCGCAGCCCGTCGCGCATGGCCGAAAACACGACGCCATTGCCGGTGTCGAGGAACGGGCGGCGCGGCTTAAGGGGCGCGTCGTAATGGGCGTGATAGCCGCGCTTGAGCACCATCGGCACGCGCAGCCCGAAGCGGCGCAGCGCGGCGCCGGTCCAGGGCCCGAGGCAGAGGACGGTCTGCGCCACCTCGATGGGGCCATCGGGTCCCGTCAGCCTCCAGCCCGAGCCATTCGCCGCAAGGGTGCCCGCATCGGCAAGAACGACACGCCCGCCCCGCCGCTGGAAGAGATCGGCATAGGCCCGGGTGAGCGCTCCGGGATCGGACGCGCTCCAGCTGCCGGTGTAATGCACGACCCCGGCCGGGGTCGATCTGAGCGCAGGTTCCTCGCGGCGCCAGTCCTCGCCGCCAAGGATGCGGGACGTGACGCCATAGGTGTCGGCCAGCCGCGTGGCATTCGCGGCCTCGGCCTCGAAGGCGGCAGAGTTGCGGAACACCAGCGCCAGCCCCTCGCGGCTGATCAGGTTCTCGCTCCCCGAGGCTTGGATCAGCGGCGCGTGATCGACGGTCGCGCGGCTGGTGAGCTGCGCGTAGAGCGCGGCGGTCTTTGCGTGGCGCGCGGGGGCCGAGGCCCGCCAGTAGCGCCAGAGGGCCGGCGCCATGCTTGTCAGCCCCGCGGGCGACCAGACCAGATCGTTCGACAGGCCCAGCCCATAGCGCAGCAACTGGCCCGGCGCGCGGGGCATGGCATAGGGTTCGGCGGCCTCGACCTGGATCACCCCGGCGTTGCCGAAGCTGGTCTCGCGCCCCGGCGCAGTCCGGTCGGCCAGCGTGACCGCATGGCCCTGCGCCTGCAGCGCCAACGCGGTGGCGACCCCCACCATCCCGGCGCCAAGCACCAATATCTCGGACATGATGTGTCCTTTCGACGTGACCGCCGCGCCCGGGGCGCGCTGGGTCAGGCTTCGGCGATGACGGTGATTTCGACCTTGGCGTCGATCATCAGATCGGTACGGACGGTCGTCCGAACGGGCAGAGGATCGGAGAAGGCACCGCCGTAGACCGCGTTGAACTCGGCGAAATCGGCAGCATCGGTCAGGTAGCAGGTGCAGGACACGACATTGGCAAGGCCCAGGCCCTCGGCTTCCAGCGTCGCCTTGATCCGGTTCAGGCAATTGCGGGTCTGTGCCGCGATCCCGGCCGGCAGGCTGCCGTCAGCCTCGAAGCCCAGTTCCCCCGAGAGGTACACGGTCGAGCCGATGCGGCGAACCTTGGAGAAGGGCAGTTTGGGAAGCTGAGTCATGGGGGACCTTTCAGTTCAGGGTTGGGTCGGTTCAGGGGTTGGGGGATTGCCTCGGCGCGCGCGCCGAGAGGCCTTCGATCAGCAGATCGAGCAGAAAGTCAAAGCTGCTGGCGTAGGAGACGTGTTTGCCGTTCTCCCAGCGCAGAACGAAGATCCGGTTCATGAAATCGGGCAATACAGCATGGGTGAAGGGGAAGCGGTCGGCGTCGATCTCGGCCACGCGCCGGGCAAAGAGGGCCTCCCATTCGTTGGCCTTGTCATCGGGGGCCGGTGCGAATTCCATCGTCACGAAGCCGCAGAGGCCGCCGATCAGCGCGTTGAACGCATCGCGCAGGGCGGAACCGCGATAACCCGCGTCATGCAGCGCGGTCAGCACCGCCTCGACCAGGGCGAGGTTGGCGACGCCGTTCGATTTCAGCTGCGCCCCGAGCAGGGGGGCGACATTGGCGTGGTCGCTGACGGCATCGCGGTAGGACAGGAACACCGTCCGCAGCCGGTCCTGCCAGGGCTTGTCGCGTGGCAGGCTCTGGCTGACCGCGGCGGTGAAACGCGCGGCGATCTCGCCGAACAGGTCCTCCTTGGTGCCGCCAACGTGCCAGTAGATGTTGTTCGGCGACACACCCAGCGCCCGCGCCAGCTCACGCATCGAGAAGGCATGCAGGCCCTTCTCGTCGATCTGCGCGATGGCGACATCGACGATCCGCTCCTTGGTCAGTCCGACCGAGGCCGCGCGGCCGCGTAGCCTGCCATTCTTACTCTGTGCTGTTGCGTCGCTCATCTCCACCCCGATGCACAATTAATGGGCATTTTCGAATTATTTCTTGCCAAGGGGCGCTTTCTCCATTCAGTTATAGAACACTGTGCAATTGAAAGATCAACAGAACTCGACACCCGCCGGCGCGATTTTTTCCTCAGCGCCGCCCAAGCAAAACGATAGGGAGCCAAGTGGCCGCACTTCCGATCCTTCTTTTGTCGACCGCCCTCCTTTTCGGAGGCGCGGTACTGGCGCATCTGATCGGGGCCGCTTCGGTCCTGTCCTTCTTCGCTGCTGACAGGGCGCGGTTCCTGGCCGCGGCGCCCCAGCGCATCATCGCCCATATCGATCTCTTCTCGATCATGTCGATGCCGCTCTTCATCCTTGCGGGCGAGATCATGAACCGTGCCGGCGTGACGCGGGCGCTGATCGACCTGGCGATGGCGCTCATGGCGCGGCTCAAAGGGGGGCTTGGGCATGTGAACATCCTGACGTCCGTCTTTTTTGCGGGCATTTCGGGTTCCGCCATGGCCGATGCCGCCTCGGTATCAAACACGCTGGTCCCGGCCATGCGCAAGGCGGGCTATACCTCCAGCTATGCCGGTGCCATCACCGCGGCCTCGTCGGTGATCGGCCCGATCATCCCGCCCTCGATCATCATGATCTTCTACGGCGCGCTGATGAACACCTCGGTCGCGGCGCTCTTCATTGCCGGAATCGTGCCGGGGCTGGTCATGGCCGCGGCGCTGTTCGGCGCGAACGCCTGGATGGCGCATCGCCACAACCACCCCTCGGGCGAGCGGGTGCCGCCGCGCGAGATCCTGCGCCGTTTCATCTATGCCCTGCCGGCCACGGTCATTCCGGTCATCATCCTGTCCGGCATTGTCTTTGGCATCATGACCCCGACCGAGGCGGCGGGCGTCGCGGTCTGCTGCGCCATCCTCGCAGGTGTGATCTATGGCCAGATGTCGGTCCGCAAGCTGATCGAAAGCCTTGAGCGCACCGCGGTCCTGTCGGGCTCGATCTTCATCCTGCTGTCGGCGGTGGCGATCTTCGGCTATCTCGCCGGGCTCGAACAGATCCCGTCGCGGCTTGCCGAACAGCTGATCGGGCTGGGCTTTGACGGCTGGAAATATCTGCTGCTGCTGAATCTGGTGTTCCTGGTTGCGGGCATGTTCCTTGAGGTGCCGGTGGCTCTGGCGCTGCTGGTGCCGCTGCTGGTGCCCACCGGGATCGAGATGGGCGCGGACCCGGTGCATCTGGGCATCGTCATCGTCGTCAACCTGACGCTGGGGATCGTCACTCCGCCCTTCGGCGCCGCCCTGCTGGTCGTCTCGGCGGTGTCGGGCACGCCCTATTGGTCGATTGCCCGGGCGGCGGCCCCCTTCCTGCTCGTGCAGCTGGGCGTGCTGATGCTGCTGACCTTCGTGCCCGAGATAAGCCTGTTCCTGCCGCGCCTCTCCGGCTTCGTGAATTGAGGGTCCGACCATGAACGCGTTGCTCACCTCAGATTCCCTCCTCGCCCGTCTGGCCGACCGCGTCTACGCCGTGTCCGAGGCGCTCAACTGGCTGGCCCGGCGGGCCGCGGGCCTCTTCTTCCTGGGCATGCTGGCGACCATGATGCTGCAGGTCGTGGCCCGCTATGCCTTTGCCGCGCCGCCCTTCTGGACCGAGGAGCTGGCCCGCTGGCTCATGGTCTGGGGCGGGCTGCTGGGGGCCTCTTGCGCCTTCCATACCCATGCCGATCCGGCGATGGTGCACCCGCCCGCTGGCGTCGCCTGGCGTCTCAAGCTGCAGGCGGTCTCGCGCTTCATCGCCTCCTGGCTCTTCTTCCTGCCGGTGCTGTGGTTCACCTACCCGTTCTTCCTGCGCCAGATCGGCCGTACCTCGGAAGGGCTGGAAGTCTCGACCGCCTGGATGGCCGCAGCGCTGCCGGTCGCCCTGATCCTGATCCTGTTCCATGGCGTCGCGGGATTGGGCGCCCTGGTGTCGCCCCGCGTGCTCGCCCGCGAAACCGACTACGCCACCCAATTCTCTTCTAACACCACGGAGTAACGCATGACCCTTGCCTTCCGCCCCCTCTCCGCCGCCGCGCTGGCCCTTGTCCTGGCCGCCCCGGTTCACGCTCAATCCGTCTCCATCGCGCTCGACTCCACCCCGGACCGCGAGACGCAGGGCAGCTATCGCTACGTCGACACCCTGGTCTCGACCCTGCGCGACATGGGCTGGGACACCGAACTCTTCCCCCGTGACGCGATCGGCGGCGAGGACGAGCGTCTTGACCAGATCCGGGCCGGGATCCTCGACATGTCGATGTCGAACTATGCTGTGACCTATCAGTTCGTGCCCGAAATGCGGGTCATGCAGCTGCCCTACACCTTCGCCAACTCGCGCCACGTCTTCGATTTCTTCACCGAAAGCGACTACCTCGACAGCGTGAACGAGCAGCTGGCGGCCGAAGGCATGCACGTGCTGGCTATCGTGCCCACGGGCGGCATGCTGGGCATCTTCAACAACCAGAAAGAAGTCCGCTCGGTCGCCGACATGCAGGGCCTGCGGATGCGCGCGCTCGACGCCAACCAGCTCGAGATGTTCCGCATGATGGGCGCCGACGGCGTGGTGATCCCCTTCTCGGAAGTGCCGAACGCGCTGCAGACCGGCATCGCCAACGGCTATGTCAACGCGTCGGTGGTGCCGCTGGCCTTCGGTCAGGGTGATCTGTTCACCAACTTCACCGATGCCCGCGTCATCATCTCGGCCCGCGTCGCGCTGGCTTCGACCGCCTGGTGGGAGGCGCTCTCGGACGAGCAACGCGCTCAGGTCGAGGAAGCCTCGCTCACCGCGCTGCAGGACGTCTTCGAGTGGGTCGATGTCACGCAGGAGCAATCGCTGGAGGCGCTCGATGCCGCCGGGATCGCCGTCTACCGGCCGACCGACGAAGAGCTTGCCACCTTCCGCGAGGCGACTGCCGATATGGCCGACCTGCTGGAGGGCGTGGACGCCGCCCGGATCGCGGAACTCCGCGCCATGGTCGCCGAACATCAGCCGGAATAATCCCGGCCGCATCCCGGAACGAGGAAGGGCGCCGTCAACCGGCGCCCTTTTTTCATGGTCGGGGCAGGGGGGGGCGTCAGAAGCTCAGGAACCCCGGGGCTTCTGACAGCGGCCGCGCCGCCTTGAGGGCGGCGAGATCGGGGGCTTTGGGCGCAAGATCCGGGATCGCGGCGACAATCGCCTCGATCTCGGCCGCGACCGCCAGCACCGCGCGGTCGGCATTGCGCCGCCCGACGATCTGCAGGCCGAAGGGCATGCCGTTGGCATCGAACCCGCAAGGCACGGTGATCGACGGATGGCCGGCCAGGGTCGAGGCATAGGCCAGCGCCAGCCAGTGATAATAGCTTTGCGTCGCCACACCGTCGATCTCGGCCGGGTAGAGCTCATGCCAGTCGCGCGGGCTGACCGTGACGGCCGGCGACAGGATCACGTCCCAGTCCTGGAACCAGGCCTGCCAGCGGTGGTAATAGGCAGTCTGGGCAGTGAAGGCGGCGGCGAAATCGTCAGCGCCATAGCCGCGCCCCTCGATCACGTTGTCCCGCACGTTGGGGCCGATCTTGTCGGGGTGATTGTCAAACCGCGCGCCATGGGTCGAAACGAACAGCAGCCCGCGCAGCACGGCGAAGATGCGGTCCGCACCCGAGCAATCGGGCGAGGCCTCGTCAACCCGGCCCATGAAGGGTGCGAGCGCCGCCAGGACCTTGCGGAACTGGTCGCGCACGATGCCTTCGGTCGGTGTGAAACCGAAATCCTCGGTCGTAGCGATGCGCAGGCCGGTCAGGTCGACCGGCGGCAGGTCCGCGAAGCCGCTGGGGTCCCAGGCAGTGCGCCCGCCGACCACGGCGGTGAAGGGATCGCGGCCGTCGGGGCGCGAGATGACCGACAGCATGAGCCCCGCGTCGGCCACCGTGCGCGCCATCGGACCCGCGCTCGACAGCGGCACCAGCCCGATGCCGCGGGTATCGCCCGGCACCACGCCGGGGCTGGGGCGGAAGCCCACCACGCCGCAATAGGCCGCGGGGTTCCGCAGCGAGCCGCCGGTGTCCGAGCCGGTGGCGAGGGGCGCATAGCCGCAGGCCAGCGCCACGGCCGAGCCGCCCGAGGATCCGGCGCAGCTGCGGGTCAGGTCATAGGGATTGGCGGTCGCGCCATAGACGCGGTTGCGGGTGTTGCCGCCCGCGCTCCATTCGGGATTGTTGGTCTTGCCCATCGGGATCGCCCCAGCGCCGCGCATGGCTGCGACCAGGGCATCGTCCTTGGTGGCGATGTTGTTCACGAACAATTCCGACCCGAAGGTGGTGGGCAGGCCCTTCACATCGAGCATGTCCTTCACGCCGAAGGGCAGGCCGTGCAGCGGCCCCAGCGCCTCGCTCCGCGCCTGCGCCTCGTCAGCGGCGCGCGCCGCGGCCTGCAATCCGTCGAAATCGCGCGCGACCAGCGCGTTGACCGCGTGATCCACGTCCTGCACCCGCGCGATGCAGGCGTCGGCCAGTTCCCGTGCGCTCAGCGTCTTGCGCGCGATGGCCCGGCGGGCCTCGGTCGCCGAAAGATCGGCGGGATTGCTGGCGTCTGGTTTCTTCATCTGTCGCTCCATGACTTCGCCTCAGGGAGGCGGGCGCACCCTTGCGCCAGGCGGCATCGGAACCTCGGGTGACGTTTCGACCGCGATCCGGCTCCGGGCGGCCTGTCCACGGGCCATGGGACCGGTATCCGCTGGCGAAGGCGAACAAGGACTTCTAGCAAGAATTGCACTCTATGCAAGCGATATTGTATACAATAATCTGGGCAGCGGTGCGCGTTTTTCAGGCAGGAAGTAAAGATGGTGCGCGATCACGTCGACCATATCGAGACGACGCTCCAGGACGCCATCCTCGACGGGCGCTACGCCGATGGCGAGCGGCTGGACGAGACGCGGCTGGCGGAACACTTCGGCGTCTCGCGCACGCCGGTGCGGGAGGCTCTGCGTCGGCTTGCCGCCACCGGGCTTGCTCGCCAGCATGCCAATCGGGGGACCTTTGTCCGGCAACCCGGGCCTCTCGACCTGTACGAGATGTTCCAGGTCATGGCTCGGCTCGAAGCCTTCTGTGCCGAATTGGCCTGCGCCCGGGTCGCGCCGTCTGCCATCGCTGCCCTGCGCGCGCTGAACGACGCCTGTGCCGCCGCGGCGGCACAGGGGGATGTAGACCGCTACTATGGCGCGAACGAGGCTTTCCATCAGCGGATCTACATGGAAAGTGGCAACGACTTTCTGGCCGAGACCTGTCAGGCCCTGCAAAAGCGGCTGCGGCCCTACCGGCGGACGCAGCTGCGGACGCCGGGTCGGCTGGCGCAATCGCTGGCGGAACACGCGCAGGTCATTGATGCCATCGAGGCGCGTCAGCCCCGGAAGGCCAGCGCGCTGTTGCGGGATCATGTGTCCGTGCAGGGCGAGCGGTTCCACCGGCTGATGAGCCATTGGCGCGCACGGGAGGGAAGCGGCGCTTCCAGCTGAGGGGCGGACCGCAGTCCGCTCCTCAACCGGGCTTACAGGGCGATGGCGCGCTCCTGGGCGATGCCGCGGCGGGCCAGAACATAGACGCAGACCACCATCGCCCAGCCGCAGCCAAAGCCCAGGGCCCAAGGCAACGATCCGGTCGGCGCGATCACGGCGACCAGCCCCGCGGCGCCGATGACCAGGCGTGCCAGTGGCCCGAGCGACCGCCCGCACCAGCCGGCAAAGGCGATGGCCCAAAGCGTGGTCGAGGCCAGCATGGCGGCAGCGCCGGCGGCGATCTCCAGTGCCGTGCCTTCGCCCAGGATCGCCGGGTCGAAGACGAAGCTGAACGGAACGAAGAAGGCGACGAGGCTGAGGCCGAAGGCAGACCAGCTGGTCTTCATCACCGGTGCGTCGCCCACCGCGGCGGCAGCGAAGGACGCGAGCGCGACCGGCGGCGTCACCATCGACAGGACGCAATAGTAGAAGATGAAGAAATGCGCGGCCAGTGGATCGACGCCCAGGTTCTGAATGGCCGGTACGAACAGCACTGCGCCGATGATATAGGCCGCGACCGTGGGCAGGCCCATGCCCATGATGATGCAACCGACCATGGCCAGGGCCAGCGACAGGAAGATCGACCCCTCGGCCAGCGTGACCAGCGAGCCCGCAAACTTGAGCGCCAGGTTCGATTGCACGGCGACCGCGATCACCAGCCCGATGGAGGCGATGGGCACCGCGACTTCGGCCGCCTGCCGCGGCGCCTCGCGCAGGCCCTGGATCAGCGTCGGCCAGCCGATCCAGGTATTGCGGCGCAGGAACGGCACCACGAAGCAGCTGACCGAGGCGATGACGGCGGAATAGGCCGCCGAATAGCCCCAGACCAGGGCGCCGATCAGGATCAGCGGCGGCAGCAGCAGGTGCAGGCGTGGCAGGATCGGATCGACCGCGGCGACCTCGGCCGCGGTCATCGCCCGCACATTGTCGCGCCGCGCCGTCAGATCGACGACCAGCAGCAGCGCCAGATAGAAGGCGAGGGCGGGTATCAGCCCCGCCAGCGCGATCCGGGCATAGGGGACGTTCAGCATCTCGGCCATGATGAAGGCGGCGACACCCATGATCGGCGGCATGAGCTGCCCGCCGGTCGAGGCGATGGCCTCGATCCCTGCGGCGCGATGCGCGGGGACGCCCGTACGTTTCATCAGCGGGATCGTCAGGACACCGGTGGAGACGACATTGGCCACCGCCGAACCCGAGATCGACCCCATCAGCGAGGACGAGAGGACCGCGGCCTTGGCCGTGCCGCCGGTGGCGCGGCCCGCCACGCGGATCGCCAGGTCGATGAACAGCTGCCCGCCGCCCGCCGCCGCGTAGAAGGCGCCGAAGAGAATGAAATAGAAGATGAAATTGACCGAGGTCGATGTGGTGATCCCCAGGACGCCCGCGGTGGTCATGGTCGAGATCTCGATCGCGGCATCAAGGCCGAAGCCACGGAACGACAGCCACCCGGGCAGCAGGTTGCCCCAGAAGGCATAGGCGATGAAGGCGGCCAGCACGCCCACCAGGATCATGCCGACCGCGCGGCGGGCACCTTCCAAGAGCAGCGCCACCAGCACCACCCCGGCCCAGAGATCGCGGTCGAAAACCGGCGAGACATTCTCCATCCGCGTCGTCAGCCGCTGGAACTCCACGAGGTAATAGGCGCCGACGCCCAAGGTGGCGAGGATCAGCAGCGCGTCGATTGCGCGCCGGGCCCAGAGCGGCAGGGCCGGGGCGTCGAGGGGCTTGGTGAGAAACAGCAGGACCAGGGCAAAGGTCAGGTGGACCGGGCGCTCGAAAAGCGGCTGTTGCGGGGTGAGCAGGATCCAGGCCTGAAAGGCCACGAAGGCCACGCCGATCAGGAAAGTCGGCGACAAAAGGGTTT
Source organism: Pararhodobacter sp. (assembly GCF_034676075.1). GTDB lineage: Bacteria > Pseudomonadota > Alphaproteobacteria > Rhodobacterales > Rhodobacteraceae > Pararhodobacter. Next base: position 95,362 of record NZ_JAUCCQ010000001.1, on the reverse strand, counting down.
GGCGAAGCGCGGGGACGGGCATCGGGGTCTCCTCCTCGGGACCGGGATGATGGGACAGTCGGGGGCGTCGCGGGCCGGCGCAGGACGGCCGGCCCGGAGGCTGGATTACTGGATCCAGCCGCGTTCGCGGTAATACCGCTCGGCACCCGGATGCAGCGGGATGCCGATCGCCTCGGGGCGCCAGGCGTTTTCGGGCACGAAGGCGCGCCAGGCGGCATGCGCTTCTCCCATCGCCGCCGCATTCTCGATCACGGTGCGGGTGATCTGATAGGCGGTGTCGTCAGAGACCGAGGCATTGGCAATCAGCACCGTGCCGAGATTGGCGCCGACGGTCGGCGTTTCCTGCCCCTCGAACCAGGGGCCGAAGGTCCCGGCGCCAAGGCCGTTGGCACTGAGCACGTCCATCGCCGCCTGCGGAATGTCGATGAAGCGCATGCCCGCGGTGAGCGTCACCTCGGTGATCGTCGGATGGCCGCGGACGATGGTGTCGATATAGAGATCGGCGTCGCCGTTCCGCAGGATGTCGGGGATCTGCGGCGTGTCCACCTGCACGATATCCCCGCCGTTGGCGCGGATTTCCTCGGCGCTGGTGCCGAGGGCCTGCAGGATCATCTCGGCCGCCGGAACGGCGCTGGAGCCGGCCGGTTTCAGCAGGATGCGGACCGGCTGGTCCGAGGCGAGGATCTGGGCCAGATCGGTGGTGCCGCGGGCGTCCAGAAAGGCCTGCCGCGCCATGACGCCGATGTAGACATCGTTGAGGCCACCCACCAGGGCGCGGATGTCGGGGGCCGAGGCGCCTTCGTAGACCGGGGCGCCTTCCATGGCCCAGACCGCGGTGGCGGTGTTCGACAGGGCGATCTCGGCCCGGCCCGCCTGCACGACCATCGGGTTGGCAACCCCGCCGCCGCGGGCCACGACCTCGACAGTATTGGCGCCGAGAATGGGCTCGATCATCTGCTCGAGGGTCGCGGCGAAGACATACCACGAGGTTCCCTCGCGCATGGCGCCGATGCGGATCTCCTGTGCCGGCGCCACGGTGGCGGTGACGGCCAGTGCCGCCACGCCGAAGGCCGCTCTGCGCAGGCCTTTCGTGATGGTTTGAAACATGGTCTCTCCTCCCAGTTCAAAATTGTATGCCCCCGCGACCGGCGCGGGGGCAATGTCTCATTCGGCGGCGAGAAGGTTCTCCACCTGACCGATGCCCGCGGCGTCGAAAGCGGCGAAGATCTCGGCCTCGGCAGCGGCGCCGAGGTTCTTCAGCGGCTCGCGGATCGTCGCGTGATCCAGCACGCCGCGCTTCACCAGGCCCAGCTTCAGCGCCACGGTGCCCTCCATATGCGAGCCGCGGTGATAGACGGCGCGGGTCACGGGCAGCAGCCGCTCGAAGATGGCGCGGGCCGTCGGGTAATCCTGCGCCTTGCCGGCCTTGATCAGGTCGATCAGCAGTTCGGGGGCGATGTTGCCGTAACCGACCAGCAGGCCGTCCACGTCGAACATGGTCGGCAGCAGCCATTCGTCGTGGCACGACAGGATCTGCAGATCGGGCTGCGCGGCCTTCAGCTGCGGGATCTCGACATACCAGCGCTTCATGTTGCGCACGCCGTTCTTGGTGGCGACGACGCCCGGCTGCGCGGCGATTTCCAGCTGGGTGTCCAGATCATAGCTGGCCTTGGTGGCGTCGGGGTACTGGAACAAGATTTCCTGCAGGCCCGAGGCCTCCCAAATCGCCTTGTAGCGGTCCTGCGGCGCGCCCTTCTGGAAGCCGAAGCGCAGCCAGCCGTGGTTGGGATAGACCAAGGCGCCAGTGGCACCCGCATCCTTGCACTTGCGCGCCTCCTCGGCGGCGACCTTGGTGCCTTCGCCGGTGATGCCGGCGATGATCGGGATATCGACCGCATCGGCATAGGCACGGATCATGTCCAGGCGCTCGCCTTCGGTCAGGAAGGTGCCTTCGCCCGCGTGACCCAGGATCACCAGCGAGGTGACGTCCTTGAACGAGGCCAGCCATTTGGCAATGCGCACATTCGCCTCGAAATCGATATCGCCGTTCTTCTTGAAGGCGGTGACAGGGGCAGGGCTGAGGCCGCGCAGGTTCATCGGGGTCATGAGTCTCTCCTGAGTAAGTATCGTGAGCGGGAACGTTCCCATTCGGGGCCAGGTTTTTTGCTTGCTGCGGGGTGGCTGGTGTGTAAGAACGATATCGGGAACGTTCCCATCTAGGGCCCGCGACCCGCATGCGTCAACCAAAAAAATGACAGTGCCGCACCGGGAAGCTACAAGGACTGAGGACAGGAGGGCGCCGTGGCCAACGACCAAGCAGACAGAAAGACGACCGGCCGGGTGACGATCCTCGACGTGGCGGCCGTTGCAGGCGTATCGAAATCCACAGTGTCGCGGATCCTCGACGAACGCCTGCCGCGGGCCAGCAATTCAACGGCGGATCGGGTCCGCCAGGTTGCGGCCGAACTGGGCTACGTCCGCGACGTCAGCGCCGCCAATCTTCGCCGTGGCACCTCTCTGACGCTGGGCATGATCGTGCCGCGCCTGACCGACACGGTGATGGCGATGCTCTATGAGAGCTTCGCCCGTGCCTGTGCGCGCCGGGGCCGGTTCGCCATCGTCGCCACCACAGATGACCGGCCCGAAGCGGTGCGCGCTGCGGCCGATTCGCTTTTTAACCGCGGGGTCGACGGGCTGGTGCTGGCCACGACGCGCACCGATGACGATTTCGCCTCCGAGCTTAGCGATCGCGGAATCCCTTTCGTGCTGGCCTTGCGCGGCGACGGGCATTCCGCTGCTTCCCTGGGTGACGACGATCTGGGCGGGTGGCTGGCCACGCGGCACCTGATCGATCTGGGGCATCGGCAGATCGCCCTGATCGCGGGGCCTGAACACGCCTCGAACGCGCTTGGCCGCGTGCAGGGCTATCACCGGGCGATGGCTGAGGCCGGGCTGCCTGTCGATCCCTCCTGGGTCGCGCCCTCCGCGTTCAGCATCGAGGGCGGGGCGGAAGCGGTGCAGAGCATCCTGAAACTCGACCCGCGCCCGACGGCGATTTTCGCGGTGAACGACAACACCGCCATTGGCGCGATGTCGGTCATTCAGCGCGCCGGACTGAGCATCCCCAGCGACATCTCGCTGGTCGGCTACAACGACATCCCGCTCGTCTCGCATCTGTCGACGCCGCTGACCACGGTCCGCGTCCCCTTCGACCAGATCGCCGCCGGGGCGCTGGAGTTGCTGCTCGCCGGCAGCACCAACGAACAGCGCATCGCCACGCCGACCCTGATCCCGCGGGCGACGAGCGCGGCTCTGGGGCGGTAGCGGCGGCCGGAGGGCTTTCGACGGCCAGCGTCCCGCGGGCGTTACCCCTCCGTCGAGGAGGTAAGCCGCGATTTGGCGTGACCTTCCGAATCTCGGGGAGGGGAGCGCGGCGCGGCGCAACAGCTCCATCTCAATTGCAATGATATCGGGACGCTCACCGGGGCGTCGGGCCGGGTTTTCCGGCTGAACAGGCTGTGATCACACCAAGGTTTTCGGAGAAAGTTCTTAAAAGACAAGTGCTTGCCAAACTGCATCGCAAACATCAAAACTGTATGCAATTTTTCTTTACAGAATGCAAAATGCTGGTCTAGCGTATCGGGACAGGAGAAATCATGCCTCATACACTGCGCCAGAAGATCGCCGACCTTGTTCTGAACGGGGAGCTGAAGCCGGGCGACCGCCTCGATGAACTGTCCCTTGCCGACCGTTTCGGCGTGTCCCGGACCCCGATACGCGAGGCCATCAGACAGCTTGGCGCCTCCGGCCTGATCGAGATCCGCCCCCGCCGTTCGGCCGTGGTGCGCAGCTTTGACCGGGCCGAGTTGAGCGAAGCCTTCGAGGCGATGGGCGAGATCGAGGCGCTTTGTGCCTCCCTCGCCGCCGTCCGCATGAACGAGGCCGAGCGGCTCAAACTGCGCGCTCTCATGGCGGCGTCGCAGGATGTCAGTGCCCGCAATGACCGGCCCGCGGCGCTGGAGATGGATTTCGAGTTTCATGGCCATCTGCACGATGGCGCCCGCAACCGGATGCTCAAGACAGTGGCAGAGGAAACGCGGCTCAGGATCACGCCCTACAGTGCCGCGCTCTACATGATGGAGGGCTACAATGCCGATCTCCAGCGTCCGCATTCGCAGCATGCGGCCATCGCCGACGCCGTTCTTGCCGGCAATGGCGAGGGCGCCGCGCGGCTGATGCGCGAGCACATCGCGCAATCGCTGATCTCGCTCCAGCAATTCTTCGCCGACACGCAATCGCGGTCGGATGCTCCCAAAGTGAAAGGCGACGCCAGGTGACACATTCGTTTCAAGGGCCGGGGCGCGCGCCGATGTATGCCACCGAGGCCATGTGCGCGACCTCGCATCCCGCCGCCGCCCGTGTCGCGCTCGACATTCTGGGCCAGGGCGGGAATGCCGTCGACGCGGCCGTGGCCGGGGCCGTGGTGCTGGGCTTTTGCGAGCCGGCGATGTGCGGGCTGGGCGGCGATGTCTTCGCCCTCATCCACGATGCGAAGACCGGGGCAAGCCGGGGGCTCAACGGCACCGGTCGGGCGCCCGCCGCGCTGAACGCCGCCGATCTGCGGGCGCAGGGACTGATGGCGGTCGGACTCGATTCGGTGCATGCCGTGACCGTGCCCGGGGCGGTCGACGCCTTCGACCGTCTGATCGCGACCGAGGGACGGCTGGATCTGGCGACGGTCCTGGCGCCCGCCATCACGGTGGCCGAGCGCGGCGTTCCCACCCATCGCCGCACCGCCATCGACGGCGCGACTTTCGCCGGGCGGCTGAAGGGCGCGGGGCGGACTCACTTTCTGCGCGAGGAGCGCAGTCTCCGCGAGGGCGAGATCTTTGCCGCACCGGGCCAGGCCGAGGCGCTGCGCCTGATTGCCCGCGAGGGTGCGCGCGCCTTCTACGAAGGCCCGGTGATGGAGGACATCCTTGCCACGCTGCGCGCAGAAGGCGGCTTGCATACGGCTGAGGATTTCGCCCGCACCGCGGCCACGCCAGTCACGCCGATCCGCCGCGCCTATCGCGGGCATGATCTGGTGGAACTGCCGCCGAACGGGCAGGGGGCCACCGCGCTTTTGCTGGCCGGGCTGCTGGAGAGGTTCGACGTCGCCCGCCTCGAGCCGAACGGCGCCGAGCGCGTGCACCTTGAGGCGGAAGCGACGCGGTTGGCCTACAGCGCCCGCAACCGCTTCATCGGCGATCCGGGGGAGGGGGAACTCACCCTCGACGGGATGCTGTCCGACGCCGCCATCGACGAGATCGCGGCCCATATCGACCCCAGACGCGCGGGCAAGACGCTGCCGCCCCGCTTCGAGGCGCTGCACAAGGACACGGTCTATATCACCGTAGTCGATGCCGAAGGTCTTTGCGTCTCGTTGATCTACTCGCTGTTCTGGCCTTACGGGTCGGGCTTCGCGTCACAGCGTTACGGCATCCCCCTCCATAACCGCGGCGCCGGGTTCACGCTGGTCGAGGGCCATGTGAACGAGCTGATCGGGGGCAAGCGGCCGCTGCACACGCTGCTGCCCGGCCTGCTGGAAGTCCCCGGCGATTATGCAATGCCCTTCGGCGTGATGGGCGGGGCCTATCAGGCGACGGGTCATGCCCATTTCGTCTCGAACCTCGTCGATTACGGGATGGATGTGCAGGCCGCCATCGACGCGCCGCGCAGCTTCCTCGACATCGCCTCCGGCAAACTGGAACTCGAAAGCACCTTTGACGAGGCGGTCGCGGCAAGGCTGGTCGAGATGGGCCATGACGTGACCCGCGCGCGGGTCGGCATGGGCGGGGCCCAGGCCATCCGCCGGGACGCCGCAACGGGGCTTCTGACCGGCGGCAGCGATCCGCGCAAAGACGGTCTGGCCCTGGGGATCTGACATGACCGCGCAGCCCCGCAGAACCAAGTTGAAAGTCAGCTTTTCCGGGGTGCTGCGCGGGGTCGCCGCCCTCGCCGTCGTCGCCCTCCTGATGGCGCAGATCGTGATCGTTGCCCTGCGCTACGTCTTTTCCGCGGGCGCGCCCTGGGCGACGGACCTCCTGACATATCTCTTTTTCTTCATCGTCTCGCTGCCGCTGGTCGGGGTGATCCTGCACAACGAAAGCGTCCGCGTGGATGTGTTCAGCGGCCGCTTCCCGCCGCGCCTGAACCGGGTCATCGACCGGATCGCCCTGCTGGGGCTTCTGTTCCCGGCGATGGCCTGGGCCGCGTGGAACGCGGTGCCGATGGTGAGGACCTCGTGGCGGGTTCTGGAAGGTTCGCCCACGCTGGGCGGCCTGCCGGGCCTGTTCCTGCTCAAGACAGTGACAGCCCTGGTCTTCGCGGCACTCGCACTGGTCGCGTTGATCGTCGGCCTGCGGCCGCGCCTTTACGGAAAGGGTGACGAGACATGAGCGATGCGCTCCTTGCCCTTCTGGGCGTGCTGCTGCTCGGCGGCATCCTGTCCGGTGCGCCCGTTGGCTTCGTCTTGCTGGGTGTGCCGACGCTGGTGGCGCTCCTGGGCGCGTCGCTCGGCGTCTTCGACCTCGGCTTTCTCTCGGCCTTCCCCTCGCGGGCCTTCGGCATCCTGACCAACGACGTCTTCCTCTCGGTGCCGCTGTTCGTGCTGATGGGCGGGCTCATGGAGCGATCCAACATCGCCAAGCGCATGATGCTGACGGCGGGGGCGCTGTTCGGAAAGCGCGAAGGCGGCATGGCCTATGCGGTCGTGATCGTCGGGGCCTTGCTTGCAGCCTCGACCGGCGTGATCGGCGCCACGATCTTCATGCTGGGCCTGATCGCGATGCCCGCCATGCTGCAGGCGGGGTATTCGAAATCGCTGGCTTCGGGCGTGATCTGCGCCTCGGGTTCGCTGGGGCAGATCATCCCGCCGTCGATCTTGCTGATCCTGCTGACCGATCAGGTGTCCTCCGCCTATCAGGCCGGACGGCGCTCGGCCGGGGAATGGGCGGTGCAGCCGGTATCGGTCGGCGATCTCTTCGCGGGCGCCTTCATTCCGGGCCTGATGCTGGTCGGGCTTTACCTCCTCTATATCGTCGCCACCTCGCTGCGCCGACCCGAAAGCTGCCCGCCGGTGATTCCGCGCGACGAGCAGGGCAACCAGACCCGTCCCGACCTTGCCGAAGTAACCTATTCACTGGTGATGCCTCTCCTGCTGATCCTGATCGTGCTGGGCTCCATCCTGGGCGGGATCGCCACCGCAACGGAAAGCGCGGCGCTTGGCGCGGCCGGGGCGCTGGTCATGACCGCGATGGACCGCGCAGCGGTGCCACGCTGGCGGTGGGCGCTCATGGGGGCGGTCCTGCCCGCCGCACTGGCCCTAGTGCTGGTCAAGGCCATGGGCGGCGCGCAGGCCTCGCCGATGGCCGGTGTGATCGGCACGCTGGCGCTGGTGGCGCTGTGCCTTGGTACGCTTGCCGCGCTGGGGCAGGAGATCCGCCGCGGCGGCCTGTGGGACGTGACCCTGAGCACCGCCAGCATGGTGTCCATGCTGACGCTGATCGTGCTGGGGGCGACCATGCTGTCGCTCGTCTTCCGGGGCCTGCACGGCGAAGCCATGGTCGAGGAATTCCTGCACGGGCTGCCCGGCGGCAGCATGACGGCGGTGCTGGTCGTCATGGCCATCATCTTCGCCCTGGGCTTCGTCATCGAATATGTCGAGATCATCTTCATTGTCGTGCCCATTGCTGGTCCGCCGCTGATGGCCGCGGGCGTCGACCCGGTGTGGTTCGCCATCCTCATCAGCCTGAACCTGCAGATCAGCTTTCTCACGCCGCCCTTCGGCTACGCGCTTTTCTATTTCCGCCGCGTCGCGCCACCGGCCGTGCAAACCATCGACATCTACAAGGGGATCGTGCCGTTCATCCTCTTGCAGATGGTCGCGCTGACCATCGTCTTCCTGGTCCCTGACCTCGCGACATGGCTGCCCAGCGTCATCTACCAGTGAACGGCCCGACCAACAGGGATCATACCATAATGAAAAGAAGAGCTTTCCTCACGACTGCCGCCGTAGCTCCCGCGGCCCTCGCCGCGCCCAGTATCGCCCGCGCGCAGGCACAGCATAACTGGAAACTCGTGACCTCGGTGCCGCGCGGGCTGCCCGGTCCCGGCATGTCCGCCCAACGCTGGGCCAACCGCATCAACCAGATCTCGGAGGGGGCGATCAATGTTCAGGTGTTCGGTGCGGGCGAACTGGTCGCGCCCTTCGCCACGCAGGAGGCGGTGGAAAGCGGCACGGCTGAAGCCTATCACGGCTCGGGCACCTGGTTTTCCGGCCGCGACATCGCGCACGCCTTCTTCACCGCCGCCCCCTTCGGCCTGACCTATGACGAGATGCACGCCTGGATGTACTTCGGCGGCGGGCAGGAGCTGCTGGACGAGTTCACCAACGACCGCGGCCTGAAGATCTTCATCGGCGGCGGCTCGGGCCTGCAGACCGCCGGTTGGTTCAAGCGGGAAATCACCTCGCTGGACGATCTCAGGGGGCTGAACTTCCGTGCCGCCGGGCTTTACGGCGAAGTGCTGCGCAAACTGGGGGTCAACCCGACCTCGATCCCGCCGGGCGACATCTTCGCCGCGCTGCAGGCGGGCACGCTGGACGGGGCCGAATGGGTGGGGCCGTCCAATGACCTGGCGTTCGGCCTGCAGAACGTGGCGGGCTACATGTACGCCCCCTCGCCGGTCGAGGTCTACGGCGGTATCGAATTCGGCATCGGCATGGAGGCCTGGCAGGCGCTGACCGACAGCCAGCGGCTGATGGTCGAGACGGTGACCGAGGCCGAAGCCAACAAATCCTCCGCCGACACGTTCCACGCCAATCTCGCGGCCTATGAGGTGCTGCGGTCGAATCCCAACCTGACCATCGGCGATTTCCCCGACGATGTCTGGGCCGGAATCGAGACGGCCTGTAGCGAGGTGATCGAAGAGGTGAAGGAGACGAGCGATTTCCACCGTCGCTTTGTCGAGGCCTATTACAGCTATGTGCGGCAGGCGACCACCTACAAGCAATACTACGACACCGGCTTCATGGTGCGGCGTCAGAACTTCTTCCTGTGACGCATGGGACGGACCCGTCCATGGGCGGGTCCGTCCCCGTTGAAGGCACCGCTCATGACCCTGGACCCCACGCTTCTTGTCTGGCTGTTCCTGCTGTTGCTGGTGATCGGCGCCCTGGCTGGCCTGCTCGCGGGCCTTCTGGGCGTCGGCGGCGGCATCGTGCTGGTGCCTGCCTTCCACTATGGCTTCACGCTTCTGAGGTTCGAAAGCGATGCGCTGATGCAGATCTGCATCGCCACCTCGCTGGCGACAATCGTCGTCACCTCTGCCCGGTCGCTTCATGCCCATGACAAGCGCGGCGCCGTCGATTGGGCCATCCTGAAAAGCTGGGCGCCGGGCATCGTGATCGGCGCGGCCATCGCCGTCGTCGTGGCGGCGCAGCTGGGCTCCGGCACCCTGCAGGCCATCTTCGGCGGGTTGGCCCGGATCGTCGGTCTTTACATGACCTTCGGGCGTTCAAGCTGGCAGATCGCTCCTCAGATGCCGGGCGGCATGGGGCGGGCCGCCGCCTCGCCCCTGATCGGCTTCCTGTCCGTGCTCATGGGGATCGGCGGGGGATCCTTCGGCGTACCCTTCATGACCCTGCACGGTGTCCCCATTCACCGGGCAGTGGCGACGGCGGCCGGCTTTGGCCTTTTGATCGCGGTGCCCTCGGTGATCGGCTTTGCCTTGCTGTCGGTTCCCGTCCACCCGCCCCTGACGCTGGGCGCCATCAATATCCCGACGTTTCTCGTCATCGTCTCGATGACGCTCCTGACCGCGCCCCTCGGCGCGCGGCTGGCCCATGCGACGCGGCCCGTCCTGCTGAAACGGGTTTTCGGCGCGTTCCTGATCCTCGTCGCGCTCAACATGCTGCGGCGCGCGCTGGGATATTGATACCGATGAGGCAGAGGCAATGACCGACTCCACCAGCTATACCGGCCCCGACCTCTGCGCCCTGAGCGCGGTGGCGGTGGTGGACCTGCTCCGCCGTGGCGACGTCTCGCCCGACGAACTGATCGCCGCGGCCGAGACGCGGCACGCGCAAACCGACCCGGCGATCAACGCGATGCCGACCGTCTGTTTCGACCGAGCCCGCGCAAAGGCGACGGTGCTGGAGGGGCCGGACGATGAGCGCGGCGCGCTCTGGGGGCTTCCCCTGGGGATCAAGGACCTGACCGCCGTGCAGGGCGTCCGCACCACATGGGGCACGGCAGCGCTTGCCGGGTACGTGCCCGGGGCGTCGGACCCGCTGGTCGAGCTGATCGAGCGGCGCGGCGGTCTCGTCATCGGCAAGACCAACACGCCGGAATTCGGGGCCGGGGCCAATACGTTCAATGCCATCTTCGGCGCGACCCGCAACCCGCATGACACGCGCCTCAATCCGGCGGGCTCGTCGGGCGGCGCTGCCGCCGGGCTCGCGGTGGGCCAGACCTGGCTGAGCCACGGGTCCGACCACGGGGGCAGCCTGCGCACCCCGGCGGCCTACTGCGGTGTCGTCGGCCTGCGTCCCAGCCCCGGCCTTGTGGCGGGCGGGCCGGCGCAGGCGGGCTATATCACCGAGGGGGTGCAGGGCCCCATGGCGCGCTCGGTGACGGATCTTGCCCTGTTCCTCGACACGATGACCGGGTTTGATCCGCGTTATCCGTTGTCCTACCCGGCCGATCCAGTCCCCTATCGCGAGGCTGTCACCCGCGCCGAACCGGGCAAGCTGCGCATCGGCTACATGCCAGACCTGTCGGGCGAAAGCGCCGTCGATCCCGAGATGCGCACGCATATCGACCAGGCCATGATCCGCATGGCGGCGGCCGGAGCGTCGGTTGTGCCGGTGACGCCGGACCTGTCCGGAATGCGCCGAGCCTATTACGTGCAGCGGGGGCTGCTGTGGGCCACGCTCATGCGCGACATCGACCCTGCGATCCGGGCGGAGTTCAAGCCGACCCTCGAAGGCAACGTTCAGGACGGGCTCGCCCTGACCATCGACGATATCGTCGATGCACAGCTGATCCGCTCACGCCTCTACGACGCGGTGCAGGCGGTCTTCGCCGATGTCGACGTCCTGGCTTGCCCGGTCGTGGGGGCGATGCCGCACCCGGTCGAGGAAGAATGGGTGCGCCGGATCGACGGGAAACAGCTGACGTTCTACATGGACTGGCTCGATTGCGGTTTCCTTGCCACCGCGCTGGGACTGCCCGCCTTGTCGGTGCCGGTCGGCCGCAACGCAGCGGGGCTCCCGGTGGGGCTGCAACTGATCGGCAAGCCACGGGGCGAAGCGGGTTTGCTTGCGGCGGCGCGCGGGGTCGAGATGGTTTTCGGCGGCCCGCTGCCGGTGGTCGACCCGGTCGTGCGCCACCGATAGCAGCGCCGCGCCGCGGGGATCCGCGCTTGCGCTCTCATGATACATAACACCGATTATCGGACTATCGCCGCCTTTGCGGTTCATGCCCTCCCTGCCGGGGATCCGGGTCGCTTTGCCGCCCTCGATCCCCAAGAGGCCATCTACACTCCTCGCAGGATGGCATGCGACGCGCAGCGCGCTGTTCAGAACTCGACCCGATCCCCGCCCTTCAGGTCCAGGATCGCCCGCGCCTCGTCGGGCGTGGCGACGTCATGTCCCAGATCCTCGATGATCCGCCGGACCTTTGCCACCTGCTGGGCGTTCGACTCCGCCAGCTCCCCGCGCGAGATGAACAGGCTGTCCTCCAGCCCGACACGCACATGGCCGCCCATCTGGCTGGCCGTCACAGCCAGCGGGATCTGCGCCGCGCCCGCCGCCAGCACCGACCAGCGGTACTGATCGCCAAACAGCTTGTCGGCTGTGCGCTTGAGGAACACGAGGTTCTCAACATCCGCGCCGATGCCGCCCAGGATCCCCAGTACGAATTGCAGGAAGATCGGCGCCTTGAAGTGCCCCTGATCCATCATGAACTTCAGATTGTACAGGTGGCCAACGTCATAGATTTCGTGCTCGAACTTGACGCCATGCGGGGCCAGTGTCTCGGCCGCTTCCTTGATATCCTTGAAGGTGTTGCGGAAGATGTTGCCCTCGGAGCCCGCGACATAGGACTCTTCCCAGGCGAATTTCCATTCCTTGTAGCGGGCCGCAAGACCGTGGAAGCTGAAGTTCAGCGACCCCATGTTCATCGAGCACATCTCGGGCGAGAAGGTCTTGGCGGGCGCGATGCGCTCCTGGATTGTCGCGGTCAGCGAGCCGCCGGTCGAGATGTTCACCACCGCATCTGTCGCCTGTTTGATGCGCTGAAGGAAAGGCGCGAAGTCGTCCGGATTGATCGAGGGCGCCCCGGTTTCGGGGTTGCGCGCATGCAGATGCAGGATCGAGGCCCCCGCCTCGGCCGCCGCGATCGCCTGGTCGGCGATCTGATCGTAGGTATAGGGCAGCGCGTCCGACATGGTGGGCGTGTGGATCGCGCCGGTGACGGCGCAGGTGATGATGGTCTTGGGTTTGCGGGCCATGTCAGGCCTCCTTCTTGGCAAGGCCGCTCACGCGTCGGCTGAGCGGGAAGAGTTCAAGGCCCCAGCGGTCGCGCAGGAATCCCCAGAGGCCGCGGGGAGCGAACAGCATGATGACGATGGCAACGACGCCGAGCGCGATCAAGTAGAGCGTGCCGAGATCGGCCAGCGTCTCGCGCAGGGCGAAGAACACCAGCGTGCCGAGGATCGGGCCCTCCAGCGTGCCGATCCCGCCGATCACGACGATGAAGATGACGAAAGCGGTCCAATCGTTGGCGCTGAAAGCGGCATCGGGCGAGATGCGCAGTTTCTGCAGGAAGATCAGCGCGCCGATCAGCGCCGTCAGGCCCGAGACGAGGACATAGACGGTGAACTTGGTGCGCCAGATGTCGATGCCCAGCGACCGTGCGGCCAGCTCGTTGTCGCGGATCGCCGTCAGCGCCACCCCTTGGCGGGAGCGCAACAGCCAGACCACCGCGCCGATCACCAGCACCACGGCACCGAGCGCCAGCCACCAGGCCACGGCCTCGCGCGCGTCGCGGCCATCAGCCAAGGAACGGACGATGTCGGGCGACAGCGAGGTGCCCGAGCCGCCGCCGAGCGAGGAGACCTGTGCGAAGGACAGCCGGAAGACCTCGGCCACGACCCAGGTGCCGATGGCGAAATAGGCGCCCCTGAGGCGGAAGATCAGCACCGCGACCGGGGCCGAGATCACAAAGCCCGCCAGCACCACCAGAGGCAGCGCGGTATAGGGATGCAGCCCCGCCAGCATGGTCAGCGCGAAGAACAGATAGCCACCGAAGCCGACATAGGCCTGCTGGCCGACCGACACGAGGCCGGCATAGCCCGCAAGCAGGTTCCACAGCACGGCGAGCGACATGTAGAGCGCGATCTCGCCCATCAGCCGCAGGTCGGCCCTGCCCGCCCACCAGGGCGCGGCGATCAGCAGCAACATGATCGGCACCAGCAGGATCAGCCAGGCGGTCGAGAGGCGGGTGCGGCGTGTGACGGTCAGGGTCGGGCGCAGGGTCATCCGTCGATCCTCGGGAACAGGCCGCGCGGACGCAGGGCCAGAATGATCAGGAAGACGATATGCCCGGCGAGGATCTGATAGCCCGGGTCGATCTTGGCGCCCAGGGTCTGGGCGACGCCGAGGATCACCCCGCCCGCCAATGTGCCCCAGAGGTTGCCGAGGCCGCCGATGATCACCGCCTCGAAGCCGAAGATCAGCCGCGCCCCGCCCGCCGCCGGGTCAAAGGCCGTGCGGATGCCGAGGAACACGCCGGCCAGCGCCGTGACCGCCAGCGACAGTGCCATGGCCAGTCCGAAGATATGCGCGCGGTTGAGGCCCATCAGCTGCGCCACGTCCTGCCGGTCCGAGGTCGCCCTGAACGCCCGGCCCAAAGCCGTGCGGTAGAACATCCATTGTAGCGCGGCGATCACCACGACGGCGGTGACGAAGACCAGAACCGGCATCACGCCGACCGCGACCGGACCAAGGTTCACCGAGGCGGTCTCGATGGCCCCCGCCTGCAGGTTCTGCGGATCGGCGGAATAACCCATCAGCAGCACGTTCTGCAGGATCACCGACAGGCCGAAGGTGACCAAGAGCGGCGGCAGCAAATCCTCGCCCATCGTGCGGTTCAGGATGAGCCGCTGCAGCGCGTAGCCAATGAGCGCCATGCTCGGCACCACCAGCAGCAGGGCGACCAGCGGGTTCAGCCCCAGACTGACCCCGAAGCTGAGCGCAATATAGGCCGAGAGCACGATCAGATCGCCATGCGCGATGTTGACGAGGCGCATCACCCCGAAGATCAGGGACAGCCCCGCCGCGAACAGGGCGTAGAGCCCGCCCAGCAGCGTCCCCTGGATGATGGCGTTGAGCCAATCCATGCGTCAGACTCCGAAATAGGCGCGGGTGATCTCCTCGCGCGGGACGGATTGCGACTGGCCTTCCAGCGAGACCCGGCCCTCCTGCAGGCAATAGACCCGCTGCGAGACCGAGAGCGCCTTGGCGATGTCCTGCTCGACGATCACCGCCGTCAGCCCCTCGCCGACGATGCCCGGCAGAGCCTCGTAGATCTGGCGGATGATGACCGGGGCGAGGCCGAGGCTGATCTCGTCCATCAGCACCAGCTCGGGGTTCGACATCAGCGCACGGCCGATAGCGACCATCTGCTGCTGGCCGCCCGACAGCGAGGTCGATTGCTGGTGGCGGCGCTCCTTGAGGATCGGGAACAGGTCATAGACGCGCTGCAGGCTCCACGGCCCCTTGCGGCCCAGCTGTCCGCCGATGATCAGGTTTTCCTCCACGCTGAGCGAGGGGAACAGAAGCCGCCCCTCCGGCACCAGCGCGATCCCCAGCGCAGCGACCTGATCGGCGCGCAGCGCACCGATCCCCTGCCCCTTCCAGCGGATCGCCTCGGGCGCATTGCGCAGGAGCCCGGCGATGGAGCGCAGCATGGTCGTCTTGCCCGCGCCATTCGCGCCGATCACCGCCACGACCTCGCCGGGTTCGACACTCAGGTTCACGCCATAGAGCGCCTGAAAGTCCCCGTAATGCGCGTTCAGCGCCTGAAGGGCCAGGAGGGCGTCAGGCATCGGCTTCGATCCCCAGATAGATTTCCTTGACCTCACGCGATTGCATGATCGCGTTCGGCTCGCCCTCGGCGATCTTGCGGCCGAAATCGATGACCATCAGCCGGCTGACCACGGCCAGAAGCGCGTGGACGACATGCTCGATCCAGACGATCGACACGCCGGTCGCATGCACGTCGCGGATGGTCTGGATCAGCGACTGGCATTCGTGTTCCGTGAGGCCGCCGGCGATTTCATCGAGCAGGATCACGCGCGGTTTTGCGCAGAGCGCACGGCTCAGCTCCAGCCGCTTGCGTTCCAGAAGCGTCAGCCCGCCCGCCTGCGCGTTCGACTTGGCGACGAGCCCGGTGCGATCGAGTACATCGAGGCACAGGGCCTCGGCGGCGCGACCGGAAAGACTCGCGCCCTGCGTCGCCGCGACATAGGCGTTCTCGAACACCGTCATATGCGCGAAGGGCTGCGGCACCTGAAAGCTGCGGGCGATCCCAGCGCGGCACCGCTTCGCCGCCGACCAGCCGGTGATGTCCTGCCCGTCCAGACGGATGGACCCCGCATCCGCCGACAAGGTGCCGGTCACGAGGTTGAACATCGAGGTCTTGCCGGCGCCGTTCGGACCCAGCACCCCCAACGCCTCGCCGGGGGCAAGCGACCACGTTTGGTCGTCCGCCACAACGACGGCGCCGAAAGCCTTCTTCACGCCCTGAAGTTCAAGGATCGGAGGCATGGTCTCTCCCGCAGGTTCGGGGCCGTCGCCAGTCGACGGCCCCCCTCACGTTCACGCTAGCAGCATCAGCTCGCCGGTCGTGGGGATATTCGGCGCGGTGGCGTTGGCGATGATCTTCAGGTCGATGCCGTCGCCCTCGCGCTGCCACTGGCCGGCGACCAAAGGGGTCTTGGTGACATTCGGCACCGGCCCGTTCGCCCAGTTCACCGGGCCGACGATGGTGTTCATGTTGGTGGCGGCGATGGCGGCGATGATCGCCTCGCTGTCCTCCAGATCCTCGGCGCGGCCGATGACATCGGCTACCACCTCGAACAGCGCATGCTTGAAGCCGATGGGCTGGGTCCAGGGACGGCCGGTCGCCTGCGTGTATCCGCCCGCCAGATCGCCCGCCGAGGCACCGGTCAGCGACGACGAAAACGGATGGGACGGTGACCACCAGACCTCGGACGAGAGCCCGATGCCGCGGTCGCCAAGCCCCTGGATGACCGAGGGGAACAAGAGCGCCTTGCCGATGGTGACGATCTTCGGGTTGAAGCCCTGCTGTGCGGCCTGGCTCCAGAAGGTGCCGAAATCGGGCGGGATCATGTTGCCGGTGACGATCTCGCAACCCGCTTCCTTGAAGGCGTTGATGTAGTTCGAGAAATCGTCGGTCATCGGCTGATAGCGACCGGGATCGACCAGATCGTATCCCGCGGCGGCCAAGGGCGTCGGCAGGCCCCGCTGCGGATCGCCCCAGGCGTTGCCGTCGGCGTCGTTCGGGAAGAGGCCGCCCACTTTCTTCGCCACGCCCGAGCCATCCCACATGGCGAGGAAGGCGCCGATCACGTCCTCGAGGCCCCAGAAGAAATGGTAGGTGCTGGCGAAACCCTGCGCCGGATTGCCGCCGCGACCGAAGAAATACGGCTGCCACGGGCAGTCGGTGGTGATGCAGGGCACCTCGTTGATCTCGGCCTGATCCGAGACCGGGTTGACCGTGTCGGGGGTCGAGGCGGCGACGATGATGTCGACCTCGTCGGACAGGATCAGCTCGCTGGCGACTTCCGCCGCGCGGTTCGGGTTCGACTGGCTGTCCTTCGAGATGACCTCGATCTGCCAGGTGCGCCCGTTGTTGTCGATGCCAGCCCCAAAACGCTGGGTGATCGCCTGCAGGATATAGTCGTCGGCTTCGGCGAAACCTGCCAGCGGGCCGGTGCGGGGGCTCACATGGCCCACCTTGATCGTGGGCGTCTGCGCATAGGCGCGGGTCGCCCGCAGGATCGCCGGCGCCGCCAGCAGCGCCGAGGTCCCGGTCAGAAAGTGCCGTCTGTTCAGGGTCTTCATCGTCTCGCCCTCCCCAGTTCGAGAATGTTCAGAAGCGCGCGTCCTGCGTGACCTGCCGGTAGAGAACCGGCAGGAGGTCGGCCAGATAGCCCATCTCCTCGATGGCATGGCGGTGCAGGCGGGTGCAGAAATCGTCGGTCAGCGCCTCCCGCCGGATTGTCTGCACCACCTCGTCCGGCAGTTTGGTCGTCAGATCCTGATGATGCACATCGCCCATCCAGAACCGCGTGCGCATCTCGCAACCATAATCGGTGTTGCGCACAAAATGCGTCATGTGCCCCAGGTTGACCGGCCGCTCCAGACTGCCTGGCCGTGCGCAAACCGCGTGGCCATCGACCTGATCATAGCGGGCCGGATCGAAGACCTCGTGCGGGTCGCGGAAATGGATGCGCAGCTTGTGAACCTCACCGCCGCCGCCCAGCGTCTCGTGCACCAGATGCTTGGCGCCATAATAGTTACCGCCGTTGCCCCGGTCTTCCCAGTCGCTGAAGATATGGTCGACGGGGTGCCAGAGCTTGTACTGGTCGGTGCCCCCCAGCCAGCCGAACCACCAATGCACCATCTTAGCGCGGCAATGCGGCATCCGGGTCAGCGCGGCAATGGTCACCGAGCCGTCGTCGTAGCGGATGATCCCCGATTCCAGCGGCAGATAGCCGGGCTTCAGTATCTCGTTGCGGTCTTCAAAGCGCATGGCGAGCTTCCCTCACATCACTTCCATCGGCCGGGTGACGGGCACCGGCAGATCCGTCGGATTGGCGGCGATCTCGATGGTCCACCCATCGGCACCGTGGTGCCATTGCCCGCCCATCATCGCAGACTTTGCCACGTTCGCGATGGTCGAGGCATTCCAGTCCGCGATGCCCAGCGTCGTCTCGCAGCGCGTTTCCCGGATCGCGGCAATGACGCTCGCTGCATCTTCGGGGTCCGAAGCACGCTTCAGCACATCGACGGCAAGGTCCAGCAGCGCATGTTTCATGCCGAGGGTCTGAACCCAGGGACGGTCCGTCGCCGCCTGCCAGGCCTCGGCGATCTGTGCTGCGCTCTGCCCGGTCGAGGCCGAGGTGAAGGGGAAGGCCGGGTGCCAGCCCAATTCGCACGACAGCCCCTCGCCACTGTCACCGGCGGCCTCGAGGATATTGGGTAAAAGCAGGCTCTTGCCGATGGTCGTGACCTTGGGCTGCAGCCCCTGCTGATGCGACTGTGTCCAGTAGGTCAGGAACTCCGGCGGGATCATCGTGCCCATGACGATGTCGACTCCGGCCGACTGGAACTGACCGATGATGGTGCTGAAATCGTCGGTCATGGGCGTGTAGCGGCCGGGATCGATGACGTCGTAGCCCGCCTGATTCAGTGCGGGCGGGAAACCGAATTGTGCGTCCCCCCAGGCGTTGCCATCGGCATCATTCGCCAGCAGCAGACCGACCTTGCGGTTTGTCTCGACCCCGTCCCAGAGCTTCAGATAGGCGGCAATCACGTCCTCAAGGCCGAAGGCGAACAGATAGGTCATCTCGAACCCCTGCTCCGGGTTCGATCCCCGTCCCATCACGAAGGGCTGCCACGGGCAGGCGGTTGACAGGCTCGGTACGCCATTGAGTTCACATTGATCGGCCACCGGGTTCACGGTGTCGGGCCCGCCTGCCGACAGGATCAGCGAAACCTCGTCGCGCAGGATCAGCTCGGAGGCGACTTCGGCCGCCCGGTTGGCCGAGGATTGGCTGTCCTTGACGATGATCTCGATCGGACGGCCATTGGCACCCTGCGCCAGCACCTCGGCGAATTGCGCCAGAACGATATCGTCGGGCTCGGCGAAGAAGGCCAGCGGGCCGGTCGTCGGTGTCACCAGCCCCACGCGGATCGGCGCATCCGCGGCCCGCAGGACGGTCGGCAGCAGTGCCGGAACGGCCAGCGCCGCGCCGGTGGTTCCCAGGAATGTCCTGCGGTTCAGTCGTCCCATGTCTCGTCCTCCCCAGTCCGATGTGTCGAAAAGCGTCAGTCGTCCAAAATCGTGGCCAGTTTCCTCAGATGCGTGGTGACCCGGTTGCGGACCGTGGCTGCCTGTTCGGGCGTCCATTTTCGGAACCCCGCGCCTGATTTCATGCCGAGCTTGCCGTCGACGACCAGCTGCCTGAGATACGGCGAGGGGCCCGGACGGTTCTCGATATCGGCCAGAACCGTTTCGTGGATGGCGAGCGTCAGGTCGGTGCCCACCAGGTCGGCATTTTCCAGCGGACCCAGCACCGACAGCCTGCGCCCGAAGCAGGATTTCACCACGGTATCGACGGATTCCGCGTCGCAGATCCCGCGCTCGACAAGGCTCACCGCCTCGCGCCAGAGCGCATGTTGCAAGCGGTTGCCGATGAAGCCCGGCACGTCCTTGTCGACGCGCACCGGGGTTTTCCCGGCCTCGGCCAGCAGCGCCATCATCGTGGCCATGGCGGGCTCGGCGGTCCATCCGGTGCGGATGACCTCGACCAGCGGAATCATGTGCGGCGGGTTCCACCAATGGGTCCCCAGCGCGCGGTCTCTATGCGTCAGGCCCTGCATGATCTCGGTGATCGGCATGACCGAGGTATTCGATGCCAGAATGCAGTCGCGAGGTGCAAGGGCCTCGATCTCGGCGAAGATCGACTGCTTCAGCGCCATCTTCTCGGGCGCGGCCTCGAACACCGCATGGGCCTGCGCCACGGTCGAGGCGAGCGTGTCCTGCACCTCGATCCGCGACAGGGCGGCGGCGATCGTGGCCTCGTCATGACCCATGAGGGTCATCGACTCGCGCACGCGGGCGGGCAAGGCGGCCCGCGCCTCGGCCATGGGATCGGTGATGGCGACGCGCAGCCCCGCGCGCGCCATGACCAGAGCGATGCCATGGCCCATGAGCCCCGCGCCGATCACCCCGATGAGACGGTCCTGCGTCATGGATCAGCCCGCCGTGTAGCCGCCGTCGGCATAGAGGATATGCCCGGTGTAGAAATCCGACGCCTTCGACGACAGGAACAACAGCGGCCCCGCCAGATCCTCGGGCTCGCCCAGACGCCCCTTCGGCACGCGGGCCAGGAACCCGCCGCGCACGGCCTTGGCGTTGTCATCCTCGCCGAACAGCCACGCCGTCAAGGGCGAGCGGAACACGGTCGGTGCGATGGCGTTCACGGTGATCCCGGTCGGGCCCAATTCGCAGCCCAAGGCCTTGGTGATGCCGTCGACCGCCGCTTTCGACGCGCAGTAAGCGGTGTAGCCCGCCGGGTGGCCCAGAAGCCCGCGGGCCGAGGACACCAGCACGATCTTGCCGCCCGTCCCCTGCGCCTTCATCTGCTTCGTCGCAGCGCGGGCCATGAGCCAGCTCTGCGTGACATTCGCGTCCATCACCGACAGGAAAGTGTCGGGCGTCATCTCGTCGATCTTGGCGACCTTGTTCATGCCGGACGCCACGACCAGGATATCGCAGGACCCGAAGGCCTCGACCGCCGAGGCGATCAGCCCCTCGCAGGCGGCTTCAGTGTCGGGCCGCACATTCGCCTCATGCACCGCGGCACCGCTCGCGCGGCATTCCTCGGCGATCTCGGCCAGCGCGGCGGCATTGCCCGCGGCCAGCACCAGACGGCAGCCGGCGCCGGCCAGCACACGGGCCGCGACCATTCCGAAGGCACCCGAGGCCCCGGTGATCACCGCGACCTTGCCCTTCACGTCGAACATCGACAGGGGATTCATCAGGCTCATGGCCTCACTCGCTTTTCGGCTTCGGCAGATAGGGGATGACGACCAGCATCTTGCAGACGTGGTTCGAGCGGTTCTCGATGCGGCGCAGCTGGCCCGGCGGGATGGTGCAGCTGTCCAACGCTCGCAGGACCTCGGTCCGGCCGTCCCAATCGAGAGTCATTTCGCCCTCGAGCACGACATAGACCTTCTCGAAGGGCGTCGAATCCGGCCCCGCGCCGCCGCCCGGCAGGAACTGGCTGTAGCCGATCCACTGGTTGGTCGGCCCGCCTGCCTCGAAACCCTGCAACCGCAGGCCAGACACCCCCCAGTGATTGGGTGCATCATAAGGTTCGGCGTCCTGAAAGCGCTTGATCAGCATCGGCCAGACCTCCCCTTCCGGCTGTGTTTCATTCTGCGGAAAAAATACGCCCCCGGGGTCCCAGGTCAGATCGCGTCTCCGCGCTCGATGCGGAAGTTCTGGCTCTTGTCGACCATCGCCACAAGGCGGACGATGCACCCGTCACCGCGATCCCAGTTCCACGGGAAGAAGGCGAAGGTGCAGCGTTTGCCGGTCACCGCGTCCAGATCGCCGCCGACATTCTCGATGCCCATGATACCGTTCTTGAACAGGATGTTGTGCACCGGCTCCCATTCCGGGAAGGCATCTTTCCAGTCCACGCCGCCGGACCATTCCTTGTATTCCTCGGCGAGGTGCGGCAGCAGCGGGCCGTTGCGCTGCGGGCCGATCGCGGTCGCCAGCGGGTGGTCGTTGGCCTGCGTGTCGTGACCGACAACCTTGACGCCCTTCTCCACCATCCACTCGCCCGCCGATTTCACGAAGCCCGGGCAATAGGCGAAGTAATCGCCGTCCTCGTAGTGCTTGTGCCAGCCGGTGTTGATGATCAGCACGTCGCCCTTGCGGATCGACTTGCCGCAGGCCGCTTCCAGATCGTCATAGGTGATCGGCTCCCATTTCTTCTTGGGCATCGACACGACGATCCCCGAACCGAAGAAATGCGGCAGCGGCACCTCGTCGATGAAGGGCGTGCCCTGCACCACATGGGCCGGTGCGTCGATATGAGTCGTCGCATGCATGGTCGTCGTGATACGCTGCGACAACACCCCCGACTTCGCCATGTAGTGGATACGCTCGATCTTCGTATCTTCGAAATACGGCCAGTTCGGGTTCTGGAACCCGAAGCGGTGGCTCAGGTTGTAGAACTCCAGACCCATGCTGTTGTCGAGGTTCCCCTCGAATTCGATGCCGCGGACCTTGACCATCTCGGCTCCTCCCTCCCGATGCGTCTTGCCGGTATTGCACCGTAATATGGTGCGTTCGGTTCGTTATACGGTACACATGCGAGTCCCGATGCGTCAACAAAATTTTGGAACACCTGTACCGCATTGCAGAACATGCCTTTTCTGCTGTAGTGCTGAGTGGGCGAGTCTGGAGGAGCAGCCATGAGTGACAGCGATCAGGGACGGTCGGGCATCCAGGTTATCGCCCGCGCGGCGGCCATCCTGCGCGTGTTGCGCGACAACACCGAGGGAATGAGCCTGGGCCAGATTGCCGACCGGGTAGAGCTGCCCCGTTCGACGGTACAGCGCATTGTCGGTGCCCTTCAGGCCGAACGTCTGGTGATCGCCACCTCTTCGGGTGGCTCGATCCGACTGGGCCCCGAGATTACCGCCCTGTCAGAGGCGACGCGTTACAACGTTGTCGAGGAATGCCGGTTGCACCTGTCAGAACTCTCGCGCCGGCTAGGCGAGACGGCAGATCTGTCGGTATTGCGGGGCGCCGGGATGATCTTCCTTGACCAGGTGCCTGGGACGCACCGCCTGCGCACCATTTCCGCCGTCGGCGATGTCTTCCCACTGACAACAACCGCCAATGGCCGCGCCGCGCTGGCCCTCCTGCCGGAGGCCGAGGCCCGCAGCCTGGTCGAGGCGGAGTGGAAACGCGCGCATCAGCCGGGCGACTGGCCGGCCTTCGCGCGGATGCTCGCCGATATCCGCAGCCAAGGCATCGCCGAAGACGCCGATGAACATACGATCGGCATTTCCGCACTGGGCGGCGCCTTCCGCGACCGCAATGGCGAGATCCACGCTATTTCGGTCCCTGTCCCCACGCCGCGCTTTCGGGCGATGCGCGGGACCGTCGAGGCTGAGCTACGCGAAACACTCGACCGCGTGCGCCAGCACTTCAGCGGACGTTAGCAGCTGCCTGAGCGTTTCTGGCCTGATCCGGGGGAACTGGACCGTCAGGCGCCCGAGGCAGGTGTCCTGCAACCCAGCCGTTCCGCGAAATCACGACCGATTTCTGCGTGATTTTTATTGAGCCGGGATTTCGGGTGTCGTATCGACAGATATGATCACGCAGAAGATGAAATACGGGCTTAAGGCGCTGATGGTTCTGGCCGCTGAACGGGCGAGCGAGGGTCGTGCCCTGCGGATCGAGGAGATTGCGACACGCTCGGGAACGCCAAAGCGGTTTCTGGAGCATATCCTGCTGGAAATCCGCAACGCGGGTTTCATCGCGTCAGTGCGCGGCCGACATGGCGGCTACGCGCTGATCAAGGAGCCGCGCGAGGTGCCGTTGAGCGAGTTGATGCGGCTGATCGACGGGCCGATCGCCCCCCTGCCCTGCCTGTCGCGCCGCGCCTACCAGAAATGCGAGGATTGCCCGGACGAGGAAAGCTGCAGGCTTCGACAGGTCTTCGGTCAGGTGTTCTGGTCCTATCTTCTGCTGATCGAATCTCTGACCCTGGCGGATCTGGTCGATCGGCCTGAGTCCCCCGGTGGGACCGCGGCCGCGGCGTTGCAGCTCGGGGTCTGAGCGCCCTGCGCGGGGTGAAGCCTGGCAGGGGCCCGTGGCAAGAGAACAATCTTCCAAAATCACGACAGATTTAGCCGTAATTATTTCGTTGCTAATCACGATTATCCCTGTCGTTATTATGGTCATGAAGAGCCCAGCTTCCCACCTACCGGAGGATTAGATGATCGCATGCAGCCGTTTCCCGACCGCCAAGACAATGGGGGTCGAAGGCAAGATCACCCGGATGGACCCCGCAATAGCCCCCGGCGCGCTGGCAGTACTCGTTCCCTCTGCTGGAGCCGCGCGAAACGCCCCCCGCCGGAAGGCGGCCGCTTCGCTTCGGCTGCGGGTTCTCCACCGCTCGGACCGGGGGGCATGATGACCCATATCCCCCGCCTTTCGTTTCACACGATCCCTGCCCCTCTTCGCCTTGTGACACAGGAAACCCGACCGATGACCTTCGATTCCGACATCCTGCCTTCCGCCCGTGCCATCAGCCCCACGGGGCGTGACGCGTGGACAAGTCTTGCCGCGGCGACAGTGCTCGGCCTTGCCGCACTGGTCGGCTTTGCACAGGGCGCACCGGCACAGGCCCTGCTGAACGTGAGCTACGACCCGACGCGCGAGCTTTACCGTGAATACAACGCCTGGTTCGCCGATTGGTGGGTCGAGCAAGGCCACCCGCGGCCAGAGATCCAGACTTCGCACGGCGGATCGGGTGCCCAGGCCCGCGCGGTGATCGACGGGCTGGGCGCGCAGGTGGTGACGCTGGCCCTTGCCAGCGACATCGA
Organism: Pararhodobacter sp.; assembly: GCF_034676075.1. GTDB lineage: Bacteria > Pseudomonadota > Alphaproteobacteria > Rhodobacterales > Rhodobacteraceae > Pararhodobacter. Next base: position 70,869 of record NZ_JAUCCQ010000001.1, on the reverse strand, counting down.
CGCCATCGCCGCGCGGACCGACAGGATCCGGGTGGACTGGCAGCAGGCGCTGCCGCAGAATTCCTCGCCCTACACGTCGACAATCGTGTTCCTGGTGCGCGAGGGTAACCCCGAGAATATCCAAGACTGGGACGACCTTATCCGCGATGGGATCGAGGTCATCACGCCCAACCCCAAGACCAGCGGCGGCGCCCGCTGGAACTACTTGGCCGCCTGGGGCTATGCACAAGAGAACGGGCTCGACCCGCGCGCCTTCGTCGGTGCCCTCTATCGCAACGTACCCGTGCTGGACACGGGCGCCCGGGGCGCCACCACGACCTTCGTGCAACGGGGCCTGGGCGACGTGCTGCTCGCTTGGGAGAACGAGGCCTATCTGGCGCTGGCCGAATTGGGCGAGAATCAGTTCGACATCGTCGTCCCGTCGATCTCTGTTCTGGCCGAGCCGCCGGTGGCGCTGGTCCCGGGCAATATCACGGATGACGCGACGCGGGCGCTCGCCTCGGCCTATCTGGAGCAGCTCTATTCCTCGGAGGGACAGGCCATCGCGCTCAGAAACTTCTACCGCGCCTGGGATACCTCGGCCGCGGCACCCGAGGATGTCGCCCGCTTTCCTGAGGTAAACCGCCTCTCGATCGACTATTTCGGCGGCTGGGCGGTCGCGCAGCCCGAACACTTCGCCGATGGCGGCGTTTTCGACCAGATCTACACGGCGCCCTGAACCATGGCGACGCGGTCCTTCACCCTCAAGGCGCCCGCCCCGATGCCGGGGTGGGGGCTGTCCTTCGGGATCCTGCTGTCGATGCTGTCAATCATCGTGCTGATCCCGATGGGCGTGCTGCTCTGGCGCGGATTCGTCAGCTTCGGCGCGGCCGAGATCTGGGCCGTGGTCAACCGCCCCCGGGTCTGGGCGGCCCTGGCATTGAGCTTTCGCGCGGCGCTTGTCGCGGCACTGTTCAACCTGGTGTTCGGGGTCCTGCTGGCCTGGGTTCTCGTGCGCTACCGCTTCCCGGGCAAACGGCTCATCGACGCGGCGGTCGACCTGCCCTTCGCGCTGCCCACCGCCGTCGCAGGCATCGCGCTGACAGCGCTCTACGCCCCGAACGGCGCGTTCGGCTCGGTGATCGGACAGGCCTTCGGCATTCGCGTGGCCTATACCGAGCTCGGGATCTGGATCGCGCTGATCTTCGTCGGGCTGCCCTTCGTTGTGCGCACCGTGCAGCCGGTGATCGAGGAGATCGACCGCGAGACCGAGGAAGCCAGCGCAACTCTGGGCGCCAGCCGATTGCGCACCCTGACGCATGTGGTCCTGCCAATGCTGGCCCCCGCCGCGATGACGGGCTTTGCCCTCGCCCTGGCCCGGTCGGTGGGGGAATACGGATCGGTCATCTTCATCGCCGGCAACCTGCCGAACGTGACCGAAATCGCGCCACTGCTCATCGTCATCCGGCTGGAGGAATTCGACTATGACGGCGCGGTCGCCATCGCCATCGCCATGCTGGCCATCTCCTTCACACTGCTGCTGGCCATTAATCTGATCCAGATCTGGAGCCGTCGTCGCATGGGCGCGGTGTGAAAGGGGAACCCATGACCCATACATTGCCTCTCGCAGCCCGTACCCGCCGCCTTCGATCGACCACCACCGAACCCCCGGTGGTCAAGGGGGCGCTGATCGCGATCTGCCTTGCGGTGCTGAGCGTTCTGCTCTTCGCGCCCCTGATCTCGGTCTTCGACGAGGCATTGCGACGCGGATGGGCCTTCGCCCTGGCGTCCCTGGCGGAACCCGACGCCCAGGCGGCGATCCGGCTGACGCTGACCGTGGCCGCCCTCGTCGTGCCGCTGAATGCGGTCTTCGGAATCGCCGCCGCCTGGGCCATCACCAAGTTCGACTGGCGTGGCAAGGCCTGGGTTATCACGCTGATCGACCTGCCCTTCTCGATCTCGCCCGTCGTTGCTGGCCTCTTGTTCGTGCTGATGTTCGGCGCGAACTCGGCCCTTGGCGCCTGGCTGGTAGCCAGCGGCTTTCCCGTCGTCTTTGCCGTGCCGGGGATCGTGCTGGCGACGCTGTTCATCACCTTCCCCTTCGTCGCCCGCGAATTGATCCCGGTCATGCTGGAACAGGGCCGCGCGGAGGAAGAGGCCGCGCTGACCCTCGGGGCGTCGGGGTTGCGGGTCTTCCTGACCGTGACGCTGCCCAACATCCGCTGGGCGCTGCTCTATGGCGTCCTGCTCTGCAATGCCCGGGCGATGGGTGAGTTCGGCGCGGTCGCGGTCGTCTCGGGCAAGATCCGCGGCCAGACCACCACGATGCCGCTGATGATCGAGATGTTCTACAACGAATACCTCTCGGTCGCGGCCTTCACGATGGCGAGCGTTCTGGCGCTCCTGGCTTTCGTCACGCTTGTCCTGAAATCGGCCCTGGAATGGCGCTATGCCGATCAGTTGACCGCCACCCACCGCCACTGATGGAGACCCCCATGAACATCGAGATCGAGGCAATCTCCAAGGACTTCGGAACCTCAGCGGCGCTGCAGCCCGTATCGCTGTCGATCCCTTCGGGCTCGCTTGTCGCCCTGTTGGGTCCGTCCGGATCGGGCAAGACGACGCTTCTGCGCATCCTCGGGGGGCTCGAGTTTCCGTCGGCGGGACGCGTGCTGTTCGACGGCAAGGACGCCACGGGGCTCACAGTGCAGGAGCGCCGCGCGGGTTTCGTGTTTCAGTCCTACGCGCTGTTCCGGCATATGAGCGTGTTTGACAACATCGCCTACGGCCTGCGCGCCCGGCCCCGCAAGACGCGACCGGCGGCTCCTGAAATCTCCCGGCGCGTCACGACGCTGCTGGACCTGATCAAGCTGCCCGACATCGGCGCGCGCTATCCCAGCCAGCTGTCGGGCGGCCAGCGGCAGCGTGTCGCGCTGGCCCGTGCCCTGGCCATCGAACCGCGAATGCTGCTGCTCGACGAGCCCTTCGGGGCGCTGGACGCCAAGGTGCGCAAGGAGTTGCGGCAGGGCCTGCGCGACATCCACGACACCACCGGTCTGACCACGATCTTCGTCACCCATGATCAGGACGAGGCGATGGAGCTGGCCGATCTGATCGTGGTGATGTCCATGGGCCGCATCGAGCAGATTGGCAGACCCGCCGAAATCCGCAGCAAGCCCGCCAGCGATTTCGTCCGGCGGTTTCTGGAAGTGTGAGCGGACTTGCGGGGCGGGCGACCATGGCACGATCTGTGGACCCGCGGGGCGCTGCGTCTGACGACGGCCCCGTGTCGGGGGGCCCGTCCCGCCCCCGCCGCCCGGTCGGGCATTCCGGGTTGTCGCGCCACGCCGGACCCTGGCTTGCCGAGCCGCGCCCCACTCCCGGCTGCGCGCCCGGCCCGTAACAATCCTCGGCGGCAAGCTGGCGCCGAGTTGGCGCACCCCGCTCTGGAGGAGCACGATGACACTTTCAAACGCTGACCGCACCCCCCCAGTCCCTTTCGATCGTATCGACCGCAAGATCCTGTTTGAGCTGATGCGCGACGCGACCCTGCCGGTTGCGCAATTGGCTGAAAGGGTCGGCCTGTCGCAGACACCATGCTGGAAGCGGGTGCAGAAACTCGAGGCGGCAGGTGTCATCACCGGTCGCGTCGCCCTGGTCGACCCCGCCGCCATTGGCCTTGGCCTCGCCGTCTTCGTCGAGATCGAAGCAACCGACCATACGCCTGAATGGCGGGCAGCCTTCGCCGGCGTGGTGGCGGATTATCCCGCCATACAGGAAGTGCATCGGATGGCAGGCGAGGTGGACTATCTGCTCAAGGTCGTGGTCAGCGGCATGGCGGCCTATGACGCCTTCTATCTCGATCTGACACATCGCCTGCCCTGCCGTAACGTGACCTCCAAATTCTCCATGGAACGCATGAAGGCCACGACCTCTCTGCCCATCGACACAGAAACCGCGTGACTGCGGGAGATCCGACCAGACATGCGGAAGCATCATCGCGCTCCAGGCGGTGACACCAGAACGGCCCTGCCCCCCGGGCGGGGCCGAAGGCGTCTGGAGACTCAGGTTCTATCTGGAAGACCAATTTTGGAATTCCAATACACGATAATCTTGCTAGATTATTAGTTGAAAGGACTGCCGCCATGATCCGCACCTTGCTCATTCCCGGCCTCGACGGCTCGCCCGCACCGCACTGGCAGCATTGGTGGCAGGCCACGGACCCGACCGCCAAGATCGTCGAGCAGATCTCGTGGTCGACTCCCACGCCCGAGGCCTGGGTGACCGAGATCGCCGGCGCCACGATGATCCACCCCGATACCGTGTTGGTCGGCCATTCGCTGGGTGCCATCGCCATCGTCCGGCTGCTGGCCAGCTGGCCGCAGGTGCGCATCGCCGGCGCCCTGCTTGTCGCACCCGCCGAGCCGCAGATCAGCCCGCGCACTGCCGCCTTCGGCCGTATCCCCGAACGCCCCCTGCGAGTGCCGGTCGTCGTCGCCGCCAGCACGAACGATCCCTGGATGCCCCAGGCCCGCGCCCGGCAACTGGCCCGTGTCTGGCGGGGCGACTTCGTCGATATGGGCGAGGCCGGGCATATCAACGTCGAGGCCGGTTTCGGCCCCTGGCCTGAAGGCAAGGCGCTGCGCCACCTGCTGTGGCACGGGGCGCGAATCGCCGATGTCCAGCCGTTCCACAACCTGAGACACCGCAGGACTCCCGCATGAAACGCTTCGCCTTCCTCAACACGCTCCGCCGCGGCTTCCCGTTGGTGGTGAGCGGCATGCTCTATCTCTGGCTCCTCGCTTTCGTCCTGTTTTCGTAGCGCTACCCGCCGCACCAGACCTGCTGATTTCCACCCAGACGCGACCCATGCGTCGTTACTTTCATTAGGTCCAAGCGATGTAGCCCGGCACCCACCGGCACGACTTACGGGTGTTCGGCGGCGTGCCCGGGCTCAGACTCAATGATCGTGAGACCGGCCCGAGAGGGATCCGAGGCCCGGCTGAGCGAAGACTGCCGTGGATCGTCTCGGTCGACCCATGAAAGTCGGGTGAACCGCTGCTTTCCTGCCGTGACAAACCGCTCCGTCAGCCTGGGGGTTTACCCGGATCCGCAGGCTGCGGGGGCTGTGCGAGTACCCTTGCTCAAGGGTTCGGCGGCACCATGACGACCAGCCCCTCCAGCTCGGGCGTAACCTCGATCTGGCAACTGAGCCGTCTTTCTCAAGTGCTGCTGCCGTTCAATCCATCCGGCCATGATGTTGGCCTTGATCGGCACGAAGAAGGGGGTGACCCCCCCAATGTCGACCTGCATGTTCAGCGCGTCTGGTATCGGGCTGTCGGTCTTGCCGGGGGTGGTTCTGCAGCGCGACGCAAGGCGCCCCCACGTCGCGCATGCGGATCTGCGCTGAAACGCCCGTCCCGCCATTGCCCCGGGCCTGGCGATGAGGCACAAGACCGCTCATGAGTTACGATCATGACAGCCTTTACAGCGCGGTGCTCTTTCCGCTGCTGATCGGGACCACGGCACGCCATGTGTCCGGGTTGCCCGTACGCTGATCGTCGGGCAACCCCAAACCATTCCCTTGCAACTGACCACGCTGGCACCCTGACGGGGCCGAGGGATATGTCATGACTCTCTGGACCGAACTGGCCCGCGCCTCGACCGAGGCGGGCGACGACATCATCTTGCGACACCGCGATGATATCTACGAAATCCGTTTCAACGGCATCGAACTGATGTCGAACATCATGTGGCGCTCCGAAGCGGTGCTGTCCGAGCGCAGCCTGCGAAGGCTCGAGGACATGCGTCACCCACGCGTGCTGATCGGTGGGCTCGGCATGGGGTTCACCCTGCGGGCCGCGCTCGACGTCACGGGGCCCGGCGCGCAGGTCACCGTATGCGAGTTGATCCCTGCGATTGCCGACTGGAACCGCGGCATTCTGGCGCCGCTGGCCGATCATCCGCTGAGCGATCCGCGCGTCGATCTGCGGGTCATGGATGTCATGGACCTTCTGAACAACAGCGAAGCCGGTTTCGACGTCGTCCTGATGGATACCGACAACGGTCCGGATTTCCTGGTGCGCGGTGACAACCAGCGGCTTTATGAACGCAACGGCCTGAACGCAGTGCGCGACGCGCTGCGGCCAGGTGGAATCGCCGCCTTCTGGTCGGCCGAGATCTCGGATCCCTTCGAGGACCGGCTCAGCGAACAGGGCTGGGACTGGCAGCGCGAGGACATTCAACTCCCCGGCGGCCGGGTGGATGCCTTCCACCATATCTATCTGGCTCGGCAGGCAGCCGTCGCGCCTGCCTCGGCCCGGCTGGCTGTGGCTGGTCGTCCATAGCGCATCCGCTCGTTCGGTTCCGGCGGGGCGGCCGTCAAGGCCCATGTCGGACCGAACTCGCCGGCGGCGCGAAAAGACCAGGTTCCGCCCGGCACCGCTGGCCCGACACCCTGCGCCGGGTCAGCGGTAGGTATAACCAAAGGACAGCCCGAAAGCGGTGTCATCGACTGGTGCGTTCCCTTGGCGGGCCGCCCGCAGCCAGAGGCGACCGTGCACCTGAGTGTCGGCAAGATCCGCCTCGGCCGGGAAATCCGCCGCCTGCGCCCAGAGCCCGCCGAGGAATTCGGAGCCGGCAAGGCTCAGTCCCGCGGCGAAGCGGGTTTCGGCCAGATCGAGGTTGCCATAGCAGGTGAGGCGGCTGAGGTCGGCCTCGCCGTCGAAGCGGCAGGCGCGGAAGGTGGCGGTGCCGCGGAATTCGGCGCCCGACAGGGTCGCGTCCTCGAAGCAGGCGGCGTCAAAGCGCGCGTCATTGGCGAAGAGCGCGCCGGACAGGTCCACCGGCCCCTCGAAATGCGCATCGTGAAACCAGCTGAGGCCGTCGAAGCGCACGCCGGGCGCCTTGAGGCCGCCCCGGAAGGTGGCGCCACGGAAGTCCACCCCGCAAAGCGACAGGCCGGTCAGGTCCAGCGCCCCCTCGACCGTGACACCGGCCAGGTCCTCGGCCTCGCCATGGCGCCAGGGTCGGGTCAGGCGCTCTCGGATCTCGGCGGGGGTCATGCGTCGACCGTGGTCAGGATCTCGTCGATCCAGGGCAGCGCCAGATCGTCGGCCATATCCGCGCCCGAGGCGTCATGCGTGACCCGCTCGCCCACCCGCTCGGCGCCGGCGCCGGTCAGGATCTCTTCCAGCCGCTTGCCGCCGAAGTTGAACGTTTCGGGATATTCGCTGTCACCCATCCCGAAGATGGCGAAACGGATCCCCGACAGGTTCGGTGCGGCCCTGTCCATCGCCGTGGCAAAGGGCTGGGCCGAGGCAGGCAGCTCGCCATCGCCATAGGTCGAGGTGACGACGACGTAGAAGGTCTCGCGGTCGAAATCGGCGGGGTCGAAATCCGACAGGTTGGTGACGCTGGTGTCGTGGTCAGACAGGTGCGAGGCGATATCCTCGGCCAGCATCTCGGCATTGCCGGTCTCGGTGCCATAAAGAACGGCGATCTGCATCAGCTCTCTCCGGTCTGGTGCGCGATGCTCCGCATCTGCGCGATCGTGGGAATCTTGCGGCGAACGCGCCCGTCGGGGCACTCCGCGCGCTCGGCGGCGTCGATACGCTGCCACTGGTGGTAATGCACGGCCCCGGGGACGAGGGCCATCAGGCCGTCGCGTCCGGTCTTGCCCGGGGCCACGGCGGCGAGGTCGGCGGCGATGCGGGCGGCGACACCCTGCGCATCGGCGCGGTTTTCCGGGATCGTGCCGCGCGGGCCGCGTTTCAGCCAGCCGGTGGCATAAAGGCCCGGGGCGATGAACCCGTCTTCCTGCGCGCCGGGCGTGTCGCCCTCAAACCCGATGGCGGTCAGCACTGTGTCGCAGGGCAGCACCATCCGCGCATCGCCCTGACGGAAGCGCGCGCCGGTGACATGGGTCGCACCTTCGATCTCCTCTGGCGTCCAGCCGAAATGGAAATGGATCTCGCGCGTGGCAGCCTCGGGCGCGTGGCCCGCAAGATGCTGCAACGCCTCGACGATCTTGCCCTCGCCGCTCAGGCCGTGGACATGGATAGCGGCCTGTTCCAGCCGTCCGAGTTCGCGGATCATCACCGGGTCGAACTTGGCGGCATCCGAGGGCGAACGGCCCACCACGTCGATCCGCCTTGCGTTTCCGCATTGCTGCGCAGCGGCCTCCGACAGGTCCGAGCCATGAAATTCCCCCGCGCCCTTGGCCAGTAGCCGCACGAGGTCCACCGCGACATTGCCATTGCCGACGATCACCACACGCTCGCCGATCGTCACGGGCTCCGCCTCGGGATGATCGTTCAGCGCCCGCGTCACCGCGCCCGAGCCCAGGACGCCGGGCAGGTCGTCGCCCTTGACCCCGAGCCGCCGGTCGGCCGAGAGCCCCGTGGCCAGCACCACCGCGTCATAAAGACCCTGCAGCGCCTCCAGCGTCACTGTTTTCCCTAGCCGCACATCGCCGCAGAAGCCCACGCCTTGCCGCTCGAAAAGCCGCTCAAACTGGCGGATCACAGCTTTGGTGCCCTGATGGTCCGGCGCAACGCCGTAGCGGATCAAGCCGTAAGGCACGGGCAGCGCGTCCAGAATGTCGATGCGCGCCTCGGGCAGCAGTTTCGCCAGTGCCTGCGCGGTGAAACAGCCCGAGGGGCCGGCGCCGATGATCGCGATCTGGTGCATGTCAGGCCTCCTGCAGGCGCGCCCAGGGGTGCGGGCGGCCGGTCAGATCGACGTAGAGCGACTTCTGCGCCTGATAGGCGCGGATGCCCTCACGGCCCTTTTCGCGGCCGGTGCCGGCATCCTTCTCGCCGCCGAAGGGGGTGGAGATGGAGAATTGCTTGTAGGTGTTGATCCAGACCGTGCCCGTGGTGATGGCGCGACCGATCCGGTAAGCCCTTGGGAAGTCGCGGGTCCAGATGCCGCAGGCGAGGCCGTAATCGTTGTCGTTGCCCATGGCGATGACCTCGTCTTCGCTGTCGAAGGGCATGACCACCAGCACCGGGCCGAAGACCTCCTCACGGCAGATGCGGTCGGTGTTCGTCACGCCCGACAGGATCGTCGGCAGGTAATAGGCGCCGTTGTCATAGATCCCGCCCTCGGGCGCGTGGCCGCCGCAGAGCACCGTCGCGCCCTCGGCCACCGCGCGCGAGACATGCTCTGCGACAGCGGCGCGGTGGTCGGGATGCACCAGCGGCGCGACCTGCGTGGCCGGGTCCATCGGGTCACCGACGACGAGCGCCTTCGTCGCGGCGACCAGACGGGGGACAAACTGGTCGTAGATCGCGCGCTCGACGAACAGCCGAGATCCCGCGATGCAGCTTTGCCCCGAGGACGAGAACATGCCGAACAGGATGCCCGCGATGGCGAGCTCCGGGTCGGTATCCTTGAAGACGATGGTGGGCGACTTGCCGCCCAGTTCCAGCGAGACGGGCATCAGCTTTTCTGCCGCCTGTTTCACCAAGGTCCGGCCTGTCGAGGTGCCGCCGGTGAAGCTGACGCGCTTGATCGCCGGGTGCTCGACCAGCAGATTGCCGATCTCGCGGCCCGCGCCGGGCAGGACGCTGAACAGGCCCTTGGGCAAGCCCGCCTCCTCGACGATCCGCGCCAGTTCCAGGGACACGAGGGGCGACCAGCTGGCGGGTTTCAGCAGCACCGCATTGCCCGCGGCCAAGGCCGGCGCGACCTTCTGCGCGTCGGAGGCGATGGGCGAGTTCCACGGGGTGATCGCGGCGACCAATCCGAGGGGTTCGTGCACCGACATTGTCAGGTAGTCGCCGCGCGGTGTGGTCAGGTCGTCGTCCAAGGTCTCCAGCGCGGCGGCGAAATAGCGGAAGGTCGCGGCGGCCGAGGCCACCAGCGCCCCCGTCTCGCGCAGGGTCTTGCCGGTGTCACGGGTCTGGATAAAGGCGATGCGGGCGGCATTGGCCTCGATCCCGTCGGCGATCCGGGCAAGATAGCGCGCGCGTTCGTGCGGCTTCAGCCCGCGCCACGCCGGATCGGCTTGCGCCGTCAGCGCGCGGGCGATGGCACGCTCGCCATCCGCCCGGCTCGCGCCCTTCAGGATGCGGTTGACCGAGCCGTCGGCGGGATAGATCGAGGTGATCTCGGCCCCCGTCCCAATCTCCCATTCGCCACCGATGAACAGGCGCCCGTCGGGCAGGTCGTAACTCATATCGCCACCTCGGACATGCGGTTCATCACCTCGCGGGCCACGGAATAGACGGTGGCAAGCGAGGTCTTGGGGTTGTCGGGCGAGGGCTTGCCTTCGATGCGCATGGCGTAATCCGCAGCGCCCGAGGTGACCCGGTATTCGTGAATGTTCTGGCTGACCGTAGGATCCGCGACCATCTCGACGCGGGTCTCCTCGAACCCCAGCCCGGCCAAAGCCAAGGTCGCCGCGACATTGGCGTTCTTGGGATAGGCCAGCGCGGCCTCGCGGGCATTGCCTGTGAAGAACGTCGCGGGTTCGGTCAGCGCGGGCAGGTCCAGCAGACCCTCCGCCGGGGTGCCCTTCCACGCGAGCGGGGGCTTGCGCGAGACATAGGTCACGCTGTCGATGCCCGAAGGTTTCAGCGCCGCCAGCAGATCGACCCCGCCAATCGCGCCCGCGGGCAGGACAACGCGAGTGCCGCCCTTGCGCGCGGCCTCGGTGACGGCGCTGTGCAGGTCGGCATCGGCCAGCGCGCCGATGGAGACGACGACACATTCCACGCCCGACAGCAGGGCCGGCACGATGGTTTCCACCACCGCCGAATGGCCCGCGCATTCGACGATCAGGTCCGGCCCGGCCGCGATCAGCGCAGCGGCTTCGGTCACCACCTCGGCGCCCGAAGCGCGCGCGGCCTCGGCCTGCGGGGCGCGCACCAGCAGCGTCACACGCTCAGGCATCCTGCCCTCGCGCGCCAGCACGTCCAGCAGCGCGCGGGTGATGTTTCCGTAGCCGATCACTCCCAGATGCATGGCGTCAGACCTTGTTGCCGGCGGCACCGGCGGGCGGTCCCGAGAAGGTCTCGCCGAAGGGACCGATGGCGATCATGTCGACCTCGATGAGGCGGGGGCCGTCCGCAGCCAGCGCTTCGTCCAGCGTGGCGCCGAAGGCCTCCACATCGTCGACCCGGACATGCGGCAGACCGATGGAGGCGCAATGCGCGGCGAAATCGGGGGTCTGCAGCGCCGAGTAATGATACCGGCTGTCGTATTGGGCGGTCTGGATGTTCTTGATCACGCCATAGGCCTGGTCGTTCATCAGCACATAGACAATCGGCGCACGCTCCTGCACGGCGGTGATCATCTCGGCGATACCCAGCTGCGTGCCACCGTCCCCGATGAGCGTGATCGCCTTCGGCCCGTCCGAGGCCAGCGCCGCGCCCACGCCCATCGCCACGCCCTGACCGATGCCACCGCCGAGCGCGTGCACGCCATGGCGGGGGTCGGCGAAGGTCACATAGCGGTTGCCGAAGGTCGAGTTCGAGATCGTCACGTCGCGCACCCAGGGATGACGGCCCTTGGCGACCCGTTCGACCAGCGCATCCGCAACCACCTGATAGGGCCCCATCTGCGCCCTCAGCCGACCCTCGGCAGTCGCCCGGGCGGTGGCGACGTCAAAGGCGAGTTGCGGATCGACGTCCAGCTTGGCCGGAAGCAGCGCCAGCAGGCGGCGCAGCGTGTCGGTAGCGTCGCCGTGCACGAACAATTCCACCGGATAGTTGCGCCCGCCCTGACTGGCCTCGGCATCAATCTGGGCCAGCGGCCGGGGCAGACGCATGGCGTTGTTCAGCGTCTCGTTGCCGCGCAGGCGCGAGCCCACGACCAGCATGAAATCGCTGCTGGCATAGAGCGCCTGCGCCTCGGGCGTCATGTTGTAAGCGCCGAGATTGGCGGGGTTCTCCTCGCTGACCACGGCCCGGCCGTTGGTCGAGCTGACGACCGCGACGCCGCGCTTCACCAGTTCGGCAGCCTCGGCCTGCGCGCCGCGCGCGCCGCCGCCCAGCCAGAGCATCGGCCGTTTCGCCTCGCGCAGCATCTCGGCCAGCGCCTCGATGGCGCGGTCCGAGGCGCGGGGGCTCTGCGCCTGGGGTGCAATGATGCGGGTCGGAGCCACCGTGGCCGAGCGCTGCACGTCGATCGGGATCTCCAACGCGACGGGACCGGTCGGCGCGCTGATCGCGGCCGAGACGGCGGCGGTCAGAGTGCCGATGGCGCTTTCCGCGCTCCAGAGGCGGAAATAGGCCTTGGAAATGCCCTTCAGCATCTCGGGCTGGCGCGGCACGTCATGGATCGGCGCGCGGTCGCGGTCGGCAAAGCCGAGGTCCACGGTCGAGGTGATGTGCAAAAGTGGCGTGCCGGCGGTCAGGGCCTCGACCTGGGCGCCCGCCGCATTGCCCGCAGCAGTCCCGGTTGAGGTCAGGACAACGCCCATCTGCCCGGACACGCGGGCCCATGCATCGGCCATGTTCATGGCCCCGGCTTCGCCCCGGGCGGGGACGAAGCGGATGCGTCCCTGACGCGCGACCGCGTCGAGGATCGGCATGTTGTGGATCGAGATCACACCGAAAATCGTGGTGACGCCGATTTCCGCCAGATAGCGGGCAATGAATTCGCCGACGGTCTCAGACTGGGCGATGGGGTCGTGTTTCATGGCGGGCACCTCAGATATGGCGGGACAGGCCGCCCGAGACGTCGAGCTGGGCACCGGTGATGTAGCTGGCGGCCCGGGAGCCGAGGAAGGCGATGGCAGCGGCGGCTTCGGCCGCGTCGCCGAGGCGACCCAGTGGGATGCCCTTGTCGCGGGCGAGATTGGCGTACCATTCCTCGCGGCTGACCGATTGGTCCGGGCGCTCGGCGAAGCGGCGGCTCCATTGGCCCGAGCCGATGAGCCCCAGCAGCACGGAATTGACGCGCACTGCCGGCGCCAGCTCGATACTGAGTGATTTCAGCAGGTTCTGCACACCGGCGCGGGCCGAAGCGGTGCAGACCATGTGTTTTTCCGGCTGATAGGCCAGCAGGGAATTGACCGCGACAATGGCGCCTTTCGAGGCAACCAGCATCGGCTGGAAGGCGCGGATCGGGTGGATCTGGCTGAAGAGCTTCAGCTCGTATTCCGCCCGCCAATCGTCGTCCGTGGTATTGGCGAAGGTGCTGACCCGGCCCTGGCCTGCGTTGTTGACCAGAAGGTCCACCTTGCCGAAGCGCGCCTCGACCTCGGCCGCGAAGGCGTTGACGGCCTCGGGCTCCAGCACCGAAAAGGCCTTCCACAGGATCCGGCTAGCGCCGAAGTCGCGGGCCAGTACGGCGGCCACGTCGTTGAGGCGGCTCTCGCCCCGCGCACAGAAGGCGACCGAGCCGCCCTGCTCCAGCAACAGCCGCACCGTGGCCAGCCCGATACCGGACGAGCCGCCGGTGACGACCGCGACCTGTTTGTCGTAGGGAAGGCTCATCTCATTTCTCCCTCAGCTCGGGGAAACCGGGATCGGGGCGGCCCTGCATCACCGCGCGTTGGGCGGCGGTCGGCGCACCGGCGGTCATCCATTGGTCCATCTTCTCAGGCACGTCGCGCGGCCAGACCTGCGCTTCGTGGGTCTCCTCGTCGATCTGCTGCACCTCGGCGGTGAACTCGATGACGAAGCCCGAGGGCGAGACGTAGTAGGCGAAAGGATTGTCGCCGGGCCCATGACGCCCCGGCCCCCAGGTCGGCACCACGCCCACCTGTTTCATCCGGCCGATCGAGCGCATGAATTCGTTGATCGAGGGCAGTTCGAAGGCGACGTGGTTGACGGATGGGTAATGACCCCGCACCAGCGCGATGGAATGGTGGTCCGAGGCGCAGCGCAGGAAGACCATCTGGTCGGCGGAATAGTCCGAGACCCGGAAGCCCAGCGTCTTGCAGTACCAGTCGGCCACGCCATCCATGTCGCCCGAGTTCAGCACCACATGGCTGACCTTGCGCGGCTTGGCGAAGGCCTCGACCGGCTCCTGCGCCGCGGCATCGGCGCGAAACCGCAGGCGGCGGTTGTCGGGGTCCAGGACTTCGAACCCGTAACCGCCTGCGAAATCCTCGAAGTCGGCTGGGGCGCCGAGGACGGCCTCGCCCTGTCTGACCAGCCATTGATGCAGCGCGTCCGTGGCCGCGCGGTCGGGCATGGCGAAATGGATGTATTCGATGCCGTAGGTATCGCTGTCCTTCAGGCCGTAGATGAAGGGTTCGGACCCGGTGCCGCGCAGATAGACCTCTCCGTCACCCTCATGGGCAAGGCTCAGGCCCCAGTTGTCGATGTAGAATTTCTTGGTGGCGGCAATACCGGGGGCGCGCATCACGAGGCCGCGCAGGCTGCCGACACGGACGGGATCGGTCATGGGGTAACTCCTTTGGCGGCGTGATCGAGGATGGCTTCGGCGAGGGCGGCGGGTGCCTGCTGATGGAGAGCATGTCCCGCGCCGGGAATGAGGGTCAGCGCGCCGCGATGGGCGTCGGGGAGTGCGGCATGGGCCGCGTTTGATTGCTCGGGCGGGGTCACGACATCCTCGGCCCCGACGACGACGACGGTGGGGACAGCGAGCGCGGCGCAATCAGCGGACAGGTTCCCCGAAGCGAGCATCCGCACCGCTTGCGCGTAGCCGGGCAGTTTGATCTTCGCCATGGCGGCGTTGACCTTAGCCACCAGATCCGGATGGGTCTCAGGCTGGAACACCAGCCGGGGCGCACGGGTGCGCGCGAATTCCGAGGCGCCGAGGCGCTGGAGATCGTCGAGGCGCGCGGCCTGTTTCTCGGGCAGATGACCCGGGGCCGCACCGTCGCCCTGCGCGCAGGAAGCGAGGGTCAGGGTCGCGACCCGGTCGGGGTGGTCCTTGGCGAAGGCCGCGCCGATCAGGGTGCCGAGAGAATGGCCGAGGAGATGGACGCGGTCCAAGCCGCGCGCATCGAGAAACGCCTTCAGCGCGGCCGCGTAGTCGCGGGCAGTCGGCCAGTCGATGGGCAGGGCCTCGGTCGGCCCATAGCCGGGTGCTTCCCATGCGATCATGCGCCAGCCGGGCAGCGCGGCAGCGAGCGGGTCGAAAGCGCGTGCCTCGGAGCCGATGCCATGCAGCGCGACAAGGACGGGGCCGTCACCCGGATGCTCGCGCCAGCCGAACCCGGCGGCGATATGGTCGCGCGCGCTCATGTGACGAAGACGTAGCCGTTATTCACCGGCAGGGTCTGGCCGGTGAGGGTGAGCGCGGCTTCGGACAAGAGGAACGCGACGGTGCCGGTGACTTCCTCGGCCGATTGGGGCCCCGGCACGGCGCGGCCGTCGCCGTAAAGCGCGTGGCGGGCGGCGGGGACGTATTCGGTGCTCTCGGTCGTCAGGATGCCCGGCGCGATGCAGGTAACGCCGACGCGGTCGGGACCCATTTCGCGGGCAAGGCTGCGCGTCATCGCCATGACCGCGCCCTTGGATGCGGTGTAGGCCAGCAGCCGCGGCGCGCCCCATAGTGCGGTGTCGGAGGCGACATTGACCACCCGGCCCGAGCCCGAGGCGCGCAGCATCGCCGAGCAGGCGCGGGTCATCAGCCAGGTGCCGCGCACGTTCACGCGGTGGACGCGATCCCAGAGGTCGAGCTCGATATCCTCGAACTCCATGCCACCCACGTTGGTCGCGACGGCGCCGTTGTTGCACAGGCCGTGCAACTCGCCCTCATGGGCCGCGATATCCTCGGCCAAGGCGGTGATGCTGGCGGGATCGCCCAGATCCACCGTGACCGCCCGCGCGCCCAGTTCAGACGCAGCGGCCTCGACTCCCTTGGTGTCGATATCGGCCAGTACCAGCCGGGCACCCTGTTCGGTGCAGGTCCCGGCAATCGCGCGACCGAGGCCGCGCGCCGCGCCGGTGATGAGGATCGTGCGTCCCTTCAGAGGCGAATGGGGCAGCATCACTCGGCCGCCACGGCGAGTTCGGCTTCGATCTGCTCCTTGGCCGCGCGGGTCAGGATCTGGCGGATACGCGACACGCCGAGGTCATGCTGATAGAGCATCTCGCGCTTGCGGGCGTCGTCGGGCATGCCTTCCAGCATCACGCGGTCCTGTTCCAGCACGTTCCAGTGCCGCTCTTCCAGCTGCGCGCGGTAGAGGAAGCGCCAGCTGTCACGGGCGATCCCCTCGACCTTGCGCAGGCGCCAGAAGAAGACCTTGCAGGTGGTCTCGTCGATGGGCGTGGTGAAGCCGACGATCCGCATGTTCCCGCCGGGGCCGGCCGCGGGCGGATAGGGGATGTCGAGGAAGCAATACATGTTGCCGGGGAAGACGGCGAATTCGGCCCAGTCGAAATTGTCGCCGACCTGGCCCACGCGAGTGACGTGGAAGCCGTTCTCGGTCTTGTCGAGCTTCATCAGGTCCTGCTTCGAACCATAGGCCAGCGTGAAGCTTTCGGAATGAAGGTAGCAGCCGTGCATCGGATCGGCGAGGTTGTCCAAGGCGTAGCGGTAGTTCGTCTCCCAGACCGAGGTGCACAGGAACCCGGTCCATTCGTCGCCCACCAGTTCCGGCGGCATGACCAGCTCGGGCGGCTCGGGCTGGGTCAGCGAGGGGATGTAGACGAAGACCGCGTCCGAATGCTCGGTGACGTGGAAATTCTTCAGCGCCTTGCGGCCCTCCATGGCGCATTCGGGCATGGCGGGGACCCGGACCACGACGCCTTCGCCATTGACGATCACGCCATGGTAGCGGCAGCCGATATTGCCCTCGTGGATCTCGCCATAGGACAGGGGCGCGCCGCGGTGGGGGCAGAAATCCTCGACGCAGTTGATGGAGCCGTCAGCCTTGCGCCAGAGCACCAGCTTCTGACCCAGCAGCTTCACGCCATGGGGCTTGGTGGTCTTGACCTCGACGGATTTGGCGACCGGGTACCACTGGCCCAGCAGGCCGGTGTTCACGCGGTCCTCGATCAGGGCTTTCTTGTCGATGCTCATGGCGGGCTCCTGGGCGGATTCCTGGGGAGGGAGAGAGGTGGGACCGATGCCCCACCCCGATGTCGGGTCAGCCGGCGGCCTTGGCGCCCTTGGCGGGACGCGGGATCTTGGCGACCGGGTGCTCCGGCGGATAGGTGGGCGTCACGGGCTTCGGGTTGCCGATCAGCACGCACATCAGCGCCTCTTCGATCCCCTCGTTGCGCAGGCCGCGATAGACGCCCGGCGGGCAGGAGATCAGGTCGCGCTCGGTCAGGACCGTTTCGACCATCTCGCCCTTGTGCTCGATGAAGAAGCGGATCTTGTGGCCCTTGAGGATGAAGAAGATCTCCTCGGCATCGCGGTGGATATGAAGCGGGCCTTCGCAACCGGCGGGCAGGACCATGGTCGAGAAGGTGAAATGCTCGGCCGGGACGACGTTCTCATCCGCATCGACGCCGGTGGCGCCGGTGCCGACATAGCGCATCTGGGCGCGGCGGTAGATCGGGTCGAAATCGGCCTGGAACTTCAGCGCGTCCCAGTCCAGCGTGCGGGTCGCATAAGTCGCGGTGCGGCTCTTGATCCAGTCTTCCAGCGTCATGCCTTCGGGGATCTGCACGTCATCGGGTTCGATCGAGGGGAATTTCATCGGAGCGGTGCTCATGGATGTCTCCAGTTCTGCGGTGGGGAAGCGGCGGGCTCAGACGCTGGCCGCGGGTCAGTGATCTTTCTTGGGCAGGTAGTGCAGCAGCCGCTCTTCCGCCCAGACGAGGGCCGAGTAGAGGACGATGCCGATCAGGGTCAGCAGCACGATGGCGTTGAACACCATCGCCGCATTGGCCTGACCACCGCCGTAGCTGATCAGGAAGCCAAGCCCGGTGTTGCCGCCGACCAGCTCGCCGACCGTCACGCCGATCACGGCGAGCGTCGATGCGATGCGCAGGCCGGCCATCAGGTTCGGCAGGGTCGAGGGGAATTCGACTTTCTTGAAGATCTGCCAGCGGGTCATCGAATAGGCGCGGGCCAGGTTCACCATGTCGCGGTCGACGGTCTTCATCGCCGCCAGCACGTTCACCAACACCGGGAAGAAGACGATCAGCACGGTGACCAGCAGCTTCGGCGTGGCATTGTAGCCGAACCACATGATGAAGAGCGGCGCGAAGGCAACTTTCGGCGCGATCTGAAGCGCGAGGATATAGGGCGAGAGCACACGCTCCCAGAATTCCGACAGGCCCAGCAGGTAGCCGATGGCGGCACCCAGGGCCGAGCCGATGGCAAAGCCCAGAAGCGTGTACCAGGCGGTCGACAGCGTGTTCGCGATCAGATCCTCGCGGCGATACATGCGACCGAGTTCGCTCAGCATGTCGCTGATCGTCGGGATGATGAATTTCGGCACGCCGAGGGCGGGCGGCAGGAATTGCCAGACCAGCAGCACGAGGGCCAGGATCGCCAGGGCGACAAGCTTCTGGATGGTGCTTTGCGACATGGGGGCCTCGGCTGACTTGAGGGCGGAAGGGCAAGCCTCTCCCCGCCGCCGCCTTTCGGGCGACGCTTGCGGGCGGGGAGAGGCGAAAGCGGTTTATTCGGTGACGAAGTCGTTGGTGTAGACGTCGGCGATCGGCACCGCCTCGTTCACGATCTCATCCTCGACATAGAAGGCCTGCACCTGCAGCAGCTGCTCCTCGTCGAAGGCACCGATCGGGCGGTCGCCATCCTGAGCATAGACCGTCTCGACATACATGCGCATGATGCGCTCGATCTGCTCGACGTTCTCGGCGTGGCGGTCGACATAGCCGACATAATCCAGCGCCGCCTGATGCGGGTCGGCGATGATGTCGTTGATCGCGTGCAGCGTGGCCTGCACGAAGCCGCGCACGGCCTCGGGGTGTTCGGCGATATAGCTGTCCGAGGCGATGATCGCCTGCGCCTGCGCCGGGAAGACGCTGCGGGCGGGAACGGTGGTCAGCTCGACGCCCGCGTCCTGGATCGCGACGATCCATTCCGGCACGCCCGACATGGCATGGATCGAGCCGGCGATCATGTTCTGGATGATGCCGCCCGGGCCAAGCGCCTGAATGTCGGCATCCGAACGGGTCATGCCTTCGGAGGCCATCACGGCGAGCAGATTGTAATAGGTGGTGTCCTGAAAGCCGATCACGCCGATCGGATGGCCGCCGAAATCGGCCGGGCCGGTGATGCCGCTGTCATTGCGCCAGGCGAGTTGCGTGATGCCCTGGCCGCCCAGCAGCGCCACGCCGCGGATCGGCAGGCCGTTGGCGCGCACGATCATCGCCGTGTCACCCATGCCGCCGCCCAGATCGGCGTTGCCCACGGCCACCTGCGTTGCCACATCCGCGCCGCCCTGACCGATGCGGAAGGTCACGTCGAGGCCGGCATCGGCGTAATAGCCCTTGCCGAGCGCCAGCTGGAACGGGGCGAAGGCGGGCAGGAAGTCGGGAGCGGGGAACAGATAGGTCAGCGCGGTCTGCGCCGAGGCCGACACGCCCGACACCGCGAGAGCGGCGGCAAGGCTGAGGCCGAGGAAGGAATGCTTCATGGGTCGTTCTCCTGTTGGGTCTTGTCGTTGTCGGTCAGGCGGCGCGCCGGTCGAGCTTCAGCAGCGTGAAGATCTCGTTGGCGTAGTCGTGGATTTCCTTCATCTGCCGGCGGGCCAACGGATGTTCGCGGTTGGGCAGGCCGATCTCGATCTCGCGCTGGACGGTGCCGGGACGTTCCGACAACACCAGCACGCGGTCGGACATGATCACCGATTCCGCGAGGTCATGGGTGATCAGCAGCGTGGTGATCCCCGCCTCCTTGATCGTCTCGGCAAAGCTGTCCTGGATCAGCAGCTTGGTCTGCGCGTCGAGCGCCGAGAACGGCTCGTCCAGCAGGATGATGTCGGGGTCGATGGCCAGCGTCCGGGCCAGTGCCGCGCGCTGCCGCATCCCGCCCGAAAGCTGGTAGGGGTAGTGGTTCTCGAACCCCTTGAGGTGGCAGCGCTCCAACTCAGCCATGGCGCGGTCACGGCGCTCGTTCTTCGACACGCCCCGCGATTCCAGCCCGAACTCGACGTTCTTGACGATGGTCCGCCAGGGCAGCAGCAGATCCTTTTGCAGCATGAAGCCGACATGCGGGTTTGGCTTCGTCACCACCTCGCCCGAGACCCGCACGATGCCGCTGGTCGGCTGGTACAGGCCCGCGGTCATCGACAGGATCGTCGATTTGCCACAGCCCGAGGGCCCCACCACCGAGACAAATTCGCCCTTTTCGACCTTGAAATTGATGTCGCTGACCGCGGTCAGTTCCTGTCCCGACGGCAGGGCGAAGGTCTTGGTGACATGGTCGAACTCAAGCGCCATAGCCGTTTTCCGCATAGGCCGCGTCAAGGTCGGCGTTGATCGCTTTCAGCTCAGCCTGGAGCAGCGCCAGATCCCAGTCCGCCCGTCCCGAGACCGGCGCGGCGATGCCCTTGGCCTTCAGCCCGGCGGCGACGGCGGCGAAATCATGCTCGCGGGTGCCCATGATCTCCATCAGAGCGGCGGCGAGCGCCTGCTCGGCCTCGGTCAGCGGGCGGCCCAGCGATTGATGCGCCAGCGCCGGGCGCGAGGTGTCGCGGGCCCGCTGCGAGAGTCGATCCTTGAAAGCGTCCATCGGCGTCTCCTGTGGCTGGCTCTGGCTTCGCGGGACCGTCTGATCTTTGGCCTTGCAAAACCGTTCATATTAGAACATGGTGTTCATTATTGGCGCAGGCAAAGATTCGGTCAAGAAGAATCTTGAAGAAAACGGGATGTGTCGCCGATACGCCGTCGCTTTGGGCATCGGGCCTGAAGAAGTGGCGCGCGATTGCGGCACGGACTTGCCGGACGTAAGGACAGGAAAACGGGAGGGAATTCAGGTGAGTGACGAGACCGAATCCGAGGGAACCAGCTATTCCGTTCCGCCCGTGCACCGAGCCTTCCGCCTGCTGCGCCATATCGCGGGCGGAGCGCGATGCTCGAACGCCAGCGCCACGGCGCGCGAACTGGGCATCAACCGCACCACGCTGATCAGGCTCCTGCACACGCTGGAGGCCGAGCGCATGATCGAGACGCAGGATGAGGGTCTCAGCTGGCAGTTGGGTCCCGGCATGATCGCGCTGGCCGCCGATGCGCTGAAGTCGCGCGATGTGGTGCGCGTGGCGCAGCCGGTCATGGCGCGGCTGGTCATCCGGTTGGGCCTGTCGGCGCATATGGGCATCCTCGAGGGGACGGAGATCATCTACCTGCTGCGCGAGACGCCGAACTCGCATCTGGTCAGCAACGTCCGCGAGGGCTCGCGCCTGCCCGCCCATGCCACGACGATCGGCCGCATTTTGCTGGGCGCCCTGCCCGAAGGTGAGCTGGAGCGCCGCTACGCCGGGCTCGATCTGTCGACATTCACTGACAAGACCGCGACCTCGTTGCAGGCGCTGAGCGCGCAAATCCGCGCGGATGCGGCGCGGGGCGTGGCCTGGAGCTCGGGCAATTTCGAGCGCGGGATCGGCTCCTGCGCCGCCGCGATCTACGATCATCAGGGTCGCGCGGTGGCTGGTCTGAACGTGACCGGGCCCGAGGGCCAGTTCCAGCCCGACACACCGCTGGCCGCCCAGATCGAGAGCGCGGTACGGGAAGCGGCCGCCGAAGTCTCGGCGGCCCTGGGATATTCGGGCTGAGCGAACGCAGGCGGCTTTAGACCTCGGTTGTCCAGGCCTGATAGCCATAAACCCAATCGGCATTGCCCTGGGTCTTCAACCATTCATTGGCCAACGAGGAGCGCTGGATCTCGGCCGTGCGCGGAATGCGGGCCTGTTCGTAGCGGGTCAGGGCCTGAGGCGCGCTCGCGGGCGTCGCGCCTTCCAGTGCGCGGGCCAGAACCACGGCATCCTCGATCGCCATGCAGGCGCCCTGGGCCATGAACGGCACCATCGGATGCGCGGCATCGCCCAGCAGGGTGATCCGCCCCTGCGACCAATGCGCCATCGGCTCGCGCACGTGCAGGGCCGAGCGTGTCACGCTCTCGCAGGCATCGAGCAGCGCGCGGGCATGCGGGTGGAAATCGGCGTAATGACCGCGCAGCTCGGTGATGTCGCCGGGCAGCGTCCAGCCCTCTTCGGCCCAACCCTCCTGCTTGTGGGTGGCGAAGACAAAGATCTCCTGCCCCCGGGTCAGCGGGAAGGTGACGATCTGGCGGTCGGCGGACGGCCCCCACCATTTGGTGAAGGCGTCGAGGTCGGGCAGGTCGCCGCCCTTCTCGCGCGGGAAGACGGCCCGCCAGGACACCAGGCCGGTGAACTGCGGATGGTCGGGGCCGAAGACCGCCTCGCGCACCGGCGAGTGGATGCCGTCGGCGCCGATCACCAGATCCGCGCGGATGACCTCGCCATCCGACAGCTCGGCCCAGGCGCTGTCCTCATCTTGACCGACCGTCCTGACAGTGGCGCCGAAGCGCAACACGCCCACAGGCAGCAAGGCCTCCAGCGCGGCCAGCAGATCGGCGCGGTGCACGGTCAGCTGCGGCGCGCCGTAGCGGGCCTCGGCGGCGTCGGACATCGGCAGGCGCGAGGTTTCCTCGCCGCTGTCCCAAGTCCGGCTGATGCGATGCGTCGGCCGTGCGGCGTTCCTGCGCAGGTCCTCGCTGGCGCCCAGACGGTCCAGAGCATGGACCGCGTTCGGCGTGAGGTTGATATCCGCCCCGACCCGGCCAAATTGCCGGGCCTGTTCGTAAACGGTGACTTTGTGACCCATGCTGCGCAGGGCGATGGCAGCACAAAGCCCACCCACGCCGCCGCCACAGATCGCGATATCCAGCATCTGGCTTCTCCCAATTGTGCAATATTGAACACTTTATTCAATTATGTGCAAGCAATGGGCGCCGGTCAAGCCTGATGTCTTGCCGAGACGGGGGCCACCCGCGTCACGCGGCGCTTGCGCAGGCGGACCGAAAGCGAGAAACACCCACCCCTCCTTCCTTTCCGTCCGCGGTAACCGGCCCAGTCCCGACGCCAGGGGCTCAAATCACCATGGGCCTGCCTTCGGAGACGATCCGCTCAATCGTCATGCCCAGGCTCAGCAGATCGCGATCGGACCCCACTCTCCCGTCGATCTCTATGCCGACGGGCAACCCATCCCGGGTCAGTCCGGCCGGTATGCTCAGGCCGGGCAATCCGGCATTCGCCCCTGGATCCGTGTTGCGGATGAGCGTGTCGAAAGTCGCATGGTCGCGCCCGTTGACGCTCACCCTGGGGAAGGCATCCGCCGGGTGGACAGGGGGCGCCGGAACCGGGACGGTGGGAAAGATCAGCGCCGCCAAGCCGTGGCCACGAAAGGCAGCGGCATAGATCCGGCACAATTCCGGGCGATGGAGCGCCATGGCCGGGCCATAGCTGCCAGCAAGACTTTCCGACATCACCACGTCGAAAGCCGCCCTCACGTCCGGATTGGCGATCTGGTCAACGATCGCGGAAAGCGTGATATCCCCCCTCGCATGCGCCGCCAGCCAGGCAGGAATATCCTCGAGCGGCTCATGCAGGACGACCGGGGCCGAGACCTGCCGCCACGCATCGCGAAGGCCGGGCAGACTGACCGGGACCAACTCCGCCCCCGCCCGGGTCAGAAGGTCGCACACCGCATGGCAGAGACGCGCAACTTCGTCATCGAGATCAACCCAGAAGCACTGCGGCACGCCAAGCCGTAGCCCCGTCAAGCCCGCAGCCGTGACCGGATCTTCTCCGGTCACAACGGCATCAAGCAGGGCCAGATCCGCCACCGAGACCGCCATCGGCCCGGCGGTGTCGTTGGTGTGGCTGATCGGCAAAAGGCCCCGCGGGGAGTATCTGCGTCCGACCCCATTTGTACCGACCGAGGGCCGCAGACCGGCAATGCCGCACAGCGCAGCCGGTATCCGGATCGACCCCGAGGTATCGGTGCCGAGACCGGCACTCACGATCCCCGCCGCGATTGCCGCGGCCGTCCCACCGGAAGAGCCGCCGGTGATCCGGCTCGGGTCATACGGATTCCGCGTCATCGGGATCGGGGCGAAATTGGTATTCGTGACACCGAAAGCCAACTCATGCAGATTGGTCTTTCCCAACGCGATAGCCCCGGCATCAAAGAGGCGCTGCGCGACGGGCCCGGTCTGCTTTGCACGCAGATGCGCCAGGGCGGGCGTGGCCCCCGACGTGATCCAGCCTGCGATATCGATGTTGTCCTTCACGCCGACCGGCAGGCCGGCCAGCGTCGGCACTGCGGCACCGCGTCCTCGGGCTTGATCGACCGAGCGGGCCCGCTCAAGCGCCATGTCGGGCTCCAGGGTCAGGAAGGCGTTAAGATGACTGGCATCTTCAGCCCGCCGGATCGCGTGGCTCATCAGAGCCACGGCGGTCGTCTCGCCGCTGTGCAACTGGCGCAATTGCTCTGTCATGGTCGCTGGCGTCGGTTCGGGCATCACTTCGCTCCTTCGGTGGCGACCGGTTTTGCAAACCGCCTGGACATGTCCTGGAAGAGGCCGGTCAGGCCTCGGGGCATCAGCACGACACAGCCGACCAGGATCAGGCCCATGCCGATATCGCGGAAATCACCGACTTCGCGCATGGCCTCATCGGCCAGCATCAGCACGGCCGCGCCGATCACCGGACCCCAGACCGTGCCGATCCCACCGACCACGATCATCGAGAGCAGGAAGAGCAGATGCTGGAACGAGAACACCACCGGGCCGACCACGCCGGTATTGACCGCATAGAAGGCGCCCGAGAGGCCGGTGAAGAAAGCCGACAGACCGAAGATCCACAGCTGATAGCGGAAGCGGTCAACGCCCCGGGCAGCGGCATAGACGGGGTTGTCGCGCAGGGCGCGGAAGGCCAGACCCATCGGGCTATGGATGATCACGATCGAGAACAGGATCGCGGCGGTCAACAGCAGGAGTCCGACGTAGTAATTGCCGATGTAGAAACTCGACCCAAGCCAATCCCGAAAGCCCAGATCGCCGAAGCGCGAGAAGCCGCGGACCCCGCCCATCAGCGGCATGCAGCCAGCCGGCGGGTTGGTGAAACAATCCGTGTCGTTCACGATCAACACATAGAGAACCTGCGACACGCAGATCGTCAGCAGCGCGACATAGGGGCCATAGAGCCTCAGGCAGGCGACGCCGAGGACGAGACTCGCGATCACGGCCGCAACCGCGCCTGCCGGCATGGCCAGCAGCATTGATGTACCCAGATAATAGCCCAGCATCGCGGTCACATAGGCGCCGATGGCAAAGATCGCGACCTGCGCCAGCGAGAATATCCCGCCGATCCCGAAGACCAGATTCCACTGCACCACCACCGTTGCCCAGATGAAAAAGAAGGTGGTTTGGGTGACGGAATAGCGCATGCCCGAGATCATGGGCCAGACCAGGGCGGCACAGGCGAAGAGGCCGCAAAGAAGAAGATCACGACGCATGGCAGTCATAGACGAACCCCCTGATGGCGCCCGAATACGCCCTGAGGCTTCCAGATCAGCACCACGATGACGAGAAGAAGCAGAGCGGCAAAGCTGAAGCGCACCCCGATTGTGTATTGGACCACCGCCTCGAAGAGGCCGATGAACAAGGCCGCAAGCACACTGCCCGGAACGCGACCAAGTCCTGCGACGACACAGATGATGAAGGCTTTCAGCATCGGATCGCCCCCCATATTCGGCAGCAGGCTGGACAGCGACGACACGGTGATCCCGGAAACCGCCGCAAGTCCGCCGGAAATCGCCAGAACGAGTGCATAGACCACGCTGACCCGCACCCCCATCAGCCTTGCAGCATCTCGGTTCTGAGCCGTGGCCCGGATCGCCCGGCCCATGCGGCTCTTTTGCAAGAGCAGCGCCAGCGCAGCCATGAGCACCATCGACAGCACAAGGATCAGCAGGTTCTGGACAGGCAGATGCACGCCTGCAAAGGAAAGCCCCCCCTGCACCGAAAGCGGCTGCGGTTTCGGTTGAGGCCCGAATGCCATCAGGATCACGCTTTCCAGCACCGCACCGAACCCGATCGTCGCGATGAAGATGCGGGTCTCGAACCCTTCGGAATCCAGCATCGGCCTGGCGATCAGCAGAAAGATCAGGATACCCACCGCAGCGCAGACCAGCACCGCAACCAGCATCCCGACAAGGGGCGGCAGGCCCAGACCGGTCATCGTGAACCAGGCCATGTATCCGCCCAGTGCCATCAAGGCGCCATGGCTCATGTTGAGCATGTTCATCGCGCCAAACACCAGCGCCAGCCCGACCGTGGAAATCGCATAGAGTGCCCCCAGCGTCAGGCCCGAGGCGAGGATCTGGAAAAGAACGTCCATCGCTTACACCCCCAGATAGGTTTCAAGAAGCTCGGGGCGGCTGGAAAGCTCCGTGCCGGTGCCGCTCCAGGCGAGGGTGCCATGGTCCAGAAGATGCACCTGATCGGCGATTGCCGCGGCCCGCAGGGCGTTCTCCTCGACCAGAAGGATGGTCCGCCCGGCGCTGCGCAATCCCGCAATCACCTCGTAGATCTGTTCGATGACGATCGGCGCCAGACCCAGCGACGGCTCATCGAGCATCAGCACGCGCCCGCAGGCCATCAGCCCGCGCCCGATGCCAACCATGCGCCGCTCGCCGCCCGACAAGGTGCGCGCGACCTGGTTTCCGCGGTCCCGCAGCTTGGGCAAGAGCGCATAGACCTCGTCCAGCACGGTTCTTTCCTGCCGCGCGGCGGCGGGAAGAAAAGCGCCCATGCGCAGGTTTTCCAGCACCGTCATGTCGGGAAAGAGCAGATCCCCCTGAGGCACATGCACGATCCCGCGGGCGACGACGGCCTCGGCACCAAGCCCGGAAATCCGCTCCGCGCCCAGACGGATCTCGCCCGATTTGGCCGGGATCAACCCCGAGATGGCCCGCAAGAGCGTGGTCTTGCCGTGGCCGTTCGGCCCGATCAGCGCGGTGAGCCCGCCTGCTTCGACCCGCAGCGACAGGTCGTGCAGAACGGACTGATGCCCGTAGCCGGCCGTCAAATGCGAGATCACCAGATCATCCGGCATGATGCGCCTCCGCCCGGGCCGCGGCCATGCGCGCGACCTCTTTTCCGGCCCCCTGGCCGAGGTAGACCTCGACCACCTCGGGATCCCGCGACAGGCCCGCCGCATCCCCTTCGTAAAGCTTCCTTCCGTGATGCAGGATCATCACGCGGTTCGACAATTGCACCAGAAAGCGCATGACGTGCTCGATCAGCACAACCGTCACCCCGTCGGCCGCGACCTGCCCGACAACATCGGCCACCTGATCGATCTCGCGCTGGGTAAGCCCGCCGACGGGCTCATCGAGCAACAGGAGTTTCGGGGACATCGCCAGCGCACCGGCGATCATCAGAAGCTTGCGGTCGATGACGGGCAGCGTCGCCGCCGGACGATCCGCGCCAGCCGTCAGCCCGACCCGGCTCAGCGCATTCTGAACCTGATCGCTGACCTCGGACGGCACCCGAAAGCCGGGCATCCGGCGCGGTGAGCGCCCGTAATAGGCCGCGATCAGGACATTCTCGCGCACGCTCAAGCTGTCGAACCCGGTGTTCAGCTGAAACACACGGGCAAGCCCGGCATGGCAGCGACCGACCGGTGAAAGCGTGGTGATATCTCGCCCTTCCAGGGCGATAGACCCGGACGTGACGCCGGTCTGCCCTGAAATCATTTCGAAAAGCGTGGTTTTTCCAGCGCCATTCGGCCCTCCGATTCCG
Organism: Pararhodobacter sp.; assembly: GCF_034676075.1. GTDB lineage: Bacteria > Pseudomonadota > Alphaproteobacteria > Rhodobacterales > Rhodobacteraceae > Pararhodobacter. The sequence goes on along the minus strand of NZ_JAUCCQ010000001.1, from coordinate 43,212 downwards.
AGGATCTCGCCTGCAGCAAGCTCGAAGCTCAGGTCGCTGACAGCCGTCAGCGACCCGAACGTCTTCGTGACATTGCGGCAAGACAGGAGAGGCGTTTCCCTTGCCTGCGCCATCGGTCAGTCCGTGATCCAGGGCGGGGTGACGAAATCGGCCTTCGCATAGGGCCAGGGCGCGATCAGGACCGGTTCGGCAGTGTGATCCTGGATCTGCAGAAACTGGTGCGGCATGCCCAGCGAGGGGTCATCGGTGCCACCGGGATAGGAGGCCGCAGCCTGCTCGCCCGGTATGAAGCGCGTCGTCCCGTTCGGGCCGCGGTGGATCATTGCCCGGATCCGCTCTGCAACCTTGCGGTTCTGGTCTTCCTCTCCCGGGGCACCGGAGCCTCCGGCGAGGGCTGCCGCGGTTGCCCAGATCCATGCCGCGTTATAGGATTGTACACCCGAGTTATGCCCGGCATCGTCGCCGAAGCGCGCCTTGTAGCGGCTCTCGAAATCCAGACCGATCTCGTCCTGCAGCGCACCGATGACGGTCGAGAACACCACGCCCGCAGCAGCCGGGCCGGCGATATCGCGAAAGGATTTCACCGAGGGGCCATATTGCATGTAGATCAGGCTTGGCGTCGGATTGGTCATGAACTGGACCATGAACTGCGCCAGATCGGCCGGGAAGTAATGCGTCACCACGATCACCCCGGGCGGATCCTGACGCAGCTTCGAGAGGGTCGGACCCCATTCTGAGATCGGCACGTTGACGGTCTCGTAAAGGCTGACCTCCCAGCCAAGCGCCGCTGCGCCATCGCGAACCACATTGGCGATATTCGACGAATAGGTCCCCGCCGACAGAATGATCGCCAGTCTGCGATTGGTGGGAGTGAAGGCGCCGCCCTCGGTCAGGGAAGACAGGAACTTCAGCAGGCCCGACCCGTACCAGGTTTCCGACGGGTCGGTCTGGAAGGAACCGAAATAGCGATCCGGGTCGGAGCCGATCAGTACGCCATGCCCGCTGGAGGTATCGTTGTGCATGTAGATGATGCCGGCATCAGCGATCGCGTCCTGCACAGCCGAACCCGAGCCAGTGTTGTAGCCGTTGATCACAGCATGAACGCCATAGCGGTCGATCAGACGTTGCACCGCCTGAACATTGGTCGCATCGCCCATCTGCCGCGTGTCTTCGAAATGCGGCTCCAGCGGGCGACCAAGGATACCACCCAGGGCGTTGATTTCGTCACAGGCCATGATGAGCCCGTTGCGGAACTCGACCCCGTCTGCGGCGGCGAAATCGGTGAGCGGCGCGGCCTGGCCAATCGGGATCGGCTCGCCGGAGGCCTCTGCCCGGGCGCCATTGGCGCCCGACAGCACGGAGGCTGCACCGGCAAGCCAGGCGGACCCTTTGAGCATGCCTCTCCGATGGATGCGATGACCCATGTCGTATCTCCCTGTTGTGGTTGGTTGTGGTCTAGATTTTGCGCCCAGGCATCGCCCAAGGGTGCGCCGTTTCAAGCTGGGCTGCGAGGTTCAGGATGGTCGCTTCGTCGTTCAGCCTCGCCGTGAGCTGGATACCGACCGGAAGCCCCTCATCCGTTACCAGCGTCGGAACACTGGCCGAAGGCAGGCCGGTGACATTAGCCGGCGCGGTGAACATGAAGGAATCGAGCACCCGGTTCCAGGCAACCTCGGCCCCCGAAGACGCCGTGTCGAAATAGCCAAGCCGGGGCGGTGTGAAAGGCAGCACCGGTGAAAGCCAGATGTCCCGCGTGGCAAAGAACTGCCCCATCGCCCGCGCCATCCCCTGGAAGAAAACCAGGTCCCGGATGTAGTCAACCGCCCGGCGCGAGATACCCAAGGCAAAGAGATGCTGGTTAAAGGGCTCAAGCTCGCGCACCAGAACCTCGGGATCGGCACCCCGCGCCGCCGCGATTGCGCTCAGACCGCGCGTGACAGTCATGGGCCAGAAGGTGGCAAGCGCCGCGCGAAAGGCCGCTCCGTCGAAGGGTAGCGCGACCTCCTCGACCTGATGGCCAAGACCACGCAGGGTTTCGACGGCCTGCTCGACCGCGGCACGACATTCCGGCGCCGCTTTCGTGCCGTCCGGCGCGTCAAAGGTCACCCCGATCCGCAACCCGCTCCGAGGCGTGGCGATCGACGAGAGGAAGCTCTCCGCCGGTTCGGGCGCGACGTAAGGGTCTCCGGGCAGCGACCCGGCGGTGGCATCGAGCACCGCCGCGCTGTCACGCACCGATCGCGACACGACATGTTCCGCCGTGATGCCGCCGATCGCCTCGCCGACATCGGGCCCCAGCGTGACCCGCGCCCGCGACGGTTTCAGACCGAAAAGCCCGCAGCACGAGGCTGGAATACGGATCGAGCCTGCGCCGTCATTGGCATGGGCCACCGCGACATATCCCGCCGCAACCGCGGCGGCCGCCCCGCCCGAGGAGCCGCCGGGCGTATGGCCGGTGTTCCAGGGATTGCGCGTGGGACCGCGCCAGATGGGCTCGGTCGTGCCCATGGTGACCATCTCGGGTACGTTGGTCTTGCCCAAGGTGACGAACCCGGCCTGGCGATACCGTGCCATGAGCACGCTGTCGTGGTCGATCACGTTCTGCGCCAGCAGCTGCGCGCTGCCGGTGGTCGGCTTTCCGGCCATATGGCAATAGAAATCCTTCACCAGGAACGGCACGCCCCGAAACCGCCCCGCCGGCAGATCGGTCGTCGCCTGTGCGAGAGCTTCGCCGAAGAAGCGCTGCGTCACGGCATTCAGAGTGGCGTCACCGGCTTCAATCCTGTCGATGGCTGCCTGCGTCAGTTCGACCGCGCTGACCTCGCCCTTTGCCACGGCCTCAGCCTGCGCGATTGCATCGCGGTCAAGGATGTCATCGATCATGCCGTTTCCTCCTCCGGGATGGCGGGCAGTCTTTCGGTCAGGGCGTCAAGCGCCTGCCGCAGACGGGTGAACAACACATCCAGCTCGGCCGACGTAATGATCAGAGGCGGGCAGATCGCGATGGTGTCCCCGAGGTTCCGCAGAATCAGGCCATGATCCAGCGCCAGGGCGATCAGCCGCGCCCCGACGCCTGCGGAGGCGGCGAAGGGCCGGCGGGTCGCACGGTCTGCAACCAGCTCCACCGCGCCGATCAGCCCGACCGCGCGTGCGTCCCCCACGAGCGGATGGGCAGCAAGCGCCCCGATATGCGCGCGAAAGACCGGCGCCAGCGTCCGAACCCGTGACAGCAGGTCGATCTCCTCGTAGATCTTCAGCGTCTCAAGAGCGACGGCGCTTGTGACCGGGTGCCCGGCGTAGGTGAAGCCATGGCCCAGGACGCCGAGACGGCTTGCCTCGGCCCGGACCACCTCGTGAACCTCGGCGCTGAGCAGGGATGCGCCGATCGGCTGGTAGCCCGAGGACAACGCCTTGGCGACGCTCATCATGTCGGGCCGGAAGCCGAAGGTCTGGCAGCCGAACCATTCCCCGGTGCGGCCGAAACCGCAGATCACTTCATCGCTGAGCAGCAGAATTCCGTGGCGTCGCAGAAGGTCGGCAAGTTTCGGAAAATAGCTGGCAGGCGGAATGATGACGCCGCCGGCTCCCATCACCGGCTCGGCAATCATCGCCGCTATGCTCCCGGCTCCTTCGGCCGCGATCAGCGAGGCGACCTCGGCGACCAGCCGGTCCGCGAACTCCTCTTCGTTTTCGCCCACCGCGGCGCCGGTGTAGAAATGCGGGGGCTCGGCAAAGAGGACGCCCGGATCCGGCCAGGCAAATGCCCCCCGCATCGAGGCAATGCCGCTGAGCGTCGCCCCGAGGACGGTGCTGCCATGATAGGCGCGACGGCGGCTGATGATTTTGCGCCGTTCAGGTTCGCCGCGGCCCGAGTGGTAGAGCCAGGCGAGCTTGATCATTGTATCGACCGCTTCCGAGCCGGAATTGGCAAACAACGCCTTACCATCGGGCATCGGGGACAGCGCCAGAAGCCGTTCTGCCAGCTCGATCACCGCCGGGTTCGAGCGCCGGTTGAAAGTGTGATAGGTGCCAAGGCGGTCGATCTGTTCTGCCGCCGCGCGGGCCAGGCGCGGTTCATTGAAGCCAAGCGTCGCACACCAGAGGCTGGACATACCCTCCAGATAGCGGCGCCCGCTGCTGTCGGTGACAAAGACGCCGTCACCGCGTTCGATGATCAGGGGTCCCTCGGCCTCAAGCGCCGCGGGGTCGGTCTGGGGATGCAGGACAAAGGCCAGATCCGTCTGGGCGAGGGAATTGCGCATCACACCGCCCCGATCTTTGCCGCGATGCACTCGATTTCCAGCTTCCACTCGGGCCGACCCAGTGCCTTGACCAGAACCAGCGATGCGGCGGGATAGGGTGCGGGGATCAGCGTATCGCGCACCGCGCGGATCGCGGGCAGGTCTGCGGCCTCGACGACGAAGTAGCTCATCTTGACGATATCGGTGAAAGCGAAGCCCTGGCTTTCCAGAATGATCCTGAAATTCTCGAAGATGATCCGGGTCTGTTCGCCGGCATCGTCGGGGATCGAGCCATCGGGGCGCACGCCGACCTGACCGGCCAGATGGATGGTGGTCGCGCCAGGGGGAATGACCACACCATGGGCGTAATTTCCGAAAGCGGCGGCGACGTCCTTGCAATCAAAAAGCTTGATGGTCATGTCTTCTGCCCTTCAGTTGCGCTGGACCAGCGCGGCCAGCTTTTGCTGATAGGTTTCACGGAAGGCTTGGAAGCGCTCGGAGGGCGCCGACAAGGCCAGGGCATAGGGGGCGGTGCCAGCTTCCAGCGGCATCGCCATGCAGGAGATGCCGGGGGCAAACTCCTCGTTATCATAGCCGACACCCTCGGCCCGGATCCGGGCGAACTCGGCCTGCAGGGATTTGAAATCGGTGATCGTGTTCTCGGTCAGCTTCGCGAGGGGCTGATGGTTGAGCAGGTATTCCGCCATGCGCGCCGTGGCCGCATAAGCCAGAAGAACCTTGCCCGCCGCCCGCGCATGGGCGTGCAGATACTGGCCATGCGGCATCTCGGCCGAACGGATCGCTTTGGCACCGGCGGCGACCTCGATGATCACGATCTCACCCCGCCACCAACCGACGACGTAGCAGGTCTCTCCGGTCTCATGGGCAAGGCCACGCACCAGGGGCAGCATGTAATCCGGCGCAGAGAACTGCCTGCCGAAGGCCTCTGCCAGCGCACCGACGCGCAGGCCAAGGCGGTAATTGCGCTGATCGTCCCGGGCAATGAAACCCGTGTCCTCAAGGGTGTGGACAAGATGATAAGCCGTCTGACGCTCGACCCCGATTGCCTCGGCGATTTCGCGCACGCTCAGGCCCTGATCACTGCGCGCGATGGCGGTCAGAATGTTGACGCCGCGCACCACGGAATTGATCTGGAGCCGTCCGCTCTTCTCCTTGCTTCCCGTCATCAGACATATTCCTCGCCTTGGGGTTGCGCGTTTGTCTGCAGCAGCTCCTGCGCCGCCGCCACGATCTTTGCCGTATTCGGCAACAGAACCGCCTGCAGGACCGGAGAGGCCGGCATCCGGACATCCGGCGTGGCGACCCTGCGGAAGGACAGCGCCGCAGGCCCCAGCCGCTCTGCCAGCCCGGCAACAATTTCCGCCCCGAAACCACCGGTCAGATTGGCTTCATGGACCACCACGACCCGGCCGCCAGTGGCGGCGACCGTGGTGCAAACCCGGTCCCAATCCACAGGTGACAGCCAGCGCAGATCCAGAACCGAAACATCGGTGCCGGCTTGACCCAAGGTCTCTGCGGCCGCTTCCACCGCCGGCATGACAGCACCCCAGCCGAGCAAGGTCAGGCTCGTCCCACTGCGGCGCAGAGCCGCCCCCGCGGTGACCTGACGCGCGGCATCGGGCCAGACAGGGCCGGAGCGCTGATAGAGCGCACGGGATTCAATGATCACCGCCGGATCGTCGCCGTGCATCGCAGCGCGCAGCATGTGATAGGCGTCATCGGCGGTCGAGGGCAAACCCACCCGCAGCCCCGGCACATGGGCCAGCATCGCTTCCAGCGATTGCGAATGCTGGGCGGTCGAGCCGGGCGTCGCCCCTTGCTGGACGCGAACGACCATCGGCGCAGTGCGGGTGCCACGGGTCAGATAGCGGATATTCGCGGCCTGATTGATGATCTGATCCAGCGCCACCAGCAGGAAGTCGGCCCACATGATCTCGACCACCGGCCGCTTTCCTTCCAGCGCCAGTCCGACCGCCGACCCCAGAATGGCGGCTTCCGCGATCGGGGTGTCGAAGACCCTGTCAGCCCCGAAATCCCTTTGCAGATAGCGGGTTGCGCCGAAAATACCGCCCGCATGACCGACATCCTCGCCAAAGACCAAAACCTCGGAGCGCTCTGCCAGCTCGCGCTTCAGCGCCTCGTTCACCGCCTGGATATAGGTGATCTCCTTCACCTCGCCCTGCGGTTCCGGACTGGCCGTTGCCGCGGGAAGTCGAGCGATGACATGGTCGGACGCCGTGTCGGCATCTGGCAGCGGCAGGGACCGCACGGTCTCCAGAACCGCGCTCCAGTCTCGGTCAAGCCGGGCCCGCAGGATCGCAAGTTCATCCGCACTGCTGACCCCGAGCGCGCAGAGCCGGGCCTCCATCCGTGTCAGCGGATCGCGGGCCAGGCTCTCTTGGCGGTCGGATTTCGGCCGGTAATGCTCGATATCGCGGTTGTAATGCCCCCAAAGGCGAGGAACGCGGCATTCGATCAGGGCGGGCCCCTTGCCGGCAAGGACCGCTGCGCGCGCCAGAGCAAAACTGTCTCTGACGGCAAGCGGGTCGGTACCGTCAATCGTTGCCGACTGCATCCCGTAGCCATTCGCGCGCCGGGCCAGACGGTCCAGGCCCGTGATCGACATGGTCGGGGTCATTTCCGACCAGCCATTGTTTTCACAAACAAAGATCACCGGCAGCTTATACGCGGCGGCAAAGACAAAGGCCTCATGCAGGGCGCCCTGGCTGGTGGCCCCATCACCGAATGTCACGACGCAGACCCTGTCAGCCCCTTCCATTCGCGCTGCCAGGGCAATGCCGCAGGCAATCGGTCCACCCGCGCCGACGATGGAGTTTTCGCCGACGAAACGCTCATTGGGCGCCGTGACGAGGGCAGAACCGCTTCGCCCGCCATTCACACCCGCCTTGCGGTGGCAGACCTCGGCAAAGAACTCCTGCGCCGGAACGCCCGTTTCCAGAGCCCAGCCATGGCCACGATAGGTTGCGATCACCCGATCATTCGGGCTCAGGGCCGCCATGGCACCGACCGGGACCGCTTCCTGACCGGCGCAGAGATGCACGGACCCGGCGATCAGCGCCTCCTTGCTGGTGCTGTGATCGAGCGCGGCCTGCTCGAACTGACGAATGCGATACATCCGCTCGTAGGAATGAAGAAGGAAGTCGAGGTCGGTATCGGTGAGAGAGGCGGGCATTCTTTTCCCCCTGCGCCATGCATGGTGTCAGGCGGACCCTAGAAAGCCGCGTCAAATTGGTCAATATAATTATGTCGTTATCACTATCTTATAAAAAAAGAGCGGGCAAGCCTGTATGCCCACCGGGTCAACGCAGCACTGCAGGATGTGGTCCGTCCGGCGTTTGCGTGCCTTGTCGGCGGCAAGACAGCCTCTCAGCGCGTCGACCCTGCCGACCACGTTGCCGAAGTCGCCTCGTCCGACGAGAAGGCAACCGTCTCGGGCGTCGACATCCGCGCCATGGGCGAGGCCTGGAAAACCGACTTCAGGTCCTGGGGGATCGACGAGCGCTGACGGAGCCGCCAAAGCGTGAAGAGCACGATGCTCAGATGGCAGAACCCGGTGACGAGAAACATGGCCGAGGGATCGAGAACGCCCATTGCCAGCCCGGCTATGGTCGGCCCGATCACCGAGCCGATGCCTGTGACCAGCAACAACCCACCGCTGACCTGAATGAAGGTGCCGGGCGCGGCGTGGTCGTTGGCATGGGCCACGATGACCGGGTACATCACAAAGACAGTCGCCCCGAAACAGGCCGAGAGCCCCAGCAGGAACGCGGGATCCGTGCTGCCGGTCACGATGAAGGCCAAGTCGGTCGCCAGGGCCAGCACCGAGATCGCCAGCAACACCAGCCGACGGTCGAACCGGTCCGAGGCCGCGCCCACCGGGATCTGCGACAGCGCGCCCGCCAGGATCGGGATGCTGGCGAAAAGGGCGATATCGGTAAGCGAGAAGCCGGCCCAATCGGCATAGACCGCGGCGAGGGTGCCAAAGGCAGAGTTGGAAATGCCGACCATCAACACGGCAAAAACCGCGACCGGGGAATTGCGCCAAAGCGCCGGGACGTCCAGCTTGACCACCGTCAGCGGCGTCGGACTGGTCGTGGCGCCGACAGCGGTTGGCAGCAGGGCAAGGCAATAGACGATGGCCGCCAGCACGAAGAAGAAGATCCCCGATGCCTCGCCCAGGGTCAGGATCATCTGCCCGGCCGTGGTCGCGGCCAGGTTGACCATGGTGTAGATGCCGAAGATCCGCCCGCGCGAGCCCGCGTCCGCCTTCTCGTTCAGCCAGCTTTCGGCGATCATCGCCGAGCCTGCGAAGCAAAAGCCCGAGAGAGCGCGCACCGGGATCCAGACCGCGGGCGAGATGATCAGGAGCGAGACAAGGATGGCGACCGCTGCCAGCGCACACATGGCGCCGAAAGAGCGGATATGCCCGACCCGGGCCACCAGCCAGGGTGTCAGCAGGCAACCGGCAATGTAGCCGACCGCCCAGCCGGTTCCGAGCAGACCCAGCGAGGCGGCGCTGAACCCTTCGGCGGTGCCGCGCACCGGCAGGATCAATCCGTTAATACCCCCAGCAAAAAGCAGGAGGGCCGTGCCCGCAAAGAGGGCCGTGAGGGGAAGAATGTTTCGTGACACGTAAGTGTTTGTCGCGCGATCTTCGACTGTAACTTCGGCTCAGGGCTCAAGGCGGCGGGGCGCCCCGCCACGCGAGGTCAACGGCCGGGCGCAGAATTGGTTCCCACCCGGATCCTGGCATCCACCCGGTCAGGACGGCGCAGCCCCCCTTTCGCTGACCTCCAGCCCCCCAGCAGCGCCCGGCGGCTTCGTCGCCAATGGTGCTGCTTGGCGGAGGATACCGGCGAAGCGACCCTGACAAGTCCGTGAGGCGAACGCTTTCAGATTGCACCCGGGCACCGGATCGGGATTTTAGCCACGGAAATGACCCGGATTCCGATGCGTTTTCTGATCCTTGCCCTTGCCATGCTGTTGTTGGCTGCCACCCTGTCGACGCCGGTCGCCCTGACGGCAGCAGAGTCCGGCTGCGGAGGAGCAAGCGCTGCGCTGGAACATTGCCCGATCCCTGGGGTCGATCGCACCCGAGGCAAGCCTGCGGACCGCTTCGTCGCTCCCTGTGCGACCTGCGTCATGCCCGGGCAGACCGCCCTGCCGGATTTCGAACCCGGGCAGCGCCCGGTCATCTTTGCTGAAACCGCCCGGCTGACGGCGACGCGCGCCGAAGGGCCCCCTCGTCGGCCGCCCCGTCTGATTTCCTGACCGCGAAATTCATTGGAGGCTGTCGGCCTCCGACCCGCATTCGGCGCTTCGACCTGCCTCAGCGCCACAGGAGACATGACATGGACACCAAACATCTTACGACCGGCCGACCGCTGGTCATCCCCGCTCTCGAAACCCTTTACACCTGGCTCGCGCCGCTGGCCTTCACCTGGCTGCGGGTGATGTGTGGCCTTGCGCTGATGGTGCATGGCTGGCCCAAGATCACCAATCCGCTGGGCGCCGTCGATATGGTTGCCGGCATCGGCTTCCAGCCCGCTGCCTTCTGGTCGGTGGCCCTGGCAGTGACGGAATTCGGCGGGGGCCTGCTGCTGGTGCTGGGTCTCTTGACAAGGCTTGCGGCGGCAGGCGTCACGATCATCCTGCTGGTGACTGTCTACTTCCACTGGGTTCAGCTGGGTCAGGGTTATCGGGGCGCCGAACTGTCGCTGCTCTGGTCGGCGATCACGCTGTACTTTGTGGCGGTCGGGGGCGGGCGGGTATCGCTCGACCGGGCGTTGCTGCCGCGCAACCTTTGATCAGACCCGACGCCGAGGGAGCGGCCCGGCCGCTTCCCGGCACCCGAAACACTGCGCTGGAAACTACGGTTGCCTCCCGCTGAGCGGGCGAAGTGACAGTCTCTACCACAATCCGCGGGACGAGACGGCCGCGCTGACATGGCGGCGAACTGCCACAAGGTCAGGCGACTTCATCACAGGCTCGGCGATGCAAGAGGGCCCCGCCTTGGCGGGGCCCGGTCAGGCAATCAGCGCGATCAGAAGTCCGCGGGGACGTGGGCGTAGATCTCGGTTCGGAGCAGCTGCTCGAACTCCTCGGCGGTCTCGACGCCACGAGTCAGATCGTACCAGCGCTGATAGAGCGGCAAGAAGTTGTCGACGATTTCCTGAGCGTTGGCGACGCCCGCGGCCTGCGCCACTGCAACGGCGCTGGCGATATCGGTCTGGGCCTGCGCGCGGATCGCCTCGGCCAGATCGGCATCCGGGGTCACGACGGTGTAGCCCTCGGCCAGCACACGCTCGTCAGCCTCGATATAGGCGAAGGCGTTGTTGGCGACCGCGGCGGGCACGGTGTCGAGGAAGACTTGACGGGTGGCCTCGTCCATCTCTTCCCAGAGGTCACGACGCACGTTGAACATCGAGGTGGTCACCACGGCGCCGGCATCGACGCGGACGATGTTGCGCACCACGTCGCCCAGCGACAGGCTGTCGAGCCAGACGATCGAGCCGAAGGTGCAATCGGCCTGGTTGCGCTGCAGGGCCTCGAAGGTCTCGGTGATGGTCAGGTTGATCGGCGTCGCACCGATCGCCTGTGCCAGCGTCACCATATGGCCCGAGGCGCGGATGCGCAGGCCCTGGGCGTCAGCGAGGCTCTGGATCGGCTCACGGCAGAGCAACACATAGGACGGCATGGCCCAGGAGCCGAGCGTCTGGACGTTGTAATTTTCCAGCTCGGTGCGGCATTCCGGGCAGCCCAGCATCAGCGCCTCGGTCAGCGCGCCGGTCGAGGCGAGCGTATCCGTCATCTGCGCGCCGATGTTGACCAGCAGCGACGAAACCGGCAGTTCCGAGGGCTGGTAGATCGCCGCCACCAGCGCGCCGTCCACCAGGCCGTCGGTCAGGCTTTGCAGCGTGTTGCGGGCCGTCACCACGGCGCCCGCGCCGATATAGTCGGTCGTGATCGTCCCGTTCGAGGCATCCTCGAGCGCTTGCAGCCACGGCTTCACCGAACCTTCTGTGCGGGGCTCGGAAGGGCTGGCGAAGTCGCCATAGACGTAGTTCGTCTGGGCCAGCGCCGGTACTGCGCCGACACAGAGCAGCGCCACGGCCGACGCGCTTGCCATGCGCGTGATGAGTGCGGATTTCATTCACATTCCTCCCAAGAGTGATCGAAGCGATTCGTCGTTCGATCCCTATAATATATAAACATAGCTTTTAGTCTATTACTGATTCACTCTGGCCCGTGCGAAAACGGCGCGCCATCGCGCGCCGTCTCGACAGGTCAATCCATCAGCGAGGGCAAGAAGAGGATGATCTGCGGGAAGGCCAGCATCAGGGCGACGACAACCGCTTCGACCGTCAGGAACCAGCTGGTGCCCTTGATGATCGTGCCCAGCGACACACTTCCGCCCAGCGTGCTTTTCATGACGAAGCAGTTCAGCCCCACCGGCGGCGTCAGCAATCCCACCTCCAGCATCTTGACCAGGATCACGCCCGCCCAGATCGGGTTGATCCCGGCATTGTCGATGATTGGCAGGATGATCGGCAACGTCAGCAGCATGACCCCCATCGGGTCGAGGAAGCAGCCCAGGATCAGGTAGAGCAGGCAGCAGATCAGCATGATGCCGACCGGGTCCTCGGTGATCCCCATGATGGCGCCGGACAGGACCCTCGGCATCCCGGTAAAGGCCAGGAATTGCGTCATCATCGCCGCACCGATGGCGATCAGGAAGATCGAGGCGGTCGTCACGGTCGTCTCGTAGATCGAGTCCCTGAGGCCCCGCCAGCTCAGCACCCGTTGCGCCATCACGATGATCAGCGTCAGCAGGACACCGAAGCCCGCGGCCTCGGTCGAGGTGGCAATCCCGGCATAGATCGAACCCGTGATGCCCAGGGCCAGGATCAGCACCGGCAGGACGTCAAGGAAGCCGCGCAGATGCTCGCGCCGCTCGGCCTGCCGGCGGGCGATGACCGGGGCGAGGTCCGGGTTGATCAGGCAGCGGATCGCGACAAGGCTGGCATAGGCGATGGCGGTCAGGATGCCCGGAATGACCCCGGCGATCAGCATCTTCGAGGCGGACACCTCGGCGAAGGTGGCGTAGATCACCATGATGATCGAGGGCGGGATCAACGCGCCGATCGTGCCGACCGCGGTGGCGACCCCGGTCGCGAGGGCGGGCTGATAGCCTTCCTTCAGCATCTCCGGCACGGCGATGCGCCCCATCGCCGCGGTGGTCGCCAGACTCGAGCCCGACATGGCCGCGAAACCGGCCCCGGCGAAGCTGGTGGCGATGGCAAGCCCGCCGGGCAGCCAGCCGACCCAGAGCTTCAGCGCCCGGAAGATCCGTCCCACCATGCCCGAATGCGCGGCGATGGCGCCGATCAGCACGAACATGGGCACGGCCGAGAGCGTCCAATGGGCGACGAATTCGAAGGGCGTGGCCTTCAGCACACCGAAGGCGGGATTGAAGCCCCGCAGCAGGTAAAGACCGACAAAGGCCACCGCGGTCAGCGCCAGACCGATCGGCACGCGCAGCACCAGCAGCACCATCAAGGCGCCCAGCGAATAGAAACCGAGTTCAGGATTCATAGGTAACGGCTCCCCTGCGGCCAGGCCGCGGATCAACGGGCATGGTCATCCGCGCTCCCCGGTTCCGGGCGGCGCGTCCTCGTCCGAGGCGATGCCGCGCGGCAGCTGGATCAGCTGCGCCAGAAGCAGCGCGCCCAGCCCGATGACCAGCATCCAGCGCGACGGCCAGACCAGTACCGGCGCGCCCAGACCGGAAATCGCTTCATTCACGCGGGTCTTGGACAGAGCCTGCGCCCAGGCGGCCCAGATCAGCATCCCGCAGGTTGCGAGTGACACCAGCCGGCCCAGGAAGTCCGTGGCCGGGCGCAGCCGCGCCGGAACGATTTTGGCGAAGACGTCGGTGCTGATCATCTGCCCCTGCAACTGCGCGCTGGCGAGCGGCAGGAAGGACGCGGCGACCATGTAGTAGTACGAAATGATCTCGATGGTGCCGAACAGGCTCTGGCCCCAGATCAGCCGTGACAGGACCTCGGCCGAGATGTGCAGCGCCATCGCGGAAATGGAGATGGCGCCCAGAGTGGTTGACAGCCGCGAGGGCAGGATCGCAGCGGCAAGCAGGTGTTTCATCATAGCCCCTCCCCTCGCCCGCCCGGTCAGGCGGTGCGTCCCCCGTCGACGGTGATGATGACCCCGGTGACCAGCCGCCCCAGCGACGAGCCGAGATAGAGCGCCGCCCCCGCCACATCGTCGGGCTGGACGATCTCGCCCAGCGGGACCAGACGGGCAAAGGCGGCCTTGATCTCGGCCGGGTCGCCATCGGCAAAGCCGGTCAGCATCGGCGTTTCCACCGCGCCCGGACTGATGCCGTTGACCCGGATCCCCTGCCCCGCCAGTTCCAGAGCCAGGGCCTTGGTCGTGGCAATGGCCGCCGCTTTCGAGGCGCCATAGGCCGCGAGGCCCGGTTTTGCCTGGGCGCCGACCGTCGAGCAGATGTTGATGACATTGCCCTTGCGCCGGGCCAGCGCGGGCAGGAAATGCTTGGTCATCACGAAGACCGAGCGCGCGTTGACCGCGAACAGGCGGTCCCATTCCGCCACGCTTGCCTCGGCCAGCGCCACCGGCTTCTGTGGCATCCCCGCGCAATTGACGAGGATGTCGAGCCCCTCATGCCGGGCGGCGAGGGCCTCGGCCAGCGCCATGACCGAGGCCTCGTCCGCGACGTCGCAGCGATGGGCATCGCCGGTTTCGCAGCGGGCGACCGTCCCGGGTGTGACCGAGAGATCGGCCACGATCACGATCGCCCCCGCCTCGACAAAGCTGCGGGCAATGGCCCGGCCGATGCCCGAAAGCCCGCCCGTGACCAGTGCCACTTTCCCCGCGAGCAGCCCCTGTTGTTCCAGATCCTGCATCCCTCAGGCCTTGTGAATGTTGATCGCGTGGATCTCGGTGAATTCATGCAGGCCGTATTCGGCATTCTCGCTGCCGATGCCGCTCTGCTTGATCCCGCCAAACGGCATGTGCCGTCGGCCAAGCCGTGATTGCGCGTTCTTGTTGATGAAGGTCATGCCGGCGTCCAGCCGACGTGCCAGAGCCTTGCCGCGTCCCTCGTCACTGGTCCAGATCGACGAGCCCAACCCGTATTCCGTCCCGTTCGCCTGCGCCACGACCGCGTCGAGGTCGTGGTAGCGCAGCACGGGCAGAACAGGCCCGAACTGCTCGCAGGTCACCGCCTCCAGCCCCGGCGCGGCATCGCGCACCAGAACCGGCTTCATGTAATTGCCTGACTCCCATTGCGCGGGATCGACCGGCGTCCCCAGTTCGATCAGCTCGGCCCCGGCGGCGCGGCTGCGGGCGATCAGCCCTTGCAGGAAATCGAACTGGCCCTTGTTGTTGATCGGCCCGAAGGTCGTTGCCGGATCCAGCGGATGGCCGATCTTCTGCGCATCCAGATAGGCCGCCATCGCGTCGAACACGCGGTCATAGATCGCATCCGGCACATAGAGGCGCTTGATCGCGAAGCAGAACTGCCCCGAGCGGTGAAAGGCCCCGGCCATCAGCATCGGGATCTGTTTCTCGATGTCGAAATCGTCGAGCACGATGGCCGCGTCATTGCCGCCCAGCTCGAACTGCACGTTCTTCATCGTGTCCGCTGCCGTCGCCATGATCGCCCGCGCCGCCACCCCGCCGCCGGTGAAGCTGACGAGCCGGACCAGCGGATGCGCGGACAGCGCCGCCCCCGCCTCGCCGAAGCCGTGCACGACGTTGATGACACCGGCCGGGAACAACTCGGCCAGCCCGGCCAGCAGTCTGGTGATGCCGACGGGCGCGGTCGGCGGGGTCTTCACCACCAGCGCGCAACCAGCGACCAGCGCCGGGGCGAATTTGCGGATCATCAGCACGATCGGCGCGTTCCACGGCACGATGGCCGCGACGACGCCAATAGGGCGGCGCTCGATGCGGACGATCGAGGTCTCGTCCTCGATCACCTCGGGCTCGAGCGCGACCTGCGCGGCCTCGACATTGTCGCGCGCGGCAAAGGCGGCGCCACGGAATTCCAGCGTGATCTCGGCGGGCAGCATGCCGGTTTCCAGCACCACGTCGCGCACCAGACCGTCGAGCCCCTTGTCGGCCTCGGCCTCGATCCGGTCGGCGGCGGCCAGCACCGCGGCGGCGCGCTCGGCCACCGGCACGCGGGCCCAGAGCTTCTGCGCGCGGGCGGCAGCGCTCACCGCCTGATCGACGAGGGCCGCATCGGCGGGCACCACATGGGCGAGGATCGTGGCGCGCTGTCCGGGATCACGGACCTCGAACGGCGCGGCCTCGCCCAGCCATTGCCCGGCGACGAAATTGCGGAGGGTGGGAATGTCGCTCATGGCCGTCTCACTTGTGATAGTTCATCGCGTGCAGGGCGTAATGTTCGCCCAGCCCGACGGGAGAGCTTTCGCGCCCGATACCGCTGCGCTTGACGCCGCCGAACGGCATGTGGCGCTGCCCCAGCCGCGAGGTGCCCGCGTTGTTGATGAAGGTCATGCCAGCCTCGATCCGCCGCGCCACATCGAGCGCCGCGTCCAGATCCTCGCCCCAGACCGAGGAGCCGAGCCCCAGCTCGCCCGCGTTGATGCTGTCGATCACCGCGTCGAGGTCGTCATAGACGACGATGGGCAGGATCGGGCCGAATTGCTCGGTGGTGACCAGCTCGTGCTCGGGGTCGATATCGGTGACGAGGGCGGGCATCATGTAATGGCCCTTCTCCCAAAGCTGCGGGTCGGCCTTGCTGCCGCCTACCAGATAGGTCACCCCCGATGCCTGCACGCGCTCGCGCAGGCCCAGCAGATAGTCGAATTGACCTTTGTTGTTGATCGGGCCCACGGTCACACCAGCGGTCAGCGGATGGCCGACGACGTATTTGTCGAGATCGGCCTTCATCCGCGCGATCAGTTCGGGCGCCAGCGCGCGCGGCACATAGACCCGCTTCACCGCGAAGCAGAACTGGCCAGCGCGGCGGAAGGCGCCGCCCATGATCCGCGGCACCGCCTTGCCGAGGTCGGCGTCGGGCAACAGGATCGCCGGATCGTTGCCGCCGAGCTCGAAGCTCACGCGCTTCAGATCGGCGGCGGCCTGTTTCATGATGATCTGCGCGACCTTGAGGCCGCCGGTGAAGGACACCCGCGCGACCAGGGGATGCGCGACCAGGGCCGAGCCGGTCTCGCCCCCGCCCTGCACCACGTTGACGACGCCCGCGGGGAAATGCGCGGCGAAGGCGTGCAACAGGCGGGTCAGGCCGATTGGGGCGGTGGGCGCGGTCTTGACGACGACGGTGTTGCCCACGGCCAGCGCCGGCGAGACCTTGCGCATGGCCAGGATCACCGGGGCGTTCCACGGCACGATGGCGGCGATCACACCGACCGCGACCTTCTCGACCTCGACCGAGCTGTCGGCATCTTCGAAACGGGCGGGGGCGAGGCTGCTTTCAGCATGATCGGCATTGTCCCGCACGATGGCCGCGGCCATGCCGATCTCGGCCTTGTTGGTGCCGGGCAACATGCCCGATTCCCGGGCCATGATCTGCGTCACGTCGTCGGCGGCGGCGATCAGCGCATCGGCGGCCGCACGCAGACGGGCGCTGCGCTCGGCCAGCGGCGTGTCGCGCCAGCCGGCGAAGGCGGCATGGGCCGAGCGCACGGCGCGGTCCACGGTCGCGGAATCGGCTTGCGCGACCAGCGCCACCACGTCGTCGAGATTGCCGGGATCGCGCAGCTCGGCGCGTGGCCCGCCCTCGGCTGCCGCATTGTCGATCAGGTGATCGAGGAGGATCGGTTCCGATGCCATGGTCTTGGTCCTGTCAGTCGATCTTGCGTTCGATCTCGTAATCCGGCCGCTCGGTGAGGGCGGAAATCCGCGCCCGCTGTTCGGGCGTGAGCGAGATCTCGGTGGCGGCGACGTAGCCGGCGATCTGTTCGACCGTCTCGGCGCCGATGATGGGGGTGGTGACGGCGGGATGGCTCGCACACCAGGCGACGGCCAGCGCAGCCGGGTCGACGCCCATCTCGTCGGCGATGGCGCAGAAGTCGCGCGCCACCTCGAAATTGTGACGGTCCTCATAGCGCTTGAGGTAACGCGCCTCGGCCAGACGGCCCTGCCGCGGGCCATCGGGATCGGCATTGGCGCGGGTCAGAAGGCCGCTTGCCAGCGGCGAGAAGACCATCACGCCCAGCTTCTTCGCCTCGGCCAGCGGGAAGAGTTCATCCTCGGCCTGACGCTTCACCAGATTGTACATCGGCTGCAGCACGTCGAAGCCCACGAGCCCCTCGCGCGCCGAGATCCCCAGCGCATCCGCGACGCGCCACGCGGCCCAGTTCGACACGCCGGCATAGACGATCTTGCCCTGACGGCGCAGATCCTCAAAGGCGCGCAGCGTCTCCTCGGGGCGGGTCGCCGGGTCGTAGTGATGGGCGAAATACACGTCGATGTAATCGGTGCGCAGGCGGCGGAGGCTGTTCTCGACCTCCTGCATGATGTGCCGGCGCGACAGGCCCGAGCCGTTCATGTCCTGCGACATCGGCCGGCAGACCTTTGTGGTGATCACCAGCTTCTGGCGGTCGAGCTCGGACAGGCATTCGCCGAGGATCGTCTCGGCCTTGCCCATCCCGGCATAGGAATTGGCGCAGTCGAAGAAGTTGATGCCCACATCGAGGCAGGCCGCCATCATCGCCTTCGCTGTCGAGGCGTCGCTGTAGGATCCGAAGGACATGGTGCCGAAGCATAGTTCGGACACCTTCAGTCCGGTGCCGCCCAGCGATACAGATTTCATGCCATGCTCCTCGATCACGCGGGAGGAACCTGCCACTCGCGCGGCTAAATGTCAATATTATGCTTTAATAGTTTTTCGACTAGAGCTTGAAGTCGATGCGGACCTGATCGCCGCGGTAGAAGCCGTCCGCGAACAGCACCAGCTCGCCGGTTTCATCGACGGCCGAGCGTTCGACCCGGGCGATCGGGTCGGTCAGGCTGATGTTCAGCATCTCGGCCACGACCATGTCGGGCATGCCGATGGTCAGCGTCTGATGCGCCTGCGCGATTGTCAGTTGCGCCACGTCCGCGACCAGCCGCAGCGCCGTCTTGCGCGCGAAATCGGCCTCGGGGATCAGGGGCAGGATCCGCTCCGAGATATAGACATCGGCCAGAAGGAAGGCCTTGCCGTCGCGGGTGTGGCGGCGGCGCAGGTGGCGATAGCTCTCGGCGCAACGACCAATGTCGCTGTGCCGCATCGGCAGCGAGGCTCCCGGCTCGATCGACAGCACCTCGATCTTCGCACCGTCGCGGCCGATCAGCAGGCCCGAGAAATCGGTCTGCACCTGACACCACAGATCCTGCTTCGGGCGCTCCTTGACGAAGGTGCCCTTGGCGCGGAACCGCTCGATCAGCCCCTCCTGTTCGAGGATGTTGAGCGCCTGCCGGATCGTCATCGTGGCGACGCCGCATTCCTTGGCCAGTTCCTCGACCGTCGGGATCTGCTGGCCGGTTTTCCACTCGCCGGTGTCGATGCGGCGGCGGAACAGGCTGGAGAGCTGAAGATAGCGGGAAACCGCGCTTTTCTTCAGCGTGTTGGCGGCGTCATTCATGGCGGGCTCCAGGCTGGCATTCGCTTTGAAGCCTAAAGCTAGATTTTATGACCGAAGCAATCAAGCGGGGATCGGTCGCGCTGGCAACTCAGCGAAGCGGTGCAGGTCGTCGACCTCGAGCTCGGCTCTGGTGCCCTCGGGCAGCGGAATGCGATGGACGTTGAGCGTCGCCGCGACCAGCGCGTAATAGCCGATCAGCGCGGTCAGCTCGACCACCCCCGCCTCACCCCAGAGCGCGACCACGGCCTGATAGGCTGCATCGCCGACATTGCCGCCGGACAGAAGCTCGACGCTGTAATCATAGACCGCGATCTCGTGCGGGCCGTCGAGCGGCGGCACCTGCCCGGTGCGGATCGCCTCGATCACCTCGGCGCGGATGCCTGCGCGTTCGGAATCGCGGCGGTGGATCGCCCATTCCAGCTGGCTGTTCCAGCGCCGGGCGGTCAGCAGGACCGCCAGTTCGGAATGCTTCGGATCGAGCCGCGTGTCGAAGCGCAGGGTCTCGCCCAGCTGGCTCCAGCGTTCGGCCAGTTGCGGGTTGTGCAGGGCGGCGCGCAGGGGCCCGACCAGCACGCCGCGGCGACCCTTGACGATCAGATCGAAGACCCGGCGCTGCGCCTCGTCCATCCCGTCGCGGTCAGGGAGCGAAATGCGCGACGTCATCGGTGCATCAACTCCCATGGTCACAGGCCAAGCTCGGCGAGGATCGCATCGGTGTCCGCGCCCAAAAGCGGCGGGGCACGGTCGAAGACCAGCGGCGCGGCAGCAAAACGCATCGGGCTCACCACCTGCGGCACCTTTCCGGCAAGCGGATGCGGCAACTCCTGCTTCATCGCGCGGGCCAGCACCTGCGGTTCGTCGAAGACCATCGGCACTGTGTTGATCGGGCCGCAGGGCACCTTGTCGGCGGTGAGCTGCTCCAGCCAATGGGCCAGCGGCGCGGTCTGCAACCGCTCGCAGATCGCCGGATGCAGCGTCGAAAGGTTCTCGACCCGCGCGGCATTGGTGCGATAGCGCGGATCTTCGGCCCAACCGGGCATGCCGAGGACATTAGCGAAACGCTCGAATTGCTGGTCATTGCCGACCGCGACGACCATGTAGCCATCGGCGACCGGGAACACGTCCTGCGGCTGGATGTTCGGATGGCGGTTGCCGCGGCGCGTCGGAGCCTCGCCCGAGACGAGGTAGTTCATCGCCTGATTGGCCAGCATCGCCACCGAGACATCGAGCATGGCGATGTCGATCTGGTCGCCCTGCCCGGTCTTCTCGCGGTTCGCGAGCGCGGCGAGGCAGGCAATGCAGGTGTACATGCCGGTCATGATGTCGACGATCGGCACGCCGACCTTCTGCGGACCGCCACCCGGCTGGCCATCGGCCTCGCCGGTCACGCTCATCAGACCGCCCATCGCCTGGATCATGAAATCATAGGCGGAATCGTTGCGCCGGGGGCCGGTCGCACCGAAGCCGGTAATGGAGGCGAAGATCAGGTCGGGCTTCACCGCCTTCAGATCGCCGTAGCCGAGGCCATAGCGTTCCAGCGTGCCGGGGCGGAAGTTCTCGACGACGATATCGGCGGTGGCGGCGATGCGGCGCACCACTTCCTGCCCCTCGGGCGAGGCGAGGTCGACCGCGACCGACCGCTTGCCGCGGTTGACCGAGAGGTAATAGCCGCTCTCGCCGGTATCGGCGCCGGCCTCGTCCTTGAGCCAGGGCGGACCCCAGCGGCGGGTGTCGTCGCCGACGCCGTCGCGCTCGACCTTGATGACCTCGGCGCCGAGATCGGCCAGCATCTGGGTGCACCAGGGGCCGGCCATGATGCGGCTCAGGTCAAGGACTCGGATATGGGAGAGGGGTCCGGGCATGGGTCACTCGAAGGTAAGCTGAAGGTCGGGGCCGGAATCGCCCTGATCGTTGACGATGGCCGTCACCGCGACCGAGGGTCTGACGGCCGTGTCGGCGGCGAAGCGGGCGAGCGCGGGAAAGGCCGAGCGCCAGCCGCAGTCGGGATAGCGGAAATCGAGCTGCCCCAGCGCGCAGGTCAGCGCGATTGGCCCGGGGCCGAAGGGCGCTTCGCGCAGGAGCGGCGCCTCGGCCTCGAACAGGGCCATGCCGGCGCGCACCTTGGCCTCGAAGCTCTGGCGCCGGGCGGCGTCGATGCCTTGCGGGCCGGTGGCGGCGATGCGCCAGTCGAGCAGCACCTCGGTCAGCTGGTCGGCCAGCGCCTGCCAGCGCAGCTGCACCACCCGCGCCTCGCCCGAGGCCGGCAGCAGGGCGCGCCCGCCCGGCGTGATCTCGCAGAGATAATCGAGGATCTCGGCCGAGCCGATCAGCGCGGGGCCGGCGTCGCGGATCAGGGCCGGGATCTTGCCCAGCGGATTGACCGCCAGGATCGCGGGATTGGGCATCCCGCGGGGCACCGCCACCTCGCGCTGCAGCGCCAGCGCCTCGGCGATGCCCAGCTCATGCGCAAGGATCATCACCTTGCGCACAAAGGGGGATTTGGGTGACCAAATCAGGATCATCGCGGCGGGGCCTCTCTTGCAACGGGGTCAGCATAGCCTGCCCACCCCATATGAATCAATAGACTATCTTTTATGATTATAGAGTTTCGGCGAGCAGGGCGTTGAACGCCTTTGGCGCCTCGAAACACGGCAGATGCCCGGCGCCGGGGATCAGCGACAGCCTTGTGCCGGGCTTGCTCTCCGCAAGGGCCTGCATCCCCGGCACGATCCGCGCATCGGCCTCGCCGGCGACCAGCAGGACCGGGCCGGCGAAAGCCTCGAAGGCCGCGCGGGCGTCGTAGCCGCGCAAGGCATGCCCACAGGCGGTGAAGCCCTCGAGCGGGACCGAGGCGATCATCGACGCCAGCTCCAGCCGTTTGTCTTCGCCCGAAGGCAGCCAGCGCTCGGCGGTCTGCGCGGCCAGCGCCGTCATGCCGTTCTCCCGCGCGAAGGCGATGCGCTCATCCCAGAAGGCCGCGCCGGACGAGGCGGCAAGCCCGTCGACCAGCACCAGCCGCGTGACCCGCCCACCAAGCTCGGGCAGCGCCGTCAACCCGGTGGGCACGCCCATCGACAGGCCGACATAAGTGGCCCCGGTCACATCGAGTGCCGCGCACAGCGCGACCAGATCCGCCGCCAGCGTCGCCATGTCCAAGGGCCCCTCCGGCACGGCCGAGCAGCCATGGCCGCGCGGGTCCCAGGTCAGCACCCGGAACCGGCCGGAGAAGGCGGCGATCTGTTCGGCCCAGATCGCCTGCGTCGTCATCAGCGAATTGCCGAGCACCAGCCAGGGCGCGTCCTCGGGGCCGGTGACCGCATAGGCCAATCTATGGCCGTCCGCGAGGGTCAGCACCGGCATGTCAGCGGCCCTTCCAGACCGGCGCGCGTTTCTCGACCACGGCACGGGTCGCCTCGCGCGCATCCTCGGTGGCCATCAGCGCGGTCGAATAGCTTTGCTCCAGCTGATAGCCGTCCTCGGTCTGCATGAACTCGACCTTGTTCAGCGCCTCCTTGGCCATGCGCAGACCGATCGGCGCCTTGGCCGCGATCTCGCGCGCCAGCGCCATGGCCTCGGCATCGAGCTCCTCATAGGGAACGATCTTCTGCACGAAGCCATAGGTCGCCGCCTCCTGCACCGAAAGCGGGCGGGCGGTGAAATACATCTGGCGCAGCACACCCTGCGGCAGGTGGCGCATCATATGCGAGGCCCCGCCGCAGCGGCCGACGTTGATCTCGGGCGTCGAGAAACGGACATGGTCGGCGGCGATGCGGATGTCGGCGCAGGAGGCCAGCACCGCCCCCGCCCCCAGAGCCGGGCCGTTGATCGCGCAGATCACCGGCACCGGCGCATGGCGCACGGCGGCGAAGCAATCGCGGACGATGCGCGCGCGGCCCGGGTCCTGATCAATGGTCGCAGCGAGGAATTCGTTCAGGTCGAGCCCGGCGCAGAAGGCCTTGCGCCCGGTCGCGGTAAACAGGATGACGTTCGCGTCTTGCCAATCCTGCGCGGCGCGGAAGGCATCGCGGATGTCGGCGTAATCCTGCAAGGTGATGGCATTGACCGGCGGGACGTCGATTTCGATTCGGGCGATGCCCTCGGCGCGAGTGATATTGATGGTCATGAATCCCCCAGGATCGCCGCCTCGGGACGGCCAATTGCATAAAAGATAGTTTTATGTATGATAGGCGCTCGAGCGAAGTCAACCACCTGCGAAGTCCCTCAGTCCATGCCAGAATTCCCGCCCGTCACCGATGAGCCCAATGTGGTGGATCTGGGCCAGCGCCAGCTTGGCTATCGGGCCGATGGCACGGGGCCTCTTGTCGTGCTGATCGCCTCGACCGGCCGCTGCGGGGCCGAGTTGGCGCCTCTCGCGGCCGGTCTGGTCCAGCAGGGGTTCCGCGTGCTGCGGCCCGAGCCGCGAGGCATCGCGCCCTCGGTCGCGCCGATGGAGGGGGTAACGTTCCACGACCTCGCAGGCGATCTGGCCGACATCATCCGGGCCGAGGGCGGGCAGGCGATCGTCGCCGGTCATGCCTATGGCGCCTGGATCGCGCGCTGCGTGGCGCAGGATCATCCGGAACTCGTGTCAGGCGTGGTGTTCCTCGCCGCCGGGGCCAAGGCCTGGCCGCCCGAGCTCAGCCGCGCGATCACCGAGATCAACGATCCCGCGACCTCGGACCTTGACCGGCTGGCCGCGCTGAAACTCGCCTTCTTCGCCGAGGGCAACGATCCGACGGAGTGGCTGACCGGCTGGCATCCCGCAGTGGTCGAGATGCAGCGCAAGGCCCGCGCCGCGACCCGGCCCGAGGATTGGCGCCCGGCCGGCACCGCGCCGATCCTCGATCTGCGCGGCGCGCAGGACCCGTTCCGGCCGGCCGGGACCGAAGCCGAGATCGCCGAAGAGCTCGGCCCGCGCGTCACCGCGATGGCAATCGAGGGCGCGAGCCACGCCATGCCGGTCGAACGCCCGGCCGAAGCGGCGGCGGCAATGGGCGACTGGGTGCGGCGCATCGGGCTCCTCTAACCCGCCATCGGCAGGTAGCCCGGCAGCGCCACGATCCGCGCGATCCAGCGGCGGATCGCCGGCGCAGCCTCCAGCGACAGGCCGGCCTCGCCCGCCATCGAAACATAGGGGTAGACCGCGACATCGGCGATGGTCGGATGATCGCCGACAAGCCAGTCCCGGGTTGCAAGCCAACCCTCGAGCACAGCCAGAGACGCCTCGGCCGTGGCGGTGGCCGCGGGCACATCCAGCGGTCGGCCCATCAGCCGGTGCAGCCGCAGCGCCTGCAATCCGGTCGCGACCTCCTTGGCAGAAAAGGACAGCCATTGCGCAACAGCGGCCCGCTCAAAGGCATCGCGCCCAGCCCAATCCGACGCGTGGCGCTCGGCGAGGTAGACGAGGATCGCCTGACTGTCCCAAAGCACCCCTTCGGGCGCCTGCAGTACGGGCACCTGCCCACGGGGATTGAGGGCGAGGAAGGCGGGGCTGCGGTTCTCGCCGCCCGGCATGTCGACGGTGCGGATCTCGCAGCCCTGCCCGATCATCGAAAGGAACAGGCGGACTTTCCAGCCGTTGCCAGAGAAGGGGTGGCTGTAGAGGATCATGCCATGCGCGCCACGGCCTTCACCGCGCGCCCTGACTTGGTGGCTGCCAGCGCGGCGCCGATGTCGTCGAAATCGTAGCCGGTCACCAGCCGCTCGAAGGGGAACAATCCCGCCGCTTGCAGCCGCAACAGGTGCGGGATGAAGACCGGGGGCTCGCTGTCCCCCTGCACCACGCCGCGCAAACTGCGGCCGTAGAGCAGCTTGTGTGGATCGACCATCAGGGGCCCCTGCCCCGAGGCCGCGCCGCAGATCGCGGCCTTGCCCAGCATCGCCAGGGCGTCCAGCGCCAGAGCCGCCGTCACCGGGCTGCCGGCGCATTCCACCGCATAGGCCGCGCCGCCGCCGGTGATCGCGTGGATCTGGCCCGGGATATCCTCGCCCGCGGCCAGGACGGTGTGGGTGGCGCCGAAATCGCGGGCCAGCTCCAGCCGCTCGGGCGAGCGGTCCACGGCGATGATCGGGTCGGCGCCCGAGGCCTTGGCCGCCATCAGCGCCGCCATGCCCACGGCGCCGAGGCCGATGATGACGACCGAGGCGCCAACTTCTGGCTTCAGAACGTTCAGCACCGCCCCGGCCCCGGTCTGCAGCCCGCATCCCAGCGCGCCGAGCATCCACAAATCGTCCCGCGCCGGCACCTCGACGAGGTTGCGCAGCGAGACATTGGCATGGCGCGCGAGGCTCGACTGCCCGAAGAAGCAGGCGCCGAGCGGCAGGCCCTCGCGGTCGTGGAAAGGGCTCGTGCCGTCCGGGCGGCGGCCCGAGAAGTTCAGTGCGGGTTTGTCGTCGCAATAGGGCGATTGCGCGGCCCGGCAGCGCGGGCAGGTGCCGCAGCTGCGGAAGGACAGGACGACCGAGCGGCCGATCAGCGCGGAATCGCCGCCGGGACCGACGGCCTCGACCACGCCAGCGCCCTCATGTCCCAGCACCGCTGGCAGGGGGAAGGGCAGTGCGCCAGACGCGGCGAGGAAGTCGGTGTGGCACAGGCCACAACCTGCAAGGCGGACACGGACCTCGCCCACCGTCGGCTCATCCAGTGTGACGGGCTCGACGGCGACCGGGATTGTCGGGTGACGGAACACCGCGGCAAAGCTCTGCATGGGAGGCTCCTTATCAATAATCAATAGACTATATTATAGACTATTTTAGATTGAGCCAGAGGGGGCGGGTATCCATGCCGTGCCGTCGCAACGTCACTGATCTTTGCAGCGATCCCGGTCTGACCCGCCCCGCTTGAGTAGCCCGCTTCAGCCTTGGCGCATGACGGGCCTGATATTCTCCTATTGCAGGAGATGAACGCCCCTCTCGGCCGGCGCGCTGTCATGGGAATGGCCGCGACTGCATGGGCCGGGCTTCAGGTCGTATTGGTGGACGAACGGTCGCCAATGCCGGTTGGTGAACCGAGACCCCTGGTCAAAAGGCACCGTGACCCGGCCGACGGGAATCCGGACCCAGCCGGAGGTGGCGCCGGGGCGGCTGACAGCCTTCCGCCCCGGTGCGAGGCCGGGGCGGGTATCGGGTCAGGGCCTGAACTGGGGAGCAAGGGGCAGCCGGGCTGCCCCGACCCGTCAGAAGGGTTCGGTCTGCGGCACCCAGGCGCCGCCCTCGATCCGGTCGATGGAAACCAGTTCGGGCATGGCGTGGTTGTTCTCGAAGCTGGCCTCGGCATAGGTGGTGAAGTCCGAATGCCGGGTCTGGCGCGCGCCTTCGGTGAAGCTTTCGGCGGTCAGGTCGGCACCCGCAGCCTCGAGCGAGGCGAGGAACCATTTGGTGTAGGAATAGGCGTTCGCCGCGTTCTCGTCCGGGATATCGCCATAGGCTGCCTGATAGGCATCCATGAAGGCCCGCGCGCCCGGATCGGTGGTGTCCGCGCTGTGCAGACGCCAGCCGCCGACACCATAGAGCCCCTCGGTATCCGCCCCGCCCAGTCGCGCCACCACCGTGGACCGGCCCGGAATGGCGGTGAGCACCCGCACATCGTCCCAGCCCAGGCGCTTGACCTCGGCCATGATGCCGACCGTCTCCCGGGTGATCGTCGCGGCGATGATCGTGTCGACATTGGCCGCGCGCATCCGGGCAACCTGGCTGGAGAAGTCGATGTCGCCCGGCCGATAGGCCGCCGTCGCCGCTTCGGTCAGGCCCGCGGCCTCCAGCGCCGGCGTCACGCCCGCGTGGATCAGGTCGCCGAACGGGCCTTCCATGTAGATCCCGCCCAGACGCTCGACGCCCCATTCCGGCAGCATGCGCGACAGCGCCGAGTTCATCGTCGTGTTGTAGTTCTGCACGGTGGTGAACAGCAGGTCCGAGCCCCCCGCGACCTGATGCATGACCGAGGACGCCGCCCAGGGCGCGAAGACCACGGTCCCGGCCTGCACCGCCTGGCCGATGGTCGCGGCATTGGTGCCCGAACCGAACGGGTTCAGCAGGGCAAAGACCTCGTCCGAGCGGATCAGCTTCTGCACCGCCCGCACCGCGAGCTGCGGCTGCGAGCCGTTATCCTCGACGATCAGCCGGATCTGGCGACCATGGACGCCTCCCGCCGCATTGGCCTCGGCCAGCGCCAGTTCGGTGGCGTTGCGCAGCGCCGGCATGCCGGCCGCGGCCGGACCCGACAGGTCGAGATGCGTGCCGATCACGATCTCGTCCGAATGGACACCGGCCGCCCGGGCCGGACGCAGGCTTGCCCCCAAAGCCAGAGCCGCGGCGCTGCCGGCCAGAATCTGCCGTCTGTTAAGTGTCATGAGAACCTCCCTGTTCAACTGGCGGAATGACATTCGGCCTTCTCCCTTCCCCGTCCTGCCGCCTCAGGAGGGGTACATGCCGTCGATAAGCGGTCGGTATTTCTGCGCGATGACCTTGCGTTTCAGCTTCATGGTCGGCGTCAGTTCCTCGTCCTCGGCCGTCAGCAACTGGTCGATGATGCGGAAATCCTTGATCTGCTCGACCCGGGCGAGGCGGGGATTGACCGCCTCGATCTCGGCCCGGATCAGCTGCACCACGCCCTCGGCCCGGGTCAGGCTGGCGAAATCCGTGTAGGGGATCGCCTGTTCCTGCGCGAAGCGGCTGACGTGTTCGAGGTCGATCATCACCAACGCGGTCAGGAACCGCCGCCCCTCGCCGATCACCACCGCATCGGTGATGAAGGGGCTGAATTTCAGCTGGCTCTCGATCTGGGTCGGCGTGATGTTCTTGCCGCCCGCAGTGATGATGATGTCCTTGATCCTGTCGCGGATCGCCAGATAGCCGTCGGAGCTGACCTCACCGCAATCGCCGGTCCTGAGCCAGCCGTCAGGCAGGATCGTCTCGGCGGTCTTGTCGGCCTGGCGCCAGTAGCCGGCAAAGACATTGGGGCCGCGGATCTGGATCTCGCCCTCCTCGGCGATACGGATCTCGGTGCCCCTGGCGGCGGTGCCCGCCCAGCCCAGCCGGATCCCGCCCGAGGGGGTGGAGGCCGCGAAACCGGCGGTTTCGGTCATGCCGAAAGCCTCGCGCAGTTCGATGCCGATGGACAGGAACCAGCGGATCAGATCCGGCGGCACCGGGGCGGCGCCGGTCAGCGCGCTGCGGCAGTTCTGAAGCCCGAGGAACACCTTGATGTTGCGGAAAGCCAGCCGGTTCAGCAACGCGTCGAGCGGCCCGGGCCGGGGCGGCGCAGCCCCCGTGAGCCGCGCCTCGACCCCGGCGCGCCCCCGTTTCAGCGCCGTGCGATAGGTCCAGCGGGCGGGGCCTGTGGCGTCGCGCAGGAACAATTCCACCGCCGAATGCATCTTTTCCCAAAAGCGCGGCGGGGCGAAGACCACATGCGGCGCCACCTCGCGCAGATCGTTCTGCACGGTCCCGGCGTTTTCGGGGAAATGCACGATCAGCCCCAGCGCCAAGGGGTTGAAGACCGAGGCCATGCGCTCGGCGATATGGCACAGCGGCAGGAAGCTCAGCGACTTGTCGCCGGGCTTGGCGTCCAGATACTCGGTCGCCTTCTGCATCTGGAAGATGGCATTCGCGTTCGAGATCATCGCCCCCTTGGGCGCCCCGGTGGTGCCGGAGGTATAGACAAGGAACGCCAGATCCGCCGAGCGGCCCGCGTCGATTGCCGCCTCGAACTCTGCCGCGCGGGTCTGGGCCAGCGCCATCCCCCGCTCCAAGAGGTCGCTCCAGAAGAGGACATCGGGGTCCGAGAGCTTGCGCAGCCCCTCGGGATCAATCACCACGATCTTGACCAGCGCCTGGCATTCGGCCCGCACGGCCAGCGCCTTTTCCAGCTGCTCCTGGTTCTCGACGATCAGCACCCGGGTTTCGCTGTCTTGCAGGATGTAGCGCATCTGCTCGGGTGAGGCGGTGGGATAGATGCCGTTGCCGACGATCCCCATGGCCTGAGCGCCGATATCGGCGATCACCCATTCCGGCCGGTTCTCGGCCAGAACCGCGACGACCTCGCCCCGCCGGACGCCCAGATCGGCAAGCGCCAGACCCAGAGCGCGGGCCTGGGCGTAGTAATCGGCCCAGGTCAGGCTCTGCCAGAGGCCCCGCCGCTTGTGCCGAAGGGCGGGCATCGCCGCCCATTCCTGCGCCCGGGCGCGGAAGACGGCGGCGGGGGTGGCGTGACCGACAAAGGTCAGGGGATGGGTCATCATCGCGTTCATCGCCAGGTCCTCCGCCGCTTCCAGCGTTGCGCCGTACCGCTCAGCCCCTCGGCCTCGCGCCCGCCGAGATAGGCCTCGCGCACGTCTTCCTTGCGCGAGAGTTCAAGGCAGGTATCGGCGGCGACGATGCGGCCCAGTTCCATGATATAGCCATCATCGCCATGCTTGAGCGCGACGGCGGCGTTCTGTTCGACCACCAGCACCGCGGTGCCGGTCTCGTCCCGGATGCGGCGGATGATGGTGAAGATCTCCTGCACCAGACGCGGCGACAGGCCGAGGCTGGGTTCGTCCAGCATCAGAAGCTTCGGCGCAGACAGATACGCCCGACCGATGGCCACCATCTGCTGCTCGCCGCCCGACAGAAGCCCCGCGTGCTGCGCGTCGCGTTCCTTGAGGCGGGGAAACCACGCCTGCACCTTCTCAAGATCGCGGGCAACGGCGTCGCGATCCCGGCGGGCATAGGCGCCCATCATCAGATTGTCGCGCACCGAGAGGAACGGATAGATCTGCCGCCCCTCGGGCACCAGCACGAGGCCCCGCCGCGCCACCTCATCCGCGTCGAGGCCCTGCACCGGCTGCCCCAGGAACAGCGCCTGACCCTTGAACGGGTCGATGACACCAGCCAGCGTATTCAGCAGCGTCGTCTTGCCCGCCCCGTTGGCGCCCAGCACGGCGACGATCCGGCCCTCGGCCACCGTCAGATTGACGCCCTTCATCGCCGCGATCGGGCCGTACCAGGTTTCCAGATTCTGTACATCCAGCAGCATGTTACGTCCCCAGATAGGCGGCGATGACGTCGGGGTGGCCCTGAACCTCGGCGGGCGTGCCCTCGGCCAGCATCTTGCCCTGCGCCATGCAGACCACCCGGTCGGCCACGGCCGAAACCAGCGACATGTCGTGTTCGATCATCACCACGGTGATGCCCAGGTCGGTGCGGATATCCTCGATCCAGAAGGCCAGATCGCGGGTTTCCTCGGGGTTCAGCCCCGAGGCGGGTTCGTCCAGAAACAGCAGTTCCGGCTCGGCACACAGCGCCCGTCCCAATTCCACCACCTTGCGCACGCCGTAGGGCAGACCCGCCACCCGCGCGTTGCGCCAGGGCGAGAGGTCGAGGAATTCGATCACCTCCTCGGCCTTGGCGCGATGGCGTTCCTCCAGCCTTGTGAGCGCGGGCGTGCGCAGGACCTGCTGCCACCAGCCGCCCGAGCCGAAGCGGTGACGGCCCAGCAGCAGGTTGTCGAGCACGGTGGCCGCATCGAACAGCTCGATGTTCTGGAAGGTCCGCGCGATGCCCAGATGGGCGATGCGCGCGCGCGGCAGCTGGGCGATGTCCTGCCCCTTGAAGCGGATCCGCCCCCGGCGCGCGTTGAAAACCCGTGTCACCAGGTTCAGCATCGAGGTCTTGCCGGCGCCATTGGGGCCGATCACCGCCAGAACCTCGCCCTTGTCGACCCTGAGCGACAGGCCACCGATGGCGACCAGCCCGCCGAAGGCAAGTTCCACCTCGTCGAGTTCCAGAAGCGCGGTCATCGGTTCCTCTCCGAACGCATGTAGCTTTTCTGGCGGCGGAAGGTGTCGCGGCGGTAAAGCGGGAAACTCTCCCACAGCGCGCGGAGCTTCAGCCAGCGACCGTTGAGGCCCATCGGTTCGAAGAGCACGAAGAAGGCCAGCACCGCGCCCGCGACGAAGATCTCCATCCCCGATTGGCGGGCCATGGCGTCCGGCAACAGCGCCTTCAGCGCGGCGACGGCGCGAGGCAGCAGGCTGATCAGGATCGCGCCGAGGATGGCGCCGCGCAGACTGCCCATGCCGCCGATCACCACCATCAGCACCAGATCGAGCGACAAAAGCAGGGTGAAGGCGTCGGGTGTCAGATAGCCGATGTGATGGGCCATCAGCGCGCCAGCCAGCCCCGTCACCCCGGCAGACAGGCCGAAGGCGCCGACCTTGACCCGCTTGACAGGGATACCCAGCGCATAGGCCGCGGCCTCGGAATCCCGGACGCCGACGAAGGAGCGCCCGATGCCCGAGCGCATCAGGTTCAGAAGCACCAGCAGAACCGCCAGCGTGAAGAACAGGCAGACGTAATAGAAGGCGCGGGGCGAGGACAGCGACAGGCCCAGAAGGTCCGGGTTCGGCACCAGCATGCCCATGAACCCGCCGGTCACCCCGCGCCAGAGGCCGATCACCTGTTCCACCACGATTGAAAAGGCCAGCGTCACCATGGCGAGGTAAAGGCCCGACACGCGGATCGCCGGGATCCCGACGACCAGCCCTGCCCCGGCCGAGATCAGCGCGGCCAAGGGCAGCGACAGGGCGAAGGGCAGGCCCTGGGTCATCAGCCAGGCATGAGCATAGGCGCCGATGGCGACGAAACTCGCATGCCCCAGGCTGACCTGCCCGGTGAAGCCGGTCAGCACCATCAGGCCCATGGCGGCGATGCACAGGATCAGGACATAGCCTAGCTCGCCCAGCAGATAGGTCGAGGCGAAGAAGGGCACCGCCAGCAAGAGGGCGATCAGCAGGCCATAGAGCACGCGGTCGCTGGTATGGGGCAGCAGCGCGAACCCCTGTCGGTACTGCGTGTGATAGTCGAAGCGCATGGTTCAGACCCTCCGACCATGGGCTTCGCCCATGATCCCGGTCGGCCGCAGGATCAGCACGAGGATCAGGACCAGATAGGCGGCGATATCCTTGACGCCATGCATCAGATAGACGCCCGCGTATTGCTCGATCAGCCCGATCAGGATGCCGCCGATCACCGCGCCCGGCAGGCTGCCGAACCCGCCCAGCACGATCGCCGCCAGCGCCTTGAGCGTGATCAGCCACAACGAGGTATCGACCAGCGTGATCGGCGCCAGGAAGATACCGGCGACCGCCGCCGTCACCCCGGCCAGCGCCCAGACCAGCGAATTGACCCGCTTGACCCGGACGCCGTTCAGATGCGCCGCCAGTTGGTTCTGGCTGGCCGCCTGCATGGCGATCCCGAGCCTTGTGTAGCGGAAGAAGAGCCACAGCAGCGCCGCGATCAGCAGCACCGATCCCATGATGACCAGGGACAGATCGGCCACGGTGATGCCCAGGATCTCGGTCGAGGAGCCGGTCCAGGGCGTGGCATAGCTTTGCGATTCCGTGCCGAATCCCATGCTCACGAGGCCCCGCATCATGAAGGCGATGGCGATGGTCAGCATGACGCCCGCGAATTGCGGCTGGCCGACGATCCGCCGCACCACCAGCGCGTCGATGCCATAGGCCAGCACCCCCATGGCCAGCGCGACCAGCGGCAACACCAGCCAGAAGGACAGCCCCGCCTTGTCGATCAGCGCCCAGGCGCTGAAGGCCGCGACGACCAGCAAGTCGCCATGGGCGAAATTCAGCACCTCGGTCGCCTTGTGGATCAGCACGATCCCCAGCGCGACCAACGCATAGATCGAGCCGACGGCGACGCCATTGGCGGTGAGTTGGGCAAAAAGTTCCAGATGGCTGCTCATGTTCCCTGCCCCGTTTCGAAAGTCACGTCCCAGGCCTGCAGCCGCTGGTGGCAATGGCCGCAGGTCGCGCGCGGCACGAAAGGCTTGCCGCATGTCTTGTGATAGGGGCGGATCGAGCTTGGCTCGTGAAAGAGCTGCTCGCTCGCCCAGGTCGAAAGCAGCGTGATGTAGGGGAACAGCGCCCGGCTGGCCGGGGTCAACAGATAGACCCGGCGGCGACCGTCCTCGCGGTCCTGCTCGACGGTCAGCAGGCCCGCCTCGACCATCGCCGCCAGTCGACGGCTCAGCAGCGGGGCGCTGATCCTCAGCACATAGGCCATCTGGTCGAAATGCCGGCACCCGAGCACCTGCGCCGCGACGATCATCAGCGACCAGCGGTCCAGCCTGAGCGCCAGATGCGACATTGCCCCGTCCTTGACGGTCACCTTGGGCGCCCGGTCCGGCCCGCCGGTGTCATGCGGCAGATGCGGGTTCGGCTTCAGCCGCAGCTCCAGCTCGTGCATCGTCGCCGGTTCGCCGCAATGCTCGCAGACCAGTTGCGGCAGGAAGCGGTGGCCGCAGGGCGTGTGGATCAGCCGCGAGGGCAGCGCGATGCGGTTCTCGCCGAAGCGGTGCTCCCAATCCCAGGTCATCAGCGTCGCCTCATAGATCGCCATGCCCTTGCGGGTCAGGTGATAGGCGTAGCGCTCGGGCCGTTCCTGATAGAGCCGGGGTCGGAGCATATCCATCGCCACCAGCGCCCGCAGCCGGTCCGACAGGGTGCGGCGGGGGATGTTGAGGCGGGTCTGGAAGTCGTCGAAGCGCTTCACACCGATAAAGGCGCCCATCAGGATCTGCATCGTCCAGCGGTCGCCGATCAGCTTCAGCGCATGGCTGAGAACCGAGGTCGACAGCGCGTCGCGCATCAGGTCCAGATCCTGCGCCTCGCTCATGCGACGCGCTCGACGATCACGGCCGAGGCCAGCCCCGCCGCGCCACAGGCGGCGATCAGCGCCCGGCGGGCGCCCCGGCGTTCCAGTTCATCGAGCGCGGTGCCGATCAGGGCGGTTCCGGTCGAGCCCATGGCATGACCCAGCGCGATGGCGCCGCCGTTGACGTTGAGCCGGTCCAGCGGCACCTCCAGGTGGCGGGCGAAATGCAGGGCGAGGGCGGCGAAGCTTTCATTCACCTCGAATAGGTCGATGTCGTCGGAGGTCAGCCCGGCCTTGACCAGCGCCACCCGCGCCGCATCGACCGAGCCGGTCAGCGCCAGCACGCGGTCGACCGACAGCTCTGCCACCGCCAGCACCCGCGCCCGGGGTTTCAGCCCGGCGCGGGACGCGGCCGCCGCCGTGCCCAGCAGCACCGCCGAGGCGCCATCGGCCATGGCGGGCGAATTGCCCGCGTGGTGGACGTGATCCACCCTTTCCAGCCCGGCATGGGCCATGATCGCGGCATCGAGACCGTATTTTGCGCCCATCTCGGCAAAGGCGGGGGTGAGGGCCGAAAGGCTCTCGGCGCTGGTGCCGGGGCGCGGGGTTTCGTCCGCCGCAAGCCCGCCGACCGCGACCAGCGAGGCGAAGGCGCCGCTGTCCCGCGCCGCCACCGCCCGGCGCTGGCTCTCTGCCGCATAGGCGTCGCACTCGGCGCGGCTGAAGCCTTCGGCGGTGGCCACGGCATCGGCGCTGATGCCGATGGGGATCAGCCCCGCCGCCTTCTGGAAGGCGAAATCATGGGTGAGCGGCCCCTTGTCCGAGGCCATCGGCACCCGAGACATGCTCTCGACCCCACCGGCGAGGGCCAGCGCATCCTCGGCCCCGGCCCTGAGTGCCGCGAGCCCCAGCGCGCTGAGGCCGCTGGCGCAATAGCGGTTGATGGTCACGCCCGGCACGCTGTCGCCATAGCCCGCCGCGATCAGGCCCAGCTTTCCGATATTGGCGCCCTGCTCGGCGGTCTGGGTGACGCAGCCGAAGACCGCATCGGCCAGCACCCGCCCGCGCAGATCGTGCCGCTCGGCCAGTGCCGACAGTGGCGCCGCCAGCAGGTCCACGGGCGTCACGCCCGCCAGCGCGCCCTTGGCGTTGCCCCGTCCGCGCGGGGTCCGCAGGGCGTCGATGATGACAATATCCGACACGTTCTTCTCCCTGTCCCGTCCGAGCCTCAGGCGCTTTCGACGACGAAACTGACCACGGTGCCGAAGCTGCCGCCGATGTTCAGCGTCTGCACGCGCCGGGCGCCGTCGATCTGCACGTCGCCCGCCTGCCCCGTCACCTGCCGCGCCGCGTCGCGCAGCATCCGCGTGCCAGTGGCGCCGACCGGATGGCCGCAGCCGATGAGCCCGCCCGACAGATTAACCGGGCAGCGTCCGCCCGCCTCGATGCTGCCATCCTCGATGGCCTGCCAGCTTTGCCCGGGCGCGGTCAGACCCAGATGGTCGATGGCGATGTATTCGGTGGTGGTGAAGCAATCATGCGTCTCGACCCCGCTGATCGCCTCGATCCCGCCGATCCCGGCGCGGCGCCAGGCATCCTCGATGGTCTGCCGCACATGCGGGAAGACGTAGTCCCCCTGCCGCGCCAGCTTGTCCTTGAAGCGGAGCCCTGCGTTGTGATGCCCCCAACCGGCAATCCGCGCCGCCCGGCCCCCGGTCCGCCGCGCCCAGTCGGCGGCGAAGGCGGGCGAGGCCAGCACCAGCGAGGCGGCGCCGTCGGTGATCTGGCCGCAATCCTGCCGCCGCGTGCCGGGCTCGATCATCGGGTTGGCGTTGTCGTCATCGGTGAAGCTGAGCGCGTTGAACGCCCAGCCGCGGGTCTGGGCCAGCGGGTTCTTTCGGGCATTCGCGTAATTCAGCTCGGCAATGCGGTTGAGGTGGCGGCGGTCGAGGCCATAGCGCGCCTCGTATTCCTGCGCGGCGAGGCCGAAAACCGCGGGCCAGAGGAAGCGGCAGTCGATCTCCTCATGCCCCTGCCAGCCGGCGGCATTCTGGTTGACCGAGGCCACATCGCCCTTGGTGTTCTTCAATTCCTCGGCGCCAACCACCAGAATGCACTCATAGCGCCCGGCCTCGATCTCGGCCATCGCCGCCAGCACGGCAAGCGAGGCGCTGGCGCAGGCCCCCTCGTGGCGCATGGCCGGCACGCCCCAGAGTTCGGGCACCACCTGCGCCACCATCGAGCCCAGATGCGCCTGCTGGCGCTGCAATTCGCCGAAGGCATTGCCGACATGGATGCTGCCGATCTCGGCCGGGCTGACCTGCGCATCCTCCAGCGCGTCCAGCACGGAGTCGCGGATCATGTCCGACAGGTCCAGCCCTTCGCGCGACCAGACGCGGGCGAAATCGCTCTGCGACGTACCAAGGATATAGGTCATGCCAGGCTCCGTTCGCGCCGGGCGGCAAGCCGCGCCTGTGCCGCGTCGAATTCCCGGGCCAACCGCTCGACGATCACCGCCGCGGGTTCGGTTCCCTTGACCGCGCCAACGCCCTGCCCCGCCGACCAGACATCGGCCCAGCGTTTGCCCTTGAAGCTCTGGCTGCTGTCATAGGCCCGGCCGGGTGCGTCGGGCATGTTGTCGGGATCCATGCCGTTGTCGCGCAGCGAGGGTTTCAGCCAGCTGGCCGGTGTGCCGGTGATCCCGGCGCTGACCAGCAGATCCTCGATCTGGGCGGCCGCCAGCATGTCCTTGTAGGCCGCAGGCGCCAGGCTTTCCTCGGCGGCGATGAACGAGGTCCCCATATAGACGTAATCCGCCCCCGCCGCGATGGCGCCCGCGATGCCCGCGCCGTCGCTGATGCCCCCGCCGACGATCAGCGGCCCGTCGAAGAAGGCCCTGACCGCGCTGATGAAGGCGAAGGGCGAGAGCGTGCCGGTATGCCCGCCCGCCCCCGCGCAGATGCAGGCCAGCCCGTCGGCGCCCGCGGCAATGGCCTTCTTCGCCAGCGCGACGCTGGTGACATCGGCGATGACCTTGCCGCCATAAGCATGCACCGTCTCGATGGCCGGTTTCGGCGAGCCGAGCGCGGTCACCACGAAGGGCGGCTGATGCTTGGCGATCAGTGCCAGATCCTGCGGCAGGCGCGCGTTCGAGGAATGGGTGACCAGGTTCGCGCACCAGGGCCGTGTTCCGACCTCGGCCCTGATGCGGGTCATCCATTCGTCCAGCTGCTCGATGCTGCGGCAATTGGGCGTCGGGAAGGCGCCGACGATCCCCGCCTTGCAGGCGGCAATCACCAGATCGGGGCCGGACACAAGGAACATCGGCGCGGCAAAGACCGGCAGGCGGAGGGCGTCAGTCATGGTCGTTTCTCACGGGTCGGCGGGATTGGGTCACGGCAAAGCGCGAGGCGACAAAGGCCAGCGTGGTCAGCGCGGCATTGCCCGCGCCGTTCAGGCCGGTGACGTGGTAATCGCTGTAGGCGGCGGCGAAATTGAGCGGCATGGCGCCGGTCAGGTTGATGGTCAGCTGCGCCCCGGCGCGGGCATAGGCGGCTTCGGCCCGGGCGATGAAGCCCTCGTCCCGCGCATAGAGGAAGCCGGTGATCCCGCCCTTTTCCCGCGCGTCCCGCGTCGCCTGTTCCAGCGCATCCTCGGCGCTGTTGCAGGCGATGACGAAGCCGATGGGGCCGAAGCGTTCCTCGGCATAGAGATCGCGGGCCTCCTTGCCGAGGCTGACAAGCAAGGGCGTGGCGGTCCGGGCATCGGGGAAATCGGGATGGGCATAGGGGCGGCTGTCCAGCAGCACCCGGCCCCGAGCCTGCCCCTCGCGCCGCATCGCCTCGATAAGCGCCAGAGTCCCAGCGCCCTGCACGGTGGCAAGGATCATCGCGGCGCGGCGCGGATCCTCGGTCAGCCGGGCGATGGCCGACGCGAGCCGTGCTGCCACCTCGTCCCGGGAAACAGGGCCCTCGGGCGTGTCGATCCAGGGCGGCAGATAGACGTTCTGCGGGCTGGTACACATCTGCGCCGAGAACATGCACATGGTCGTCGCCAGCGAGCGGATCGCCGCGTCCAGATCCTCGGCCCCGGCCAGCACCACGGTGTTGCAGCCCGAGGTCTCGGTGAAGGCCAGCGCCGGATGGGCATTGGCCTCGACCCATTGGCCGAAGCGGGCCGAGCCGGTGAAATCGACGATGGCGCAATCCTCGTGCTTGATCAGCACCTTGCCCAGCGGCGCCTCCAGCGTGTCGAGGCAGAGCGTCACCAAATTGGGATCGAACCCCTGTTCCGCCAGCAGCGCCCGGAACACCCGCACGGAGATCGCCATCGGCAGCACGCTCGCCGGATGCGGCTTCACGATCACCGCGTTGCCGGTCGCAAGGCTGGCCAGCATCGAGGGCCAGGCGTTCCAGGTCGGGAAGCTGGCGCAGGTGAAACAGACGGCGACCCCGCGCGGCACCAGCCGATAGGTCTTGTCCAGCGCGATCTCGTCGGGACCGAAGCGCCGGGTCCAGCGGGCCTGCGGCGCCACCGCCCGCATCGCCTGTTCGGCATAGACCAAGGCCTCGATCCCGCGGTCGAGCGCGTTCACGCCCGATCCGGCATAGGCCATGTTGTAGCTTTGCCCGGCGGTATGCATCACCGCATGGACCAGCGTGAACAGATGCTGGCGATAGAGCCGGTCAAGGCCCTCCATCAGCAGGTTCAGCCGCGTGTCGATCCCGGCCCCGGCCCAGCCCGGGATCGCGGCCCGGGCGGCGGCAAAGAGCGTATCGGGATCGGCCTGCGGATAGGTGATGCCGAGGGGTTCTTGCGTATAGGGCGAGATCTCCTCGCCCGCCTGCCCGGTCACGCCCGGCAGATCCAGCGCGAAGGGCTGACCCAGCAGCGCCTCGAACGCGGCCTTGCCTGCGGCGGCGGCGGCCTCGCCCTCGGGGTAGAGTTTCGGCATCTCGGGATAGGGCGACCAGCAGGCGCGGTCAGAACAGGCCTGACGCGCGCGGGCCAGAAGGGCGGAATGATCCAGCATCAGCGCCTCCACCGCAGCCGGTGATGGCGCGGGCCTTCCTGCGCCGACAG
The DNA here is from genome assembly GCF_034676075.1 of Pararhodobacter sp. Taxonomy (GTDB): domain Bacteria; phylum Pseudomonadota; class Alphaproteobacteria; order Rhodobacterales; family Rhodobacteraceae; genus Pararhodobacter. The sequence continues at coordinate 4,541 of NZ_JAUCCQ010000001.1, read as the reverse complement.
GGTCAGCCGGTCGCCAGACAGGTCGATCCTCCGCACCTGCTCGCTGCCCGGGAAATCGGGGTTCAGGCTGTGGGTCACGGCATGGACCACATGGGGGATGCCGTCGCGGTCCTCGATCCGCCAGGTCCCGGCGTAGTGGAAATAGCTCTCGAAAGCCGCGAGCCGCTCGGCATCCGGCGCCTTGCGCGGATTGCCGGCCGACCAGTGGGGCCGGTCGGCCCGGGCGATGCAGGCCGACATGAAGCCATCGGCCGTGTAGCAGATCATCCCGGCCGGGGCCTCGCCGAAGGGATGCGTGACGCGCCCCTCCGACTCGATCTCCCAACCGATCAGATGCCAGGTTCCTCCCAGATCCGGCATCACGCGACCTGTGCCGCCGTCAGTTGGTCTTCGCGCACCCAGCAGGAATGGAAGCCATGCGGCACCCGCTGCGGCACGATCACCCGGGCGATCGGCCCTTTCGAGATATCGCGCGCATCGGTGACCCAGACCTCGGAGCGGTTCGCGAGCCCGTTCCAGACGAAGCCCACGACATAGCCGTCGTCTTCCTCGGTCGCACCGTCGCGGGGCGCGAAGGGCGCTTCCGAGAACCAATACCCCTCGCCCGGATGATAGGCGACGGCGGCGCCGGTTTGCAGATCGTATTTGGCCAGCCCCGCGAAATGCGGCTGTTCCAGCGTCCGGGGCCGCCCCATCAGCACGTTATAGGTGTAGCGGTTCTTCAGCCCCTGGAAGCGGGTGTTGATCATCGGGAATTCGGTATTCAGGATGTCGTCGACGATCCCTTCCCGCGTCATCCCGGTGTCGAGGTTCATGCGCCACTGGTAGAGCTCGTAATCCGTGCCCTGCGTGCCGATGGTGAACAGCAGCCGCTGCACATCGAGCCCGCCATCGTAGCCGCGCGGCATGGCATAGGGCGTGCCCAGCATCACCACCTCGCGCTCGCCCTGGGCGTTGACCTCTTCCCAGGCGTTCGAGACATGCAGCATGTAACGCGGGTTGAACTCGAACCAGCGAATCTGGTCGGGGGTGCCGTGGCGCGGGATCACCGCGAAACGGGTCGGCCAGTCCTGATGGAATTCCAGCGAATAGCGGCCGCGTTGCAGGGCCTCGCGGTTATTCACCAGCGGGAAATCGTGCAGGATGGTGAAATTCGGCGTGATGGCGCAATCATGCGGCAGGCGCGGCCCGGGCAATTCGACCGGCATGAAGGTTTTCAGCGCGCCATCGGCGCCGATCACCCCATAGTGCATGTAGGGATGGCGGTTGCCATAGGCGAAGAAGATGAATTCGCCCGTCGCCTCGTCAATCCGGCTATGGGCCGAGATCTGCAGGCCGACCAGCCGCGGATCCTGTTCCAGCTTGCCCAGAGTCTGCAGGCTGCCGGGGTCGACGGTATAGACCGCGCCGCCGCGATACCACATCGAGTAGAGCTTGCCGTTGTGGAATTTCACATCGGTGTTGGCGGTGTTCTTCAGCGCGTCGTCCGGCAGCGCGCCGTCGGGCATGCGGTCCTTCAGCCCGGGCCACAGCGACCGGCCCGCCTCGCGTTCGGCCTTCAGCCCGTCGGTTTCCACCATCCGGTTGCGATAGGTGGCGCGGCCGCCCTGAAAGCGCACCGCATGCAGCATGCCGTCGCCGTCGAACCAATGGTATTTGCCATGCGGGGCATGGGCGGGCGACGGCCCGTTGCGGACATAGAGCCCGTTCAGGTCCTCGGGCAGATCGCCGATGACCTCCAGATCCTGCGCCACGATCTCGTTGTGCATCGGCGCGAAGGGCCCCTGCATCGAGGCATTCTCGACCAGCCAGTCCTGGTTCGGGGGTATCGTCTCGAGTCCCATGGCTTTCTCCCTCAGCCCATCGCCGCCCGCGCGAGAATCCCGCCATCGCGGAAATCGGCGCCATTGGCCCAGCAGGAATGCGTCCCGCTGGCCATCTGATGCGGCAGTTGCAATTTGCAGACCGCGCCCCGTTCGAAGTCTCGGGCGTCGATCAGCCAGACTTCGGATTTGCCAGTCTTCTCGTTGATGACGAAGGTGACGAGGTAGCCGTCGTCCTCCGCCGTGGCGCCGATGCGCGGCGCGAAGGGCGCCTCGCTGGCATAATGCCCCTCGGGCAGGGTCAGCTGCCAGCTTTGCCCGGTCTCAAGGTCGTGCTTCACATAGCCGTTGAAGATGAACCAGCCCGGCACCTGCACCGCGGAATAGGCGTAGCGATAGGGCCGCCCGGCGTATTTCTGGTTAATCATGCCGAATTCGAGGGTGCGGTCGTCCAGCCGTTCCTCGCGCGCCTCACCGGTCTTGAGGTTGAAGCGCCAGCGATGCAGCCGCGTGCCCATCTTGTACTGGTCGAGGTAGGACATCATCCGCTCGTAGCCCGGCTGCGCCCCCTCATAATTGGTGGGCATCGGGTCTTCCTGGAAATAGCCGTCCAGCACGATCTCGTCGCCCTCCTCATAGGCGTTGAGAAAATGCAGGACGAAGGTCGGCGTCGCCTCGAACCAGCGGATCTCCTCGGCCCCGCCCCGGCGCGGGATCACGGCAAAGCGCGACGGCCGGTCCTTGTAGAAACGCACCACATGCTTGTCGCGCTTCAGAAGTTCCGGGTCCCAGTGCAGCGGGAAGTCGTTGAGGATCGCGTAATTCTGCGTGAAGGCCATGTCATGCGGCAGGCGCGGCCCGGGCAGCGGCACGGGCGTGTAATGCACCAGCCGGTCCGAGCGGTCGACCACGCCGTAATGCATGTAGGGCGCCGTCTTCGAGTAGTTGAAGAACAGGAGTTCCCCGGTCGCCTCGTCCACCTTGGTATGGGCCGAGATGCCGTGTTCGGGCGACCAGTCCGGCACCCCCTGCTGGTCGAGGGTCAGCGGATCCATCCGATACCCCTCGCCGCATTGGTAATAGGTCGAAAGCGCCTTGCCGGCATGGACCACCACATCGGTGCTGCTGGCATCCTTCAGCGCGCCATGGGCGCCCCAGCCGGGGCGCTTGGACAGCGCGGGATCTTCCATCAGCCCGGCCCAGAGCCGCTCGCCGCTGTCGATCTCGGCGTTCAGGCCCTTGGTCTGGATAAAACGGTTACGATACTGCACCTTTCCGTCACGAAAGGCCGCCATGTGGATCATGCCGTCCCCGTCGAAGGGATGGTAGCGATCCAGCGCCTGATGCAGCGGATTTTGCGTGTTGCGCAGATAGACGCCGTCGATGTCACGCGGCACCTCGCCCTCAAGGAGGACGAGGTCATCGGCGTTCACCTCCTCGTGCAGCGGGGTCCAGGGACCTTGCAGATAAGGGTGATCGCCGGCTTCGATGGTGCCAGCATAGTTTCTGACCACGACAGGGGGCATGGTGTTCCTTCCGCCAGGCTCGAATCTTACTTACGTTCTTGAACTATTGATTCCGCCAAAAGGTGAGTCTGTCAATCATGGATTTTCAATCCGGGTCAAAGCGGCGGGGGCCCGCCCGGATCTTTCCCCCGGAAACGCACGAATCCCGGCCGGCCACCGAGGGGCCGACCGGGCGCTAGGCCGCGAAGATGCGGAGGTCAGAGGCTGGGCATGTAGACCGGGCGCAGGGCGGCGATGGCAGCGCGCGCCTCGGGCCCCGGATCGCCATAGACCACCAGCCGCTCGGGCTTCAGCAGGCCGAAGAAGGCCCGCGCCCAGCGCCGGTTGAACCCCTCGACATGGCTCAGCAGCGCCGCGTCATCGGCGTAGCCCTCGAGGATATGGCAGCGGTTGCCCTCCTCGTTCAGATGCCAGTCGTAGCGCAGGCAGCCCGGCTCCTCGGCCCGCACGACCTCGCTCATCTCCGCCGCCAGTCGGCGCAGATCCCCGACCCGCTCGGGGTCGAGGCTGGTTTCCAGGATCCACAGAACGGCCATGATGCCCCCTCAGCGCGGCAGGTTGAACAGGTTGACCAGGAACAGCGACAGCGCCGGAAAGGCGATCAGGATCCCCAGCCGCAGGATATCCGCGGCGATGAACGGCGCGACACCGGCAAAGATCGTCGACAGCTTGGTCCGTGGCAGCATCGCCTTCATGACGAAGACATTCATGCCGATGGGCGGGGTTATCATGCCGATCTCGATCACCATGACGGTCAGCACGCCCCACCAGATCGGGTCGTAGCCATAGCCGACGATCAGCGGAAAGACGAAGGGGATGGTGATGACCATGCTGGAGATCGTCTCGAAGATCGAGCCCAGGATCAGGTACATGACCATCAGCAGCATCACCACCCAGATCCCCGGCAGGCCGGTGTCCTGGATACCGGCGACGATCAGCCGGGGCAGGCCCGAGATGGTCACCGCATAGGTGAAGATCGAGGCGCCGATGGTCATGAGATAGATCATCGAGGTGGTGGCCGCCGTCTCTTGCAGCGCCGACCAGAAGCGCGGCCAGGTCAGGCGGCGGCGCAGCAGCGCGATCAGGAAGGCGAGGAACGCCCCCACCGCCGCGCTTTCGTTGACCGAGAAGATCCCGGCATAGATCCCGCCCGAGACCGCCGCCATCAGCAGGACCGCGGTCCAGCCGTCCT